>NZ_MDZC01000055.1 GCF_001816165.1 Hymenobacter glacialis
CTGCGGGAGCTGGTGGCCGACGTGCGCGCCGGCCGCCCCACGTGCGCCGAGTGCCGCCCGCCCGTGGAGCGCGCCCTCACCGATTTGCTGGCCGTGCCCGCCCCCGCGCCCGTTGCCGCACCGGCGCCCTCCCGGCTGGCACAGCGTTATTTCCAAGAGTTAAGCCGCTAGTATCTTGTCTGTTTTTGCACCTCATCCTGCTGTTTTTTACGTCTTGCTGGCCTGCTGCCTGCTGCTGGGTGCGGGGTTGATGGCAATGGCCTGGCAACGCCCGCGCCAACGGCACCGCGGGCTGCGGGTACTGGCGGGCGGCGTGGCTGCCGGGGCGCTGTGGCTCATGGCCTTCCCGCCGGAGCGCGAATTACCAGCAGCACGGGCCGAAGCCATATTGCTCACCGACGGCTACCACCCCGACACCCTGCAGCAGCTCGTGCGCCGGCTCGGAGCTGCCACTCCACAGTGGTACTACGGCAGCAGTGCCATACCCGCCAAAGCCCAGCCGCTGAGCAGCCTGCTCACGCTGGGCGAACAGCAGCCGCCCCTCCGGCGCCTGCACGTGCTGGGCACGGGCCTGCCTGCCGCGCAGTTGAGCGCGCTGGGTACCATTGCCATTCAGCCGCATCCAGGGCTGTCTCCGGCAGGCTTCCAAACAGCTTTGTGGGACCGGCAGGTGGCGCTGGGACAGTCATTTGGCGTGGAAGGGAAAGTAACCCTGCCGCCGGCTGGCGAGCCGGCTTGGGTGTACCTGCGCGCAGCGGGGACACTTCGCGATTCGGCCCGGCTTCCCAAAGGCGGGGGTGCTTTCCGGTTGCGCTACCTGCCCAAAGCCGCGGGGCGCACGCAGTACCACCTGTTGCTGCGCCGGGCCGGCCAGGTACTCGCTACCGAGCCGCTGCCGGTGGAGGTGACTACCCCCGAACTACCCGCCGTGCTCCTGCTCACGGCCACTCCTTCTTTTGAATTCAAATTCCTGAAAAACTACCTGGCCGAAGCGCACTACCCGGTAGCGCTGCGCACCACGGTCAGCCGGGGAATGGTGCAAACTGACTTTGTCAACCAGCCGGCCATGCCGCTGGGCCGCCTCACGCCGGCATTGCTTGCGCGCTTTGCGGTGCTGGTGGCCGATGCTCCTACCCTGGCCAGTTTGGCACGGCCCGAGAGCCAGGCTCTGCAGGCCGCCATCAGCGGGGGCCGCCTGGGCCTGGTGGTAGTGGCCGATGCCGCTCCGCTCCCGCGCACTGTGCCCGTCGGAACTTCGTTTGTCCTGCTGCCCCGCGCCGCAGCGCAGGCCGTGTCGCAGGCCCTAACGTGGCCCGAAGCGCCTACCGAAGCCAAGGCGGCCCTGCCCGCCCAAGTTCGGGCCACACCCTTGCTGCACGCGCTGATTACGGGGCCCAACAATGCGGTGGCGGCGGCCAGCCGCCGGGCGGGCCTGGGCTTTGTAGTGGTATCGGCAGTGCCGGAAACATTTCAGTGGGGCTTGCAGGGCAACACGGCCGTGTACGCTTCTTTTTGGAACCGCCTGCTGACGGCGGCGGCGCCTCCGGCCCCTGCGGCCGCTACCTGGCGGGTAGCAGCGCAGTGGCCCCGGCCGCGCCAGCCGCTCACGCTCCAACTGGCCGGGGCGCTGCCCGCTGTCCAACCCATCGTTGGTCGTATGGCTGGTGGGCCATCGGTGCGGCTGGCCCTGCGCCAGGACCCGCGCCTGCCCGAGTGGAGCACCGCGCAGCTGTGGGCTACGGAGGCCGGCTGGCATCAGGTGCGCGGCCCGGGCAAAACCACCCACAGCTTCTACGTTTTTCCGGATTCTGCGTGGCAGGGACCGGAGTGGCAGGAGCGCCAGCAGGCGCTCCGGGTACGCTCGTCGGTTGAGCGGGCCACCACTGCGCTGCCTCCGGAAACCGTGCGGGTCCCGTGGCCTGCGGCCTGGTTCTTTGGGCTTTTTCTGTTGGCTGCCGGGTATTTGTGGTTGGAGGAAAAGCTGTAGTACTTCGGCGCGCGCGGGCGCCGCTACATGGATAGCAGGAAGGCAAAGCTGAATGGCTTGTTCTGCGGTGAGTGGATGCTTCGCTGCGCTCAGCATGACAGTACGGGTGAGACTAAGCCATTTGCTGAGGCTGCGTGCCGCGTAGCCCCAAACAAAAAGGCCCCTGCCGTAGCGGGGGCCTTAGGTTTTCAGAATAAACAGCCCGCCTGTCTTTCGGCGGGCGGGCTGCTTCACCCTAATTTTTCTGGATGCGACGAATGGCCGTAACCGAATTCTGCTGTACTTCCAGCAGGTAGACACCGGCGGCTAAGCCAGCGGGCAGGAGTACTTCGCGGTTAGCAGCCAGGGCAGCAGGAGCCAGTACGAGGCGGCCGGTCAGGTCGCGTATGGCTACAGTGGCCGCACCGGCCTTGGGCAGCGCCACGGTGATGCGGTCGGTGGCGGGGTTCGGGAATACCGTGAGGCCGGGCAGGGCGTTGCCGGCCAGCGTGGCCGACACTAGGTTGAAGGTAGCAGCGCTGGTAGCCGTGCCACCGAGCGTGGTCACGGTGAGCAGGCCGCTCACGCTGCCCGTACCGGTTGGCACAACCAGCGTGATGCTCGTGGCCGATACCACGGTAAAGTTGGTCACGGTAAAGCTGCCGATTTTCACCGCCGTAGCCCCCGTGAAATTGGTACCCGTGATGGTAACCGCCGTGCCAGGTCCGCCCGTGCTGGGCGTGAAGCTGGTGATGGTGGGCACCAACGCCGGGGCCGTGAAGTTGGTAATGGAGATATCATCGATGCTGATGCGGGGGTTGGAACCCGCTACGGTGTTGGTGCTGGAAATGCGCAAGCGCACGTTTCCAGCCTGGTTTACCGTGAAGGTGTAAGGCGTCAGCGTCGTGGTGAGAACTGCGGGCGCGCCCGCCACCGTCGTGTAGCTCGTACCGCCATTTGTTGAGATTTCGAGCAGGAACGAAGCAGGTGCATCGGTGCCGTACAGCGCAGCGTTGATGGTGATAACACCCGCGCCAGTAGGCTTATCAAAATTCATGGCGATGAATCCGCCGCCGCGAATGCGCGCCGATTTCAAGCCGTTGAACCTGTCGGCAAACGACGTACCAAGCAAGGCATCAGTGAAGTTCCACACGCCGCTGTTCAGCGTCACATCGTCGGCCGCGTAGCTGGTTTTGGTACCGGTTTCAAAGTTCTCGAAAGCACCCGCCGTGCTGGGCTTGCTCACCGTGAACGTGAAGGCGCTCGACGTACCGGCCGCGTTGGTCACCGTGACGGGGAAACTACCAGCCGTAGCCAGCGCACTGGCCGGGATGGTAACAGTCAACGAAGTAGCGGTGCTGCTGGTCTGGGTGTAGTTCACACCGTTAAAATTAACCGTGGTAGTGGGCGTGAAGCCGGTACCGGCGATGGTGAGAACAACATCGGGGCCGCCTGCAACTTGCGAACTGGGCGTGAGGGCCGAAATAGTGGGCGGAACCGCCGCGGGCGTCACCGTGAAGGTAGCCGTGCTGGTGGCCGTGCCACCCGGCGTGGTTACGGCAATGGTGCCGCTGGCCGCTGCGGCCGGCACCACGAAGGTGATGGTGGTGGCATTGACCACCGTGAAGCCGGTGATGCTAACCCCGTTCAGCGTCACTGCCGAAGCGTTGGTAAAATTGGTGCCGGTGATGGTGACGGTAGCGCCAACCTGGGCGCTGGCGGGCGTGAAGCTGGTGATGGTGGGAGCAGGAACCGTGACAGCAGTTACGGTACCGGTTACAGCCACGTTAACGGTGGTTGCGCCGGTGCTGGCCACGGTCACGTTGCCGGCGTAGGTTCCAATTGCGGCACCGGTCAGACGCACGTACACGGGGGTAGCGGCAGCAGTACCAGTAGTTTGCGGTACGGTGACGGAAGCGGCGAAGCCGGAAGTCGCGCTCAGCGACACTTCGTAGCCGGCCGGAGCCGTAACTACTACGCCCGCCGTGAGGGTAGTGCCGCCTACACTTACCGCTTGCGTAGCCGAAGCCGTGCCAACGGCGGTAGTGAAGGCGGTGAGAGTAGTGGGAGTGGCCGTAACGGTAGCCGAGGCCGGTCCCGCGCAGCCCGCGTTAAGGGGCGCGTCGGTGGCGGTTAGCATAACGGGGGTAGTGCCGCCCGTGGGGTTCACGGTGTTTGCACCGGATGGCCACACGCCGTCGGCGTCGCTGTTGCAGTTGAGCACGGCGCCGGTAGCCACCGAATACTCTACCACGCGCTGTACGCCCGCCGCATTGGCCCGGGGCACAAGGGTGTTCCAGGTACCGGCAGTGGTTGAGTAATAAGGAACAACAGAGCTGAACGTTACGCCGATGTTTTCTACCACCGTTGCGGCAAGCGGCCGGCCGGTGCCCGCCACGTTGTCAAAGAGCGCAACGGCATTGCCGGCGGTGGCGTTAGAAGCGCCCTGAATGCCCGTGCCCGTGGAGGCAAAGTCCAGGGTAGTGATGCTCTGATTGAGCGCTAAGCGCTTCTCCACCACGGTAGGTGCAGAATCCTTGGCCAGGGTAATTGCCGGAAATATCAGGTTGCCGGCGGTGTAGCGCGCATTGCCCGAATTCAGGAAGGCAAACCAGCCCGTGTAGGAGCCGGCCGCGTCCGTCACGAAGGTCATGTAGCTTCCAGACGTGGTCAAGCTGGCCGTTGAGGCCGACGAGTAGGTGACGACGTTCGTGGTGCTCACGTTGATAAACACCGGGATGCCGGCCCCCGAACTGGTGGCGCCGCCAAAGTCTACCGTGCCCCCGCCCGTGGTGGCGTTGGTGGTGCCCAGCACGTAGCCCCGGTAGAGGGTAGACGGGGTCAGGTTGCTCACCGTGGCCCGGAAGAGCACCGGCAAGCGGGTGGCAGTGCCACTGGCCATGAACTGCGGTACGATGAGGCCGGTAAAGTCGGCCTGGGTCAGCGCCTGCGCGCTGCTGCCCAGCGGCAATAGCAGGAGCAGCACAGCCAGGCAAGTGAGCAACCGCGTTGTGAAGAAGTGCTTCATATACTTAAAATGAGTGAAAAGGAGAAAAATGAATGATGATAATTGAATGAGAGGAGCTTTGAGCTTCCGCTTCCCAAATATATGCGTGGTTGGCAATATTCTGACTCATGGCATTGGAGCGTGGGGCCCGCTGCCGCTCATTCCCAGAGCGGGTAGTGCTCCAGGTGCACTTCCTGCTCAAAGAAGATGCGGGTGCTTTCCTCAAACGAGCGGGTGAAGTCCGAAACGTAGAAATGATGCGCCGGCGGAGTGGCGGCGGCTGGTGCCAGCAAGCCCTGCGCCGCCAGGTAGGCTTCGGCATCGGCGGCTACCACATCGGAGGCATCCAGCACATCCACTTGCCCCCGGTAGTAGCGCGCAATCTGGTCCTTGATGAGCGGGTAGTGGGTGCAGGCCAGCACCAGCGCGTCGATGTCGGCCAGGGCAGCGTTACTGAGGTAGGTGCCAATGATGTCGTCGCTGATGGAGTTACTGAAAAAGCCTTCCTCTATCATGGGCACGAGCAGCGGCGTGGCTAGTGACTGTAGGTCCACGCCGGCGTCGAGCTCGTCTACCTTCTTTTTGTACACATTGGAGTTCACCGTCTGCTTCGTGCCGATGAGGCCCACCCGGCGGCCGGCATAGGCCCGGCCCAGGTGCGCCACAATGGGGTCGATAACGTTGAGCACCCGCGCTTTAGAACCCACGTACTCGCGCACCAGCTCATAAGCGGCGGCCGAGGCCGAGTTGCAGGCTATCATGATGAGCTTGCAGTGCTGGCGGAGCAGCAGGTCGCAAATCTTCACCGAATAAGCCTGAATGGCAGCGGCGCTTTTGTCGCCGTACGGCAGGTGGGCCGTGTCGCCGAAGTACACAATCCGCTCGTGCGGCAGGCGGCGGGCCACGGCCCGGGCCACGGTAAGCCCCCCAATTCCGGAATCGAACATGCCGATGGGCCGGGAATCGCGGGCCGTGGTCGTGGGCAAACCAGCGGGCAAAGCAGCTGCAGTTGTCATGCGGCAAAGGTAGGCCGGGGCCCGACCTCGACCGCAGCATGGCGAGGCTTTTCCCCGCATACCGGGCCAATTCTTATAAATCTCCTATATTTAGCATCCCTTCAGGACCATCATTCCCATGAGTACCATTCTGGCCGAAATAGACCACGTCCTGGCCGCGCACGACAACCGGCAGGGCCGGCCCGTAGCCATTTACCTGGGCGAACGCAAGCTCACCCAGCTCACCCTGGACGCCGCCCGCTCTGCCCTCCCCGACCTGAGCACCGATTCGGGCCGCCCCCTCACCTACCGCAACCTCGAGCTGCTGCGCGACGAAGTGGACGTGGACGGATTACGGGTTATCTGAGCTGATTTATCTGTGGTTCAAATAAGCGGCTGCAGCACGGTCCACACCGTGCGGGCCACAATGCGGTGCCCGGCGGGCGTTGGGTGGATGCCATCGGGCTGGTTCAGGCGGCGCTCCCCGCCCACGCCTTCCAGCAGAAAGGGAATCAGGACCAGGTCTCTTTCTTTAGCAATTTCCTGGTAGAGGGCTTTAAAGTCGGCGGCGTAGGCCACGCCCAGATTGGGTGGAATCTGCATGCCGGCCAATACGATTTGCGCGCCGGGGCTGCGGCGCCGCACCGTGTCGATGATGGCCAGCAGGTTGCTACGCGTGGCGGTGAGCGGCAGGCCGCGCAGGCCGTCGTTGCCGCCCAGCTCCAGCACAAACACGTCCACGGGCTGGCGCAGCACCCAGCCCACGCGGCTGCGACCGCCGGCCGTGGTTTCGCCGCTCAGGCCGGCGTTGATTACTTCGTATTTCAGATTGAGCGAATCTATTTTCTCGGCTATCAGCCCCGGAAAGGCCTGGTCGGGCTCCACGCCGTAGCCGGCTGTGAGGCTGTTGCCGAAAAACAGCAGGCGCTTCTTGCCGGTGGCGGCCGTGGGTGGCGTGGCAGGCGTGCGGGCCGGGACAGCCGCGGGCGCCGCCGCCGGGGCATCGGCAGTGGTATTGGAGTTGCAGGCGCTCAGGGCCAGGGCAAGCAGAGCGGCAACGCAGGAGCGAACAACAATCATGGGCAGGAATTGGGACCGAAATGGTAAAGGCAGAAAACATCGCCAGGGTTTTGGCGTCTTGCCTGTTGGTAACGAACGGAGACCAGACCGGTTACGTCTTTACTGCTAATTAAAACCGCTGGCTAAACAGCTGGCTGGGCCCCTGGGCTGCTGCTCCCGCCGTTGGGCGGCAATTCATCTCCGATTTATTCTTTTTGCATGAGCATTCTCCGCGTCGATAACCTTACCAAAACCTACGCCAGTGCGGGCCACGAGCTCACGGTGCTGCAAGCCGTGAGCTTCGAGCTGCAGCCGGCCGACACCTTCGCGATTGTGGGGCCCTCGGGCTCGGGCAAAACCACGCTGCTGGGCCTGTGCGCCGGCCTGGACCGGGCCACGTCCGGCAGCGTCTGGCTCAACGGCATCCAGCTCGATAACCTGAGCGAGGACCAACGGGCAGCCGTGCGCAACCAGCACGTGGGCTTCATTTTCCAGAATTTCCAGCTGCTGCCCACCCTCACGGCCCTCGAAAACGTGCTGGTGCCGCTGGAGCTGCGCGGGCAACGCGGCGCGGCCAAAACTGCCCTGGCCCTGCTCGACCGCGTGGGCCTGGCCGACCGCGCCCAGCACTACCCGGCCCAGCTTTCGGGTGGCGAGCAGCAGCGCGTGAGCCTGGCCCGGGCCTTTGCCAACCGCCCGGCCCTGCTCTTTGCCGACGAGCCCACCGGCAACCTCGACCCCGATACCAGCGAACGGGTCGTCAGCCTGTTGTTCGACCTGAACCGCGAGGCCGGCACCACGCTGGTGCTCGTGACGCACGACCTGGACCTGGCGGCCCGCACCCAGCGCACCCTGCGCCTGCGCGGCGGTGCCGTGCTGGCCGATTACGCCAATATCGCTCATGCTCAGCCCAATGCATAGCCCGCCGCCGGCCGCCCGGCCCGCCGTGAGCTGGCTGTTCCGCATGGCCTGGCGCGACAGCCGCCGGAGCCGCGCCCGCCTCCTGCTCTTCATGGCCAGCATTGTGCTGGGCATTGCGGCGCTGGTGGGCATCAATTCCTTCGGCGACAACCTGGCCCGCAGCATCAACGACCAGGCGCGGGAGCTGCTGGGTGCCGATTTGGTGCTGTCGGCCAATCAGCCCTTTGCCCGCACCCTGGAGCCCCGGTTGCGCGGCCTGGGGGTGGCGCGTGTCCAGGAAGTGGCGTTTGCGTCGCTGGTGGAGTTCCGGCCGGGGCGGGGCGTGCGGCTGGCCCAGGTGCGGGCCCGCAGCGGCGGCTTTTTTTATGGCGACTGGGAAACCGAGCCACGGAGCGCGGCGCAGCAGTTTGGCCGGGCGGGCACCGCGCCGGGGGCGTTGGTTGACGACGTGCTGCTGACCCAGTTTGGGGCCAAGGTGGGCGACTCCGTGCAGGTGGGCCGCATCATCCTGCCCATTACTGGGCGGGTGCTGAAAACGCCGGGGCAGTCGGGCTTCGCCTCGGCGGTGGCGCCCACGGTGTTTATCCCGCAGGCGCTGGTGGTGGGCACGGGCCTGGTGCAGCGGGGCAGCCGCGTGCAATACCGGCGTTCCTACCAATTTGCGCCGGGTACTGATGTGGACGCCGTGGTGAAAACCCTGCAAGTGCAACTCGACCAGGCTGATATCGACGCCGACACCGTGGCGGGACGGCAGAAACAAGTGGGCCGCTCCTTCGCCGACCTCACCCGCTACCTGAGTTTGGTGGCTTTTGTGGCGCTGCTGCTGGGCTGCGTGGGCGTGGCCAGCGCCGTGAACCTGTACGTGCGCGAAAAGCTGGCCGCCGTGGCCGTGCTGCGCTGCCTGGGCGCCAGCGGCCGGCAGGCGCTGCTCATCTACCTTATTCAAACCGCCGGGCTGGGGCTGGTGGGGGCCGTGCTGGGTGCGGCCCTGGGGGCTGCCGTGCAAAGCGTGCTGCCCCGCGTGCTGGGTGACTTTCTGCCGGTGGCTATTACCATGAGTGTGTCGTGGCCGGCCGTGCTGATGGGGCTGGCCACGGGGCTGCTCATGGCCGTGCTGTTTGCGCTGCTGCCGCTGCTCAGCATCCGGCGGGTGTCGCCGCTGCGGGTGCTGCGGGTGGCTTTTGAAGACGACACCAGCGCCCCCGACCCCATCCGGGGCGTGGTGCTGGGCGTGATTGGGCTGTTCATTTTGGGCTTTGCCTACAACCAGACCCACAGCTGGAAGCTCACGCTGGGCTTTGGGGCGGGGTTGTTGGTGGCTTTTGCCGCACTGGCCGGCATGGGCCGCCTGCTGATGTGGCTGGTGCGGCGGTTTTTCCCGGCGGGCTGGGGCTACGTGTGGCGCCAGGGCCTGGCCAACCTGTACCGCCCCCAGAACCAGACGCTTACCTTGGTAACCTCTGTGGGACTGGGCACCTTTCTGCTGGCCACGCTTTTTCTGACGCAGGCGCTGCTGCTGGGCCGCGTGCAACTGGCTTCGCAGGGCTCGCAGGCCAATCTGGTGCTGTTTGATATTCAGTCGGAACAATTGGCAGGGGTGAAAAGCCTGCTCACTAGCCAGCAGCTGCCGGTGCTCCTGCAGGTGCCCATCGTGACCATGCGCCTGACGGCCATCAACGGCCGTAGCACCACCGCGCTCAAGAAAGACACAACCACTGGCATTCCGCCCTGGGTGCTCTCCCGCGAATACCGTGTAACCTACCGCGACTCTCTGAACGCCTCGGAAAAGCTCCTGCAAGGCACCGCCCCCACCCGCGGGCCCGATGGCACGCCACTTATATCAGTAGAATCCGGCTACCTGGAGCGGGCCAAGCTCAAGCTGGGCGACACGCTGGATTTCAACGTGCAGGGCGCGCCGCTCCGTACCATTGTGGGCGGCACGCGCGAGCTCGACCGCAGCCGGGTAGAGCCGAGCTTTCTGGTAGTTTTTCCGGCGGGCGTGCTGGAGCAGGCGCCGCAGTTCCACGTGCTGCTCACGCGCACCAGCACCACGGCCGCACTGGCCACGGTGCAGCAAAACCTGGTGCAGCAGTTCCCCAACGTGTCGGCCATCGACCTGGGGCTGATTTTGAGCACGGTGGAGGATATTCTGGGCAAAATCTCCTTTGTGGTGCGGTTCATGGCCGGCTTCAGCATTCTAACCGGCTTACTGGTGCTCAGCAGCTCGGTGGTTATCAGCCGGTACCAGCGAGTACGCGAGAGCGTACTGCTGCGCACGCTGGGTGCCAGCCGGCAGCAGATACTGCGCATCACGCTGGTGGAGTACGGCCTGCTGGGGCTGCTGGCCTCGCTGGCAGGCATTGGGCTGGCCGTGCTGGCCGCCTGGGCGCTGGCCATCTGGGTGTTTGAGGTGGGCTTTGGGCCGGCGGTGCTGCCGCTGCTGGGCCTGGCCGCGCTGGTCACGGCGCTCACGGCCGGCATTGGCTTGTTCAACAGCCGCGACGTGCTGCGGCGCTCACCGCTGGAGGTGCTGCGGGCGGAGGGGTAAGCAACTAAAGCAGGCTGCCCCGCAACTGCCGGGATTCCGGCCAGGGCGGCGCGGCTTTCTGTCCATCACACGTCCTACCTTCGAACCAGTCGAAGGCCTTGCGTTGGTGCCTGTCCGTTTTCCATATCCTGTTGTATGTCTGCTTTTTTCCGACTTTCCACCCGGCTTTGCATCGCCCTGCTTTTCGCTTCGGGCGCGGCGGGGGCCCAGCAATTGACTCTTGTTCACGCCAATGTGGTGGACGTGGCCACGGGCAAAATCCAGCCCGACATGACGGTGGTCATCGCCGGCAAGCGCATTGCCCGGGTGAGTCCTTCGGCCCGGGCCACTCCGCGCACCGGCCGGGTGGTGGATGCCACTGGCCAGTACCTCATTCCGGGGCTGTGGGACATGCATACCCACGTCTACTTCGACGGGACAGCCGCCGCCGGCACCGACCTTATCCTGCCCCTGCTGCTGGCCAACGGCGTCACGGGCATCCGCGACATGGGCAGCGAGCTGGACTCCATACTGAAAGCCCGGGCCGATGTAGCCGCGCACCGGCGGCCGGGGCCGCGCCTGGTGGTGAGCGGCCCCATGCTGGACGGGCCAAAATCGCCGTACAAAGCGTCCATCGCCATTGCCACCGCCGAGGACGGCCGCCAAGCGGTGGCCCGGCTCAAAGCGCGGGGCGTCGATTTCATTAAAGTGCAGTCGCTGGTTCCCCGCGAGGCCTATTTTGCCATCGCAGCCGAAGCGAAGAAAGCCGGGCTTGCGGTGGACGGCCACGTGCCCGATGCCGTGCGGGCCTCCGAAGCCCTGGCGGCTGGGCAGCGTTCGTTCGAGCATCTGATTGGCATTTTCGAGGCCAGCTCCACGGCTGAAGACGCCTACGTGGCGGGCCAGGAAAAGTCGCCCGGGCGGCTGCTGGCTACCTATGATGCCGTCCGCGAGGCCGCCATCATCCGGCGGCTGGCGGCGTACCCGCAGGTGTGGCAGTGCCCCACCCTGTACTGGGAGCGGGGCCAGTGGCTGGTCGATTCCATTGCCTGGCGCCAGGACCCCGACCTGGTTTACGCCGGGCACAGCTGGGTAGCGCAGCGCTGGCCCAGGGCCCAAACCAACATTGCCCGCACCATGGACACCGAGCCGCTGCCGGTGCGCGCCCGCTTCGTGACCCACGAGCTGGAGCTGGTGCGAAAGCTCCACGCGGCGCACGTGGGCTTCCTGGCCGGCACCGACACCCCGGCGGGCGTCGACCTGATTCCCGGGGCCAGCCTGCACTTGGAACTGCAGCGCTTCGTGGCGGCTGGCTTCACGCCCCTCGAAGCCCTGCAAACCGCTACCCTGAATCCGGCGAAGTTTTTCAACCGGCAGGCCGATTTTGGCTCCGTGGAGGCCGGGCGGCTGGCCGACGTCGTGCTGCTCAGTGCCAACCCGCTGACCGATATTGCCAATACCCAGCGCATTGTGGGCGTACTGGCCGACGGTCAGTACTATTCGCAGCAGGACCTGCAGCAACTGAAGCAGCGCCTGCGGCAGGTGGCCGCCGGGAAGTAGCGCTGCCCTATTTTATTGGAGGCAACGTGCGGCTTAACCCGCTGCAGCTTTATCCCATTGAGCAGGCACAGGTTTCATCGAATAGCAGGAGTATATTTGGGAATAATCTCATCGTATATGCACAAGCTCCTACTGCTCTTTGCCTGCCTCATTTGCCTACTGCCCGCCGTGGCGCAGCAGGGCCCCAAAAAACCGCTCGACCATTCGGTTTACGATAAATGGGAAAGCATTGCCAACCAAAAAATCAGCAACAACGGGAAGTACGTGCTCTACCAGGTGAAACCCCAGCAGGGCGACGCCAAACTCTACATAAAAACGGCCGGCAACCGCACGCTGCAGCAAATCAGCCGCGGCGACTCAGCCGTATTTTCGGCCGATTCCAAATACGCCGTTTTCCAGATAAAGCCGCTGTACAAGGACGTGCGGCAGGCCAAAATCAAGAAGAAAAAGCCCGAGGAAATGCCCAAGGACTCCCTGGGCATCTATGCCCTGGAAACCGGCAAGCTCACCAAATACGCCAACGTGAAGTCGTTTCAGCTGGCTGAAAAAGCCTCAGTGCTGGCCTTCCTGGCCACGAAGCCGCTGCTGAAAGACGACAAGACCAAAGCCCCGGCCGACACCCTCAAGAAGCTCACCGACGACCTGCTCGACGCCAAAAAAGCTGGCGCCACGCTCACCGTCGTCAGCCTGCAAACGGGCAAGGCCCACGAGTTTGCTTCGGTCACGGATTACCAGCTCAGCAAGCTGGGCAACAAAACGGCCTTCGCCGTGGCGGCGCCTAAGAAAAGCAAAGATGTAACGTCCGGTTTATTCGTGTTCGACCTGGTTTCGGGCAACGTAAAAAAGCAGAGTACCGGCAAGGGCACTTACAAGAACCTGGCCTTCGACGATGCGGGCCGGCAGCTGGCTTTCACGGCCGAGAAGCAGCCCGAAAAAGCCCTGTTGAAGCCCTTCAGCCTGTACTATTCGGACTTCACGCAGGACTCGGCCACCACCATCATGCGGCCCAGCGACAAGGCCCTGAAAACGGGCTGGTCGCCGAGCGGCTTCGGCAAAATCGTGTTCAGCGAAAACGGCGAGAAGCTGTTTTTCGGCACCGCGCCCGACCCCATTCCGCAGGACACCACGCTGGTGGAATTTGAGCACGCCAAGCTGGATGTCTGGAACTACAAGGACGACTACCTGCAGCCCACGCAGCTCAAAAACCTGAAGAAGGACCTGCAGCGCAACTACCTGGCCGTCATTTACCCCCGGCAGGCCAACAAATTTGTGCAGCTGGAAGACGAGTACCTGCGCGATTCGTACATGGCCGAGAACACCAACGCCGAGTACGTGCTGGCCGTGACCGATACCGCCAAGCGCATAGCGGCGCAGTGGGAAGGCGGCACCCGCAAGCAGGCCTACCTGGTCTCGACGCGCACCGGCGAGCGCATTGCCATCAACCCCAAGGCAGCCAAAAGCCGCTTCCAGCTCTCGCCCCACGGCGACTACGCCCTGTGGTACGACGACGCGGCCAAGGCGTGGTTCTCCTTCGCTGCGGCCACCCGCAAAGTCACCAACCTGACCGGCAAAACCGGCGTGTCTTTCACCGATGAGGAGAACGACTCCCCCACCGAGCCCGAGGCCTATGGCGTGGCCGCCTGGACCAAAGACGACGCCGCCGTGCTGCTATTTGACCGCTACGATATCTGGAAAGTGAACCCCCAGACCGGGGCCGCCGTGAACTTCACCAACGGCCTGGGCCGGGCCAACAAGCTGATTTTCCGCTACCGCATGCCGGTCGAGAAACAGAAGTTTATCGAGCCCAAAGACGAGCTGCTGCTGCTGGCTCAAAATGAGGCGAGTAAGGAATGGGGCTACTACCAAAAGGCCCTTGCCAGCACCAAAGCGCCGCAGCGCCTGACCATGGGCAAGTTTGGGTACTCGCAGCTGCTGCGGGCCAAAAATGCCGACGTGCTGCTCTACACCAAGTCCAACGTGAGCATGTCGCCCGACGTGTACGTGAGCCGCGACTTTGGCAAGGAAACCAAGCTGAGCGCCATCAACGCGCAGCAGCAGGACTACAACTGGTTCACGGCCGAGCTGGTGCACTGGACCACGCCCAAGGGCTACAAGGCCACCGGCGTGCTCTACAAGCCCGAGAATTTCGACCCCGCCAAAAAGTACCCCATGGTGTCGTATTTCTACGAAAAGCTCTCGGACGGCCTGTATAAGTACACGGCCCCGGCGCCCACGCCCTCGCGGCTCGACATTGCCATGTTTGCCAGCAACGGCTACCTCGTGTTCACGCCCGACATCAGCTACACCATTGGCGAGCCCGGCCCTTCGGCCGTGGAGTTCATCAACTCGGGCGTGGAAGAATTGAAGAAAAACAGCTGGGTTGATGGCGCCCGCCTCGGCATTCAGGGCCAGAGCTGGGGCGGCTACCAGGTAGCCTACCTCATCACCCAAACCAACATGTACGCCGCCGCCTGGGCCGGCGCGCCCGTTGTGAACATGACCTCGGCCTACGGCGGCATCCGCTGGGAATCGGGCGTGAGCCGGCAGTTCCAGTACGAGCGCACCCAGAGCCGCATCGGCGGCACGCTCTGGGAAAAGCCCGACCTCTACATCCGCAACTCGCCGCTGTTCCAGTTACCTAAGGTGCAGACGCCCGTGGTCATCATGTCGAACGACGCCGACGGGGCCGTGCCGTGGTACCAGGGCATCGAAATGTTTACCGACCTGCGCCGCCTGGGCAAGCCCGTGTGGCTGCTGCAATACAACGGCGAAGCCCACAACCTGGTGAAGCGCGAAAACCGCAAAGACATTTCCATCCGCGAGCTGCAGTTTTTCGACCACTACCTCAAAGGTGCCCCCGCCCCCGAGTGGCTTTCCACCGGCGTTCCCGCCGTGGAAAAGGGCCGGAACTGGGGCTTTGAAACGGCAAAAGGCGCCGGGCTGTAGAGGAGATAAATATTGCCCAAAAGAACGTCATACGGAGCGCAGTCGAAGCATCTCTACCGCATTAGTAACTCAATCAATTGGATTAGTTACAGCACGCGAGATGCTTCGACTGCGCCCCGCGTGACGTTCTGTTTTTCAGCCTCAACTTACTGGTTGAAAAAACTCTTAATGGGTCACCCCGCCGTTTGGCATGCTCTGGAAAAGCGCGACTCCGGCTTGGTTGGTGGTGATGGGGAGATACACCACCAGCTCCGTGAACCGGCCTTCCTTCGACGTCAGGGTGAGGGTGCCGCCGTGCGTCTGGGTGATGATGCCATAGCTCAGCGACAAGCCGAGCCCGGTGCCTTCTCCCGGCGGCTTGGTAGTGAAAAACGGCTGAAATACTTTGGCCTGCACTTTCTTGGGAATGCCCGTCCCATTGTCGCGCACGCATATTTCTACGCCCTGGCCCGAGGCCGAGCGGCGGGTGCTCACCGTGACGGTGGGCTCGTAGCCAGCGGAAGCGGGGCTGGCAAGTTGCTGGAGGTCCTGCTGGCGCTGGTGCACCGCATACAGCGCATTGGCGCACAGGTTGAGCAGCACCCGCTCCAGGTCCTGGGCCACCACCGGCACCGGACCAAGGTCGGGGTCCAGGTTTGTGTGCAGGGTGGCCTTAAACTCGTGGTCCGTGCCGCAAATGTTCTGGTAGGCCAGCGTCAACGATTCTTGGACCAGGGCATTGAGGTTGGTGGGCAGCCGCGGCGCGGGGCCGCTGCGCGAGTGCTCCAGCATGGTTTTCACAATGGCGGAGGCCCGCTGGGCGTGCTGCCTTATTTTTTCTTGGTTGAGCTGCACATCCGCCGCCAAGGCTACCAGGGCCTCGCGGTCCAGCTCCGGACGGGCCACCTCGGCGTGTAGTTCAGCGGTCAGCTCGCTGTTGACGCCGGCAAAATTGGTGACGAAGTTGAGGGGGTTTTGGAGCTCGTGGGCAATGCCCGCGGTGAGCTCACCCAGAAAAGCCATTTTCTCGTGCCGGAGCAGCTGTTCCTGGGCCGTTTTCAGGTCGGCCAGGGCGGTGCGCAGCGCGTCGCGCTGGGCCGCAATCTGGGTGTTCCAGGTGTGCAGCTGCTGGTTGGCTTGCTGCTTCAGGCGGTTGTTGCGCCACAGCAGCAGCAGCAGGGGCACGGCCGCCAGCAGTGCCCCCACCAGCGCCACCTGGCGGCGCCGGGCAGCGGCCAGCCGCTGCTGGTCGGCCAACTCGTCCTCGCGCAGCCGTTCGCTCAGGCCCAACGCCTGCACCTGGGCCATCTTGGCCAGCCCAAAGAGGCTTTCCCGGGTGGCAGTGGCCAGGGTGAGGTACCGGAAAGCCGTGGCGGTGTCGCGCTGCGCCGCATAAGCCGCGGCCAAAAACTGGCTGGCCTCCAGAATGCCCTTGGGGTACCGGCCCTGTTGCCCGGCCGCCAGGGCCAGCTTGGCTACATACAGGGCCGAGTCGGCCTGGGTACCGCCCTGCCGCTCGTACACGCGGGCCTGGCCCAGGTAGGCCCGGCACAGGGCAAAGGTGATGTGCCCTCCACGGGCCCGCCGGATG
Organism: Hymenobacter glacialis; assembly: GCF_001816165.1. GTDB lineage: Bacteria > Bacteroidota > Bacteroidia > Cytophagales > Hymenobacteraceae > Hymenobacter > Hymenobacter glacialis. The sequence continues at coordinate 16,552 of NZ_MDZC01000055.1, forward strand.
CTGCGGCGGTAGTAGGCCTGCGCCACTCGGGGGTTGCCCAGCGCGGCGTGCACGTTGCCCAGCATGGCGGCATCGCCCACCTCGCTGGTCAGGTCGTGCTCCTGCACGTCCAGCACGTAGCCGCGCTGCAGGTAGTACAGGGCCGAATCGAGCTGGTGCAACTGCTGGTACACGTTGCCGATGTTGCCCATTACCCGCGTGAGCAGCTTGATGTTGCTGCTTTTTTCGGCCACGGCTTTGGCGCGGAAGAAATATGCCAGCGCGGGGCGGCTGTTGCCCTGCTCCCAGTAGAGGTAGCCCAGCGCATTGAGGGACCGGCCCAGCAATTTGGGGTCGCGCTCGGCCTCGGCCACCCGCAGCCCCTGCAGCCCTATTTGCAGCGCCGCCGGGTAGTTTCCGGCCTCCCGGAACCCAGACCCCAGCCTCACCAGCGCCCAGCCCTCGCCCCGCCGAAACCGCAGCTCCTGGGCAAGCTGCAGCGCCTGCTTGCCGTAACTGATGGTGGCCAGCGGGTCGGTCTGGGTGAGTTCGTAGGCCAGCTGGGCCAGCAGCATCACGCGCGCCGTATCGGCCGGGGCCGTCTCCAATTTTAGTCGTAGGCTGTCTATCCGTCCCGGCGGCGAAGCCAGGGCACCATAAGCGGGCACCACCCACCACAGGAACAAGGCGCACAAGGTGGTCATTGCAAAAAACGAAAGCACTCGGGTGAAAAACCGTCACCGTCGCCAAGAGTCCGGCAAAGCACCGGTGTTCCACGCTTGGCCGCGCACACCGGCTATCCGTCACCATCCAGACAGGCTCCCACCCCGGAGCCACCTGTAGAAGTTCTGCTACTGACCGAATGCTAGTAGCTTATATATATACCAATTTTTCAGGGAATAGTTCCCACACTGGCATATTGGACTTCAGTTTACCATTGCAGCTATACCCGGCCTTTATGGTACCTCAATTGCGTCCAGCAGTGGCATCAGCCACGCGAGTTGCCAGATGTAAGCCGGAAGTTGGAATCCTGATAGAATGCAGGTCTTTTCTCCGCCCCCCCGCCGCGACGGGCCGTGTCGGGGGCCGCTGAAGGGGCAACAGAAGCTCCCAGTCAAGGAAGCCAGAAGCCCCTGAGTAACTACACCGGGAAGAATTGCTTCACATCAAAATTGGCAATTGTATTGGCTAGTTCTAAAGGACTGCTGCCGCTATGGTTTTTCAAAGTGGCATTAGCCCCGTTTGCAAGCAAGAATTTTATCATCTCACCTCTACCGCGTGATTCAAAAGTTGCTCGCCACAATGGCGTATTGCCATAAGAATCTTGGGTATCAACTGTAGCCCCGGCACGAAGTAGCTTTTTGGCTACCTCAACATCATGGGATTGCGCGGCGAAGTGTAATGCGGTCCAACCATTATTGTCTGAAATATCCAATGAAGGTTGTTTGGCGAGCATCCATTCAATCATGTGTGCATCCCCAAATACGACCATCTTAGAAAGTAACGCTCTACCACTTCCATCCTTCAAATCGACTGTATAGGGAGTAAGCAATGATTCAAGTACGTCAAAATCCTTTTGGTGCATTGCACGAATAGCCTCATCTGATAAACGTTGTCCAGGGGTCTTGGATGGCATATTCAATTCGTTAAAAGGTCGATAATAATTATCTACTGTAATAATAGTGGCTGTCGCGCTTCTGCGAGGCATCTACCAACCCCGCCCGCCTCGGCCGTACCTTTGCGGCCTATGAATCTGTTATCCGCCGAGAACATCTCGAAGAATTACGCCGACCGCTGGCTGTTTCAAAACCTCAACTTCGGCCTGCAACAAGGGCAGCGCATTGCTTTTGTGGGCATCAACGGCACCGGCAAAACCACGCTCATGCGTGTGCTGGCCGGCCTCGAAAACCCCGATACCGGCTTGGTGAGCTCCCGCAAGGGCATCCGCGTCACCTACCTGGGCCAGAACCCTGTGTTCGACGAAAGCCTGAGCGTGGAAGAAGTCCTCTATGCCAGCCAGAACGACACGCTCAAGGCCATCCAGGAGTACGAGCACGTGGTGAACGACCCCGACCACAAGTCCGACGACCTCCAGCGCGTGCTCGAACGCATGGACGCCCTCAACGCCTGGGACTACGAAGCCCAGGTGCAGCAGATTCTGGGCAAGCTCGGCATCCTCGGCGAGCTGCTCACACGCAACGTGAGCCAGCTCTCGGGCGGGCAGCGCAAGCGCGTGGCACTGGCCCGCGTCCTCATCGAAGAGCCCGACGTGCTGCTGCTCGACGAGCCCACCAACCACCTCGACCTGGCCACCATCGAGTGGCTCGAAAACCGCCTGAACTCGCCCAGCCTCACCCTGCTGATGGTGACCCACGACCGGTACTTCCTCGACAAAGTGGCCAATGAAATCGTGGAGCTCGACAAGGGCCAGATGTACCGCTACCAGGGCAACTACGCCTATTTCGTGGAGAAAAAGGCCGACCGCGAAATGCGCGAAACCGTGGAAGTGGAGAAGGCCCGCCAGCTCTTCAAAAAGGAGCTCGACTGGATGCGCCGCATGCCTCAGGCCCGCGGCACCAAGCAGAAAGCCCGCATCGACGCCTTCTACGTCACCAAGGAAAAGGCCAGCACCAACCTCAACAAGCAGCAGATTGAGCTGAGCGTGAAAACCACCCGCCAGGGCGGCAAAATCATCGAAGCCGACAGCCTGAACAAGAAATTCGGCGACAACGTGGTGCTCGACGATTTCAGCTACGTCTTCAAAAAGAAGGACCGGATTGGTCTCGTCGGCCCCAACGGCGCGGGCAAATCCACGCTGCTCAACATGCTCACCGGCAAGCTCGCGCCCGACAGCGGCACCCTGGAAGTGGGCACCAACACCGTGTTCGGCTACTACACCCAGACCGAGCTGGAATTCGACCCCACCCAGCGCGTCATCGACATCGTGAAGGAAGTGGCCGAAGTGGTGGAGCTGGCCAACGGCGACGTGCTCACCGCCAGCCAGTTCCTCAACCTGTTCCTGTTCCCGCCCGCCCAGCAATACACGCTGGTAAACAAGCTGAGCGGCGGCGAGAAGCGCCGCCTGCAATTGCTGCGCGTGCTCATCAAAAACCCCAACTTCCTCATTCTTGACGAGCCCACCAACGACCTGGACCTGGGCACGCTCAACATTCTGGAAGACTTCCTGCTGCACTTCACCGGCTGCCTGCTCATCGTGAGCCACGACCGGTACTTCCTCGACCACCTCGCCGAACACCTCTTCGTGCTCGAGCCCGGCGGGGCCGTCCTCAACTTCCCCGGCAACTACACCGACTACCGCGAGTACCTCGAAGAGCGCGAAGCCGAAGCCGCTATTCTCGAAGAAGAAAAAGCCGCCAAAGCCGCCCGCGCCGCCGCCAAGCTGGCTGCCCCCGTGGCAGTGAGCACAGCAGTAGCTGCTTCGCCCCAAAAGCGCCGCGCACCTTCGCCGAGAAAAAGGAATACGAGCAGCTCGAAAAAGCCATGGCGACGCTGGAAACCGAAAAAGAGGACATCACCAGCAAGCTGAACGGCGGTGCCGGCAGCCCGCAGGACTTTGCCACCTGGGGTGCCCGCCTGGCAGCTGTTGAAAAAGAACTGGGCGAAAAGGAGGAACGGTGGCTGGAGCTAGCCGAACTAGGCTAGCAGAACGTCAAACTCCCCTCCCTTTTTAAGGAGGGGATGTGAGCGCCGAAGAGGCGCGAACGGGGGTGGTTGAGCCGTTGAACGATGGATGAACAGGCGACTGCGCTATTTGCGCCGGCTGGGTTGTTCGGGTGTCGTTCAACGACTTCATCACCCCCGTTTTTGCTGCGCAAAAACTCCCCTCCTTAAAAAAGGAGGGGAGTTTTTCGTTCTGGTGCTACCGCCTTGTGCGCTTTTGCGCGAACTCCAGCGGTACCATGGTGCTGCCCACCGGCGCGCGTACCACCAGGGCGTCGGCGGCATCGTAACGGGGGAAGTAGAGGTAGCCGCGCACCTCGTGGCCGGGCTGCAGGGTTACTTTGCGCAGGGCGTATTCCTGCAGGTTGGCGGCGCGCTGCTGCATAACTTCAGCCGCTACAGCGTGTCCGATTTTGGCGGCGGCGGAGACGGCGCTGTAGGTCACGGCCGCGTCGCGAATGGCGGTGCGGCTTTCGGCTTGGGAGCGGGTTTCGTTTTTGCCAATGCTGGCCACGTCGGTAGCTATGCTGGCCACGCTCAGGGCCACCCCAAACCAGTCGATGCGGGCGGCTTTGTCGGCTTCCCGCTCGGCGCGTTCGCGCAGGGAGGTTATCTCCGGCTCCGGGTCAAATGCCGACACTTCGCGGGGCGGCAGCGGGGGCAGCGGCAGGGCCATGCTGGCGGCGGCCACGGCGGCGGTCACCTCATCGCCGGGCAGCGGCTTGGGGCGCTTGGCGCGCTGGTCGGGCGCGGCGGCAGGGGCCGGCAGGCGGCTGGCCTGGTACTGAAACGCCGCAGGGTCCACGATGAGCGGACGGCGCGTGGGGTTGAAATATTCGGCCTCGAAAACCACCCGCGTGGGCTCGTAGCACACAAAACTGAGGCGCACTTCCACGCTGTCGGCCACGGTAAGAGCCTGCTCGTGGCCGTTGGCAAACAGGCCGGTGGGCCGGGCGGGCTTCAGGGCCAGTTCGTAGGTAGGGGCGCAGGCCGTGGCCAGGGCAGTGAGCGCCAGCAGGCAGCACGGGCGGAGGTAGGGAGGCAGCATCATACAGACCAATTGGCAGGAGAAAGGCTTCCTTCGGAAGATGCCGCCGCCCAAGTTGGGGTTGCATCGCCGCTCAGTAATTTATTCGATATAGCTGTCTCCAAATAATCAAAAGCAAAAAAAACGTCATGCTGAGCATATCTAAGCGCCTCCCCAACGCCGTTTGTCATCCTGAGCGCAGCGAAGACCTTATCACCGATGACCGAATTGCTCAAACGTGAGAAGGTCCTTCGCTGCGCTCAGGATGACAGGGGGCGTGGTACAGAGACTTCGACGGCGCTCAGCATGACGTTCTTTAAGAGGTGCTTCAGTTATCAAAAACAACTCTGCTTTTTACCGTATTCCTACTTCCCCACTCAAGTCGGAAGGAAGCTGAAACGCGCCGTTGGCATCGGGCGCACACGGCCAAATCCGGCGCACCGCTGCCAGCGGCACCGGCCCAAATACGTGCGCAAAGTGCTGCTGCCGGCTCTCAACCCATTCCCGCTCTACGCGCACGCTGGCCGCAACCAAAGCGGCTTCATCCCATTCCAGCAGCATCAAATCGGTCCGGCCGGCATAGTACCGGCTGGCTGTTTCCAGAATTTGGTGCTGCTCGGAAGAATGAATAAAGCCCTCAGCGGCCAGGTCGGCGCTGGCGAAAAAGCCGGTTGTTTGGGCCTGCTGCCAGTCGGCGGGTTCGGCAATGCGGTAGAGCATGGTGGTTTGCTATCAGTCAAAAAAAAGAACGTCATGCTGAGCGGAGCCCAAGCATCTCGCGTGCCACCACTAATCCAACGATAGAATTTAGTGACTGCACGCGAGATGCTTCGGCTCCGCTCAGCATGACGTGCTGGTTTCGTGCTCTTACGAAGCCGCTCAGCTTATGCTTTCCACAGCTCCTGCTGCACCTGCTTGCCTACGGTGAGCATGATGCGTACGGGGCTTGGAATCAGGGTGATGCGGGCTTCCTTACCGGGGTACTTCTCCGAATCGACCCAGACGCCCTCTTTGGGCGAGGGCGTGGAGCCGGGCGTGCTGGGCAGGTAGGCGGTGGGCAGCAGCACGTCGGTGTCCGATTTGAGGTCGGTGTGCACCTTGTCGAGGGCCGCTTCCAGGAACTCGCCGTACTCGTCGTTGAAGTCGTCCTCCAAATCGTGCAGGGCCTCTTCCACGTCGTCGTAGCGCGCGTCGTCGTATTTAAGGGTGTGCAGCTCAGCCTTCTTTTCAATCAGGGCCACAAGGGCTTGGTTCAGTTCTTCGGTATTCATGGGCGCTAAGGCAGGTGATTGGGCACAAAAATGGGCATGAATTGCTAAACACGCGCCGTTGCCGGTTTGCACTTTGGGCGGCACCCCCTGTTTTCGTCCCGAACCCGTAATTTTACCGCATCACTCCCACCCCCATTCTCCCCTTCCCTCCATGCATACCATGACCTCGCCCGAAGTGCTGGCCCAGCCCGCCCAGGACTTCCTCCCGCTCAAAGGCACCGACTTCGTTGAATTCTACGTCGGCAACGCCAAGCAGTCGGCCTACTACTACCAGGCGGCCTTCGGCTACGAGCTGGTGGCCTACGCCGGCCCCGAAACCGGCCTGCGCGACCGCGCCAGCTACGTGCTGCAGCAGGGCAAAATCCGCATCGTGCTCACCACTTCCCTCCTGCCCGACTCCGAAATATCGGAGCACGTGCGCCAGCACGGCGACGGCGTGAAGGTGATGGCCCTGCTCGTGGACGATGCCCGCCAGTCGTACGAGGAAACCACCAAGCGCGGTGCCCGCTCGGCTTTCGAGCCCTATACTATTGAAGATGAGCATGGTTCGGTAACCATGGCCGGCATCTACACCTACGGCGAAAGCATCCACACCTTTGTGGAGCGCAACAATTACACCGGCCCGTTTATGCCCGGCTTCGTGGCCAAAACCAGCCTCGTGCCGCAGGGCGCGCCCGTGGGGCTGCTGCACATCGACCATTGCGTGGGCAACGTGGGCTGGGGCGAAATGAACACCTGGATTACCTTTTACGAGGACGTGATGGGCTTCAAGCTGCTCATTACATTCGATGACGACGACATCAGCACCGAGTATTCGGCCCTGATGAGCAAGGTGGTTTCCAACGGCAACGGCTTCGTGAAATTCCCTATCAACGAGCCCGCCGAAGGCAAGAAGAAGTCGCAGATTGAGGAATACCTCGACTACTACCACTCGCCCGGCGTGCAGCACATCGCCATTGCCACCAACGATATCCGCAGCACCGTCACCGAGCTGCGCCGCCGTGGCGTGGAGTTCCTGAGCGTGCCCGGCGCCTACTACGACGACCTGCTGGAGCGCATCGGCGCCATCGACGAGGACCTGCAGTCCCTCAAGGACCTGAACCTGCTGGTGGACCGCGACGAGGAAGGCTACCTGCTCCAGATTTTCACCAAGCCCGTGGAAGACCGGCCCACCGTTTTCTACGAAATCATTCAGCGCAAAGGCGCCAAGAGCTTCGGCAAAGGCAACTTCAAGGCCCTGTTCGAAAGCATCGAGCGCGAGCAGGCGTTGCGCGGCAATTTGTAATATCCGCTTCAGTTAGCCACGTAACCAGAACGTCATGCTGAGCGCAGCCGAAGCATCTCGCGTGTGGTAGTAATTCAATCGTAAGGATTAGTTACAGCACGCGAGATGCTTCGGCTGCGCTCAGCATGACGTTCTTTCGTTATTCTTTCCTCGCTCGTTACGGCGCGTGGGTTGACTTTCCGCTCAACCTCTTTCCTTTACATCCGTTCTTTCTTTCTCTCCAAAACACCGCCTTATGCCCCTCGCCCCCGCCATTCAGCAATCCATCAACACCTGGCTCACGCCCGAGTACGACGCCGAAACCCAAGCCGCCATTCGCGACATGCAGGCCAGCGGCCAGGACGACCAGCTCACCGACGCCTTCTACCGCAGCCTCGAATTTGGCACCGGCGGCCTGCGCGGCATCATGGGGCCGGGCTCCAACCGCATGAACCGCTACACGCTGGGCATGGCCACGCAGGGCTTGTGCAATTATTTAATAAAGAGTTTTCCGGGCCAGGAAATCAAAGTGGCCATTGCGCACGACAGCCGCAACAACAGCGCCGAATTTGCGCAGATTGCGGCCGGTATTTTTTCCGCCAATGGTATCGTGGTGTATTTATTCGACGGCCTGCGTCCCACGCCCGAATTGTCGTTTGCCATTCGGGAGCTGGAGTGCCAAAGTGGCTGTGTGATAACGGCTTCGCACAACCCCAAGGAGTACAACGGCTACAAAGTGTACTGGAACGACGGTGCCCAGGTAGTGGCCCCGCACGATGCCAACATCATTGCCGAAGTAAATAAAATCACCAGCGTTGGCGAAGTAAAATTTGAAGCCGACCGGTCGAAAATAATTAGCGTTGGGGAGAACATTGACGCCCTGTATTTCGCCCGGGCCAAGCAGCTCAGCATCGACCCGGCCGCCATCCAGCGCCAGCACGATTTGAAGATTGTGTACACGCCCATTCACGGCTCGGGCATCACGCTGGTGCCAGGGCTGCTGCGGGAGTTCGGCTTCACCAACGTGAGCGTGGTAGCGGCCCAGGCCACGCCCGATGGCAACTTCCCCACCGTGCAGTCGCCCAACCCCGAGGAGAAAAGCGCCATGCAGTTGGCCCTCAACCAGGCCCAGGCCCAGGACGCCGACATTGTGCTGGCCACCGACCCCGACGCCGACCGCGTGGGCGTGGGCGTGAAAAACGACAAGGGCGAATGGGTGCTGCTCAACGGCAACCAAACCGCCGCCCTGCTCACCTACTACCTGCTGAGTGCCCGCCACCGCGCGGGCCAGACCACCCCCCGCGACTTCATTGTGTACACCATCGTGACCAGTGAAATCATCGGCGACATTGCCCGCCAGCACAACGTGAAGAGCTACCAGACGCTCACCGGCTTCAAGTACATTGCCGGCATTATCCGCGAGCTCGAAGGCCAGGAAACCTACATCGGCGGCGGCGAGGAAAGCTACGGCTTCCTCATCGGCGACTTCGTGCGCGACAAAGACGCGGTATCGGCCTGCGCCCTGATTGCCGAAATGGCCGCCGTGGCCAAAGACCAGGGCCGCACTCTCTACCAGGAAATGGTGCAGATGTACGCCCACTACGGCCTTTACGTGGAAGACCTGATTTCCCTCACCAAAAAAGGCCAGCGCGGCGCCGAAGAAATTCAGGAGATGATGGCCCAACTCCGCGCCAACCCGCCCCAGACCATCGCCGGCCTGAAGGTGGTGGAAATCCGCGACTACAAAACCGGCCGCATCCACGACCTGCGCACCGGCCTGTCCACCGAAACCGGCCTGGAAAGCTCCAACGTGCTCCAGTTCATCACCGAAGACGGCAGCAAAATATCGGCCCGCCCCAGCGGCACCGAACCCAAAATCAAGTTCTATTTCAGCGTAAAGCAGCCCCTGAAATCAGTGGTGGATTTTGATTTGGCTACGGGTTTGGCGCAGGAGAAAATCCAGGCAATAATTGCCGACATGCAGCTGAAGTAGCTCATGTAGTTTAACGGTGTGTCGTTGCGGCAAGTGTGCTAATTTGGTATGCTTGCCGCAATTTGCTACCGTGACAGCTGCAGCAACACGGATGATAGTAGCTATGTTAACAGACGGCACCAAACAAAGTAATGACAGAGATAAAACTTTATAATAGGCCATTTAAAGGTTTAAAAATAATTGCATTGACAATTCCATTTGTGGCATTTGGAATTTGGACGATAATTGAAAAACCAGTCGGCTCAACTGACTATATAATGGCTTGGCTATGCATCTGCTTTTTTGGACTTGGTATTCCTGTCGGACTCTATCAAATATTTGACAGACGACCTCAAATCATAATAAACGAAACCGGAATTTGGGACAGAACAACGAAACAAGATTTAATAAAATGGGAACAAATAGAAGACGCTTATCCGCTCGACATTTATAAGCAAAAATTTGTTTGCTTGGATCTTGACGATACATTCGAAATCAAGAAGAAACTTTATAAATGGGCGGCTAAAATTAATGAAAACATAGGAGCCCAGAAAGTTAATCTATTGTTGAGCCAACTTAAAATAGACGAACATACAATGACAAAATTTATAAAGACAATGTCAAAGACTGAAAGAGAAAACAGGACTGCCGTAATCAGAAAATATTTTGACAACTGAAAAAAGAATTACAGCAACTAACACGGGTTTGACAAGAGTAGCTGTTTAGTACTCCGCAGACACATCTGTGCTTAATCAAGCTTTGGTCCTCCGCATCAGCATTTATGGCGAAAATCGCCTTACTCGTCAAGCCCGAAACCGTTAGTCCCCACCCGCCAACTGACAGGCTAAAAGCACCTCAACCAGCAAATATTACCCGCAACTATAATTTACTTCGGCCTTACAGCCGCACTCCAATGCCCGGCCCTAGCAGATAAAACCACTTGCCGGCCGACAGCAGATACCCGCCGCCCAGATACAGCGGAAACGTGAACTTGGCCTCGCGCCGCGTGGGGTACACCGAGCCCAGAATCACGATGCCCAAGTCCCGGTCGTTGCTGCTGGTGTTGCTCAGGTTGAAGGCGTTGAGGGCCACGAAGCCCGCGCCAATCTTATAGGGGCGCAGGCGGTTGATTTTGTCGGGGCTGTAGAAGCTGAGCTGCGCCAGCGTGGCCAGCGAAATGCCGCCGAACGAGCCGTAGCCGCTTTCGCCCTGCCGCCGCGTGAGCAGGCCGGCCGGAAAGCTCACGTCGATGTCGAACTTGTAGCGGCGCTTGAGCACCACTTCCACGGTTTGGGTGTAGCCGGGCTCTGAGTAGGGCGCCGTTTGGTGCTTCACCGTCACGAGAATGCGGCTCCAATCGTCGAGGTCGTAGGTTTTGCGGGCCAGCAGGGTGTTCAGGCTCAGTGGGTCGGTGCGGCACTGCTTGTCGGCGTAGAAGGCGGCGCGGGGCGAGTTGTCGCCGGGGCAAATCACCACGTTGTCCACGGTGCGCAGCTCCATGAGCTCGCCCTTGCTGTTGAGCGTGCGGATTTCGAAGCTCAGAAACTGCTTGCCATACAGCTGCTCGCCCTGGTCGATGCCGTTGGGATTAAACTGAAAAACCACGTCCCGAATGGTGCCGTCATAGAGCACCGGCCCGCCCAGCCGGGTGATGGGCCGGGCTGCCACGCCGTAGCCCACCGACACGAAATCCAACGGATGCGGCCGCTGAAACTCCTTGATGATGAGGGCGTGGCCAATGGGCTGCCCGAGGTTGTAGATGGTGCTTTTGCGCTTGGCATAGCCCACCGGCACCAGCACCCGGTACACCAGCCGCGCATCGGTGCGCACCGACGAATCGGAGGGCACAATGGGCAAATCTTCGAACGAGAGGCGGGCTTTCTGCAGCCCCTCGCCCTCCAGGCGCACGTCCACCATTTCGCCGGGGCTCACGCTCAGGTTCGAGGTCCATTCGCCGCCGCGGTGCAGCACCTGCACGCTGCGCACCACGGTTTCGGGCGTGATGTCGAGGTTGGTGATGTAGCGGGCAGCGTCGTTTTCCTTGATGTAGAGGTAGCCCGCCGTCTGGCGGTGGGTGTTGTAAGGACGCAGGTAGCACAGCACCCGGTCGTTGCTCAGGTACTGCCGCGTGAAGAGTTCGGCAATGAGCGTGCCGCCGGGTTCTTCCTGGTCCTCAATGCGGTAGGTGCGCCGCAAGTCGAAGCTGCGGCCGTTGTCCAGAATCAGCTCTATGCCCCGGCGGCGGTTCAGCTCATTCAGGGTCACGCTGCGCTGGTCGGGCGAGAGGAACCGCAGCCGGCTCCCTTTCACGTTGAATTCCTGCCGCAGCACTGGCAGCTGGTAGCTCAGGCGGCCGTTGGGCAGCAGGGTGGGCCGCTCGGTTTGCAGCTTCACCTGCAGGGTGCGGGCGCCCAGCTGGTGGGGCAGCACGTGCAGGCGCAAGGTGCCATCGGGTTCGGCCACCACCCGGTAGTCGAACTCGGGGCCGCGCACCCACTCGCCGGTGGCGCGCACGTTGCGGGCATGCGAGCTGGTGAGCTCAAGTACCTTTTCCTCGCCCACAAACAGCTCGTTTTCGGGCACGCGCAGGGCCAGCGTGGTGCGGGCCAGCGGCAGCAGCGCCACTTCCTGCCGCCGCGGCTCCCGGCCCACCGAGTCGGCGGGCTGCTCCACCACCAGGCGCAAAAACTGGCTATTGGTCAGGTTATTAAATTTCAACCGCGTCCGAAACCCACCGTCGGCTTCTTTGGTCAGCGAATCGAGCTGCTGGTAGTCGGGCGTGCGGCGCAGGCGCAGGGGTTTCGCGTTGGCGCTGGCCGGGTACAGGCGCAGCTCCACGGTTTCATCGTCGCGCCGAAACCAGAAATACTGCGCGGGCACGCCCTGCACGTCCACGGTATTGCGGCTGAGCAGGTACACGGCCGTATCGGTCTTCAGGCTCACTTCCCGCACCACGGCCCCGCCACCCGGCACCGTCTGGCCCAGCCCACGCTGGGAAAAGCTCAAAAGCAGAACACCTAAAAGGGCAAAAACAAATCGAAATCGTAACAAAAAAACCATCCCACACAACCGAGACGGACATTTAGCCTCGTGCGGCAAAGGTCGGGAATGCTAAGCCCGGCTACAATCTTTCGTATATAATTTAGCTGGAATGGGAGCACCTCATATCTTCTTCCGAGGCGCAGTGCCCAGCAGCAGCAGCACCAGCAGTAGAAACCCAGTAGCGCCCAGGCTCCACCAGGTTATTTCGGGCACGCCGCGCCGGTACGGCATATCCGGCGAGTAGCGCCCCAGCAGCGTGAGGCCCGAAAAAATGAGCCCGCCCATGCTCAGCAGGGCCAGAATGGTGCGGCTCACCAGCTGGTCGGCCTTGCGCATGAGCGTGTTGTAGCCCACTAGCTCAAACTTCAGCCGCAGCTCGCCCTTGCTGATTTTGCGCACAATCTGGCGCACGTCCGAGGGCAGCGTTTGCAGCAATGCCAGGAGCTGCGTGCCCGTGTATTCGGCTTCGCTGAGCAGGTTTTGGCGCGAGTACTGCTCCCGCACGATTTTGGCGCCATAGGGCCGCACAAACTCAAAGGTGTTGAAATGGGGGTGCAGCACCTTGCCAATTCCTTCCAGAATAACCAGCGCCCGCAGGATGAGAAACACCGCGCCCGGCACCTGCAATTTGTAATTGTAAATCACGGTTTGGAGCGCGTCGGCCAGGTCGCTCATGCTCATCTCCTTCACGTCGAGCGTGGCGAAGTCTTCAATCAGCTGGCTGAGGTCGGACTCGAACGCGCGCATGTCCGGGATTTCGGCCGTGAGGGCCAGCCTCCGGAAATTGAGGGCCATGCTGCGCGCATCCTGCCGCGCCATGCCAATAAACACGCCCGCAAACGCGTACTTCTGCTGCTTGGTGAGCCGGCCCACCATCCCGAAGTCAATGAGCACGATGGTGCCGTCGGGCTGCACCAACACGTTGCCGGGGTGCGGGTCGGCGTGGAAAATCCCGAACTCAAAAATCTGCGTCAGGTAAATATCCATGCCGTTTTCGGCCACGGCACCCGGGCTCAGGCCCCATTCCTGCAGCTGCGCTTTATCGGTGATTTTGCAGCCGCTTATGTACTCAATTACCAGTATACGCGAAGTACTCAACTCCCGGAACGGTTTGGGAATGTAAAACGAGGTGTAGTCCGCATAGAGCTTGCGGAACTGTTCCATGGAGCGGGCCTCGGCCGTGTAGTCCAGCTCCTTGCTCATGCTGCGCTCGAAGGCGTCCACTACGTCCTGCGGGTTGGCCAGGCCCTGCTTTTGCAGGAAGCCCGCCGTGAGGCGCACCAGCTCGTGCAGCAGGGCCAGGTCGGAACGCACTTTCTCGCGCACGCCGGGGCGCTGCACCTTCACCACCACTTCTTCGCCCGTGAGCAGCCGCGCCCGGTGCACCTGCCCAATGCTGGCCGAACCCAGCGTCACGTCATCAAACTCGCTGAAAACCTCCGTTATCGGACAGCCCAGCTCCTCTTCAATAATCTGCCGGGCCAGCACCACGTCAAACGGCGGCACGTTGCTTTGCAGCTTCTCAAACTCGTCAATCAGGGCCTGGGGCAGCAGGTCGGCCCGGTTGCTCATGGCTTGGGCCAGCTTGATAAAAGTGGGCCCCAGCTCTTCAATAATGAGGCGCACCCGCTCCCAGCGCGTGGTTTCAAACACCTGGCGGTCGGCCCGCTGCCAGTTCAGGCGGCGCGCCTGGCTCACCAGCCGGCGCAGCGGCGTGGTGGTCACCACGTCCTCGAAGCCATAGCGGAGCAATACCTCCGCTACCTGCCGGATGCGCGCAAGGTTGGAAATCGTGTTTTTAAACATCGGCAGTGAAAGTAGTGCTACGGCGCGGCTTTGGTGGCCGGCCCCGAACAAAAGCCCCGCTCACAAGACGCGAACGGGGCTTCTGATAACCTTATGAGGCAAAATACCTACGCCTTGTCGCCGTTGACCGCTGAGGAGTTGGCAGCGGCAGCGGGCTTTTTGGCGGCAGGCTTCTTGGCCGCACCAGCTTTGGCCGCTGCCGATTTCTGGGCCGTGCCCGCTGCACTGCTCACTTTGTCGGCCGCTTTTTTGGTGGCACCGGCTGCCTTGCTGGCAACGCTGGAGGCGGGCTTGGCGGCTGCTTTGCCAGCGGGCTTCTTGGCCGCCGACGACTTCGAACCGCTCTTGTCTTTAGCCTTGGTTTCGCTTAAGCCCACCGTGCTCTTGATGCGCTCCGAAAGGCCCTGGAACTGCTTCTCTAATTCCACGCGCTTGGTCTCGCCGCTTTTCATGAGCTCGTCCACAATCTTCTTGCCCTCGGCCTGGGTCATCTTGTTGTCTTTCACCAGCTTCTCGATGGTGGTTTGTACCGACTTGCTGCCCTGCGCGATGTAGCCCACGCCGGCATTTACGAACTTTTTGAACAAATCTTCCATGATGAGGAACGGGTTGGGGTGAAAATGAAATCGGATAAGCAGCTGAAATAAAGTCTATTGCCCCAAAAGATTAGTATGCAAGCCGACTATTTTCGTTGCAAACCTACGCACGCAACGCAATATAGTTGAGCAGTGTACGCCTTTTTCCTGTAAAAAGTGGAGTGAAAGCCTTCCAGGCGAGAAATATTTTTGAAAACCGCTGCTTCCCTACCCGCTACTGCCTTTGGCCGAGTCCCGCCAGCCGTGTGCTCAGGCGGCCCGGCGGCGCGGGGTGGCGCGCCGGGGCTCGGCGACAGGCGGCGCAGACGCCAGATGAGCATGACGTTCTGCTTTGTCTTAACTATGGTTTTTGGCCCAGCTTATTGCCCCGGTAGCCTTTGATGGCCAGCGGTATCCAGCCCAATACGGGCACGAAGTACGCGAGGGTAATGGGGTTGCGCCACACCATGCGCAACCAGGCGCCGGGGCGGTCGATTTGCATGCGAAAATTGCGGCGGCCCTCCTTCACGTACAGCCGCTCAAACTCGGCAAACATGGCGGGCCAGGCAAAGGGCAGGAAAAACGGAAAGAACCGGCGGTTTTCTTTGATGCGCTGCCAGAGCTCGCCCCAACGGTAGGGTTTCTGGCCGTGGTTGTGCACGGCAACGTCCATCTCGGCCTGCATTTGCAGGCGTATCTGCTCGGATATGGCCAGGTAGTCTTCGCGGGTAAGCTCGTCGCGGTTTTTGGTGGTGAGGTCGGAGTGCCGGATGCGGGTGCCCATCACGAAGGTGAGCTTGGCCGGAAAAGCCAGGTAAAACGCCCACGGCTGAATAATGACCAGCACCAGCATCAGGGTGAGCGGCAAAAACGGGATGCCGATTTTTTTGGTCAGCCGGTTGATGGGCTCGAAGCTGTAGGCGTAGGGGTTGAGGTACTCGGCGTTGATGGTGTAGAAGGGCACAATGTCGGTGCCGTGCTCCAGGCTCAGGCGCACCATGCTGGTGGCCAGGCGCTGCAGCTGGTACTTGCGGTTGAACCCCTTGCCGATGCCGGGCACGCCTTCCGGGTACAGCATCAGGTTGTGGTCCTGGTAGTACATCATGGTTTCAAAATTCAGCGTCGTGGCGTCCACACAGCCGTTTTTCTTCCAGAAATCCTTCACCAGGTAAGGGTTCATCAGGGCCGTTTGCGAGAGCATGGGGGCCGAGAGCGGACGGGGCAAGTCGCGCAGCGAGCCCCGGGTTTTGAGCAGGTGGCGCCACAGGTGCGAGAGGGCCACCATGGCGTCCCAGGGGAAGGCCATGCCGGAGTGGTTGCTGGCAAAAATCAGGGGCCGGTCGGGCCGGTTGCGCTGCGGGAAATCCTCAAAGCCCACCAGCTCCGAGCGAAACCACACCCGGTCGAGCAGCTGCAGCAGGTTCTCGTCCAGCGTCTGCGTAAATTCTTCCCGGAAATAGTCGTCGTAAATGTGCTGGTTCGCCTGAATAGCGGGCGGAGGCAACGTGGAAGAAGCGGCAGGGGGCATAGGCAAAGTAGCAGCAGGCGGAGGAAAGATAGGCGAATTTCACCCGCCGCCGGGCTCCCTCCTGCCCCACTCTGCCGCCCGGCCCTGCCTAGCCGCGGCTGCCAAAAATGGCGCTGCCCACCCGCACCAGCGTGCTGCCCTCGGTCACGGCCAGGGCGTAGTCGCCGCTCATGCCCATCGATATTTCGCAAAAAGCCGGCTCATTGGCAAAATGAGTGGCTTTAAGCTGCTCAAAGTACCCGCGCAGCTGCCCAAACTCCTCCCGCAGCCGGGCCTCGTCGCGGGTGAAGGTGGCCACGCCCATTACGCCGGTCAGGCGCACGTGTTGCAGCTGCCGGAATTCGTCGGAGGCCAAAATTTCGTCGGCCTCGTCCAGCGACAGGCCCGACTTATTTTCTTCCTGCGCGATGTGAAACTGCAGCAGCCCGTTGATAACCCGGCCGTGGGTGGCAGCGTGCTTATCCAACTCCCGCAGCAGCTTGAGGCTGTCGATGCTTTGCACGGTGTGCACAAACGGCGCCACCAGCTTGGCCTTGTTGGTTTGCAGCTGCCCAATGAGGTGCCACTCCACGTCGGCGGGCATCTGAGGCTGCTTGGCGGCCATTTCCTGGGGCCGGTTTTCGCCAAACATACGGGCACCTGCCGCGTAGGCTTCCTCCAGCTTCTCCACGGGGTGGGTTTTGGTGACTACCACCAGGCGAGCCGCCGTGCCAGCCAGCTCGTTTTCAATGCGGTGGATGTTCTCGGCTATGCTCATCGCTGATTGGCGTTGATTGAATTGATTTCGTTGATGATTTTTATCTGATATGTTAATGGAAGAACCTCGCAAAACAACAGGTGTTTGAACCGACTAGCAGAACCAATGGCATTCGCCATCAACGAAACTATTTCAATCAACGCCAATCAGCGATTTAGTCCTCCAGCGGATTGCTCAGGAAAGTACTTTTCAAGAGCAGCCATAGCAGCCACAGGCCGATGGACAGCCAGAGGTAGGGCAGGTAAAAATCTTTGGTGTTGCGGTAGCGGGTCTGCTTAATTTCGGACTTTTCCAGGCGGTTAATCTGGTTGAATACTTCGCGCAGGCCCGCCGTATCGGTAGCCCGGAAGAACTGGCCCTCCGCCGCGGCGGCCAGCTCGCGCATGGTGGTTTCGTCGAGGCGGGTGTCCACGTAGCGGGTTTCGCCTTGCTCGTTTTTGCCGTAGGGCACAAACCCGTCCTGCCCCAGCCCGATGGTGTAGATGCGAATGCCGTAAGCGTGGGCCAGCTTTGCCGCCAGCACGGGGTCGAGGCTGCCCGCGTTGCTCTCGCCGTCCGACAGCAGAATGCACACCTTGGAGCGGGCCGTGGACTCGCGCAGGCGGTTGGTGGCCACGCCCAGGGCGCTGCCAATGGCCGTGCCATCGAGCTTAATCATGCCGAAGCGCAGGCTGGCCAGCTGCTCCTGCAGCAGGTCGTAGTCGGTGGTGAGGGGAGCCAGCGAATAAGCATCTCCGGCAAACGCCACCAGGGCCAGTCGGTCGCCGGCCCGGCCGCGCAGGAAATCGGCCGCAATGCGCTTGGCAGCGGCCAGTCGGTTGGGGCGCAGGTCCTCTATTTCCATGGAGCCCGACACGTCGAGGGCCAGCACAATGTCGATGCCACGGCCGGACTGCTCCACCCGCTCGTCGGTGCGCTGGGGCCGGGCCAGGGCCACCACGGCAAAGCTGAGCGCCAGGCCCAGCACCACATCGGGCAAAAACCGCAGAGCCGCCATCCAGTCGCGCGGGTTCGCTTCCGGCCCCAGGGCTACCCCCACCGTAGCGCGCCGCCGGGCCAGTACCCAGCGCAGCACAAACAGCAGGGGCACCGCCGCAATGAGCAGCAGCAGCCGCGGCTCCTGCCACTGGTAGCCCGCCAGGGTGGTATAGCGCAGAAGGGTGAAAAAGTCGTTCAATTAAAATTGGTAGTTGTACTTCGAAACAAGTGCTAATGGTAATGATTAGTAATAGACGCGTAGCGCCGCTCGGCAAAGCCCCGCAGGCGCTGAAAAGCCTGGTCTACTTCCTCGGCATCTTCGGTCTGCAGGTTGCCATAAATAACTTTATCGGTGGCGCTGAGGGCTTTGCTAACGTCAACCTCGTTTGCGAAATAGGCCACAATTTCGCGCGTCGTGAAGGAGCTTAGCTCGCTGTTTTCGAGGCTGGCGAGGTAGTTTTTCCAGAGCGCCACGGCCCTTTCCACATTATTAGCGGAGCGCGACAATTCGAAGCGTTCGACGTGGCGGGCAAACTGGGCCAGGAAATAGCCGTGGTTTTTGCGCATTTTGTACGCCTGGTAGCGCCGGGTAAGGGGGCGGCGAAACAGGGCCGCGCTGCCCGCCAGCAGCAGCAGCACGGCCACCGCGCCGGCCACCCAATACGGGTAGTTAAACACGGGCTCCACCGGCACCAGGTCCAGGTTCTGGCGTAGTTCGGGCCGGGCGGTGGCGGTGGGCTGCGGCGCGGCCGTGCGGCGCAGGCGCACCTGGCTGGCGGGCGGCGCCACGCGCAGCGTGTCCTCGCCCCGGAGTATGGCCACGGGCAAGGCCAGGCGCTGCACCGAATCGAGGCGGAACGTGCGGAGGTGGTAAATGGCGCGGTCCAGGCTGCGGCCCTGGCGGGTGCGGGTGGGGAAATACGTTTTGCCCACGTACTCAAACGGCCCGAATTCGGCCAGCGAATCCGGAAACACCACTTCCAGGTCGGGCGCGTGCTCGTAGCGCAGCTCGTAGTCCAGCGAATCGCCCACGCGCACGGTGGCCTGCAAAAACCGGCCGGTGGGCACCGGCAGCGCCGGCGTCTGGGCCGCGGCCCGCCATACGGTCCCCGTGGGCCCGAGCACCACCAGCAGTACCGCCAGCAGCACGGCGAAGCCGGCCCGGTTTGCCGGGGGCAGGCGGCGAGCAAAAACAGCGGGTGAATGCGTCACGGTCAGGTCTGTTGGCGGCGATGCCGGAAGAGGTTCACCAGCTGCGGCACAAAGTCGCCTTCGGTGCTCAGGGCCAGAAAGCCGGTGCGGGTGCGGCGGCAGATGTTCACGAGCTGGCTTTCCTGCTGCCCGGCGGCGGCGGCCACCCGGGCCCGGAAACCGGGCGCCGACGTATTGACCCAGCGCACCCGGCCGGTTTCGGTATCGCGCAGCGGCACAATGCCCAGGGCGGGAAATTGCCGCTCGCGCGGAGCCAGCGTCTGCACCACTATCAGGTCGTGGCGCTGGGCCAGCATGGTGAGCTCGCGCTCGTAGCTGCCGTCAATAAAATCCGAAATCAGCACCACCAGGCTGCGGCGCTTGAGCAGGCCCAGCGCCTGCTTGATGCCCGCCCCGATGCCCGTGCGTCGCGACACCGGCTCCAGCGCAAACAGGCGCTGAATGAGGGCGTAGGCCGCCCGGGAGCCCTTGCCCGGCGGCATGTACAGCTCTTTCTGGTCGGAAAAAGCAAAAAGGCCCAGCGCCGAGCCCTGGCGGGCGGCAGAGAGCGCCAGCAGGCCCGCAATGTCGCGGGCCACGTCGAGCTTGCGCTGCTGGCCGTCGCCCACGTCCAGCGAGCCGCTCACGTCGAGCAACAGCAGCACCTGCTGCTCTTTTTCCTCGCGGTAGGTTTTCACAAAGGTGCCGTGCCCTTTGCTCGACACCGCCCAGTCGATGGCGCGCACCTCGTCGCCGTATTGGTACAGGCGCACATCGTCCACTTCCAGCCCGGTGCCCTTGAACACGGAGTGAAAATCGCCCTGCAATTGGGCCTCCACCGCCTTGCGAATGCGGATTTCGAGGTGGCGCAGGCGGCGCACCAGGGCAGTCAGGGCCGAAGGCACGGAGGGGTTCATGTCGGCGAAGCTACGGCTTGAGACTAACTTTACGACTGTGAAATCATTCCATTGCCGCTGCCTGGGCTCGCTGCTGCCCCTTCTCTTGCTGGTTCTGCCCGCGTGCCAGCGCCCCGAAGAGCCCCCGCAGCCCGCCGACCTGGTGCCCAAAGAGCGAATGACAGCCCTGCTAACCGACCTGCACATACTGGAGGCGCGCCTGGAAAACAGCCGTTTAAGCCCCGACTCGTCGCGGTCTCTCTACCTCTCGCAGCACAAGCTGGTGATGAAAAACCTGCAGGTCACAGACTCAGCCTTCCATCGCAGCTACCGCTACTACAGCATCCACGGCAAAGACCTGGATAATATCTACAAAGTGGTGATTGACACCCTGAAAGCGCGCGAAAACCGCCTGGAGCCTTCAAAAACAGGCCTGCTAACCCCGCCGCCCCCAATTCCGCAGCAGGACCGATAACCGCTACTTCGACTCAGATAAGTCGGCTGCCGTTGGGCACGGCACCTGGCACTCCGGCCAGCACAATGTGTCCGTCGGCATCAGCAAAACCGGTCACGAGTACTTCAGAGCGAAATTTGCCAATTTGCTTGGGCGGGAAGTTGACCACGGCCACTACCTGCCGGCCCAGTAGGGTGGCGGGCGTGTAGTGGTGCGTGATTTGGGCGCTGGATTTCTTCAGGCCGATTTCGGGGCCGAAATCAATGAGGAGCTGATAGGCCGGGCGCCGCGCCTCCGGAAAAGGATGCACTTCCCGAATGGTGCCCACCCGCAGGTCGACGCGTTCAAACTCAGTCCAGGTCAGCGCGGGAGTTTCCATGCCCGAAAGTAGCAACCCGGAAGCAAGGCGGGCTATTGAGGTGCCGCGAAGGCTTCGAGCTGGGCGAGCTTAATCTGGGTCTGCTTTTCCCAATAGTCCTGCTTCACGGTGTTGAGGCCGTGGTTGGTTTCCGCATCGAAGCGGTTTTGCTCCCGGTCCCACTCCGCGTACACGCCCTTGGTGAGGTTGTTGAACGCCGGCTGCAGCTTGGCACAGTCTGCTTTGGCCTGAAACACCACCAGCTTTTGCCGCATAATGCGGGCGTACACCTCCGTAATATCGAAGTGCAGCTGCTCGTGGCGCAGCAGCTGGGGCGTGAAGTTTTTCGGGTCGCGAAACCACGACAGAGCCGGGTCGAAAGTGGCCTGCACCGTGCCGGTGAACACGAAGTCGCGGCACGCGGCCCCGGCTTTGATGTCGGTGGTCGTCAGGGCCGCCAGCTTCTCGTAGGACTTGGGGCGGGCCTGAAAATCTTCAATAGCGAGCCGGCGCGTAGCCGACCACGGAATGGGAGCCGCCGCGGGCTTGGCGGGCTGTGTACCAGTGCCGGGGGCCGGGGCAGCCGGCTGGCCGGGCTTGGCCACCGGGCCTTGCAGCCACAGCGCGGCCACCACCACGAAAGAAGTCAGAAACGAGAACATGAATTGGTAGTAAAAGCGAGGAAAACGACGTTTAACAAGTCGAACAGTGTCGGCTGCGCAAAAATTGCTCCATTGCTCAATAATAAGCACTCGTGCAGAAATATTCAGACCGTCATGCTGAGCTTGTCGAAGCATCTCTACCACGCCTCTTGTCATGCTGACGAAGGAAGCATCCTCTCGCCGGAGAACGAATCGTTGCTGGGTGAGAAGGTCCTTCGCTACGCCGACCTTTGGTTCGCAAGCTCAGGATGACAGAAGAAGCAGTAGAGATGCTTCGACAAGCTCAGCATGCGTTTTTTTTGCTGCAGGCGTTTCTGCACAGATTCCTAACAACCAAAAACTTCCACCTGACCTCCTACGCCGTGGCGTGCTCCCCGGCAACTGGCAGCGCCGCCGCGTATTCAGGCCTGGTTTCGCGCAGAAAACGCAGCAGCAGCACCACCGCCACAATGGTCAGGCCCACGAGCAGGCCGGTCCACACACCGGGCGCGCCCATGCCCATCTTGAAGCCCAGGAAATATCCCAGCGGCAAGGCCACCGCCCAATACGCCAGCAGGGCCACCACCGAGGGCACCTTCACGTCTTCCAAGCCGCGCAGGGCACCCAGGCCCACCACCTGCAGCCCATCGGACACCTGAAACAGGGCCGCTACCAGCAGCAGCGTAGCGGCCTGCTCCACCACCAGCGGGTCGCTGATGTAGATGTAGGGCACGGCGTGCCGGGTGGCAATGAGCAGCACCGCCATCACGCCCATAAACCCAAACGTGAGCCAATACGCTGCAAACCCCGCCTGCCGGGCCGCCAGCAGATTGCCTGCGCCCCGCAGGTTGCCTACCCGAATGGTGGCCGCCGCCGCAATGCCGCTGGCCGCCATGTAGGTCATGCTGGCCACGTCGATGGCTACTTTGTGCGCCGCTTCGGTGGTCACGCCCAGCCAGCCCGCCATGAGCAGCGACGTGGCAAAAGCGCCCACTTCCAGGGCCATTTGCACGCCAATGGGAGCGCCCAAATCCACCACGCGGCGCACGGTAGTGCCCTCCGGCAGCCAGCTGGTCACGGCCGCGCGCTCGGCGCGCAGGCGCTTGGCCCGCAGCACGTAAGCACCCATAAATACCGCCATCAAGGTGCGGGCAAACAATGTGGCCCAGGCCGAACCCATCATGCCCATTTCGGGCGCTCCCCACGCTCCGTACACCAGCGCGTAGCACAGCACGCCATTCAGCACGTTGCCCAGAATGGACAGCCACATGGCCTGCCGCGTGAGCCCCAGCCCCTCGGCAAACTCGCGGAAGCCCTGGAACACCATCAGCGGAAACAGCGACAGGCTGATGACCTGCACCCAAGGGCCGGCCAGTACCACTACCTCGGCCGGCTGGCCCAGCCACGGCAGCAGGTAGGGCACCAGCTGGCCCAGCCCGGCCAGCACCAGCCCGGCCAGCGCATTGGTCCACACCGAAGCCACCAGCAGGCGGCCGAGCTCGGGAAAGTCGCGGCGGCCGTCGGCAGCGGCCACCAGGGGCACGCTGCCCATGCTCAGGCCCACGCCCAGCACCAGCAGCACGCTGGTGGTGCTCACGCCCACGCCCACGGCCGCCAGGGGCACCTTCCCAATATGGCCCACCACCACAGAATCCACGAAATTGACCATCACGTGGCCCAGCTGCGAGAGCATGACCGGGTAAGCGAGCAGCAGCGTTGGACGCAGATGCGGACGAAGATTTTTCAACACAAAAACAGAAAGCAACCGGCAACCTAGCCGCCGCAAAGGTACGGCTACCGGCTTGTGGGCAAACGCCTCACAGCGCATTCCAGAGGCTCTTAAAATGGAGACCAGCGCTCCGCCAAGTGCTTTTGTTCCAAAAACCCGGTTACCGGACCGCCACTGGTGCCAGCACCTGCTGCATAATGGCCGCGGCCCGCGCAAGGTCGGCCGTGGGTAGGGCATAGGAAAGCCGCGCAAAACCCGGCGCGCCGCACGTGGCCCCGTCCACTACCACCAGCCCGGCCGCCGCCAGCCGCTGCACCAGCTGCGCCGATGCGGCGTCGGCCGGCAACTGGGGGTCGAGAAAGCGAGTGAAATCTGCGAAAACGTAGTAAGTCCCCCCGGGAATGGGACCAGCTACCGCACCGGGCAATGCTGCCAGGCTATCCAGCAACAGGCAGCGGTTGCCGGCCAGCTGGGCGCACAGCGCCCCGGCAATGGCATCGGCCTGTCGGGTAGCGGCCAGGGCAGCGGCCTGTGCCGGCACGGGCACCGCCAGGCCGGTGCCAAACAAGCGGGCCGCTACGGCCGGGGCCAGCGCGGGCGGCACCACCGCACACCCCACGCCCCAGCCCGCCAGGGCCAGCGACTTAGAGAAGCCACTCACCACCACGTGCCGTTGGTGCGGGTCGGGAAAGGACAATAGGGTGGGCACCGACTCTGGTCCGAAGTTGATGCCTTCGTAAATCTCATCGCTGAGCACCCACAGCTGCGGGAATTCTGCCGTGACGGCCAGTACTGCCTCCCACTCCGCCCGGGAATACACCCGCCCCGTTGGGTTATTAGGGTTGCTAATTATCAGAAGTTTAGTATCCGAAGTGAGAGCGGCTCGCAGCACCTCCGGGGTCAGGGCGTAGTCGTCGGCCGCGGCCAGCGGCAGGGTGCGCAGCGTGCCACCGGTCCGGCGCACCAGTTCCCAAAACCCAAACCAGTTGGGCGTAGGCATCAGCACGTCGTCGCCGGGAGCTAGCAGCTCGCTGAGGATGGCATAAAGCCCGGTTTTGGCCCCGCTGGTCACCATAACCTGTGCCGCGCTCAGGCTGGCGGCCCCGCGCTGCCGGTAGCGCTGGGCCAGGGCTTCGCGCAGCTCAGGCAAGCCGGCCGCAGGGCTCACTTCCAGCGGCTTGGCCTCGTGCTGGGCATCGGCCAGCACGGCCAAAGCGGCTTCCATGGCCGCGGCAGGCACCGCAAAATTTCCGTATCCTGAGGCTAAGCTGACCATGTTTTTTTCTCGTTTAACGCTTGGGCCAGGGCCCTGTTACTCATGCGCGGCCATCACCACATCGGCAAAGTCGGTGTCGGCATCGGTAAAGGTGTCCACCACCCGCAGGCCCGCCTGAGCGGCCAGCTCCTCAATCTGAGGCAGCGTAAATTTAAATGAATTCTCGGTGTGAATCACCTCCCAGGCGGCAAATTGAAAGGTTTCGTCCAGGGCCGGTATGCGCACCTGCTGGGCCCTGGTGCTCACCAGAAACGACCGCACCGCACCGCTGAGGGGGCTGTAGTCGGTGAAGTGCTGCCAGTTGGCCAGGTCGAAATCCGCGTGCAGCTCCCGGTTGAGCCGAGTGAGCAGGTTGAGGTTGAAGGCAGCCGTAACGCCCTGGCTGTCATCGTAGGCAGCGCGAATGCGGCGCGGGTCTTTCTGCAGGTCGAAGCCGATGAGCAGGCGGTCGGCTGGGGCCAGGGGCGCGGCCAACTGCCGCAAAAAGCTCAGCCGGTCGGCCGGGGCAAAATTGCCGATGTTAGACCCCAGAAAAAGCACGCCTTTGCTGCCCGGACGGCTGCCGAGCTGGCTCAGGGCCGTGGCGTAGTCCGACACCACCGGAGCCACCTGCAGGCCGGGCATTTCCTGCTGCAGGCCATTGACCAGCCCCGACATGGCCCCCGCCGAAATGTCCACCGGGGCGTAGGTAAAGTCCGCATCGGTGCGCAGAAACTCGCGCAGCAGCACCTTCGTTTTGGAACCGTCGCCCGCGCCCAACTCCACCAGCGCAAACGGGCCGTTGACGGCTGGCCGCAGGGCCTCGGCAATGGCCGCGCCATGCTGCTCAAAAATGGCAAACTCGGCCCGCGTGGGGTAGTACTCCGGCAGCGCCATAATTTGCTGAAACAGCCGACTGCCCGCGTCGTCGTAGAAGTACATGGACGACAACGCCTTGGGCGTTTGGCGCAGGCCCGTGGCCACGTGCTGGGCCAGCGCGCTTAGGGGGCGGCTTAGGGTGGAAGATGAACTCATGCAGCTGCTAAAAACGAGTTAAAAAGAGTAGTAACCGGAAACTTGCGCTTGGGCAGCGCCGCTTTAGCGGGCCAGCCGAATGCCGGTGAATTGCCAGCGCTTGTCGGCGTGGAAAAAGTTGCGGTAGCTGATGCGGATGTGGTTTTCGGGGGTGGCGCAGGAGCCGCCGCGCAGCACCAGCTGGTTCACCATAAACTTGCCGTTGTACTCGCCCAGTGCCCCGGCGGCGCGGGAGTAGCCGGGGTAGGCATGGTAGGCCGAGTAAGTCCACTCCCAGCAGTCGCCCAGCAGCTGATGGCAGGCGCTGGGGTCAGCGTCGGCGGGCAAGGGCTGCGGGTCCAACGCGTTGCTTTCGAGCCAGGTGCCGCCCTCGGGGGTGGCGTTAAAATGGCAGGCGGCGGTTTCCCATTCGGCCTCGGTGGGCAGGCGGGCGCCGGCCCAGTTGGCGTAGGCATCGGCTTCGTAAAAGCTCACATGGGTAACGGGCGCGGCGGGGTCCACGGCCAGCAGGCCGTGGTGCGTGAAGCGGTACCACCCGCCTGCCTTCTGCACCCAGTACAGCGGAGCGGTCCACCCTTCGGCCTGGAGCAGGTCCCAGCCCTCCCCCATCCAGAAGCGGAAGTCGCGGTAGCCGCCCGCTTCCATAAAGGCCAGGTAGTCAGCATTGGTCACGAGGCGGTTTTGCAGCTCAAACGGCGCCACCAGCACGTCGTGCGCGGGTAATTCATTATCGAAGCAAAAACCCTCTTCCTGAAAACCTACCCTGCAAATGCCCCCGGGCACCGGCAACCACGTGGCGCTGGCAACTGGCGCGGCCGCCTGCACATTAGCCTTTTCCGAAATTGGCAGGTAAGCCGGTGCCAACGGACTGGTGCTGAGGATGTACTTGATGTCGGTAGCGAGCAGCTCCTGGTGTTGCTGCTCGTGCTGCAGGCCCAGCTCCAGCAGCTCAAAAAAGGTGGCCGGCAGCTCGTGGGGCTTCGCGAGCAGTGCGGCCAGGGCGGCGTCTACGTGGTTGCGGTAAGCCAACACGTCGGCCAGGGCCGGGCGCGAGAGCGTGCCCCGGTCGGCCCGGTTCACGCGGGACCCCAGCGAGTTGTAGTAAGAGTTGAACAGGAAAGCGTACTCCGGGTGAAATACCTGGTAGCCGGGTGCGTACTCCCGCAGCAAAAACGTTTCCCAGAACCAGGTGGTGTGCGCCAGGTGCCACTTGGGCGGGCTCACGTCTATCATGGGCTGCACCACCGTGTCTTCGGGCAGTAGCGGGGCACACAGGGCGGTGCTTTGAGTGCGCACGGCTTGGTAGCGCGCCAGCCAGGACGGGGCAATGCGGGGTGGCGACTGAATTTCGAGGGTGGAAGACATGGGCAGGGGCGTGAGCGGAGACAACAACTAGAACCACTAACCGGGTTAGCAGGGCGGAGGTTGCGTTTGCAAGGAACCGGCATTAAATACGGGGTCGTGAGCCAGTATACAGCAAACACGCAGTGAGCCTGCGAAAGGTACGTAGAAGCTCTTCCGTACAAAGTGGTATTTGCATTCATTTTGAGTTCAAATCACAACTAAACAGCTGGGTTAAAGTAGGATTATCGCCAATTATGATTACACTTGCATCATTCCTCACCTTCTTTCCATATTCCAATGGCATCTTCAATTTCTGATATCGCCAATACCGCCGGCGGTGCTGCCAAGAGTGGCACCCGTCCCGCCAACCGGGTAGGTACTAAAAGCCGTAGGGGCTTTGCTGCCATGAGCCCCGAGACCCAGCGCCGCATCGCCAGCGAAGGCGGCAAAGCATCGCACGCCAGCGGGCGCGGCCACCGCTTCTCGGCCGAAGAAGCCCGGGACGCCGGCCGCAAGGGTGGCCTGGTAAGCCGCCGCGGCAAGACCTCGCCCACGGCCAGCAAGTAAGCGCCACCCAGGCGGGCGATGCCGCGCATCTTTGCGCTATGCTTCGCCTCACCTACACGCAGCGCGCCCTGCGCTTCAACTTTCCTGCCCGCACTTCCCGGGGTGCCCTTGCCGAGCACGTGGCCTGGTACCTGTACCTGACCGATACCGCCGCTCCCGCTGCCGCCGGCCTGGGCGAGGCCGCCCCGCTGGCGGGCCTCAGCCCCGATTACGACTCCACATTTCCAGACGCAGTAGCCCAGCTCTGCGACCGGTTCAATGCCGGGGCATTTGCCACTTTCGCGGTGGCCGATGTCCCGGCATTTGTGGGTCCGGGCCTGCCGTCGCTGGTGTTTGCCCTCGAAACGGCCGTGCTCGACCTGGCCCACGGCGGGCTCCGGCAGCTCTACGCCAACGCCTTCGGCCAGGGCCGGGCCGCGCTGCCCATCAACGGCCTGGTGTGGATGGGCGACGCGCCGTTTATGCGCGAGCAGATTCGGCAGAAGCTGGCGGCCGGGTATTCGTGCCTGAAACTCAAAATTGGCGGGCTAGACTTCGCCACGGAACTGGCGCTGCTCACCGAAATCCGCGCCGTGGCGGGCCCGGAGCAGCTCATGTTGCGCGTGGATGCCAACGGGGCCTTCGCCCCCGCCGACGCTCCCGCCAAGCTGGAACAGCTGGCCGCCTTTCGCATTCATTCCATCGAGCAGCCCATCGCGGCCGGGCAGCGCCCCGCCATGGCGGCCCTGGCTCGTGCCTCGCCCCTGCCCATTGCCCTCGACGAGGAGCTGATTGGGGTGGTGGACCCGGCCGAGCAGGCCGCGCTGCTCGATGAAATTCAGCCGGCCTTCATCGTGCTCAAACCCACGCTGCTGGGCGGCCACGCAGCCACGCACCGCTGGGTGGCGCTGGCCCAGGCCCGGGGCATCGGCTGGTGGATTACCTCGGCGCTGGAGTCGAACGTGGGCCTGAACGCGGTGGCCCAGCTCACCGGTCAGTACGAGGTGGCCGGCTTTGCTCAGGGCCTGGGCACGGGCCAGCTGTACCAAAACAATGTGGCGGCCCCGCTGGATATTACGGGCGGCTGGTTGCGCTACGACCCCGCCGGGGCATGGGAGCTGCCGTAGGCCGGTGCGCCGGCATCAGGTAATGGCGCGGCTTCTTCGCTTAACTTACCGGTTCGGTTGCGTTTCCTCGCTATGCTTGTTTCGCGTGTTCTGCGTTTGCTCCTTTTCCTGGGCCTTGGCTGGGAAATGCGCACGCCCGCGCACGCCCAGCCCGGTACTGCGCCGGGTCTTTTCGGCTTGAGCAACCCCCGGCAGAAAAAGGCCCGCATTCCCATTCAGCTGCAACGCAACCTGCTGGTGGTGAAAGCCAATTTGAACGGCAGCGGCCCCTACAATTTCCTGCTCGACACGGGCGTGAACACGTCCATCATCACCTCCCCCACCCTGGCCGACTCGCTGGGGCTGCGGCATGGGCAGCAGTACCGCGTGGTGGGCGCCGGTGGCCTCGATACGGGCCTGCTGGCCTACCAGACCGACAGCGTGCGGGTAGAGCTGGACGGCGTGGTGGCCCCGCACATGACCTGGCTGGTGCTCTCCGACGATGCCCTGAACCTCTCGGGCTACATCGGCATGCCCATTCACGGCATCCTGGGCTCCGAGCTGTTCCGCAGCTTTGTGGTGGCCCTGCAGCTGGATAACAACCAGATGGTGGTGCACGACCCGGCCACGTTCCGCGCTCCCTCCGGCAAGAAATGGGACGCGGTGCCCCTGACAGTACAAAAAAACAAGGCCTACTTCACCGCCAACGTGCAGCTGACCGACTCGCTGACCCTGCCGCTAAAGCTGGTGCTCGACACCGGTGCGAGCCACGCCCTATCCATAGAGCTCGAATCGGACCCGCGCCTGATGGCCCCGGCCCGGCGCCTGCCCACCGACCTGGGCCGGGGCCTCTCGGGCATTGTGCAGGGCTACCTGGGCCGGGTGCCCACGCTGCGGCTGGGGCGCTACCGCCTGCGCTCGGTGCTCACCTCCTACCCCAACGCCGCCGATGTGCAAAGCCGCACCGACGTGGCCCGCAACGGCAACATTGGCTACGAGCTGCTCAAGCGCTTCTCGCTCATCATCGACTACCCGCACCAGCGCATGCTGCTGCGGCCCAATTCAAGATTTCGGGACCCGTTTGAGCACGACATGTGCGGCATTGAGCTGCTGGCGGCCGGCCCCCAGTACCGCCGCTACCTGATACTTCGCGTCATGCCCGGGTCGCCGGCCGATGCCGCCGGCCTGCAGGTCGAGGATGAGCTGCTCAGCATCAACTTTCTACCAGTGGAAGGCTTCACCCTCACCCAGCTCGACCGCATCCTGCATTCGGAAGACGGGCGCGTGCTGCTCCTGGTGCTGCGCCGCGCCGATGGCAGCCTGCACACTGCCTCGGTGCGCCTCAAACGGCAGATTTGAGCCGGACCGGCGGCTGTACCTTCGCGGCGTATTACCGCCATCACAACTCCCCATCCGCTTTCTATGACTGCTCGTCTTTTAATTCAACTCGCTGGCCTGCTTGGTGGCCTGGGCGTGGCCATCGGCGCCTTTGGGGCCCACGGCCTGCGCGGCTTCCTTGAAAAAACCGGTCGTTTCGATACCTTCGAAACCGCCGTGCGCTACCAGTTTTACCACGTGCTGGCGTTGCTGGCCATCGGCGTGCTGTGGGCGGCCCGCCCCGAGCTGCGGGCGCTGGGCACCACGGGCTGGCTGTGGCTGGGCGGCATCATCGTGTTCAGCGGGTCGCTGTATGCGCTGGTGTTCACAGGCGTTACCAAGCTGGGCGCGGTGGCGCCCATTGGCGGCCTGCTCCTCATGGCCGGCTGGATTAGCCTGCTGCTGGCGGCACGCAAGCTGTAGCGCGCTGGCCCGGCCGCTGGGCCGGCTGCGTCTCACCCTAAAAAGCTGCGCGCTTGCGGTCAGGCCCTTTTAGGGTCGGTTCTA
>NZ_MDZC01000056.1 GCF_001816165.1 Hymenobacter glacialis
GAAGTTGCTGCCGGTGAGCACGACCACGGCACCGGCCGAGCCACTGTTGGGCGTGAACGAAGTGATAACCGGAGCCGGAATCACGACGAAGCTACCCGACGAAATACCCGTACCCGTGGCCGCAGTGACGGCAATGGGACCCGAAACCGCACCCGGGGGTACTGTCACCGTAATCTGAGTGGCCGAGTTTACAGTAAATACCGGAGCAAAAATGCCGTTGAACTGCACGGTGGTTGCGTTGGTAAAACCTGTGCCCGTGAGCACTACCTGGCTGCCCACCGCGCCGGTGCCGGGCGTGAAGCTGCTGATGGCGGGCGGGGCGCCCACCACAAAAGGCGTAGCGGAAGTGCCGGTGCCGGTAGGGCCCACTACGGTAATGGCGCCGGTGCTGGTGCCAGCCGCTACCGTGGCCGTAATCTGCGTAGCCGAATTAACCGTGAATGATGTGGCCGGAGTACCGTTGAACCTCACGGCCGTGGCCCCGGAGAAGTTGGTGCCGGTGATGGTGACCACCGTGCCGGATAGCCCGCCCGCTGGCGAGAAGCTGCTGATGGTGGGCGCCGCAACAGACGCAATGCTGAAGCTGACGTTGGAGATATCGAAAAAGTAATTGTCTACGGACTCCACCATGAGGCGGGCCTGGCTGCTGGCCACGTTGGGAGCGGCCACCACGGCGCTGCCGTCGTTGGGCTCGTTTAGGGCCAGCACCACGGGGTAGGTCAGGCCGCCGTCGAGGCTCAGGCGCAGGTTGACCAAGGCGCAGCTCACGGGCGGGGCGGTGGTGTTGGCCACGTTCCAGGTAATGGTTTGGGCGCTGCCACCGGTCCAGGACACGGCGGTGTTGGGGGCGGTGACTTCGAAGGGGCCCGCGGTGCTGCTCACGTTCAGGCGCAGGGTGGGGCTGAAATCGATGCCGCCCACTACCCCGACGGGTCCGTTGTGCTCGTCGCGCACGGTGCAGCGGAAATTAAGCTGGCGCGTGACTGTCGGCAACCGCTCGTCGGAGGTTGCGGTATTGGACAACAAGCTGCTCAAACGCGGGAAATAGCGCGTGCCGGACGGGGTGGGCGTGAGCGAGCGGAATAGCGGCCGGTTGTCGTTGGGCACCTGGGCCGCGGTAAGCGGGCCGGGCCGGCCGAGGTCCAGCTCTTCCCAGGAATAGGTTATGGGGTCGTTCTGGGCATCGGTAGCCGTGGCCATCAGCTTGAAGGGTGTGCCGATGGGCAGCGTCCGCACGTTGCGCGGGACCGTGAGGGCGGGGGGCGTGTTGCCGGTGGCGGCGCTGGTGCCGCAGGTAGTGCCATCTACGAAAGCCCGAATTTCCTCGTAGCTGCCGGTGTGGAAAACGGCATCGGAGTTGGGTTGCAGGTTGTCGGCCGTGGCGCAGATGCCGGCGTAGGCCATGATGGTAGACCCCGAGCCCGGCTCCCAGGCAGTGCTGGGATTGCGGTTGCCGGCGCAGTTGCCGCCATCGCCGTTGAAGGTGTGGTTGCCACCAAACTGGTGCCCCATTTCATGGGCCACAAAATCAATATCAAAGGCATCGCCCACGGGGTTGGGCAGGCCCGTCACGCCCTGGGCTTTTTGCCTTGGCACGCACACCACGCCCAGTAAGGCTACTCCCCCACCGTTGGTGCTCACCACGTGGCCAATGTCGTAGTTGGCGTCGCCAATGATGCGGTCGATGTTGGTCTGGTTTTGTGCCAGCATGGCTTCGCCGTTGTTGTCGGTATAGGGTGGCGAGGGCTGGGGGCCGGTGCCACTCAGGAACACCAGTTGGTCGTTGTTGGGCACCAGCACCATGCGCACCGTTAGCTCCCGCTCGTACACGCCCACCACGCGGTTCACGGTGGTGGCTTCAGCCGCGAGCACACCGGCCACAGTGTTGCCCTTGGTGAGGGCATACTCGGGAGTGTTGGCAAGGGCCAGGCGGTAGGTGCGCAGCAGCGGGCCGCTGGCCGCTGGCCGGGCCGCCGCCGTGGCCTGGGCCAGTTTGCGCCGGGCGGCCGTGGCATTTTTGTTGGCAGCGGTGGCCTGGAAGCCGCAGGCCAGGGCCGTGGCGGCGCGGTTCATGTCGCGCTTATAAAAACCGAGGTAATGCCGGGTATCGTTGGGGGCTACGGGGTCGATGTAAAAGCTATTACCGTCACCGGTGAGCACCTGGGCATGGAAGCCCTGCGGCGTCAGGTCAAGCCGCACGGAAGCAGTTGCGTCGTCAAGCCCCATCCCGGCGTAGGTTTTTATCTCCGGAAACCGGGCCGCGAGTGCGGGTGCCAACACCGAAGCTTGCCGGATGGCAAAGCGGCCGGTGCTCCCATTGGGCAGGGGCAGCACCAGCACCAAGGGAGCCGCGCCAGCCTGCGCTTCCGATGGCGCCGCGGCCAGGGCCCCGCGCAAGCCGGCTACGTCCAGGGTCAGGGCCTGAGAACGGAAGAGGGCCGCCCCCAGCCTGGACTTTGCGGCGGCTCCACGAGCTTCGCCGTCGGCCCGGAAAAAGGGAGCGGTGGCCTTGAATTGCGCCCTGGCCCCCAGGGCCATGCCCAGTATCAGGAACAGCAAAGCGCCAGCCCGGCCCAGCCACGCGCCGACTGCTGAAACCGCCGTTGCCCCTACAGTAGCCCAATGGCCGTCGTACCGCTTTGTCATCTAAACTATGGTGATTGAAGTAGAAGAAGTAAATCTAAGGCAAAGCGGGGACACAAAGCGCTGATTGTGTTGCGATGCGAACTGTGGTGGTGTGGAGGACGCATTTATCGGACAGAAAGACAACAAAAAGCCCCGGTGCAGAACACCGGGGCTGTGGTAAAAGGCTGTAAGCTGAGATTAGTTAAACAACACTTTGCACCTAAACAACGCACTTAAAGGCAGCACTTTGGATACTTTAGGCAAGGCGCTGACTCGGTTTAGCCGTTTTTCAGGTAGTCTACCATCAGCTCGGCAGTTTTTCGGGCAGCTTGCTGCTGGCCCAGCTTATCGCGCAACTCCGAATAGCCGGCTTTGAGGCGCGCCATGTAGTCGGCATCGGTGAGCATGGTTCTCAGCTCGTCGAGCAGGTTGCGGGCATTGAAATCACTCTGAATCAACTCCTTTACCACACCCCGACCCACAATGAGGTTGACCAGCGAAATGTAGGGCACCTTAATCACCATCTTGCCGATGGCATAGCTCAGAGCACTGGTGCGGTAGCACACAATCTGGGGCACATCGAAGAGGGCGGTTTCCAGCGTAGCCGTGCCGCTGGTGACCAGGGCCGCCTTGGCGTGGTGGAGCAAGTCGAAGGTCTGCTCAAACAGGAACTTGATGCCGTTGCGCTCGAAGTGGCGGTAGTAGTTGGGGTCGAGGTTGCTCACGCCGGCCACCACAAACTGGTACTCCTGGAAACCCGGCAAAATGGCAATCATTTCATGAAGCATCTCCTCAATCTCCTGCTTGCGCGAGCCCGGCAGCACGGCAATGATGGGTCGGTTGGGGTCGATGCGGTTGCGCTCAAAAAAGTCGGGCGCGGGCTGAAACTCGGCCACGGCGTCGGCGGTGGGGTTTCCGGTGTAGTCCACTTTGTAGTCGAACTTCCGGTAGAACTCCTCCTCAAAGGGCAGAATGACGAACATTTTGTCTACCCGCGCCTTCACTTTCTCAACGCGGCCCTGGTTCCAGGCCCATATTTTGGGCGAGATGTAGTAGAAAACCTTAATACCGTGGTCTTTGGCCACTTTGGCCATCCGCATGTTGAAACCGGCGTAGTCGACCAGAATCAGCACATCGGGCTTGTAGGCCAACAAGTCGGCCTGGCACTGCTTCAGGTACCCGCGAAACTTGAGGACGCTGGTGGCCGCCTCCACAAAGCCCATGATGGCCAGGTCCTGATAGTGCCGCACCAGCTCGCCGCCCACCGCCGCCATCTGGTCGCCGCCCCAGAAGCGGAACTGCGCCTCGGCATCCTGCCCACGCAGCTCAAGCATGAGGTTGGCTGCGTGAAAGTCGCCCGACCGCTCGCCGGCTATTAAATAATATTTCATTGGAGGGAATTATAAATTATGAATTGTGAATCATGAATTAAGCCGATGTTTCCTGTTGAAAATCAGCACTTCATCACCCATAATTCATAATTCAAAATTTGTAATTGAGCGCTACGCTCCGTAGTATTCCACGAAGTTGCGCGGCGTTTCGTAGAGCTTTACGCAATGCAGCCGCGCCTGGGTAATAGCCGGCAGCTCGCGCTCCAGAATTTGCCAGAAGGCAATGGCCAGGTTCTCGGTGCTGGCCATCTGGCCGGCCATGAACGGCACGTCCAGGTTGAGGTTTTTGTGGTCTACCTGCTCGGTGATGTGCTCCCGCAACAGGTCGGAAAGCGCCTTTAAATCGACCACGAAGCCGGTTTCGGGGTCAGGCTGGCCTTTCACCGTCACAATGAGGTCGTAGTTGTGGCCGTGCCAGTTGGTGTTGGCGCACGGGCCAAAAACCTCGCGGTTGCGCTCGTCGCTCCACTTGGGGTTGTGCAGCTTGTGGGCGGCGTTGAAATGTTCCTGACGGCTAACGTAAATCATTGTATTCCTAAGCTATTAGCTACTAGCTTTTAGCCAGCTGCTTTCAAGTAACTTCTTTTGGAAAGAAGCTCACAGCTAGCAGCTAAAAGCCAGTAGCTTAATTATTTTTTCGCAGCAAATATACGAAGAAGGGTACCCCGAACAGGGCCGTGACCAAGCCCACCGGCAGGCCGGCAGGCGGGTAGAGCAGGCGGGCAAGCAAGTCGCAGGCCAGAAGAAACCCCCCACCGAGCAGGGCGCAGACCAGTAAATTGTAGCGACCGGTGGTGCCCAGCAGCCCCCGCGTGAGGTGCGGAATGAGCAGGCCCACAAAGCCTACCGGGCCGCACAGCGCCACCACGCCCCCGGTGAGGCCGGCGGCCAGCAGCACCAGCAGCCAGCGCCGCTGCGCCACGGGCAGGCCCAGCGCGGCGGCCCGCTCCTCGCCCAGCAGCAGCAGGTTGAGGTCTTTTTGCATGAAAGCCAGTACAAATAAGCTGATGCCGAGCGCCGCTGCCGGGTACGGGAGCACGTCCCAGCCGGCCCGCTCGAAGCTGCCAAACGCCCAGAACACCACGCTCCGCAAGCTGCCCTCGGCACTGGCCATGAAGGTGAGCAGGCTGCCCAGCGCCGCCGCCAGCGCCCCCACGGCCACGCCTGCCAGCAGCAGCGGCGCCGGCAAGATGCGCCCGCGCCGGGTGCCCAGCGCCACCACCAGCAGCGTGGCGCCAAAAGCCCCCGCCAGCGCCGCCACCGGCGGCAGGTATACCCCCGCCACCGTGAGCGAGGGCACCAGCACAAACGAGGCAATGGCCCCCAGCGACGCCCCCGAAGCCGTGCCCAGCAGGTACGGGTCGGCCAGGGGGTTGGTCACCAGCGTTTGGAGCAGGTAGCCGCTCACGGCCAAGCTGGCACCGGCCAGCAGCGCCAGCACAATGCGCGGGAGGCGCAATTGCACGAGGGCCAGCTGGGCCGGGTCGGTGGGGTCGTAATGCTGCAGGGTGTTCAGCACAAAGCCGTAGGAGGTGGAATAGCTGCCCACGCGCAGGCCCCCCAACGCCAGCACAAGCACAAGCAGGACGCCAAATAGCAGCCAGAAGAGGGGGCGGGGATTCTTCAATTTTTATTTTTTGAGCAACTGTTGCAGCTCGCGCACTGCCTCTACCACGCGCGGGCCCGGCCGCTCCATCAGGTTGCCGGTGATGGCGAATACGCGGCGGTTTTGGTAGGCTTTGATGCGCCGCAGCTCGGGGTAGTTTTTGAAAAAGGTGCTGTCCATCTTTTCGAAGGTGCCGCCCAGCAGCACGTCGGGATTCAGCTTGAGAATGTACTCCCGGGTGAGGGCCGGGTAGGGCTGGGGAAAGGTTTCGGTGACGGCGTTCTGGCCGCCCGCCAGGCGAATCTGGTCGGTGAAGAGCGTGTTTTGGCCGTAGCAATAGATGGGGTCCTGCCAGGTAATGGCCAGCACGGTGGGCGGGGCTGCGCGCTTAGGAGCAGCTACCAGCGCCTTGAGCTCGGTGCGGAGCGAATCGGCCACGCGGCGGCCCCTGGCCGGGCGGCCCAGCAGGCGGCCCAGCTTCTCAAGGCCGGTAAACACGTCATCCACTAGCCGAAAGCGTTGGTAAAAAACCGGCACGCCCACTTCCTGCAGGCGCTGGGCATCGTCGACGGGCGTGATGCCATCTATCGTAAACACGATGTCGGGGCGCAGGAGCACCAGCTTTTCCAGGTCGACGGGGTAGTTGTTGACAACGGGCTTCTGCAGCACTGCGGCGGGGTAGTTGTCCTGGGGTACGCGGGCCACGATGGTGGCGGTATCGGCCACGGCGTATAGCATTTCGGTCATGCTAGGGGCCAGGGCCAGCACCCGGCGCGGCTGGGCAGGCAGGGTGAGGCGGCGGCCCAGGTCGTCGGTGGTGACAACGGTGGCGGCCTGCTCCGGGGCCGGCTGGCAACCCAACAGCGCGGCCAGGGGTAAAAGCAGCAAAAGAAAACGCATGGCGGCAAAGGTAAACCCAACGGGTGCCGCAAATTTCCAGTCTGCATGGTGCTGTCAGGGCCCTCGCAGGGCACCAGCGGAGTGGAAAACGGCAGCATCCGTTCGGCCGGCGCGCCGGTTTACCTTTGCCCCTCCCCAACCCGCCCCCTATGATATTAGTCACTGGTGCGGCCGGCTTCATTGCCAGCTGCCTCGTCTCCCGCCTCAACGCCGCCAACTTCAACGACGTAGTCGTGGTGGATAATTTCTCGGTTGCCAAAAAGCTGCCCAACATCGAAGGCAAGAAGCTGCGCGAGTACGTGGACCGGGAAACGTTTTTCGAGTGGCTCGACGCCAACCACGAGCAGGTGGAATTTGTGTTTCACCTCGGCGCCCGCACCGATACCGCGGAGATGGACCCGGCCGTGTTCGACCTGCTCAACCTGAACTACTCCAAGCAGATGTGGCAGGCCTGCTGCCAATACCAGTTGCCGCTGGTGTATGCGTCCTCGGCCGCTACCTACGGCGATGGCATCCTGGGCTACACCGACACCGACGAGGCTCTGTTTCCCCTCTACCGCCCACTGAACCCCTACGGCGACTCTAAAAACGACTTCGACAACTGGGCCCTTGCGCAGGAAGAAAAGCCGTATTTCTGGGCAGGGCTGAAGTTTTTCAACGTGTACGGGCCCAACGAGTACCACAAGGGCCGCATGGCTTCGGTGATACTCCACGCCTTCGACCAAATTCAAAAGACGGGCTCCATGATGCTCTTCAAGTCGCATAACCCCGACTACACCGACGGCGGGCAAATGCGGGATTTCGTGTATGTGAAGGATGTGGTGGAAGTGTGCTTCTTCCTGCTGCAGCATCGGAAAGATTCGGGCATCTACAACCTGGGCAGCGGCGAAGCGCGCACCTTCCTGGATTTGGCCCTGAATACGTTCCAGGCCCTGGGCCGCACGGCCGATATCCACTTTAAGGATACGCCTGAGGACATTCGGGACAAGTACCAGTACTTCACCCAAGCCGATATGAGCAAGCTCAAAGGCATTGGTTACACCCGGCTCTTCACTCGCCTGGAAGACGGAATAGCCGACTACGTGCAGAATTACCTGGTACCCGGGCGGTATTTGTAAGCTTTTTTTTAGCTTGCGCAGCCAGGGCCGCCCAAAACCCACCCGGAAAGCCAGCGGTTAGCACGTTTTCTGGACCATTGCTTTCGCTTGCCGGCGTGCCCAACCACCGGAGTACTTTGCTGCTTTTTCACCCATTTTTTTACTGTGACCCACTTTACCCGGCCCGTTATTACTGTTGTGGGCGGCGGCTTTGCGGGCACGGCGCTGGCGTTGCAGCTCCGGCGGCAGCCAGCCCTGGCCCAGGCCGAAATTCATTTGATTGAGCCCCGGGCCGTTCCCGGGCCCGGCCTGGCCTACACCGCCCGCCGGCCCGAGTACCTGCTCAACGTGCGCCCGGGCTCCCTGAGCCTCTACCCGGACGCCCCCCAGCACTTTGCCGACTGGCTGCGGCTGCAGCCCGAAAGCGCAGCCGGCGTGCCCGAGTTTGCGGCCCGCACCACCTACGGCCGCTATCTGCACGAAGAACTCACGGCCGTGCTGGCGGATGCGGGCGGCGGTGCCGCCGGCGTGCAGTGGCACCAAACCACCGCCGTGGCAGCCCCCCTGCGCTCCGGCGGCCGCCGCGAAGTAGTGCTGGCCGATGGCACCACCTTGCTCAGCAACTTTGTGGTGCTGGCGCTGGGCAACTACCCGCCCCCGCCCCCGGCTGCACCCGACTACCGCTACCTGCACCACCCCGCCTACCACGCCGACCCCTGGGCCACTGGCAACCTGCGCCGCATTGGCCCCGACGACGACGTGCTGCTCATCGGCTCCGGGCTGACGGCCGTGGACGTGCTGCTGGCCCTGCGCCAGGACGGCCACCGCGCCCCCATAACGGTGGTGGCCCGCCACGGGCGCTGGCCCAAGGCCCATGGCCCCGTAGGGGTATCCTACCCCAATTTTTACCCCGAGTTGGCGGCCGAAACCACCGTAAGTGGGGTACTGGCGGTGTTCAGGCGGCACCTGCGTACGGCGGCAGCCCAGGGCATCGACTGGCGGCCGGTGCTCGATTCGCTGCGCCCGGACCTGGGCCGCATCTGGGCGGCGTGGCCTCTGTGTGAACAGCGCCGGTTTTTGCGTCACCTTGTGGGCTTGTGGGCCGTGGCGCGCCACCGCAGCCCACCCGGCAATGCCGAAGCCGTAGAGGCCCTCACCGCGGCCGGGCTGGTACAGCTGCACGTGGGCACGGTGCGCGAAATAATTCCCGATGGGGATGGGCTGCGGGTGCGGGTGCGCCCCCACGATGCGCCCGGCAGCTGGCACGTGGCCCGGCACGTGGTGTGCTGCGCCGGCCCCCTGCTCGACTACGGCCGCATTGCCGACCCGCTGGTGATGAGCCTGCGCGACGCGGGGCATCTCTCGCCCGATTGCCTGCGGCTGGGTCTGCAAACCGATGCCCACGGTGCCCTGCGCGGGGCCGATGGCGTGGTCTCAACCACTTTGTTTACGCTGGGACCCAGCCGGCGGCCGGCGTATTTTGAGTCGACGGCCGTGCCGGAGCTGCGGCAGCAGGCCGCCGACCTGGCGGCCGAAATTGCCCGCCGGGTATGAGCTGACGGCTGGTTTTACTGCCGAAAAACAAAAGCCCCGGTGCCTGATGAAGGCAGCCGGGGCTTTTGTTTTGAAGGAAAGGCGGCCTGTATCTAAGCAGCCATGCGCTCCTGGCTGGGGTAGAGAGGCAACACCGGCGCAGCTTCGTTGAAAAAAGAAGCTGCGGGGGCGGCGGGCACACCAGCGGTGTCATCGGCGTGGCGGCGCAGGGCGCGCATCAGCAGGTATTTGTATTTCTCGGCATCGGCCAGGGCCTGCTCGATGGCGGCTACGGCATCGGAATGGGCCACAACAGGCTGCAGTTCGCGGCGCGGGCGACGAGCTTCGAAAACATGCGATTCAAGGTATTCGGCGGCAGACTTCATGGCGAAACGGGCTGAATTTGAGACAATAATCGGGTTGCTTTATTAACCAAATCAGCTGTTATTTCATTCCCAAAAACCGCAAATTTTAAACATTTTTAACGCTTTATAACAAGCTGTTAATTAATTCGTTAACAAGTATTTACGCGCCTATTTTCAGCACCACTTTGCCGAACTGCGCGCCGGCCTCCAAATGGCGCAACGCGGCTTCGCCTTCGGCCAGAGGAAACACTTTATCTACGATGGGCACGATGCCTTTTTCGGTCACGAGCTGCAGCATGTCTTCGAAGTCCTGCTCGGTGCCCATGGTGGAGCCCAGGATGCTGAGCTGCTTCCAGAACACTTTGCCGGGCGGTATATCAGTGATATTGCCCAGGGTACCACCGAAAAACACAATGCGGCCGCCGGGCGCGGCCGCATCCAGCAGCGGCCCGAAGGCGGCGCCCCCGGCGCTGTCTATGATGACATCGAACGCGCCGCCTGCCTGCTTAACCAGGGTTTTAACCCAGTTCTCGGCGTTGTAGCGAATGCCTCCCTTAGCACCGGCTTCCTGGGCACGGGCAATTTTCTCATCGGAGCTGGAAGTCACCCAGACGTCGGCCCCGCGGGCCACGCACAGCTGTACGGCCATGAGGGCCACGCCCCCGCCCACGCCCGTTACCAGCACCCGCTCGCCGGGCTGCACCTGGGCACGGGTGAACGCCGCCCGGTAGGCCGTGAGGCCGGCCAGCGGCAGCGCCGCGCCCTGCTCAAAGCTGAGGTGCGCGGGCAGGGGCCGGATGTAGCGGGCCGGCAGGCTGATGTATTCGGCAAAGGTGCCGGGGTCGGGCATGCCCAGCACTACAAAATCAGAGGCCTGAACGCGGGGGTTGTCGCCCCAGCGCAAGCCGGGGTTGACGAGTACGCGGCTGCCCACGGCTGGAGCATCGGCGGGCACACCGGCGCCGTGGGAGGCTACTTCGCCGGCGCCATCAGACCCGAGGGTGCAGGGCAGCTTAATGCCCGCGTACTTGCCGTCCTGAATAAAAACGTCGCGGTGGTTGAGCGCGGCGGCGTGTAGCCGAACCAGGATTTCGCCCGCGGCGGGCGTGGGGGTGGGCACGTCGCGCACGGCAACGGGCTGGTGAACGGCATCGAGCTGAAGGGCTTGCATATTTTTTTAAGTGAGCAGTGAGCAGTGAGCAGTGAGCAGTGAGCAGTGAGCATAAGGAACGTCATGCTGAGCGCAGTGGAAGCAGTTCTACCGTGGAACTAATCAATTTTAGTATGGCGGTAGAGCTGCTTCGGCTGCGCTCAGCAGGACGTTCTGAATTCATTCTGAAAGCCCTCTAAACAGCAGCTTTGTGCAAACGGTTACTTATCATCACTTGCTGTTGTTCGCTGATTTCATGCCCGGCATGGCCAACGGCCCGGCCACCAGCAAGCCCGTAAGCAAGCCGCCGAGGTGAGCCGCATTATCAATGTTGCCGGTGAGGCCGGAAAGCAGGTTGCTGAACACGAGGTACAGCACCAACCCCAGCATGGCGCGACGGTCAGATTTATCCAGCACCAGCCTTTTGCTTACCAGCAAGGCCAACAGGAAACCGTAGAGGCCGAAAATGGCCCCGCTCGCGCCCACAGAGTTGATGCCGTTGCTGTGCCACCACAGGCTGGCCAGTCCGCCGCCCACGCCACTGGCCAGGTACACCACGGCCAAGCGCAGCGGGCCCACCCGGTCTTCCACCAGCAGGCCCAGCAGCCACAGGGAACATATGTTGAGCAGCAAATGCGAGAGGCCCGCATGCACAAACAGGCTGGTGAGCAGCCGCCACGGCTCGCCGTGCAGCGTGAGGCCCGACACGTTGGAGCCCCAAGCCACCAGCTCCCGGCCGGTGGGGTCCGAAGCTGACACGCCGCTGAAAACCATCAGACCAAACACCAGCAGGTTGAGGTTGAGCAGCAACGGCGTGGCCAGGAAGCGGCGCGAGGGAATGAAGAGCCCGCGCAGCAGCTGGCCAATGAGCTCGGGCCACGTTTCGTGGGTTTCGGGCACGGCCACGGCGGGGGGGCCAGCCTCGGGCAGCAGGTCGCGGCGGCGCAACTCGGCCATGGCGGCGGCGCCCACGGCGGGCGGGTAGCGGGCCGCGTTTTGAGCCAGGTACAGCAGTTCGGCTTCGGGCTTCTGGGCAAATAGCTGCTCGGCCAGCGCCGCAGTAGAACCGGGGTTGGGCAGGCCGGGGTCAGGTGCTTCCATAGGAACGATGCGCGGCAAGGAGTGCGCCACGCTTAGCAAGCCGCCACTTTGCCATGTTGTTCAGATTGATGGGCCCAATCCGGCAGTTCTGGCCCACGGCAACGGTGGCCACTCACATGCGCAGCACGGTGCGTTTGTATGGGCGACCCGACACGGGCGACACGGGCAGGATGCCGGCCATCAGGTCTTCTACCTCGGCGGTTCGGCTCAGCATCTCCTTGTCCCACTTGTATTCGTTGTCAGCCAGCAGGTCGGGCAGTCTGTGGAGAATGTGCTGTTGGTTACTGGCCACCTTGCCCATGTGCTCCACCTGCCGGGTCATCTCCGGGCCAAACTTGTAGGTGTACACGGCGGCGTGGTTCCAGGCGGTCCAGGTTTGGCGCGCTACCACGGTTTGTTCGCCAAACATGGGGTTGGCTTTGCCAGAGGTGGCTTGGTCGATAAGGTATTCGGACTGGGCCTGGGCGGCCCAGAAGCGCTTGGCCAGCTCCCGGAACTGGCGGATGTGCTGCGGGTTGGCTTTTTCCTGAGTTGGAATTTTGCTCAGCTGCGCGGCCACTGTTTTGGCTACCACACCGTCGTAGCTGGGAATGGCGTTGGTGGCTACTTCCACCAGCTTGGGAGCCGGCCGGTTGCGGCGGGCTTCCTGCCGGGCTTTCACGGTGGCCATCTGGGCGTCGTCGCGCTGCTTTAGCCAGTAGGCGCCGCCGCCCAGGGCCACCACCAGCAGGCCCAGGGCCACCATTTTGCCCACCGGGCTGGCCGGGGCGGCCACGGGCGGCGACACGTAGGGAGCCGTTGCGGGCTGAGGGGAAGCTGGCGAGGCGGCCCCGCGACGCTCCAGCTCGCGCCGAGCGGCCTCAACCACACCGGGCTCGTACTGGCTGGGGTTCTGGACGAAAAACAGCAGTTCGTCGTTGGTTTTTTGGTGGTCGAAGTAGCTGGCAGAGCTGGACATGGCCGCGGGTTGAGCTGGTGGAAATGACGGATGCAGCAAGTTCGCGAATAGCGCGCAATCTGCCTGCCCCCAACCGTTGAGCGCCGCACCCGTAAAGCCTGGTACCGGAGCGCACCCGCGCTGCGGTCTCACCCTTTCCCATTTCCAGCCCATGCCTACTCCCGAGCAAACCCCCACCGACCCCCGTCCCGACATGGCCAGCACCAGCACCGGCGGCGAAACCACGCCCCAGGGCACCGACAGCGACCAGAACGCCAGCGGCAACCCCGAGGCCGGTACCGCCGCCGACGGTGCCATTCCCAAAAGCACCCAGGAAAACATGGGCGACGGCGCGGGCATCCGCGGCGACTACGGCAACGCCAGCCAGACCAACGGCATGGAAGGCGGGGCCGATTTGCCCAAAACCGACACCGAGCTCACCGGGTCGTAAGGCCCAGTACTGTCAGGCTCACACCTTCTAAAGGCAACGTGCCCATTGAGAGCGTTGTGCTGCCAGCCGAACGGTCCGGCAAAGCGCCTCCAAAGCAAAAGATGCTTTGAGGGTGCTTTGCCGGACCGTTCGGCGTTGAGGCGGACTGGTATTTGATGCGTTCTATGGAGCCGGATTTCCCGGTTTGCTTCCCCTGCTACTCAGCCATCCAAAGCACCAGTTGCGCTTGGTGGGGTGGCTGCGCCGTAATTTGCGGCTATTATCCGTGTTGCTGATTTTTGTTGATGTTCCCTTCGCTCGCCGCTCGCTGTCGCTATTTCTTTCTTTTACTCATTGGCTGGGGCAGCCTGACGGCTTCGGCCCAAGCCCAGCCGGCGGCTGATTTATCCGGCGACCCACCGCCCAAGCGCGAGATGCGCGGCATGTGGATTGCCACCGTCGAAAACATCGACTGGCCTACCCAGCGGGGCGAATCGCCGGCGCAGTACCGCCGCGAATACCTGCGCCTGCTCGATGCCGGCCAGCGCGCCGGCCTCAACGCCGTGTTTGTGCAAATCAGGCCCGCGTCGGATGCTTTTTACAAGTCCGATATCGAGCCCTGGAGCAAGTGGCTGACTGGCACGCAGGGCAAAGCCCCGGCCGATGGCGACGACCCGCTGCCCTTTCTCATCACGGAGGCCCACCGGCGTGGCATGGAATTTCACGCGTGGTTCAACCCCTACCGCGCCACCATGGACTCGGTCACGCGTCGCCTGGCACCCAACCACCCCTACCGCCGGCACCCGCAGTGGTTTTTGCGCTACGGCGGGCAGCTGCTTTATAATCCCGGCCTGCCGGAAGTGCGCGCCCACATCACGCGGGTAATTCTGGACGTGGTGCGCCGCTACGACATCGACGCCGTGCACTTCGACGACTATTTCTACCCCTACCCCGCCCCCAACCTGGTATTTCACGACGAAGCCGCCTTCCGCGACCATAACCCCGATGGCTTCGAAAAGCTGGGCGACTGGCGCCGCAACAACGTGAACGTGCTTATTCGCGACCTGCACGA
This sequence comes from Hymenobacter glacialis, assembly GCF_001816165.1. GTDB lineage: Bacteria > Bacteroidota > Bacteroidia > Cytophagales > Hymenobacteraceae > Hymenobacter > Hymenobacter glacialis. The sequence continues at coordinate 14,208 of NZ_MDZC01000056.1, forward strand.
CAGCATTCAGACCGCCAAGCGCTGGGTGAAATTCGGCATCTCGCCCTTCGGCGTCTGGATGAACAAGTCGGCCAATCCGCTGGGGTCCGATACCCGCGCCGGGCAGCCGTCCTACTCCAACCTATATGCCGACTCGCGCCTGTGGCTGGAGAAAGGCTGGATTGACTACATCCTGCCCCAACTGTACTGGAGCACCAATTTCAAGCTCGTGCCTTACCCCATTCTGCTGGAGTGGTGGACGCGCAACCACTTCGACCGCCACCTCTACATTGGGCACGGCACTTACCGCATGCTGGAGAGCACGCGCTCCGACACCACCTGGCGCAACCCGCGCGAGCTGCCCCGCCAGATTCGCCTCAACCGCACTTACCCGGACGATGCCAGCGGCAGCGTGTTCTTCTCGGCCAAATCGGTGCTGGCCAACCCCCTGCGCACCACCGACTCGCTTCGCCAGGACCTGTTTCGCTACCCGGCCCTGATGCCCACCATGCCCTGGATGGATGCCGTGCCGCCCCTGCCCGTGGCCAACCTCACCCTGCGCCGCCTCGGCCGCGCGGTCACGCTGAGCTGGCAGTCGGGGGCAGCAGCCTCCGATGGCGACATTGCCACGTACTACGTGCTCTACCGCTTCGGGGCCGATGAACGGTCGTCGCCGAACGACCCACGCCGCATTCTGGCGCTGCCACGCCCGGCGCCCGGTTTCCCCGCTACGTTTGTGGACACCACGGCGGCGCCCGGCCAGGCCTACGCTTACTACGTGACGGCCGTGGACCGCCTGCACAACGAAAGCCGGCCCATGCGGGTCATCACCTCGGGCCAGCAGGCGGTAGAGCTCGCCGTGGGCCAGTCGCCGGCGGGCGTATCGCCCCCCGCTTCGGCCCCAGCGGCCGTGGTCACGCAGCCCGTGCCGCCCCGCCCGCAGCCACGCCCGGCCGTTCGCCCCGCCCCTTCTACCGAGAGCCCGGAGACCGCCGCGCCCCCTGCCAAAGTAAAAGTAAAGGTGAAGCCCAGAAAACGCGGTTTCCTGGACCGGTTGTTTGGCAATTAGCGCTTGGCAGCCGTTGCGGTTATGGCTGGCACCTTTCCGCGATGCGTTATTTCCCTGTGTGGTTAACAGGGCCCTGCCGCGAGTTGTGCCTGGGCGAGCCACAGGCTCGAAACCAGTAGGCAACGCGTCACAGACGCGCGCCAACGGTACGAGTGCTCAAACAAAAAAGACCCGCCTTCCTGCTTGGAGAGCGGGTCTTTTTTTTAGCAGGAAAGCTGAACCAACTCCGCGCTACAGTGCCTTGATATTCAGCGATACCGCCACATCTGTGGCAGAGGTGCGGTTGATGCTGGTTACCTGCACCACCGCGTACTGGTCGAGGCCGCGTAGCTTGGTGATGATGACATCGCCCACCACAATGTTATCGAGCGTAGTTACCTGAGATGCCGCCGCGGTGGCATTGTAAAGCTGCCGAATGCTGGTGAGCGTGGCCGCGTTATAAACGGCCGTGGTGGAGCGCACCAGGCGCGTGTTGGTGCTCAGCGTGCGGAACTGCACCTGGTTGGTAGCAGTGCTGCTGATGACCAAGTCCTTGCTGGTGGCCGGGCCGGCCGCCGCCACTGCGGCAAACGTGGTGAGGTCGTAAGCCGCCAGGTCGCCGCCGGTGGTGCCGGTGTAGGTGAGCGCGGCCGTGCGGATGGTGGCGCTAAAGGGCGTGGGCGCCACCGGCGTAATGGCCGCCACCGTGACCGATGCCGTGCGCGCGGGCGTGCGCACCTTGGCCTCGAAGCGGAGCACCACGGGCTGCCCGGCGCTGCCGGCGGGCAGGGGTACATCCACGTTTTGGGTGAGTTGGGCACCACTATTGGCAGTCTTGATACGCACCACCCGGCGTTCGGTCGCTGTGCCTACTTTGGCCCATACCACCAGGCTGTCAAGGTCTTTGTAAAGCGTGCCGGCGGGCACGGCCGCGGTGGAGGGCGGCACCGGCGCGGTGGTAATGCCCCCGGCGTTCAGGGTCACGTTATAGCGCACCACGTCGCCGGGCGCGGGAGAGCCGGCAGCGGGTACGGTCACGTTGGTGGGGCCGGAGTTCACCACAATGGTGGGGGTAGCTTCGGCCAGACGGTAGTAGAAAGTGCGGGTTTTGCTTTGGCCGTTGGTGCTTTCTATGCGGGCGTCTACGCGTACCAGCGCCTTGTTGGCGCCGGCGGGTACCGTGTACCGGACTGCGAGCGTATCGGCCCGTTTCAGGCGGGAAAACGCTGGCGCATACGGGATGGTTTGCACCGCTACCGAGTCGCGCGAGGGCTCTACTTTTTGCAGAATCACTACCTGCTTGATGGGGTCGGTTTGCGGAGCGAACTGCAGCTCAAACGTGACGATTTCGCCGGTGGCGTACTTGGTAGCCGTGTTGAGCGCATTGCCAAGGAAGGTGGGAAACTGCGGCCCAACTTCGGTGTAGTAGTCATCAAGCTCGTCTTTCTTGCACCCCGTGGCCAGCACGGCCAGCAGCAGGAGCAAGCGGGGCCAGGCCCCGGTTTTTATTTTTGAATGCATGGTGCTTGTTCGGTTAGGGTTTCGGCCCGGGGGCCAGAAGGAAAGGGCCGGTCATCACGCCGGCGGGCCACTCAGGGCATGTCGAACCAAAGGGGGCGCGTGATGTAGTCGGGCTCGTTGCCGCCGACGCGAGCCACTTCGTTGGGGTTGGCGGTTACCTCGGTAGCGCCCGGCAGCAGGCGGCGCGGGTAGCGGCGCGTGGGGTCGGCCTGGCCCGACACGATGCTGTTGGCTCCCACCGGGTAGAGGAAGTTGACGTAGGTGGCCGGGTCAAAATCGAGGCGGCGCAGGTCCGACCACGAATCCGGGTTCAGGAACATGGCAATGTATTTCTGCTCCATGATGGACCGCAGCGTGACGGCCGTCGCAGTCTGAGGCATGGCCGCGCTGGCCAAATAGGCCGTAATCTGCGCCTCGGTGATGACCGGGAACGTAACAGTGGGCGGCGCGAAGGTACCCCCGGCCCCAATCTTGCGCATGTGGGCCCGCACGCCTTCTTGCAATGAGGCCAGGGCCTTGGCCGTGTTGCCAGCGCGGAAAGCCGCTTCGGCCTCAATAAACTTGACCTCGTGGTAGGTAATAACCTCGTAGTAGCCCAGGTCGCGGGCGTACCAGCTGGCGTAGAAGTCGGTGGTAGTGGTGCTGCCGGGGGCCACGTTGGTGCCGGCCGGAGTCGTGACGCCGGGCCGCCCGCCGGTGCTGGTAGTGGGCGCAATAACGCCGAAGCGCGGGTCAACTACGCCGGTAAAAGTGGTGCCGTTCAGGTAATTGATGAGGTTGGTTGAGAACGTGGCGCCGCCGAAGTTGGAGCGGGTGATGCCGAAGATGTTGGTGGTGTTCACGAGCGGCGCCACGGGCGTCTGGAACTGCAGCTGGGCGTCGTCGGCGCTGCTGCGGAAAGCCAGGGCGCACAGGGCCTGCACGGCGGCGGGGTCGTAGCTGGCTTTTTTGGTGAGGTGCTGGGCCTGGCGGGCCTTGAGGGCGTAAGCCAGGCGCGTCCATTTGCCGGGGTCGCCTTTGTAGAGGATATCGCCGCTTTCGCTGGGCGACGTGCTGTAAAATGGGCGCTTTTGGCTGCTTGCGGGCTTGGCCATTTCCACCACGCCCTCGTCGCAGAGGCGGTTGATGTCGCCGTAGAGCTTTTCCTGCGGGTCGTACTTGGGCGTAAAATTGGCCCCGCCCTGGTAGGCTTCCGAGAAGGGCACGTCGCCCAGCATGTCGGTGAGGTGGGCCAGAATCATGGCCTGCATGATTTTGCCGGCTCCCACAAAGTACGAGGAGCCTTCTTCCTCCGCGGCCTTTACCATGCCGGGAATGTTACCGCCCGACTGAAAATAGGAAAAGTTGAAGGTGTTGGTGCTCTGGGCGTTCGTGAAAAAGTACTGGTCGTTGGCGCTGGTAGGCGTTCGGTTTACAATGTACTGGGTGATGTAATTCACGCGCAACGCCGAGAACATCTGGGTTTGAATGCCATTGGAAATAATGCCAGGCAAAATAAAATTGGGCGTGGCAACAGTCGGGTTGTTGGGGTTGGTGTTCACGTCGAGAAACTTCTCGCATGCCGTGAGGGCGCTGCCACCAAGCAGCAGGCCCAGCCCAAGCAGGTATTTCTTAGTTATCATATCGCAAGTGTCGATTAGTAGTTAAGGATTGTCAGCATCGGGGCCGGAGGGCTGTAAGCAGGTGCGATGCAGCCTGCTCCACAGCTCACCGACCCCTGACAATTAGAAGTTTACCCGCAGGCCCATGTCAACCCCGCGCGTAGCCGGAACGTTGCCATAATCGAACCCGCCCGAACCGCCGCCGCGTACACCGGCACCGGCCGCCGACGTTTCGGGGTCGGCGCCGGAGTAGTTGGTCAGCAGCACCAGGTTGCGGCCGGTCACGCTCAGTTCCACGCTCTTGATGAACTTGGTAGCGCTCAGCCAGGACACCGGCAGGCCGTAGCTCAGGGTCATGTAGCGCAGGCGGGCCCACGAGCCGTCTTCGATGAAGGCCGTGCCGGCGGCGCCCAGAATGCTGGTGTAGTAAGCCTGGGTGAGCTCCACGGGCCGGGTGTTGGGCGTGAAGGTGCCGTCGGAGTTGCGCACCACGCCATCGAATACAACCTGCTTGTAGCGGTCGGCGGTGCGGGTCGAGGTGCCCACCGTGGTCTGGTACCAGTCGTTGCCGTTAATCACCACGCCGCCCACGCGGAAGTCGAGCAGCGAAGTCAGCGACAAGCCTTTGTAAGTAAAGGTGTTGGTGAACTGGGTGGTGAAGCGCGGGGCCCGGTTGCCGGCGTAGGCAAAGGCCGGGCTCACCACTGGATAGCCCGTGGCCCCGTTGATGATGATTTTGCCGTTATCGGGGCTGTTGGGGTCGTTTACGCGGCTGAAGTCCGAAGCGCCCACGCCCGAGATGGGCCGGCCGGGGAATGCGCCGCCCTGGTGCACGTTGGTGATGAAGGCGTCGGACTGGAACACCACCGTGAGGGGATTCGGCAGCTCTTCTACGCGGTTGGTGTTGTGGTAGAAGTTGGCAATAACATCCCAGGTGAAGCCCGAAGCGGTTTTCACGGGCGTGCCGGTGATGGCAATTTCCTGGCCTTCGTTGGTCACGATGCCGCCGTTGATGTACTGCAGGATGAAGCCTGCAGCCTGGCTCACGCGGGGCGCAATGAGCTGGTCGCGGGTGCGGGAGTAATAGTAGTTGAAGTCCAGCCCCAGCCGGTTTTTCAGGAATTGCAGCTTCACGCCGGCTTCGTAGGTGCGGGTGCGTTCGGGCTTCAGGTTGGGGTTCGAGCCGAAGAAGTCGTTGCGGAAGCCGCCGCCAATGAACTGGTTTTGCGTGAGGGCCGACAGCACGCGGTAGGGGCCGGTGTCGCGGCCTACTTCGGCCACCGAGGCCCGCAGCTGGCCGTAGTTGAGGATATTGTTCTGCTCCAGGCCCAGCGTCTTGCTGAACTCGTAGCCCAGGCCGGCCGAGCCGTAGAGAAAGCCCTTGCCAAATATTTTGCCTTCGTCGGGCCGGGGCAGCGTCGACGACTGGTCGTAGCGGGCCTGCAGCTCCAGAAACACCTGGTTGAAGAAGGTGGTGTTCAGGCGGGCAAAGTTGCCGATGAGGTGGCGCGTGGCATCGCGCTGCAACGCATTGCGGTTCACGGTGTTGTTCAGACCGATGAAGGTCGGATTCTGGAAAATCAGGCCGATGTAGTCCACGGCCTCGCTTTCGTTTGCCTCAATGGTGTTGCCCAGTATCAGCGAACCGCTCAGGTTGTCGTTCACGGTGTGCGAGAGCGTGGCCAGGCTGGTGGCCGTAATCAGGCGCGACTGCACCACGCTTTCGGCTAGGCCGCCGTTCTGATTGCCTACCTGCGAGGTGCCCACGGCGCGCACCGAAGTGGTGCGCGTGGTGTACAGGTCGGTGCCGATGTTGTGGCTGAGCCGCAGCCAGTTGGTGGCCTTAAACCCCAGTTGCACGTTGCCGATGAAGCGGTTGGTCCGGTCGGTCTGGGGGTTGTTCCGCACCGTCCAGTACGGGTTGTCGGCGTCGGCGTCGGTGCCGTTGCCCAGAGCCAGCAAGCGGCGGCGGCTGCCGTCGGGGTTGAGGAAGTTGCGGGCATCGTCGTCGCGGGGCCAGTTGAGCAAGCTCAGCATAAAGCCGCCCGACGAGCCAAACAGGCCCGGGCCCTGAATGGGCCGTTCGCCGCCCGAGGTCAGGTACTGGCTTGAGCCGCTCACGCTCAGCTTGGGCGAAATCTCAGCCGTACCCGACAGGCGCACCGTGCTTTTGTCGTAGCGGCTGCTGGGTGTCACACCGGTCTGCTCCAGGTTGGAGGCCGACACAAAAAAGTTGGCCTTCTCCGACCCGCCCGACATGTTCAGGAAGTTCTGAAAGGTTTGGCCCTTCTGGTAAAAGTTGCGCAGGTTGTCGTACACTTCCTGTCCCGGCGCAAAGCGCGGGCCGTAGGAGATGCGCGTGGCCGCGTCGAAAATGCCGTTGGAGCCGCGGCCGTACTCGCTCTGCATTTTGGGCAGGCGGTTCACTGCATCCACCGAGTACTGGGTGCGGAAGTTGAGCGTGGTGCGGCCGGCCACGCCTTTTTTGGTGGTAATCACCACGGCGCCGTTGGCGGCGCGCAGGCCGTAAAGGGCGGCGGCGGCGGGGCCTTTCAGCACCGTGATGCTGGCAATGTCTTCGGGGTTGAGGTCGCCGGCGCGGTTGGCCGAGCCCACCGAGCGGCCCAGCAGGCCGTTGAACGCCGAGCCGCCGCCCGGCGCCGTGCTCTCCTGAAACGAGCTGTTGTCCATTATCATCCCGTCGATGACGAACAGGGGCTGGTTGTCGCCATCGAGCGAGGTGCCGCCCCGAATGATGATGGAAGCACCCTCGCCCGGCGAGCCGCCCGACGAGGTGATGTTGACGCCGGCCACCTTGCCCTGCAGCGCGTTCACCACGTTGGTTTGGCGCGAGTCAATGATGTCCTTGGCCTTCACTTCCTGCACGGCCGTTACCAGTTCGCGCTTGTCCTGGGCAATATTGTAGGCCGTCACCACCACCTCGTCGAGGCCGGTGGTGCTTTCCTTCAAACTCAGGCTGAGGGTGGCGTCGGAGCCCACGGTGCGCTCCTGCGGCGTGTAGCCGATGAAGCTGAACACCAGCACCGCGCCGGGGGCCGCCTGCACGGCATAGCGGCCGTCGGCCCCGGTGGTGCTGCCCACGGTGGTGCCTTTCACCAGCACGGTCACGCCCGGCAGCGGGCTTTGGTCAGTGGCCGAAGTCACGGTGCCGGTCACGGTGCCGGGCGCCTGGGCCCAGCCGGGAGGCGCCAGCAGCATGCTGAGCAAAAGGAAGAGCAACCAGTATTTTTTTTTCATAGAAAAGTAAATTGGGCGGGAAATGAAGGAAAAAAGGACGGGAAACAAAAAAGCCGGACCCCGGCGCCGCGCGCAATCAGGTTCCGGCCAGCAAGGTCGAACAAAGCAGTACACAGCTACAACAGAATGGCTTGTCAATCATAGAACCATTGCGAAGCACCGAGGGCGAAGTGCTACAGCTTCAAATGTGCGAAATATTCGCCTAACATTCATTTATTATTCCTCTGATTCGAAACCTTTGCGCTTATTCAATATTCAAAATTTTATTATACTAATTAGCCGTAATTAACCACCTGCCTCACCAGGCCAGCGCCCGGCTACGGGGGCAGGCTTTGAATACCGCCCGGGTTTCACCACCTTTCCCGCCACTTTTACATCTGCTTGTTTCTATGGCTTCCACTCTTGTTGCCCTGCCCGCTACGGATGGCGCCCACCTGCCTGCTTGTCTCTATGCTGGTTCGGAAGAAGCGTCTGCCGCCGTGGCGGCCCAAATAGCCGACCTTATCCGGGCACGCGCGGCTGAGTCCAGAACCTGCGTGCTGGGCCTGGCTACCGGCTCCTCCCCCACCCGCGTCTACGAAGAGCTGGTGCGCCTGCACCGCGAAGAAGGCCTGAGCTTCCAGAACGTGGTTAGTTTCAACCTTGACGAGTATTACCCCATGCCGCCCGACTCGCTGCAGAGCTACGTGCGCTTCATGCGCGAGTACCTGTTCGACCACGTCGACATTCGGCCCGAGAACGTGCACGTGCCCGACGGCACGGTGCCCCCCGAACAGGTAGTCGCCTACTGCCTGGACTACGAAGCTCAGATTCGCGCGGCCGGCGGCATCGATTTGCAGCTGCTCGGCATCGGCCGCACCGGCCACATCGGTTTCAACGAGCCCGGCTCGGGTTCGGCGTCGCGCACGCGCCTTATCACCCTCGACCACGTGACGCGCACCGACGCGGCCTCGGACTTCTACGGCGAAGAAAACGTGCCGCGCCGCGCCCTCACCATGGGCGTGGGCACCATTCTGGAGGCCCGGCACATCGTGCTCATGGCCTGGGGCGAGGGCAAAGCCGCCGTGGTAAAGCGCATGGTGGAAGGCGAGGTAAGCGACACCGTGCCCGCCACCTACCTGCAGCGCCACCCGGCCGTGCAGGTGGTGCTGGACGAGGCCGCCGGCGCCGAGCTCACGCCCTGCAAAACACCCTGGCTCCAGGGCCTGCCCTGCGACTGGCACGACGCTGCCCTGGTGCGCAAAGCCGTGACCTGGCTGGCCCGCACCACAACCAAGCCCATTCTTAAGCTCACCGACGAAGCCTACAACGAAAACGGGCTATCGGAGCTGCTGGCCCAGTCGGGCCCGGCCTACGACATCAACATTCGGGTGTTCAACGAGCTGCAGCACACCATCACGGGCTGGCCCGGCGGCAAGCCCGATGCCGACGACACCTACCGGCCCGAGCGCGCCGTGCCGTTCCCGAAGCGCGTACTCATATTTTCGCCCCACCCCGACGACGACGTGATTTCGATGGGCGGCACGCTGCTGCGGCTCGTGGACCAGGGCCACGAGGTGCACGTGGCCTACCAGACCTCCGGCAACATCGCCGTGTTTGATGAAGAAGCCATTCGCTTCGCTGATTTCGCGGCCGAGTACGACCAGTTGTTTCAGCAAAACGACCCGGCCGGCGAGCAGTTTTATCAGCGGGTGACCAATTTCCTGCACGCCAAGGCCCCCGGCCAGGTCGACTCGGCCGAGGTTCAGCAGCTCAAGGGCGTCATTCGCCGGGGCGAGGCGCGGGCGGCCCTGCGCTACGCCGGCCTGGACCCCGCCACCCGCGCCCACTTCCAGGACCTGCCGTTTTACGAAACCGGCCGGGTGCGCAAAAAGCCGCTCGGCGACGAAGACGTGCGCCTCACCATGGAGCTGCTGAACCGCATTCAGCCCCACCAGATTTACGCGGCCGGCGACCTGAGCGACCCGCACGGCACCCACCGCGTGTGCCTGGCGGCCATTTTCCAGGCCATTCAGCAGCTCAAAGCCTCCGGCACGCCGTGGCTGGATGACTGCTGGGTGTGGCTCTACCGCGGGGCCTGGCAGGAATGGGACATCGACCAGATTGAGATGGCCGTGCCGCTCTCGCCGCAGGAGCTCACGCGCAAGCGCCGCGCCATTTTCAAGCACCAGAGCCAGAAGGACCGGCCCCTGTTCCCGGGCGCCGACCAGCGCGAATTCTGGCAGCGCAGCGAGGCCCGCAACCGCACCACCGCTAAGCTGTATGACGAGCTGGGCCTGCCGGAATACGAAGGCATTGAGGCCTTTGTGCGCTGGCAATTTTGAGAATAGGCTGAACATCACTCCCCTCCTTTTTTAAGGAGGGGACGCCAAACCGCAGGTTTGGCTGGGGTGGTTGAAGTCGTTGAACGACTCGCGGCAGGGTCGTTCCATTGTCACTGTTCGGGTATCGTTCAACGAGTTCAACCACCCCCGTTCGAGCCGTTGGCTCGAACATCCCCTCCTTAAAAAAGGAGGGGAGTTGGTCGTTCTATATCCTTCCGCTATGAATCCTTTCCTTGCCCGCCTCCACCACCTGGCCCAGGCTCCCAGCCGCCGCATCATTGGCCTTATGTCGGGCACGTCGCTCGATGGACTGGATGTGGCGCTGTGCCGGCTCACGGGGCACGGGCCGGGCACGCAGCTGGAGCTGGAGCAGTTCCGCACCATTCCTTATAGTGAGGAGACGCGCGCGCGCATCCGTACCGTGTTTGCGCGGGAGCAAGTCAGCCTGGAATACCTCACGCTGCTACACCCCTGGCTGGGTAGCCTGCACGCCACCGCCATTCTGGAGTGCCTGGACGACTGGAACATTGCGCCCGCCGAAGTAGACCTGATAGCCAGCCACGGCCAGACGGTGTACCACGCCCCGCAGCACCAGCACCAGCGCGCCGACTTCCCCCGCAACGCCACCCTGCAGCTGGGCGACGGCGACCACGTGGCCGTCGAAACCGGCATCATCACCCTCAGCGACTTCCGCCAAAAGCACATTGCCGCCGGGGGCGAAGGTGCCCCGCTGGCCGCCTACGGCGACTTCCTACTCCTCAGCAGCCCCGACGAAGAACGCCTGCTGCTCAACCTCGGCGGCATTGCCAATTTTACCTACCTGCCCCGCGCCGGCGGCAACGCCAGCACGGCCTTCAGCACCGATACCGGCCCCGGCAACACCCTGCTCGACGCCACGGTGCGCGCCCAGCGGCCCGGTATGCAGTACGATGAAGACGGGCGGCTGGCAGCAGCCGGCCAGGTGCACGAAGGACTGCTGACGGCACTGCTGGGCCATGCGTTTTTTGCCGCGCCGCTGCCCAAAACCACCGGGCCGGAGCTTTTCAGCCCCTCCTTTTTAGCGGAGGCGCAGCAGCGCAGCGGCACCGCCCACCTGCGCCTGGAAGACACGCTGGCCACCCTGGCCGAGCTGAGCGCCGTGGGCGTGGCCCGGGCCGTGCGGGCAGCTTTTGCCGAGCAGGCCATTCCGGCGGCCATCTACACCAGCGGCGGCGGGGCGCACAACCCTGCCTTGCTGGCCGCCCTGAGCCGCCACCTGCCCGAAGCCCGTTTCGGGAGCACCGATGCGCTGGGCGTGCCCGGCGATGCCAAGGAAGCCATCTTGTTTGCTGTGTTGGCCAACGAAGCGGTGGCCGGCCAGCCCATTAGCATTGGGGCGGGGCGGCAGCGGGTGCCCGCGGTGAGCATGGGCAAGATTTCCTTCCCGGGCTGACGCCTGCAAATCCACAAGTCACCGGTATATACCACCAGCTTTGCCACTCATTAATATATTGCATAATCTCAATTATGTACATTACGAATTGAGCAGACCAGGCATTTCCAGCATTTACATCCACTTTTCATTTTTTCCTATGTCCCACCCCTACAATTCGCGTGGCCTGCCGGGCTACTTTCTGGGCCTGCTGGCCGCGCTGGTACTGTTGCTCGCCGGGCCGGCAGCGGCGCAAAACACCCGCTACACCATTCAGGGCCGGGTGACCGATGCGAGCAATGATGCCCTGCCCGGTGCTACGGTGCGCCTGCTCAACACGGTAGTGGGCACCTCATCGGGCACCGATGGGCGCTTTGCCATTGATGCCGGCCTCTCCCCTGGCACCTACCAGCTCGAGATATCCTCGGTGGGCTACCGGCCCTTGCGCCGCGCCATAACCCTGGGCGCCGAAACCACCGTAGCGGTGGGCGACGTGGGGCTGACGGAGGATTTGGTGGGTTTGAACGAAGTGGTGGTGACCGGTACGTCGGTGGCCACCAGCAAGCGGCAGCTGGGTAACACCATTGCCACGGTGAGCGGCGAGGAGCTGCGCACGGTGGTGCCCACTCAGATAGACCAAGCCCTGCAGGGCAAGTTTGCGGGCGTGCAGATTACCCAGAACTCGGGCAACCCGGCTGGTGGCATTTCGGTGCGGCTGCGCGGGCCCAGCACCGTGGCCGGCTCCTCCGACCCACTCTACATCATCGATGGCGTGATTGTGAACAACGACTCGCCCCAGCTGCTCGACCTGGGCGGCTACGCCCAAAACCGGCTGGTTGACATCAGCCCCAACGACGTGGACCGCATCGAGGTGATTAAGGGGGCGGCGGCGGCGGCCATCTACGGCTCGCGCGCCTCCAACGGCGTGGTGCAGATTTTCACCAAGCGCGGGCGCGACGGCGCCCCGCAGGTCACGGTATCGTCGCAGTTCATGGTGTCGCAGCTGCGCAAGAAGCTGGACGTGAACCGTCACCCCTTCCGCTTCACCAACACCGTGGCCACCGACCTGAGCCAGGTGCCGGTGACGCGCTACGACTACCAGGACCAGATTTTCAGGACCGCCGTGGGCACCGACGACTACGTGTCGCTCAGCGGCGGCAGCAGCACCACCAAGTACTTCGCCTCTGGCAACTACTTCCGCAACCAGGGCATCGTGGACAATACGAACTTCAGCCGGGGCGGCGGCCGGGTGCGCCTGCAGCAAACCCTGGGCTCGAAGGCCAGCCTGAGCGTGGGCGCCAACTACACCCTGAGCCAGAGCAAGGAAGTGCCCAACGGCGGCATCAGCGAGGCCTACGGCGCGCTCACGGGCTTTATCTTTTCCAACAACTTCATCGACCCCAGCCGCGACCCCGCCACCGGGCGCTACCCCAGCACGGCCCTGAGCATAGCCCGCACCAACCCGCTGGAAGCCATCAACCGCTTTGATTTCCGCCAGCGCACCTCCCGCTTCATCGGCGACGCGCAGCTGAACCTCACGCCGTTTGAGGGCTTCACCCTCGACTACGTGCTGGGCTACGACGCCAGCACGCAGGTGGCCACGGGCTTCATTCCCACCGGCAGCACCGCCCCCACCTACACCGGCGGCTATGCCCGCCGCGCCGACCAAACCACCATTTTGGTGAACAACGACCTGACGGCCAGCTACCGGCGCGACTTCACGGACTGGCTGGCCAGCACCACCACCGTAGGCGGCACGCTGCAGTACCAGCAGGGCTTCGCCACCGGCATTGTGAGCACCACCCTGGCCCCCATTGTGCAAACCACGGCCAGCGGCATTGCCGTGGCGGGCGAGGCCCGCTCGGAGCGCAGCATTCGCGGGGCATTTGCCCAGCAAACCCTGGGCCTGGGCAACCGGCTGTTTCTGACCGGGGCCCTGCGCGTGGACGTGGCCTCGGTGTATGGCCCCAGCAACCGCACCCAGTACTACCCCAAGGCCAGCGTGGCCTACGTGGTATCGGAAGAGCAATTCTGGAAAGACGGGCCGCTGGGCCGCCTCGTGCCTCAGCTCAAGCTGCGCGCTTCCTACGGGCAGGCGGGTAACCTCACGGCCATTGGGCCCTACGACCGGTTCACCAACTTCGGGCCGGTCGTGGCGGGCACCCTGCCGGGCTTGCTCCCGTCTACGCTACAGGGCAACTCGGTGCTGGGCCCGGAGCGGCAATCTGAGTTTGAAGTGGGCACCGACCTGGGCCTGTTTGGCGGCCGGGTGGGCATCGAATTCTCGTATTATGACAAGAAGGTGACCGACCTGCTGCTGCGCCGCGACCTGAACCTGAGCAGCGGCTTTTCCTCGCGCTTCGACAACATCGGCAACATGCGCAACCAGGGCGTGGAACTGCTGGTGCGCGGCACGCCGGTGCAGAGCGCGGCCGTGAAATGGACCGTGACCACCACCTTCACCCACAACACGAACCGCATTACCAACATTCCGAACGGCCTGCTCACCTTCCCTGACGGTTTTGGGCTGGTGGCGGCCGTGGAGGGCCGGCCCCTGGGCACGTACTACGGCACGTACTCGGCCCGCCGGCCCGACGGCTCGCTGCTGCTCACGCCCGGCGGCCTGCCCCAGCGCGAGCGCGGCACCCAGGGCACGTTTGGGGCGCCCAACGTACCGTTGCGCGGCGCCGACGGCCAGCCCAGCGGCACCCTGCTCAACGGCGTGCTCGGCAATCCCAACCCGCGCTACGTGGCCTCGCTCATCAACGAAGTGGAGCTGCTGAAGGGCAACCTCGTGTTTCGGGTGCAGTTCGACACCCAGCAGGACTTCGACGTGTTCAACTTCACGAAGCGCGTGGGCACTCGCGACATCTTCGGCGGCCTGGCCGGCTACGAGCCCGAACTGCGCGGCGAGGTGGCCAAGGGCAGCAGCATTGCCGCCTACAACACGTTTGATAAGTGGATTGAAGACGGCTCCTTCGTGAAGCTGCGCGAAGCTTCGGTAAGCTACCGCCTCACGCCCAAATTGCTGGGCCTGCGCGACCTGCGCCTGTCGTTGGCCGGGCGCAACCTGTTGGTGTTCACCAAATACAGCGGCTACGACCCCGAAGTGAGCGCAGCGGGCCAGAGCAACGCCGTGCGCGGCTTCGATTTTGTGGAAGTGCCCATCCCACGGGCCGTGTCGCTGGGCTTCAACGCTTCTTTTTAAAGCCGCGAGGTCAGCCGAAAAAAACCGTCATGCTTCGGCTTCGCTCAGCATGGCGGCCAACCTATTGATTGTACACTTCGATATTCCTTCAACATGACTATTTCTGATTTCACCCGGCCGTGCCGCCTGGCTGCCCAGCTCCTGCTTGGGGCGGTCCTGCTGGCCACCAGCGCCTGCAGCCTCGACCTGCCCAACCCCAACGCCGGCGACGACGTGCAAACCCTGACCACCCGCGAGGGCCTGTTTGCCCTGAGCGTGGGCCTGCGCCAGGCCTACTCCACCTCGGCCCTGGAGCCCATCATTCTCACCACCGGCGCCACGACCCGCGAGGTGAAGGGCGTCACCACGTTTTTCAACGTGACGGAGGTGGAGCAGGGTGGGGCCCAGCTTTCGCCCAACAATGCCAACACCACGGCCCTGTTTTCCCGCAACTACCGTGTGGTGCGCGTGGCCGACCAGCTCATTGCCGCCGCACCCAACGTGCTGGCCGCCGATGCCCCCGCCCGCAGCGCGGTGCTGGCCCATGCCTACCTCTTTAAGGCGGCGGCGCTGGCCGGCGTGGCCCAGGGCTTCGAGCAGGGCCCGCTCACGGCCGCCGACGGCGCGCCCGCCTTCGTGCCGCGCGCGCAGTTGCTGGCCGAGGCCATTCGCCTGCTCGACCTGGCGGCCACGGAGTTTGCCAGCAACGCCCCCCCCGCCGACTTCAACACCCAGGTGCTGGGCGCCGGGTTCAACCTGCCCAATACCATTCAGGCCTACCGCGCCCGCTTCAACCTGCGGGCCGGCAACTACGCCGCCGCCCGCGCCGCCGCCAACCTCGTGACCTTGAGCGTGCGCTCGGCCTTCGCCTACTCCAACCAGTTACCGAACCCCATCTTCCAGAACTCGACACTGGCGGGGGCTAATTTCCGGCCGCGCGACAACTTTGGCCTGCCCGCCGCCCTGGTGGAGCCCGGCGATGGCCGCCTGGCGTTCTTTCTGAGCGGGCCGGTGGTGGTAGACCGCAACAACGGCAGCACCGACAACGTGCGCACCCTGGCCGGGTTCTTCCTCACCCAAACCAGTGAAATCCCGGCCTACCAGCCCGATGAGATGCGCCTCATTCGGGCCGAAACCAACCTGCGCCAGGCCGCGCCCGACCTGGCCGCGGCGCTCGTCGATATCAACGCCGTGCGTACCCAAACCACCGGCGACCCGTGGAACGTGTACCCCAACCTGCCCGCCTACGCCGGCCCCCTCACCGTGGACGCCCTGCTGCTGGAAGTGTACAAGCAGCGCAGCGCCGAGCTGTTCCTGAGCGGCCAGCGCCTGGAAGACAGCCGCCGCTTTGGCCGCCCCGCCCCACCCGCCAACCTGACTGAGCGCACCCGCAACTTCTACCCCTACCCCCAGCAGGAGCGGGTGAACAACCCCAATACGCCGGCTGACCCGGCTATTTAGGGCGCTTGTCATGCTGAGCGCAGCGAAGCATCTTATCACGTGAAAACGATTTGTTCAGCGGTGATAAGATGCTTCGCTGCGCTCAGCATGACAAGTGAATTTCGACCTTAGCAGCGCATCCTTCCCCACTCGCCGCCCATGAATACCGTTACCCAAGCTGCTGTGGCCACCACGGGGGCCCAGCCGCTGGTTGAGGCCTCGCAGCCCGGCCGCCTCGTTTCGCTGGATGTCTTCCGCGGCATCACCGTGATGGCCATGATTCTGGTGAACAACCCCGGCGACTGGGGCCACATCTACCCGCCCTTCGAGCACGCCGAATGGAACGGCTGCACGCCCACGGACCTGATTTTCCCTTTTTTCCTCTTCATTGTGGGGGTGAGCCTGGTGTATGCCCTGGATGGGGTGAAGCAGCAGGGCGGCCCGCAGGGAGCGGTGCTGTGGCGCGTGGCGCGGCGGGCGGCAGTGCTGTTCGGGCTGGGGCTGCTGCTGTCGCTCTATCCCAAATTCGACTTTTCGGTGGTGCGCATTATGGGCGTGTTGCAGCGCATTGCGCTGGTCTTTCTGGGCTGCAGCTTCATTTTTCTGAAATCCAGCTGGCGCACGCAGGCATGGCTGGTGGTGGTGTTTTTGGTGAGCTACGCCGTGCTGATGCAGGTGGTGCCGGTGCCCGGCTTCGGCCCCGCCAACCTGGAGCCCGCCACCAACCTTGGCGCCTGGCTCGACCGGCTGGTATTCAGCGAAGCCCACCTCTGGAAATCCAGCAAAACCTGGGACCCCGAAGGCCTGCTGGGCACGCTGCCCGCGCTGGGCACGGGCCTGCTGGGCGTGCTCACGGCGCAGTGGCTGCGGCGCCGGGACCGGGAGCCCGCTACCAAAGTGGCGTGGCTGTTCGTAGCCGCCGGCGCCGTCACCATTTTGGGGCTGGTATGGGCACCGTGGTTCCCCATCAACAAAGCCCTTTGGAGCAGCCCCTACGTGCTTTACACCGGCGGGCTGGCCATAGCCGGGCTGGCCGCCCTCTACTGGGTATGCGACGTGCAGGGCTACCGCGCCTGGACGCGGCCGGCGCTGGTCTATGGCGTCAATGCCATTCTGGTGTTTTGCCTGTCGGCGCTGCTTTCGCGCACGTTCGGCCTGTTTAAGTTGGCCCTGCCCACGGGCAAAACCGGGGGGCTGAAGGAGTGGCTCTACGAGTGGGGCATCGCGCCGTTTTTCACCGACCCGCGCGCGGCTTCGCTGATGGGCGCGGTGGTACTCATCATCATCTGGTATTTTATCCTGAGCTGGATGTATAAGAAAAATGTAGTACTGAAGGTGTAAACTCCTGAGTTGTCATCACTCTAGCCGTTTCCTTACATATATTTACTGAACAATCCCATCCGTCGTTTCTTTTCCTCTTTGCCATGCGATTCTACCTATTACCAGCGCTAGGAATAATCATCACCCAAATAGCCCAAGCACAGGACTTGACTAGCCGAGGCGTCATGACGCCTGGCAGTCTTCTGCCCTCGGGTCAATCCGTGGGAGGAGTTACCCCACGCGGGGGGCCAAGCTCAGAACCCCGCTCAGCACCTCGGTATACCTCCCAGAAGCTGGCTCCAGCCAGTACTGCGACGGCTCTTACGGACCCCTCCTCCGCCCACATGTTGCCGTATTGGACGCGTGGCACCGTACAGCCCTACGCAGGCCCGGCCACGCGCCCCTGGCTTAAGTACGACCTTGTATTTGAAAACCTGACCTACCGATTGCCCTCTGGCGAGCCCGAACAAGTTGATTTGAACAATATTAGGGAATTTACCTTGGGCGATTCCCTGCTCAAAACCCAGCGCACTTACCGCCGCTACCTCAATGCCCGCATTGAGAATCCGGCATTGCGGCTGGCTTTCTTCGAGGTGCGCTACGATGCCGGGCAGACGGCCCTGCTTTGCCGCCGGTCTTTGGTTGAAAACGCCGTCCATACTAGGGGAAGCCAGCGTTCGGGGCAGTTCCAACAGCGTGTGGTCACCAAATATTTCATCAAAACGCCGGACAATAGATTAACTCCTACGGAGCTTACGCAGGAAGCCGTGCTTGCCGCTTTGGATTCCCCGCATGCCGTGGCCGTGGCTGCCCACATCAAGCAGAAGCGCCTAAAGCTGACTGAAGAGGCTGATGTGGTTGAGCTGCTAGCCTACTACGACACGTTGTAGCAGTTCCGGGCTGGCCGATGCCACTGCCGTCCCCGCAAAAGCGCGGCGCAGTGGCATCGTCGTTTTCGGAGAAATGGCTTGACTGTACCAGTTGGCTCTTTGGAAACCGTTGCCAGGCGACTATTGACTCGTTTTTCCCAGCTTGAGCCCTCACTCCTTGGTTGCAAGCGTTTACAAGCATGAAAATTCTCATCATCGGCGGGGGCAACATGGGCCTGACCTACGCCCGCAGCTTCGTGCGCGCCCACATCACCTCGCGCCTCGACCTGCGGCTGCTGGCCCGCTCGCCCGAGCGGGTACCCGCCCTGGCCATTCACGAAATTGGCACGGTGTGGGGCCACCCCGGCGAGTGCGTGCCCGGCGCCGACCTGCTCATTCTGGCCGTGAAGCCGCAGGACTCGCCCGCGCTGTTTGAGTCGTTGCGCGGGCTGGTGCAGCCGCAGCAGGTGGTGCTCAGCATCATGGCCGGGGTGCGCATTGCCACCCTGCGCGAGGCCCTGGGCACGCCCAAAGTTATTCGGGCCATGCCCAACCTGCCCTCCCAAATCGGCATGGGCATGACGGCCTTCACCAGCACCGACGCCGTGACCCGCGCCGAGCTGGTGCAGGTGCAAAACCTGCTCAGCACCACCGGCAAAACGGTGTACGTGGAGGAAGAAGCGGCCATTGACGCGGCCACGGCCATTTCGGGCAGCGGCCCGGCCTACGTGTACTACTGCATGGACGCCCTGATGGCAGCGGCCACCACCATGGGCTTCAGTCCTGCCGAAGCCGAGCTGCTGGTGAGCCAGACGTTTCGGGGTGCCGTGGAGCTGTACTCCCAATCGGGCCTGAGCTGCACCGACTGGATTGCCAAGGTGGCCTCCAAAGGCGGCACTACCGAAGCCGCCATGCACACGTTTGGGGCCGGGCACGTGCGCGAAGGCCTGATGGCCGGGGCCGGCGTCGCCCGCGACCGGGCCGAAGAATTGGGCAAGTAAGCAAGCAGCCTTTTGGGGTAATTCTCGGTCAAAGCAATTGAACTCCTTCCTCAAATAAATATGCTGTTATTTGAGGTAAGTCGGGTAGCTTTCCACGTTTCTACTTCCTCCGTTCACTATGCGCTTTCTACTCATCGGTTTGTTGGTGGCCGCGGCCACGCCCGTCGCCTTTGCCCAGGCAGCCCTAAGCCCGGTGGTGGCCACCGACCCCGAATACATCAACCGCGAGCTGGCCAAGGGCAAAGGCCACTCCAATATGGCCGCAGACGGCACCCCCTTTCTGATGCCCTACTGGTCGCGCGGCAACGTGTTGATGACCACCGGACGCGTGCCCCGGCCGTGGCTGAAGTACGATTTGGCCAAAGACCGGCTACTTTGGCGGCGCTCGCCTACCGACTCACTTGAGCTTGACACCAGCCTGGTGACGGAGTTTTCGCTGGCTGACTCCCTCCGTGGTAAGATTTACACTTACCGGCGCTACCTCGCTGCCCGGATTGCCAGCTATCCCTTGCGCACGGCTTTTTTTGAAGTGAATTACGACGAAGGCAAGTCGGCCTTGCTGCGGCGCCGCACGCGCACCATCCTTGGCGGCAGCAACGGCCCTTCTCTGGCTGGCCGCCAAGCCGGAAAATGGGAGGAAACCAGCACGTTCTACCTCAAAAACTCCGACAACGTCATCGAGCCAGTGAAGCTGAACGCAAAAGCGGTGCTCACCACCCTGGGCAAAGCAAAAGCGCCGCTCCTGACGGCCTACGTCACCCGCGAGCGCCTCGACCTCAGCCAGGAAACGGATGTGGTGAAACTACTCAGGTACTACGACTCGCTGTAAACCGCGCTTGCGCATATTTGAAAAATTTCTTTTACTAAAAAAATGGTCTTCCTAAATTCTCATCTCTACTCCTATAATCCCTGGTCCCCTCGTATGCACCAACTAAGCACGGCCCGGGGTACAGGCCGCGTTCGGGGCTATCTTGCCGGGCACTTTTCCCCTATTCGCATCATGCGCCCTTTGTCTTTGCTCATCCTGGCGCTGCTCAGCGGACAGCTCGCTCGCGCACAAGATTACCGCACGCCCCCAGGGGGTGGCGGCCCTACCAAAGTCCAGCCCGTCGACATGTCCAAATACTTCAAGCAACCCAATGCTCCAGCGCCTTCGCCGCCGAAGAATGGCACCGAAGCCCTTGGCTCCAGGGCTGAATTGTACCTTTTCCCGCGCTGGACGCAAGGCGTGCTGCGGCCCTATACTGGCGCACCTCGTCGGGAGTGGCTGAAGTACAATGCCGTTGACCATCAGCTCATTTACCGCACCCTCGTCGGAGCAACTGAAGTTGTTAAGGTGGTGGATACGGACTTGCTCCGTGAGTTCTCGGTGGGCGACTCGCTGCTGGGCCAGCGCCTGACCTTCCGCCGTTACCTTGGTGCGCGCATGGCAAAACCGGCCCTGCGCAAGGCCTTTTTTGAGGTGCATTACGATGCCGGCAAAACGGCCCTGCTATGCCAGCGCACGCACGTCGTGCGTGCAGGCGAGGTGAGCCACGGCCTCCCCGGCACGCGGGACGTCCTCACCTACTTTCTCAAAACAACGGACAACCAGCTCACGCCCGTGAAGCTGAGCCCCGCGCCCTTCCTGGCCGCCTTGGGTCCCGCCCACGCCGACGCCTTGGCCGCCTACGCCCGCGCCCAGCAGCTGGACCTTCGGCGCGAGACCGACGCGGTCCGGCTCTTGGTCTACTACGATTCGCTCTGAAGACACCCTACGCCACCGAATACCCAGCAAAGTCCTTGCGAATCTGCGTTTTGAGTAGCTTGCCGGTGGCCGTGTGGGGCAATTGCTCCACAAATTCAACCGCGTCAGGCTCGCAGAACTTGGCCACCTTTCCCCGAAAAAAGTCGAGCAGCTCCTGCGCCGACACCTCCATGCCGGGGCGGCGCACCACCACCAGCAGGGGCCGCTCGCTCCACTTGGCGCTGGGCACCCCAATAACGGCGGCCTCGGCCACGGCGGGGTGGCCCACGGCCAGGTTTTCGAGGTCGATGCTGGAAATCCATTCGCCACCGGACTTGATGACGTCCTTCGAGCGGTCGGTGATTTGCATAAAGCCGTCGCCGTCGATGGTGGCCACGTCGCCGGTGCGAAACCAGCCGTCGGCGGTGAGCTCACCGGACGTGCCGCTGCCGTAGTAGTCGCGCACCACCCAGGGGCCGCGCACCAGCAGGTCGCCAAAGGCCACGCCGTCGTGCGGGAGCTCGTGGCCGTCGTCGCCCACAATTTTCATGTCCACGCCGTACACGGGGCGGCCCTGCTTGGCGCGCAGGGCCAGGCTGTCGGCGGGGCTGAGGGCGGCGTGTTTGGGTTTCACGCTGCTGGTGGTGCCCAGGGGGCTGGTTTCGGTCATGCCCCAGGCGTGCAGAATGGTCACATTCAGCTCTTCTTCGAACGCCTTCATCAGGGCCGGCGGGCACGAGGAGCCGCCCACTACGGTACGTTTCAGGGTGGAGAACCTGCGGCTGCCTTCGCGCATGAACTGCAGCAGCCCCAGCCAGATGGTGGGCACCCCGGCCGAGAACGTAACGCCTTCGGCCTCAAACAGCTCGTAGAGGCTGGCGGCGTCCATGCCGGCGCCGGGCAGCACCAGCTTGGCCCCGTTGAGCGGCGCGGCATACGGCAGGCCCCAGGCGTTGACGTGGAACATGGGTACCACGGGCATTATCACGTCGCGGGCCGAGCAGCTCAGGGCATCGGGCAATGAAATACCCAGCGCGTGCAGCACCGTGGAGCGGTGCGAGTACAGCACGCCCTTGGGCTGGTCGGTGGTGCCGGAGGTGTAGCACAAGGAGCAGGCCGTGTTCTCGTCAAGCATGGGCCACTCGTAGTCAGCGGTTTCGGCAGCCAGCAGGTCTTCGTAGCTGCACAGGCCGGGCATCACGGAAGTGGCGGGCAGGTGCGCGGCGGGCGCCATCAGCACCCACTTTTCCACGGTGGGGCACAAGGGCGCCAGCCGCTCCACCAGGGGCAGAAAGGTCAGGTCGAAGAACAGCAACCGGTCCTGGGCGTGGTTGATGATGTAGACGAGCTGCTCCGGAAACAGGCGCGGGTTGATGGTGTGGCACACCGCTCCAATGCCCGCCACGCCGTAGTACAGCTCGAAGTGCCGGTGGGTATTCCAGGCCAGCGTGCCCACCCGGTCGCCGTTGGCCATGCCCAGCTTCAGCAGGGCATTGGCCAGCTGCTTGCTGCGGCCGTGCGCGGCGGCGTAGCCGTAGCGGTGGATGCCCCCCTCGGGCAAACGCGAAACAATTTCGGTATCGGCGTGCCACTTGGCAGCGTGTTCGAGAAGGCCAGCTACGCGGAGCTGGTCGGCCATCATGAGTCCTTGCATGGGAGGGAACGAGTGGGGTGAGAAGTACGAAACGCCAAGCTACCCAATAATAATGGGTTGGCGCACAGCGGCCGGACCACCCGCGCGACTGCTCCACCTACCGGCGCCTTGCTAGCGCACAAAAGCCGTGGGATGCTGGATAATAACTACGTTTACGATTTGTTGCCCGACACCTCCACCAGATTCTATCCTGTTTATGCAAAAGCCTCTTCTGTTAGCGTTGGGGGCAATCCTGGGGATTGCTGCACCGAATGCCGCCGCCCAAACGCCCCTGAAAGTGGGCGACCAGCTGCCCGACTTTGTGCTGCCCCGCGTGGTGAATGGCATGGCCCCCACCTTCACGCCCGACGACGCCAAAAGCAAAGTGCTTGTGCTCGAATTCTGGAGCACCACCTGCAGCCCCTGCATCCCGGCGCTGGAAAAGCTTTCTGCGTTGCAGCAACGCCACCCCAAGGAACTGCAAGTGGTGGGCATCTCCACAGACTCAGAAGCCCGGCTGCAGAAGTTTCTGGCAAAACGGCCGCTCCCGGTGCCGCTGGCGTCAGCACCTGATGCTGATGAAATCAACAAGCTGTTTCCGCACCGCATGGTGTCGCACACAGTGGTGGTCGATAAAAACCGGCGCGTGGTGGCCATCACCTCGCCGGAGCAACTTACCGAAGCGGCCCTGCTCGACGTGGCCGCCGGCCGGCCAGTGCGCCTCAAGCTGAAGCAGGACGTGCTGAACGGCGACCCCATGAGCTACTTTTCCGTCGACTCGACCACCAGCTACGGCGTGAACGTGCGCCCGTACATTCAGGGCCTGCAGGGTATGATGCGACCGGAGCGCAAGGGTCCGTTTGCGCAGCGACGGCTGACGGCCATCAACGTGAGTGCCAACGTGCTGTTTCAGTTGGCCTACGAAACCACCAGCCGGCGCATTCTCAACCAGCTGCCCGACAGCCTGCGACAGTACGACGATTTGAACCTGGTTTGCTTCGACCTGATAGTGCCGCCCGGCCAGGAAGCCAACCTGCGGCCCATTATGCGCGAAGCCCTGCGGCAGTATTTGCCGGTGAAGGCCGAGTGGGTACCGACAACCAAACCCGCCTACGTGCTACGGCGGCGCAAAGCCGCGCCCGCGCTGCCCACCTCCACCAAACCAAAAAAGTACAGCTTCGGCGGCGGGGAGTTTGGCATGGAAGGCAGCCCGATGGAAACCCTGCGCGACTACCTCGAAAACGAGCTCGGCAAACCCGTGGTGGACGAAACCGGCCTCACCGGCCGATACGATGTGACCCTGACCACCCAGAACGAAGACATCAAAGCATCCGTGTCCACCGCGCTGGCCCGCTTAGGCCTGGAAGTGATGGAGGCCCCGCGCAGTATCAGCATGCTCCGGCTGTCGCCTGCCCCGGCCGGCCAGCCGATATTGGGGAAGGCAGTAGCTCGGTAGCTCCGCCCCAACGCAAAAGGGGGAAGTAAAGCCTTCTGCGGCCTCACTTCCCCCTTTTTTGCGCCTATTCAAGCATCGTTGCCCAGTTTCAGCGGCACCTAGTCGATGTCGAACAGCAGGCCCGCGTACACAATGCGGCCCTGGCTGGGCGCGCCGTATACCTGGAAGTTGCGGCTGTCGAAGAGGTTGGTACCGCCCACCTGCACGGTGGTATGCAGCTTGGGTACAGTGTAGCCCAGCTGCGCATCCACTACCTGCGCCGAGGGAATGGTACCGGTGGCAAATGTCGACTCGAACGTGTAGCTGCTCACCTGGCGGAAGTTGGCGTTGTAGCTCAGCTTGCGCTCAAGCAGCAGGCCGTCAACACCAAGGTTGAACTTGTGCTCGGGCGTGTTGAAGAACGAGAGCGTACCGGGCTGAAAGTTTTTCGTAATAAGGGCGTTGTAGCTGTAGTTGCCGGTCAGGGTGAGGGCCGTGCCAAAGTTATAGCCCATGGAGATGCCCGCGCCCTGGCTTTTCACCGTCTGGTCCACGTTGGTGTTGATTTGGATAACGCGGGTAGGCAGGGCCGCGTTGGCGAAGCGGAACGGTGCGGCTGCGCCAATCTGCGCCGGGGTGGGCCGGCTGCCGTCGAGGTTGCCGATGAAGTTGCGGGTGGCAATGAAGTTGTCGTAGGCGCTGTAGAAGTAATCAAGGTCCACGAACAGCTTGCTGGTGAGCTGGCCGCGGTAGCCCACCTCGCCGCTGTTCACCTTCTCAAGCTTCAGGCCGGGGCTCTGGTACTCCAGGGCGGCCAGGTCGGCGGTGCGGGTGGGGGCCAGGATGCCGGGCAGCTGGGTAGCCAGACCCGTGGTGTAGCCTCGGAAGCCCGAGCCGACGTTGCCCACCAGAATGGCACGGCCTACGTCGAGCCGGATATACTGGGCGTCCTGCGAGGCTGCGCGGAAGGCGCGGCTGTAGCTGGAGCGGAAGTTGTGCTGCTTCTCAGCACCCAGCGAATACACGGCCGATACGCGGGGCGAGAAAGCGGTGCCAAAGTTCTGGAACCGGTCGACGCGGCCGGCGGCGGCCAGCTTCAGGTGGTCGTCCAGAAAAGCCCGGCTGGCCTGAGCGTAAGCACCGTACTCGTAGTTACGGATGCGGCCGCTTTCGCGGGTGTCTTCGAGCAGGCTGCCGTCGGAGCCCAGGTCGTAGCGGCGGTAGGCGCCGCCCACCACCACGTCCACTATTTCGGAGTTGAAGTTGTACTGGCCGCTGGCCTCGGAAAGCACCGAACGCAGAATGAGGCGGGCGCCCTGCCCCGGCGTAGGGTTGTGAATGATGCGGTCGCGGGCGTCTTTAAAAGCCTGGGTGCCCGGCTGCAGCACGGGCGCGTTGGCGTTGGCCGTGGTGCGCGCCGAGAGGGCTGCCGCGTCGGCGTTGCCGCCGTTGGCCTGGAAAGCCTGGTTATACGCAGCCGCATAGGTGCCAAAGTAGCGCGTGGCGTAGCTCACCGGAGCGCCGTTGGCGTCCACCACAGGCTGGCCGTTGGCGCCCGTGGCCTGCTGCAGCTGCAGCACGCCGCCCAGGAAGCCCAGGTTGTAGGAGCCGTCGGTGAGCGGGTCGCGCTTGCCCGAGAAATCGCGGGTCTGGAAGGCCCGCACCACCCAGTTGCGTCCTTCAATGGCCAACTTACCCTGGTGGGCGCCGGCATCCACAATGCGATAGCGGCTGGCCGCCTGAAAGGTGGTGTTGGTGGCCGCGTAGCGGTAGCTGGCCGTGGCTTTTATCTTTTCAGTGAGCTTCACCGCCAGGCTGGGCGACACCTTAACGGAGTACGTGGGGTTGTTATCGGTGATGAGGTCGGCTTCCGAGAAGCCGGGCAGGAAAACCGTTTTGCCATTGAGCGCGCCGCCGGTAGCGCCAAAGGTGTTGCCGGCGTCGCCATACACGCTCACCGCATCATAACCCAGGTTGGAACCGGCGGGGTTGTTGGCTGGCTCAAGCAATTTGGAGGTCGCGTCGAAGTTGCGGCCGGTGAAGTCATCGGCCCGGATGCCGCCGCCCGATATTTTGAAGGCCACCCGCTCGCCGAGCTTCACGGCGTAGCGCAGCTGCCCATCGAGCAGGTTGCGGTTGCCGCCGCGCAGGCGCACCGTGAGGCCGGTGTCCTTAAAAGGGTCTTTTGAGTTGGTGAGCAGCACGCCATTGAAGGCGTTGGCGCCGTAGAGGGCCGAGGCCGGGCCGTGCACTACTTCCACGCTGGCCACATCAAGAATGGGCGTGCCGAGCAGGTTACCAAAGTTAGAGCTCAGGCTGGGCAGCTGGGTGTCGGCGTAGTCGGCCAGCTGAATCACGCGGTCGGAGCGCGACGAGCTGAAGCCCCGGGTACTGAAGCTGGTCAGCAGCATGCTGGAGCTACTCACGTCGATGGATTTGAACCGGGCCAGGCCCGCCACAAGGTCGGGAGTGGTCACGTTGTTCACCTGGCGCTGGTCTATTTTTTCCACCGTCACCGGCACCTGGCCAATGCTCTCCTCGATGCGCGAGGCCGACACCACCACCTGGTCGAGCATGCCGCTGGTGCGCATCTTCACTACCAGCGCACTTTCGGGGCCGCTCAGCGGAATGTTCTGGGCGGCGTAGCCCACAAACGAAACCACCAGCACCACGGGAGCTTTGGCAAAGTCGGCCTTTAGCTCGAAGTTGCCCTGCTCGTTGGTGGCGTCGCCGGTGCCCGTGCCCCGGATAAGTACCGTGACGCCGGGCAGTGGCCGGCCCGCTTCGTCCTGCACCGTGCCGCGCACGGTTTGCAAGGTTTGGGCCCACCCGCACAGCGGCAGCCACAGAATCAATAGAATACTAGCGAAGAGGTGGCGCATACCGTCAGGTTTTAGTGGGATTGATTCCACAAACCTAACCACTTAATGCCTAATTGAAAAAGAATTTATAGTATGCAAGCATAATAATTTTGGTTAACACCTATAGCTGAGCCAGGTTTTACAACCGGAGTAGGTTAAAGAGCCATGGTGAGGCCGGGGTGCGGGCGGGCCGGCAGCTTACTTGCTCACTGCTTCGATGGCCAGCTGCAGCAAGGCCGAGCGCACGCTCAATTCGCTCAGCTTGTTATTCAGCCGCGACGGGTGCACGCGGTTGGTGAGCAGCACCACCACCAGCTCTTCCCTGGGGTCGACCCAGAAATAAGTACCCGTAAAGCCGGTGTGGCCGTAGCTGCCGGGCGAGGCACCTTTGGCCGAATTCACCGTGGGGTTGGCGGCCGGCCGGTCGAAGGCCAGGGCGCGGCGGTTGTCGGGGCAGAACTGGCAGCGCGTCCAGTCGGCCAGAATCTCCTGGCTGAACAGCTGCTGGCCGCCGTAGCGGCCGCCCCAGGCGTAGGTCTGGGCCAGCTTGGCCACGTCGTTGGCGTTGCCAAACAGGCCGGCGTGGCCCGAGAGGCCGCCGAGCAGGGCCGCGCCCTCGTCGTCGACGGTGCCGTGCAGCAGCTGCCCGCGGAAGGCCGAGTCCACTTCCGTAGGCACAATGCGCGCGAGCGGAAAGCGGTTGGTGGGCCGGAAGCCCAGGGTGGTGGCGCCCAGCGGCCCGTACACCTCACGCTGCAAAAACGCATCAAACGGCAGCCCGGTGCGGGCCTTCACCAGTTCGGGGTACAGGATAAAGGAGAGGTCGGAGTACACGTAGCCCGGTTTCTCATTGAGCGGCGACTCCCCTATTTCCTCGTAGATGCGGGCCGGCAGGGTTTTGCGGGCCCACAACTCGTGGGCCGCCTGCAGCGGGAACCGCGCCGACGAATCGGCCCGGAAGTAGCGCCGCCGCAGCTTGCCTTTCTTGTTCGTAAGTTCCTTCCAAAACGGAATCCAGGCCTTGAGCCGGGCCTGGTGGGCCAGCACGTCGCGCATTTTCAGGCCCTCCTTATTGGTACCGCGCAGGAAGGGGAAGTAATTGCCCATGGTGCTGTCGGGACTGAACTTGCCCTGCTCCTGCAGCCGCAGCAGCGCCGGAGTAGAGGCCATGAGCTTGGTGAGCGAGGCCAGGTCGTAGATGTCGCCGTCCTGCACCGGCCGGGGCACCGAGACTTCCTTCGGGCCGGAAGCTGGCTCCCGGAATTTGCTGCCGCTGCCGGCAGCTGCGGTGAAGCCCGCGTACGTCTGGCTGCCGTAGCTTTTGCGCAGCACCACCGTGCCGCGCCGCGCAATGACCACCTGCGCGCCCGGAAACGCCTGGGCGGCCAGGGCCTGCCCCACCAGGCTGTCTACGCGGGCTTCCAGGCGGCCGTCCATCCCCACGGTTTCGGGGTGGGCGTAGCGCAGGCGGGTGCTGCCGGACGTGCGCAGCCCAAAGCCGCGCGGGTAGCGGTCCGAGACTGTGACGGGCAGCTTGCCACTGGCCGCACTACCCCCGAAGATGACCTGCGCGGCCAGGCTTTGGGCGTCTTTGCTTTCCTGGTAGGCCAGCACCACGGCGCCGGCGCGGTCCAGGTCGCGCACGCGGGCCACGGCGTAGGCCGAGCCAAACACACTCAGCACCACTTGCTGCGTCTGGCTCACCAGCTCGCGGAGCAGCAGGTTGGTTTCGGCCGTGATGCCGAAGCTGGTGGCGGGCAGGCGGCCGAGGCCCTGCAGAGCCACCAGCACCGTGTTGTAGGGCTTCAGGGCGTCGCGCAGCCGGGTGAGCTCATCCAGCGTGGGCGTGGCTGCTATCCGGAAATGGGCCGCGGGCGCGTAGTCGGCCACGGTTTTTTGGAAGTCGGTAGTGTCGCGTGCCGTGCCGCCAATTACCAGCGTGGCAATGCGCAGTGTGTCGAGCCGCTGCAGGGGCAACAGGTTTTTCTGGTTGCGCAGCAGGGTCATGCTCAGCTCCGTGAGGCGGTGGCTGAGGTACTGGGCATGCGGCTGGTTGAGGTCTTGAATGAGGTTTTTGGTTTCGATGGGCCGGTAGCGGTGCAGGCCGGCCCACTGCTTGAGAGCCAGCACGCGGCGGCAATGCTCGTCAATTTCGCGCTGCGAAATGCGGCCGCTGTCCACAGCGGCGCGCACCATCTGGATGGCCAGCGGCACGTTCTTGCTGAACTCCAGAATGTCGTTGCCGGCCATGAGGGCACGCACGTCGGCCTCGCCGGGCGGGTACATGCTGATGACGCCCTTCATGTTCATGGCATCGGTAAAAATCAGCCCTTTGAAGCCCATTTTATCGCGCAGCAAATCCGTGACGATGGGCCGCGACAGGGTGCTGGGGCCCGGCACCGCGTCCAGGGCCGGCACGTTGAGGTGGGCCACCATCATGCCGCCCAGGCCGCCCGCAATCAGGCTGCGGAAGGGTGGCAGCTCCAGGGTGTCGAGCCGGCGGCGGTCGACGCGCACCGTGGGCAGGGCCAGGTGCGAGTCGGCGTCCACGTCGCCGTGGCCGGGGAAGTGCTTGGCCACGGCCAGAATGCCCGCGTCCTGCATGCCGCGCATGTACTGGCGACCATCGCGGGCCACGGCCGCCGCGTTTTCGCCCCAGGAGCGAAAGCCGATGACGGGGTTGGCGGCGTTGTTGTTCACGTCGACCACTGGCGCGAAGTTGACGTGCATGCCCAGCCGCCGGAACTGCCGGGCCACCTCCGTGCCCATGTCGTAGAGCAGGGTGGTGTCCACATCGCCGCCCAGGCTCATCTGGTAGGGGAATTTCACCACGCTGTCGAGGCGCATGCCCACGCCCCACTCGCCGTCCATGGCCACCAGCAGGGGCACCCGGCTCTGGCTCTGGTAGCGGTTGAGCAGGCGCGCCTGCCGCCCCGGCCCGCCCTGGAAAAATATCAGCCCGCCAATGCCGTACTGCTGAATTAGGGCCGAAATCGAGTCCTCATCAATGCGCTTGCGGTTGGAGTAGGCCGCCACCATAAACAGCTGCGCCGCCCGCTGGTTGGGCGTGAGCACCCGCATGAGGCTATCGACCCAGGGCGAGTGCAGGTACTGGATGAAGGCGGGGTCACCGGGCTGCAATGAGATGTCAGCTTGCTTACGAGCCGGTTTCTTGGTCTGCTTCCTCTTAGGAGAAATCGTTGCGGATGAGCGTCGGGTTGGGGACCGAGCGGGTTCGGGCAGGCGTTGTGCCCACGAGAGCAGTGGAGCAATCAGAAACCCAAGCAGAATGATGTACTTGAAGAGTGACAAGGTGCCGGATGTGTGTTAGTGGCCCGTTGTGTCAGGCGCTGCAAATGTCGGAACCTCTTGGCAATGAAGCACAGTTCTGCCCAGCATGAACAACAGCATACTTATTTTATTGTAAATTATTGGTAATCAATAATATAATATTCATTGTTTGCATAATGGTTTATTCTGCTTTTGTACGGCCAGTTATTTTTGTGCTCGTTAGAGGCTGTTATGCACTATTCGTATGCCTGGCGAGCATAATGCAGGCGAAAACGACAAAATGCAGCTGCTGCAAGGTCTGGCTGAGCCGCTCGTGGTC
>NZ_MDZC01000057.1 GCF_001816165.1 Hymenobacter glacialis
AAGATGCTTCGACAAGCGGGCTCCGGATAAAGCATGACCGCCTTTTTAGCTACGGTTGCGTGATTACTTTGTCTGGGCAACCGACGGCGTATCACAAAAGAAGAGGCCCTGCTTGTGAGCAGGGCCTCTTCTTTTGTGATAGCTGAGATTATACTATGGAAGTGCTGAAGAGCATAGGCTGCAAAGCAGTACCCTACTTAATCATGTCCACTTCGGCCTTAATCATGGCGTTGTAGCGCCGGCCCTGGCCGTTGGCCAGCGTGAGCAGGTTCCAGCCCTTGCCGATGGTGTAGCTCCAGGTGCGGCTTTCCTTGTACTCGAAGGTAGGCCGCATAATCTGGCCGTAGGGCGTGTAGTTGTCCATGAAGTTGGTGGTGTAGAACTTGTCGCCGCCCACAATCCATTCCATGGCCACAAAGAAGCCTTCTTCCGGAGCAGCAATGTTGTAGGTGCTCAGGTCGATGGTGTACCATTCGCCACCGCGGGAAGCCGACACCACTACGTTTTCGGTGAGCAGGTCGGTGTTGGGGGCGTTGTAGTTGCCATCGGCTTTGTAAATGCGAACGCGGAACGGCTCACGGGGAAAGCCGTTTTCGCCGATGTAGAACGACACCGTGCGCACGTTGCCAAGTTTCTTCTGCTTGTCGTTTTTCACGAAGAAAGCGTACTGGCTGCCGGGCAGGCCCTGAATCATGCCTTCGCCGGGGCTATTGGACTTGGAGCCGAGCTCCAGGTTCTTCAGCTTGCCACCTTTTACCATCACGTTGTCGAGAACCACCGTGCGCTTCTTGAGCTCAATGATAAGGTCTTCGGTGCTGCCACGCTTGATGAACACAGCGCTACGCTCGTAGCCCAGAGTCATCACAATCAGGGAGTCCTGGCTGTTTTTTTCCAAGCCAGCCAGCTGAAAATAGCCGTACTCATTGGTAAGAGCGCCGGTCCCTTCCTCGCGCAGGCCAATGGAAGCAAAGGGAACAGGGTCTTTGGTTTTGGCATCTACCACGCGGCCCGTAATACGGTTTTCTTGCGCCCAGCTAAGTGCGGGCAATAGCAATAGAACCCATAAAGCAAGAAAATGTAAGCGTTTCATCATTGTCGAAAATAATATAATGAATGGTAGACTGGCAAATTTACAAATTCTCTGTCATTATATCGCCATCTCTGAGTAATGAGCGTAGTAAATGATTTACTGGTAGCAAAATAAAAACACAGCCGTAACGAATGTGCTGTGATTTTATTTCTATTAATCTATGCTATAGCTGTTTTGTTTGGCTAATTATTACTAAGCTAACGACATGACTGTTACAATAAAAAGGGCGTGGGAAATCGCCGTGAGCTTATGGATGGGGGTTTTTTGTCCTACTGTGAGTTAAAGTCGTTCAGCTAAAAAACTTTCCCCTTATTTTTCTTTGACTTTGTACTAGTGCCTGGTATTGCGGGGGGCTGCCCGTCCCCTGGAATAGGATTATAATGCGGTGGAGTGTAGCGCCGGCGGGCTCCTATGGCATCGCGAAATATGCATCGGCAGGCACAGGCCTGCAGGAGGTACACGCAAAACATAGCTAACCCTAACGGTGTGGGACGCACGTGGCGGGGAGCGCACCAAAATGCTCGCGGCGCCTACCTAATCCCTCTGGAGCTGCTTCTGGCTACGCATCGCCGCCGGCATCAATGCAACAACCTCATCTTGTTGCATTGATGCCGGCGGCGATGAGTGCGTACCTTTAGGGTGCCATAATTCAATTTAATGCGGTTATAAGATGATGAGGGGTTTGATTTCGGTTCTCGTGCTGTTGTGCTTGCTGTGCAATGGGAGCACGGAAGCCAGTGCAGGTACGCCCAGAGCAGAAGGATTTTCTTTGGGAGGAATATGGAAGGGAAGCCTGCCATTGCTAGGTGGCGAGCTGGATGTAACCATCAGCATCGTGCCGCTGGCAAACGGCAGGTATTTCGCGGCTTTGGATGTGCCCGCCCAAAAAGTAGGCCGCATGCCCACCGAAATCACGGTGCGTGGCGATTCGGTGCTGATGCGGATGCCAGCGGCTGGTAGCCGCTACGCCGCCCTGCTTGATACCGTTAAACGCGAGATGGTGGGCGTGTGGACCCAGGCCGGCGTACAGTCAAAAGTGCTGCTGCGCTACTCGCCGATGCCCACTACCTCGGGCCCCGGTACCCGCTTGGCGCCACCGTACCGCGAAGAGGAAATCGTGTTCACCAACCCGATGTCGCGCCTGAACCTGAGCGGCATGCTGACGGTGCCAGCCGGGCCGGGCCCTTTTCCGGCCGTGGTGCTGGTGAGCGACCTGGGCGCGCAGGACCGCGACGGCACCGTGGGCAACTACCACATGATGGGCTCGCTGGCCGACTACCTCACCCGCCGGGGCATTGCCGTGCTGCGCTACGACGACCGTGGCGTGGGCCAGTCGGAGGGCAGCACCGAAACGGCTACCACGCAGGCCCTGGTGAGTGATGTGCAGGCGGCCGTCAATTTTCTGCGCGCGCGGATTGAAATCAACATCAGCCGCATTGGCGTGATAGGGCACGGCGAGGGCGCCAACGTGGCCCTGCTCGCGGCTGGCCAGCCATTGCCGCCCGCCTTTGTGGTATCGTTGGCGGGCTACGGCCTTACCGGGCAGCAAACGCTGCTGGAACAGCAAGTGGCGCTGCACAAAGCCAGCAAGCTGAGCCCTGCGCTGGTACAGGCCGCCTACGAGCGCAAGCGCACCATGTACGACATCATTCGGCTGACCGCCCCGGCGCAGGCTCTCTCCATTGTGAGCAACATGCTCCGGCAGGACCAGCCCGCCCTTGATGCCTCGGCTGCACAGGCCGCCGCCCGGCACCTCCTCACCCCGTGGCACCGTTACTTCCTGTCCTTCGACCCAATTGAGCAGCTCGACCAGATACGCTGCCCGGTGCTGCTGCTGAGCGGTACCAGCGACCTGGAAGCTCCGGCGGACCTGCACCAAACCCAGTTGGAAAAGGAGTTGCGCAGCTTCAATCACAGCACCACCGCCAAGCGGCTGCCTGGAGTAAACCACCTGTTCCAGCCGCCCAAAACGGAGTGGACCCTTATGAATGGGGAAATGAAGCCATTGTTTTCGGCAGTTGCCCAGGAAACGATGCGGGAATGGATAATGGGGCTGATGGTAAAGAAATAAGGCCTCTTTTGTTGATGATTGGGTTCAAAAACAGAGACGCCCCGCTTGGGAGCGGGGCCGTCTCTGTTTTTGTTGCGCTGGGCCTGTCCGGCCCAGGCGGGACAGGCTTACTTAATCATGTCAACCTCGGCCTTAATCATGGCGTTGTAACGCAGGCCCTGACCGTTGGCGGCGGTAATAAGGCTCCAGCCTTTGCCCATGGAGTAGTTCCAGGTGCGGCTCTCTTTAAACTCGAAGGTGGGCCGCATAATCTGACCGTAGGGCGTGTAGTCGTCCATGAAATTGGTAGCGAAGAACTTGTCGCCGCTCACCACCCATTCCATGGCCACAAAGAAGCCTTCTTCGGGCGCCATGATGTTGTAGGGGGTGAGGTCGACGGTGTACCACTGGCCGCCCTGGGGCGCCGACACCACTACGTTTTCGGTGAGCAAGTCGGTGTTGGGGGCGTTGTAGTTGCCATCGGCTTTGTAGAGACGCACGCGGAATGGCTCGCGGGGAAAGCCGTTTTCGCCGATGTAGAACGACACCGTGCGCACGTTGCCGAGGCGTTTTTTCTTGTCGTTTTTCACGAAGAAAGCGTACTGGCTGCCGGGGAGGCCCTGAATCATGCCTTCGCCCGGGTTGTCGCTTTTGGCGCCCAGGCCCAGGTTTTTGATTTTGCCTGCCTTCACCACCACGTTGCCCAGGGCCACGGCCCGCCGGGGCACCTCAATGGTCAGGGTGGGCAAGCTGGCACCCCGCTTCACCAGCACCGCCTGGCGTGCATAGCCCAGCGCGGTTACGATGAGGGAGTCGGTGGCATTCTTGGTAGGGGCCGGCACCATGAACTGCCCGTGCTCGTTGCTGAGCGCACCAATCTGCTCGTTTTTCAGTCCGACAGAGGTGAACGGCAGGGGTTCTTTCGTGTCTTTATCCACAATAACTCCCTTGATTTGAAGCTGCTGAGCCCAACCGGAAGTTGTAGTACTGACTATGAATAATACTATGAGGAGTAAGCGCATTAACATATAGGTGCAAGGCAGAGTGCACAAAATTACAAATTGCCGGCAGAAAGTTATCAGAAAATATTAGCACTGGCAAACCTTGCTTTAATCCAGAAGTGTAATGTGTGCGAATTAGTCGATGAAGTGCACATAATACCGGACCAAAAAAACTCTTGGAAGGCGGTAAGCGTTTGGTGGTGTACCTTTGTTTGTATTCTTTCTAAATAAGCTTTCTCCTCTTTCCTGCCCGTGGCATTCTTCCGCAATTCCTCCCCGCTTGTTGCTGCTGGTGTGGCCGCCCGCCGCACCGCCAAAGACCTGCGTCTGGGCGAAGCCGGGACCATTTGCTGTCTCGAAGACCCCGAAATGGCGCTCAAGCTGCTGGAAATGGGGTGCGTGCCGGGCGTGCAGGTGCGCCTGAGCGGCCGGGCGCCGCTGGGCGACCCGCTTATGCTGGTGCTCGGCGACCAGGAATACACGCTGTCGGTTCGGGCCAGTGAGGCCGCTACAATTTTATTGAAAGAATAAGGCGCAGCGTATGGCGGCGATAGAGAGCAACCCCGCGACGGCCGAGTCCCTCGCCCCGCTGGCCGGCCCGGCTACCAGCCCGCGGCCGTTGCGCATTGCCCTCATTGGCAACCCCAACAGCGGCAAGACTTCGTTATTCAACCAACTCACCGGGCTCAATCAGAAGGTGGGCAACTTTCCGGGCGTGACCGTGGACCGCAAATCGGGCTTTGCGCAGCTCACGCCGGTGCAGCAGGCCGAGATTGTGGACCTGCCGGGCACGTACTCGCTCTACCCCAAGAGCCTGGACGAGAAGGTGATTACGGACCTGCTCTACGACCGGGCCGCCGGCAACTACCCCGATTTTGTGGTGGTGACCGTGGACGCCAACAACCTGCGCCGCAGCCTGCTGCTCTTCACCCAGCTCGGCGACCTGGGCCTGCCGGCCGTGCTGGCCCTGAACATGATGGACGTGGCCGAGCGCCACGGCATCCGCATCGACTTGCCGGCGCTGGAACGGGAGCTGGGCGTGCCCATAATCCCAATGAACGCCCGCAAGGGCATTGGCGTGGCGGCCCTCAAGATTGTGATGGCCCAGCGACTGGATGCGGCACCGGAACGCTTCTGGGAGCCCGATGAAACGCTGCTGCCGCTGGTGCGGCAAATCCGCTACTACTTCGACCTGCACAACGACTACCTGGCCCTGCACTACGCCCAGCAGTACCGCCACATCGGCTTCCTGAGCGCTGATGATAAGGCGTACCTGCAGGAGCTGACGCACAAGTACGAGTTCGACGCCACTGCGCGGCAGGCCGCCGAAACCATCGCCCGCTACGGCCGCATCAACGAAATTCTGCTCGAAACCGTGACGGTGACGCGCACCGAAACCCGCGAGCCGATTAGCAACCGCATCGACAAGGTGCTGACCCACCGCATTGGCGGCTACCTGATTTTTCTCAGCATTCTGTTCCTGTTGTTTCAAGCCATTTTTGCTTGGGCGCAGTACCCCATGGATTGGATTGACCAGGGCATTTCGTCCCTGAGTGCCACCATTCAGGACAATTTCGACGGGCCGCTGGTGCGCCTGCTCACCGAGGGCGTACTCGCGGGCCTGGGCGGGGTGCTGATATTCATCCCGCAGATAGCCCTGCTGTTCGGCTTCCTGGCCGTGCTGGAGGAAACGGGCTACATGGCCCGTGTTACGTTCTTGATGGACAAGCTGATGCGGCCGTTTGGCCTCAGCGGCAAAAGTGTGGTGCCCATGATATCGGGGCTGGCGTGCGCGGTGCCGGCCATTATGGGCGCCCGCACCATCGAGAGCTGGAAAGACCGGATGATAACCATTTTCGTGACGCCGCTCATGTCGTGCTCGGCGCGCATTCCGGTGTACACGGTGCTGGTGGCGCTGGTGGTGCCCGACCAGGCCGCGTGGGGCATTTTCAACCTGCGCGGCGTCACGCTCATGGGACTGTACCTGCTGGGTTTGTTTTCGGCCCTGGGCTCGGCCTGGGCGCTGAAAATCGTGCTCAAAGCCCGAGAGCGCAGCTATTTCATCATGGAGTTCCCGGTGTATCAGTGGCCGCGCTGGAAAAACGTGGGCTTGACCATCTACCAAAAAGTGCAGGCCTTTGTGATGCAGGCGGGCAAGGTGATTGTGGCCATTTCGGTGCTGCTGTGGGTGCTGGCCACCTACGGCCCCGGCCAGCAGCAGGAAACCGCCGAAGCCCAGGTGCGCCAGCAGGTAGCCACCCAGGGCTGGAACGAGGAGGAAGCCAGCCGCCGCGTGGCCTCGGCTCGCCTCGAGAACTCCTTCGCCGGCTCGTTTGGCCGAGCCCTGGAACCAGCCATCCGCCCGCTGGGCTACGACTGGAAGATTGGCATTGCGCTGCTCACCTCGTTTGCGGCGCGGGAGGTGTTTGTGGGCACCATTTCCACCATCTACAGCGTGGGGCAGGACGCCGACATGGGCACGCTGCAAGACAAGCTGCGGGCCGAGAAAGACGAGAACGGGCAGCCGTTTTTCACGTCGGCGCGGGCGTTTTCACTGCTGGTGTTCTACGTGTTTGCCATGCAGTGCATGAGCACACTGGCCGTAACGTACCGCGAAACCAAAAGCTGGAAGTGGCCCACGGCCCAACTGGTGTACATGACCGGGTTGGCCTATGCGGCGGCTTTCGTGGTGTACCAGGTGCTGGCGTAGCGAGGGCGTTGCCTGGTTGGCGCCCGAGCACGCCCGCACAATGAAAGGGCTTCGCCCAATCAACCACGACTGTCCGGTTATCGCCACAGTGTCCGCAATCGGACAAGTTTTTGGTGGGTATTTAGATTGATATTTTACCCAATTAGCTGAAAAACAGAATTATACACGAATGGCATGACGATTGGCAATAACTAGTGGAATCATACCCACTACCGCCCGAAAATGGACAGAGCCATTGCCCCATCAATTCAATCTCAGCGACAGCGGCGCCGCTGGCTGCTGGGGGCGGGCATAGTATTGGCGCTGTTGGTGGCGGTGCTGGCCTTCCGCACGGTTCTAAAACCCAGCATCAGCCGCAACGACATTCTGACGGCGCGGGTCGAAACTGGCGATGTGGAAGCTTCGCTCACGGCGGCGGGCACCATTATTCCGGGCCGGGAAGCGGTGCTAACCAGTCCCATTCAGAGTACGATTCGTCGGGTACCGGTGGCGGTGGGCGACGAGGTGAAGCCCGGCCAAACCATTCTGGAACTGGACAAGGAACTGGCCAATTCGGCCCTGGCCAAGCTCGACGACGAGCAACTGCGCAACCAGAACAAAAACTCGCAGCTGCAGCTGACCCTGGAACGCAGTCTCAACGACCTGCGGGTGCAGGCCCAGGTGCAGGCCGTGAAGCTGCGTAGTCTGCAATCGACTTTGCGCGACGAGCAGCAGCTGTTGCAGCTGGGCGGTGGCACTGCCGAAAGCGTGCGCCAGGCCGAGCTGAACCTGGCCGTGGCCCAACTCGAATCCCAACGCCTGACCCGCCAGATTCAGACCCAGCAGCGCTCCAACACTGCCGATGTGCGCGAGCTGGGCTATACCGTGTCGATGCAGCAGCGCAGCATTTCGGAGTTAGCCAGCAAGCTGCGGCAGGCCAACATCAGCAGCCAGCAGACAGGCGTGCTCACGTGGGTAAACGAGAGCATTGGCGCTACGGTGCAGGCCGGCGACCCGCTGGCCCGCGTGGCCGACCTGAGCAGCTTCCGGGTGCGGGCCACCATTTCGGACACCTACGCCGATGCCCTGCACGCCGGCGACCCGGTGGTAGTGCGCATCAACGAAACCGATTTGCGCGGCAGCGTTGCCAGTATCAGTCCGAGTGTGGACAAAGGCGTGCTCACGTTTTACGCGCGCCTCGAAACCCCCCGGCACGCGGTGCTACGACCTAACCTGCGAGCCGATGTGTTCGTGGTGACCCGCGCCCACCACGGCGTGCTGCGCCTGAAAAACGGCCCGTTTTACCAGGGCGGCAAGGAGCAGGCCGTGTACGTAGTGCAAAACGGCAAGGCCGTGCGCCGCACCGTGCGCTTTGGCGACAGCAACTTCGACCACGTGCAAATCCTTGACGGCCTGCTGGCTGGCGATGAGGTCGTGGTGTCGGACATGAAAAGCCACGCCGAAACGCCGGAGCTTCTTATTAAGGAATAACAACCGCCCGGTGATGAAACTTCGACTCCTTTTTCTGCTTGGGTTGCTGGCGCTGCTGAGGCCGCCGGCCGGTGCCCAACCCTACGCCAACGGCCTTACTTTGGACGGCGTGATTGCCCTGGCGCTCGACCAGTCGGCGGTGGGCCGGCAGGCCTACACTACCCGCGAAACCAGCTACTGGGCTTGGCGTGGCTACCAGGCTAACTATCGGCCGCAGCTGGGCATGCAGGGCACGCTGCCCAATTTCAGCCGGGCCATTGCGCCGGTGGTGCAGCCCGATGGTACCACCAGCTTCCAGTCGGTACGCATCAACAACTCGGATTTGGGTCTGACGCTGAGCCAGAACATTGGCCTCACCGGTGGGCAGGTGTTCGTGGGGTCGGTGGTGCAGCGGTTCGATGATTTCAATGGCCAGCTGCGGCGCTACAACAACCAGCCCTTCACCGTGGGTCTCGCGCAGCCGCTGGGCCAATTCAATGGTCTGCGCTGGGCACGGCGCCTGGAGCCGCTGCGCTACCAGGAAAGCCAGCGCGAGTACGTAGAAGCGCGCGAAACCATTGCCCAGCGCGTCACGGAGCTGTATTTTGATGTGCTGCTGGAGCAGGTAAATGCCGAAGTAGCCCGCCAGAATGCCGAAGCCACCGCCGAACTGCTGCGCATTGGCCAAGAGCGGTTCCGGCTGGGGCGGCTCTCGCAGAGCGACTTGCTGCAGCTGGAGCTAAACCTGCTTGACGCTCGCCAGGCCCAGACGCAGGCCCAGCTCAACGCTCAGAACGCGACCGTGGAGCTGCAAGCCTACACCGGTCTGGCCGAGGCCCCGGCCCTGGCTGAGCCGGCCCCGGCGCCGCAGCCAGTGGTGGCGCCAGCCCGCGCCCTGGAGCAGGCCCGGCTGCACCGCAGCACCACACTGGCCTTCCGGCGCCGGCTGCTGCAGGCCGAGCGCGACGTGGCCCAGGCCCGCGGCACCACCGGCTTCCGGGCCACCCTCACGGCCAACCTGGGCTACGTGAACCAGGCCACTTCTTTCACCGATACCTACGCCAACCTGCAAAATCAGCAACAGGTAGGCCTGGTATTTTCCGCCCCTCTCGTGGATTGGAGCCGCCGCAAAGCCATCGTGAAAACCGCCGAGCTGACCCGCGAGCAGGAGCAGCGCGCCATGGCCCAGGAGGAGCGCAGCTTCGAGCAAACCGTGCTCACGCAAGCCAGCCAGTTTGCGGCCCTGGCCGAGCAGCTGCGTCTCGCCGAGCGGGCCGATTCGCTGGCCCAGCGCCGCTACGACATCACGCGGGCCACCTACCTGCTGGGCCGCCTCAGCCTGACTGATTTGAGCCTGGCCTCCAACGCCAAGGACAGCGCCAAGCGTAACCGCATTTTTGCGTTGCGGGCGTGTTGGGTGGCGCACTACCGCCTGCGCGCCCTTACGCTCTACGACTTTGACAAACAGGCACCCATCGTGGCTATTCGCTGATTAAGACTTATTTGTTGCCCGCGCTTTTCACACCTTTTCTGCATCTTTCGGCTTCTGCTTATCTCTCTTTTTCTCATGGAAAACCTGCTCGCCACCCCAACTCAATCCCGCCCGCAGCCGCTTCTGACCAGCCCGGCTGCTGGGGGAACGCCGGTGCTTCAGCTCACCAACATCGAGAAGGTGTACCAGACCAGCACCATTGAAACGGTGGCGCTGAACCGGGTGAATCTGACCATTAACCGGGGCGAATTTGTGTCCATTATGGGGCCCAGCGGCTGCGGAAAGTCCACGCTGCTCAGCCTCATGGGGCTGCTCGATGAGCCCACCAGCGGCACCATCGCCGTGGACGGCCGGCTGGTGACCTCCTACTCCGACCGGGAATTGGCCGGGCTGCGCAACCTCAAAATCGGCTTCGTGTTCCAGAGCTACCATTTGATAAACGACCTGTCGGTGGTGGACAACGTGGAAGTGCCGCTGCTCTACCGGCCCGGCATGGGCGGCAAGGAGCGCCGGCAGCGGGCCCTGGCCGCGCTCGACAAAGTGGGCTTGGGCGCCCGCACCGGGCACTTCCCCGGACAGCTCTCGGGCGGGCAGCGGCAGCGGGTGGCCATAGCGCGGGCCCTGGCCGGCGGCCCCGAAATCATTCTGGCCGACGAGCCCACCGGCAACCTCGACTCGGTGATGGGCGAGGAAATTATGGACCT
The DNA here is from genome assembly GCF_001816165.1 of Hymenobacter glacialis. GTDB lineage: Bacteria > Bacteroidota > Bacteroidia > Cytophagales > Hymenobacteraceae > Hymenobacter > Hymenobacter glacialis. Next base: position 10,497 of record NZ_MDZC01000057.1, read on the forward strand.
GCTCCTGGGCCTCAACCGCCAGGATGGCGTGACCATCGTGATGGTGACCCACGACGAGCAGCAGGCCCTCAAAACGCAGCGCGTAGTACGCTTCTTCGACGGCAGCCAAGTGGGGTGATTTTAATTATGAGTTATGAATTACGAGTTATGAATTGGGGCAGTACGTCTTCATTCAGTGGGCTTTAAAGAATTCATAACTCGTAATTCATAACTCATAATTAAAAAAGATGCTTTTCTCTTACTTAAAAATTGCCTGGAAGGTGCTCATGCGCCGCAAGTTCTTCGCCTTCATCAGCCTTTTTGGTGTCAGCTTCACGCTGATGATTTTGCTGGTGGTGATGGCTATGTTCGACCACTTGGTGGGGCCTAGCACTCCTGCCAAGCGCGTGGAACAGATGCTCTTCGTTAACAGCATCAGGCACGAAATAGTGGACGGCCGCGGCTGGATGAACATGCCGGCCAGCATTCACTTCGTGGACGACTACGTGCGGAGGATGAAAACGCCCGCAAAAGTGGGCATTAGCACGGGTGCTTCCAACGCCACTGCCTTCACCAAGAGCAAGTTGCTGCCGCTTGACCTATCATACACGGACGGCAATTTCTGGCAAATCATGGACTTTGACTTTTTAGGTGGCCGGGCCTTCACCGAGGCCGAGGTAAAAGCCGCCCAGCACGTATGCGTGCTGAATGAGGCCACCGCTCGCGGCTACTTTGGCACTGCCGACGTGGTGGGCCGCACCATCGAAATTGACTTGAAAAGCTACCGCATAGCCGGCGTGGTGCACAACGTGTCGGCCGCGCACATCTTTGCCTATGCCGACGTGTGGGTTCCCTATACCTTGAGCCCGCAATACTACAAGGACAACCGCATCAGCGGGGAGTTTCTGGTGGTGATGCTTGCCCCTTCGGCCGCGGCGGTGCCGGCGGTGCGCGAAGAATACCGCCAGATGATGCGCCGGGTAGAAATCCCTAACCCGAAGGAGGTAAAAGCGCTTTTTTCCTATGCCGACCCCATTCTGGCCAGTTTCACTCGTGCCATGCTCAACCACAAAGACCAGAGCGTTGACGACGATAACTTGGAAGCTTTTTACCTGATATGCGGCGGGCTGGCGCTGCTGTTTATGCTGCTGCCGGCCCTGAACCTAGTGAACCTGAACGTGACGCGCATTCTGGAGCGCTCGGGCGAAATTGGCGTGCGCAAGGCCTTTGGGGCGACGGGACACGATTTGGTGGGGCAGTTTCTGGTTGAAAACGTGGCGCTGGCTCTGGTGGGCGGACTGCTGGGCCTGGGGCTGGCCGCCGGCGCGCTGGCGCTGGTCAACGACGCCTACCCCATTGCCTACGCGCACTTCTCGCTGAGCTGGCGGGTATTTGGCTGGGGCATGCTACTCACCCTGGTTTTTGGGTTGATGAGCGGCGTGTACCCGGCGTGGAAAATGTCGCGCCTCAACCCCGTGGTGGCCCTGCGCGGCGGTGGTGACCAGAAGTGAGTGAAAGAATAACGCGGAGAGAACGTCATGCTGAGCGCGCCGAAGCATCTCTACTGCGACAGTAAATGATTACTACCACACGCGTAATGCTTCGGCGGCGCTCAGCATCATGGCACTTTTTGTTCCCTTCTTATTTCCACCACATGCTACGCCACTTATTCACCCTTATCTGGAACCGCAAGCGTGCCAATCTGCTGCTGATATCCGAAGTGTTTTTCTCTTTCGTGGTGCTGTTTGGGGTGAGCGCCGTGCTCATCACCACAGCCAAGAACTACTTGGCGCCGCACGGCTTCGACTACGAACAGGTGTGGCGGCTAGAAGTGCGCGCCGGGCAGGGCCTGGAGATGCCTCGCGCCGAGTTGGACGACGTGCTGCGGCAGGTAAAAGCCCTGCCCGGCGTGCAAACCGTGGCCCTCACCAGCGGCAACATGCCCTTCATCTTCAACACCAATAATTCAATATTTCGCTATAAAGGCAAGGAGTCGCCAACGACCAATGTATACGATGCCGACGACCACTACGCCGCCGCCATGCAGCTGCAGCTGCGCGAGGGCCGCTGGTTTGCGCCCACCGACGACGGCAGCAACCACCGCCCTGTGGTTATCAGCCAAGACCTGCGCGAGAGCCTGTTTGGCGACGCGCCGGCCCTGGGCAAGGTATTTACCTACGGCGTGCCCGGTGCCGAAATCAAGCCCGAAAATGAATTTCTAGTAACGGGCGTGGTCGAGAACGTGCGCATGTCCAGCGACTTCAACGCGGCTGAGCCCGCTGTATGGCTGCGCCTCTTGCCCTACGACACCACCCACTGGGAAACGGCCAACGTGCTGGTGCGCGTGGCCCCCGGCCAAGGCGGCGAGCTCCAGGAAAAAATTGCCCGCACCGTGGCCGGCGTCACCCGCCAGTGGACCACCGAAGTGCGCGTGATGAACGACGACCGCCTTAGTAAGCGCCGCTACACGCTGGTGCCGGTGGTAGGCCTGTCCATCATGGGCCTGTTTCTTATTGTGAATGTGGCGCTGGGGCTTTTTGGCGTGCTCTGGTACAACATCAGCCAGCGCCGGGCCGAAATTGGGCTGCGCCGGGCAATGGGTGCTACCGGGGCCAGCATCAGCCGGCAGTTTCTGGGCGAAATGCTGGTCGTGACCACGCTGGGCGTGCTGGGCGGCGTGCTGCTGGCCGTGCAGTTTCCGCTGCTGGGTGCCTTCGACCTGCCCGCCCAGCGCTACCTGCTGGCCATTGCGGCGGCCACGGTGGCGGTGTACGTCATCACGGCGCTGTGCGCCTGGCAGCCCAGCCGGCTGGCGGCGGCCATTCAGCCGGCCATGGCGCTGCGGGAAGAATAAACGCTCGATTAAGTCAGCTTTACCCTTTATTTTATGAGAAAGGGCAGCGAACCGTGGAATTGCAGCTGGCCAGGGCAACCCGTCGCAATCGGAACGCATCTGGGTAGTCAAACGCAGTTCTTTTTCTCATCCTTTTCTCCTTTTTTCGCATGAAAAACTTCACTGCTCTCGCTCTGTTCTGGTTGCTGGCCCTAGTGCCCGCCCTGGCCCAAACCGCGCCCGAAGTCCGCTCTTTGGGTAATTTTACCGCCGTTGATGTTTCCGGCGGGGTACAGGTAATCCTGGCTGTGGGCCCCACCCAGCGCGTAGAAGCCAGCGCCGATACCCCCGAGCTGCTGGCCCGCCTCAAAACAGAAGTGCGCGACGGCGTGCTCAAGATTAGCTTCGACCACAAGCTCAGCGAAGCCTGGAGCAAAGACAACCGCCCCCGCAACCTGCGGGTGAGCATTGTGGCCGCTCCGCTCACGTCCCTGGAAGTGGGCAGCGGCTCAAGAGTAGAAGTGAAAAACGGCTACGCCGCGGGCGATTTCCGGCTGGGAGTAGGTTCGGGCGCCGTCGTCTCGGCTCCGGATTTTACGGCCAAAAGCGTGCAGGCCCGCGTGAGCAGCGGCGGGGTGGCCACCCTGACCGGGAAGGTGGAAAGCCTGACCGTGCAGGCCTCCAGCGGCGGCGTATTCAAGGGCGACAACCTGCAGGCCACCGCTTGCGAGGCTTCGGCTTCGAGCGGCGGCACCGTGGCCGTGGCCGTGCAGGAGAAGCTGACCGCCAATGCCTCCAGCGGCGGCGACGTGCGCTACGGCGGCTCTCCGCAGGCCATCACCAAGCACACCAGCAGCGGCGGCAGCGTGAAGAAACGGTAAGTAATTAGTGGTTAGCGGTTAGTCTTTTAAAGTCATCCACAAGCCACCCGCTGACCACTAACCGTTAACCACTAACCACTAATCTTCTACCTCGTGTTGCTTATTGTTGACGATGACCTTGCTGTCCGGACTTCCCTCAGGCTGCTGCTGAAGCAGGCGGGCTACGAGGCGCAGGCCGTGGCCACTGCCGCCGAAACGCTGGCCGTGGTGCGCGCAACACCGCCCCGGCTGGTGCTGATGGATATGAATTTCTCCCTCGCCACCACTGGCGCCGACGGCCTGGCCCTGCTGCGCGAAGTGAAAGTGCTGGCCCCGCAAGTGCCCGTGATTCTCATCACCGGCTGGGGCTCCATCGGGTTGGCCGTGGAGGGCATGAAGGCGGGTGCGGCCGAGTTCGTGACCAAGCCCTGGGACAACGAAACCCTGCTGCAAACCATCCGCACGGTGCTGGCCCTGAACGCCGGCCCGACTACTAGCGAAACCGACCTCCCGGAAACCGACAGCCCGGCTGCCACCCGCCGCCAGCTCGACAAGCAGTACCGCCTGGGCGGCATCATCGGCCACGACCCGCAACTACTGCACGTGCTGCGCCACGTGGGCCAGGTGGCGTCCACCGACGCGTCAGTGCTAATTGAGGGGGAAAGTGGGACCGGCAAAGAACTTATTGCCGAAGCCATTCATCAGAACAGCCACCGCCGCCAGCAGCCGTTTGTGAAAGTGAACCTGGGCGGCATTTCGACCTCGTTATTTGAAAGCGAGATGTTTGGGCATCGGCGTGGGGCTTTTACCGATGCCAAGACCGACCGCGCGGGCCGCTTCGAGCTGGCCAACGGCGGCACCATTTTTCTTGATGAAATTGGGGAGTTGGAGTTGGCTTCGCAGGTGAAATTGCTGCGCGTGCTGCAAGACCGCACCTACGAAGTGCTGGGCGATAGCAAGCCCCGTCGCCTCGACATCCGCGTTATTGCCGCCACCAACCGCAACCTGGCTGAGATGGTGGCGCAGGGCCTATTCCGCGAAGACCTATTCTACCGCATCAACCTGATTACGGTGCGCCTACCGGCCCTGCGCGAGCGGCCCGCCGACGTGCCGCTGCTCACCCAGCACTTCGTGGACCAACTGCGCGCCACCTACCACCGTCCGGCCCTGCGCGTGAGCACCCGCGCCCTGCACTGGCTCCGTGAGCAGCTACTGCCCGGCAACATCCGCGAGCTTAAAAACCTGGTGGAGCGCGCCGTACTCGTCAGCGGCAAAGAAGAGCTGGGGCCCGAAGATTTTCAGGCCAACGCCCAGCACCTGCCCGCCCGCGCGCCCGCGCCCGGCGAACTGCCCGCACCCGGCACCATGACCCTGGACGAGCTGGAAGCCCACATGATTCGGCAGTCACTGAGCCACTACGACGGCAACATCAGCCGCGTAGCCAAAGCCCTGGGCCTGAGCCGGGGCGCACTATACCGCAGGCTGGAAAAGCACGCCATTCCCTTCGAGTAGGAACGCGCCTCGGCGCGTTCAATCGTTGAACGTGCCATATTGGGTTCCGCAACTGAACACCGCGCGTCGGGTTCAACGATTGAACGTGCCGAGGCGCGTTCCTATCAGTATGACGCTTCGTATCCAATTTCTGCTTTTCGTATTCATCATCCACGCCGTGCTTATCGCGCTGGCGGCGCAGCTGCGTACCACCAATCCAGCGCTATTTATCGCGGCTGAGGTGCTGCTTCTGGTGAGTATTGTCCTCACCATACGGCTCTACCGGGGCTTCGTGCGGCCTTTTGAATTGATTGCGGCGGGCACGGCGGCCATCGAGGCCAAGGATTTTTCGATGAAGTTCGTGCCCGTGGGCCAGCGCGAGATGGACCAGCTCATTCACGTGTACAATCAAATGATTGACGCCCTGCGGCAGGAGCGGGTGAGCCAGCATGAAAAGAGCTTCCTGCTCGAACGCCTCATTCAAGCCTCACCGGCGGGCATTCTGATTCTGGATTTTGATGGGCGCATTGAGGGCGTAAACGCCGCAGCCGAGCAGTTCCTTAATCAGCCGGGCGCGGCGTTGCTGGGCCAGTTGCCGGCAGAACTGCCGGGCGCCTGGGGCCCCGCGCTGGCTGGCCTCGCCGACAACCAGCCCCAGGCCCTGCGCCTGTCCGGCCTGCAAACGTTCCGGGCCCACGCCGCGCACTTCCTCGACCGCGGTTTCACGCGCCGCTTCATCATGCTGGAGGAGCTGACGCAGGAACTGATTCAGCAGGAAAAAGAGGCTTACGGCAAGCTGGTTCGCATGATTTCCCACGAAATCAACAACTCCATCGGGGCCATCAACTCCATTCTGCACAGCTTCCACCACTACGCCCCCCAGCTCCGCGCCACCGACCAACCCGATTTCACACAGGCCCTGGACGTGAGTATTGCGCGCAACACGCAGCTAGCCAACTTCATTGCCAACTTCGCGCACTTGGTACGGCTGCCCCCGCCCACGCCCCAGCCCACCGACTTACACGCCCTGCTGCGCGGTATCAGCCGGCTGCTTCAGCCTCAGAGCGAAGAGCGCCGCATCAAGTGGCATTTGGCGCTGCCCGCTCATCCGCTCGTCCTCAATTTCGATGCCCAGCAGCTGGAGCAAGCCCTGCTCAATATCACTAAAAATGCGCTGGAAGCCATCGGGCGCGACGGCAACGTGTGGGTACGTACCACCACCCAGCCGCCCGCCGTGTTCATCGAAAACGACGGTCCCCGCCTCACGCCGGAGATGAGCCAACGACTCTTTACTCCCTTTTTCAGCACCAAGCGCGACGGCCAGGGCATCGGCCTGACACTGGTTCGGGACATTCTCATGGCCCACGGATTCGCTTTTCAACTGAACTCAGAGAAAAACGGCCGCACTGTTTTTACCATCCGCTTCGGGTGAGTAATGGAGCGCAAACAACAGTATGAGCAGTGGCTGAGCATGACGACGCTACGTCCCAATCACAAACACCGTGGGAATCTTATGCAGTTCAGGCGCTGGCAGGCGCCGCCAGTCGCTCACGGGTAGGGTTTTGATGAACTCGCCCGTGCCGGTTACATCTGCTGCCACGCACAAGCGGGTGCCAGGCTGCAGGTGCGCCACCAAATCGGCGAACAAAGATCCGTTGCGGTAGGGTGTTTCAATAAATAGCTGCGACTGCTGTCGCTGCTGTCCTTCCCGCTCCAGCGTTTTGATGGCCGCGATGCGCGGCGCCTTTTCGATGGGCAAGTAGCCGTGAAACGCAAACTGCTGCCCGTTCAGGCCCGACGCCATGAGGGCCAGCAGCAGCGACGATGGCCCCACCAGCGGCACCACGCGCAAACCCAGGCGGTGGGCCTCGCGCACCAGCGCCGCGCCGGGGTCGGCAATGCCGGGGCAGCCGGCTTCGCTGAGGATGCCGCCGTCGATGCCCTCTTTCACCAGCGGCACCAAGGCGGCGCGCACCTCAGCATCGGTGCTGTCCTTGTCGATGACGGTGAACCGGATGTCCTCAATCACACGGGCCGGGGCCACGCTTTTTACGAAACGGCGGGCCGTGCGTGCGTTTTCTACCAGGAAGTAGGGCAGAGCCGCCACGGCTGCCAGCACCTGCGGCGGCAGTACTTGTGGGGCCGTGTCTTCGGCCAGGGGAGTAGGGAGGAGGTATAGCGTAGCAGGCATAAGCAGTGGATTGAGCGCGCAAAGGAACAGCCCAGCTGCTTGGAACCCAGCCCCAAGTTGCGCCTACTCGCTTCTACTGCTGCACAAAGGCTTTTACCAGTTGGAAAACCTCCTCGGGTTTTTCGGCGTGCAGCCAGTGGCCGGCATCCACCACGGTTTCCACCTGCGAGTTGGGGAAGAGGGCCGGGATGCTGTGGAGCTTGTCTTCGGCGGTTATGTAGTTCGACTTGCCACCCCGCACAAACAGCGCGGGCTTCAGAAATGGCTGCACGGCTGTGGTTTCCTCGCCCACGGCCGCCATGGAAGAAGCCAGGGTTTCCAGGTTGATGCGCCAGACAAAGGAATTGTCGTCGCGGCGGTAGAGGTTTTTGAGCAAAAACTGCCGCACGCCCACATGCGGAATGTGCACGGCCATGGCCTCGTCGGCTTGCTGGCGGCCTTCGAGCGTGGCCAGGGGCACGGCCTGCAGGCCCGCCAGAATGTCGTCCTGGTGCTGCATGTCGGAGAAGCGTGGGGAGATGTCCATCACCAGCAGGTTGGCCAGGCGGTCGGGGTAGTCGAGGGCGAAGCGCATGGCCACCTTGCCGCCCATGCTGTGGCCCAGCAGCGAGGTATCGGGCCCCAGCTGCAGGTGGTCGAACAGCGCCAGCACGTCCTGGGCCATAAGGTCGTAGGAGTGCTCCGGGCTTTGAAAGGAGCGCCCGTGATTGCGCAAATCCACGCTGATAACGCGCAGGTCGGCTTCGGTAGCCCAGCGCCGGGCCAGTGTCTGCCAGTTGTCGAGTGTGCCGAACAGGCCGTGAAGAATAACCAAGGGCTGGCCCTGGCCTTGGTCGAGGTAATGAAGAAGGGAGGACATGGGACAAAATTAGGGCAACTCGTGCCGGTGAGCGGCGAAAGCACTTTTCTGGGTGCAAACAGTAAACCAAGGTGCCGTGTGAGGCCCGTGTCCTGTCCCAGGTCATTGGTTAAGCTACTTGGTATTCACAGCAGGCAATCCATGCTGTCATATCGCGTGCAACGCCCCGTTGCTGGCTGCGGGGCTGATGGTTAGCATTGGCGAGTGCCTGGGTTTAGTGCATAAATCGCCACCAATAGCATCATTCAAAGTGTAAAATTCGGGCATATGAGTGGCTATTCGGGCTGCCGGGGGCCCGGCGCCGTACCTTTGCCAGACTGTTTAGCGCGCTATAATATCCCACCCAACACCACCCTGTGTATCTTCATCATGTGGCAGCCTACCTCCCGGAGGCAGTCGTAACCAATGCTCACTTCACCCGCCTGAATGGCCTTGCCAGCGAGTGGATAGTTGAGCGAACCGGCATTGAGGAGCGCCGCAAAGCCGCTCCGGGCGAAAACGCCAACACCATGGCCATTGAGGCCACCCGGGCCGTATTGGCCGCCGCGCCTTCCTTCGCCCAGGATTCTATCGACTTGGTCGTGGTGGGTACCTACACGCCGCACGATACTATTTTTACGGCCGCTCACGCCGTGCAGCGCTACCTCGGCATCAATGAAATTCCGACGGTCAGCATCTCCTCGGCGTGTTCCTCTTTGCTTAATGCCGTGGAAATCGTGGAAGGCTATTTTGCCATGGGCAAAGCCACCCGCGCCATTGTGGTGGTAACGGAGCACAACACTGCTTACAACAACGAGGAGGACACCATGGCTGGCCACCTGTGGGGCGACGGCGCCGCGGCGCTGCTTCTTTCCAAGGAGCGCATCAGCCCCGACGACCTGCACATTACCGAAGTTATCACGGGCGGGGCCGCGCCCGTAGGCAAAGCCGACGAAGCAGTGACCCTCAAGCCGGTTGAAAAGGGCATCGTGATGCCTTTCGGCCGCGACGTATTTCAGCAGGCCTGCACGTACATGGCCAAGGTGACGCAAACCCTGCTCGATAAGCACCACATTGCTACGGCCGACCTCACGTACCTCATTCCGCACCAGGCCAACCTGCGCATCTCCAAAAACGTGGTGAAGCAGCTGGGCCTCGACCCCAGCCGGGCCGTCAACAACATCGACCGCCTGGGCAACACCGGCTGCGCCGGCGCCGCCATCGGCCTCTCAGAAGTTTGGGACACGCTGAAAGGGGGCGATAAGGTGATTATCACCGTGTTCGGTGGTGGGTATTCCTACGGTGCCATGCTGCTCAAAAAGGGTTAATTTTTGATTATGGAGGGTTGAATGCCTTCGATTTTCAACGCAACGGTCAACCCTCAAAACTCAACATTCCTGCTGTGTTGCCGCCCGCTAGTGCTTTTCTGCCCGAAATAACGTTTCAAACCAGCCGCTCGAGCGGCCCCGGTGGTCAAAACGTGAACAAGGTGGAGTCGCGGGTGGAGCTGCGCTGGCATCTGCAGGATTCGCAGGTTTTAACGGAGGCGCAAAAAGGGTTGATTCTGGAAAAGGTAGCCAATCAGCTTACTGCCGAGGGCCTGCTGCTCATCACGGCCCAGGACGACCGCAGCCAGCTGCGCAACAAGGAAATTGCCCTGGCCCGCTTCCACGAGCTGCTGCTCAAGAGCCTGCGCCGCCCCAAGCCCCGTAAGGCCACCAAGCCCAGCAAAGGCGCCGTGCGCAAGCGCCTGGAAAGCAAGAAGAAAGACGGGGAGAAAAAAGCCAACCGCCGCCGGGTAGAGTAGCACTTGCTGCAACGCCGGTACCAGTCAAACTGGTCACGCCAGATGCATTACAGCCGCCTGCAAACCATTCGGATAGGTATTGCTTTGCGCTGGCAAAGGAGGTTACAGCAACGTGCCGCTTAGAAACAACAGCGCGAAAGCGAAGTAAATAACGACCCCGGTTACGTCGACCAGCGTGGCCACGAAGGGGGCCGAGGAAGTGGCCGGGTCGGCGCCGAGGCGCTTGAGCAGCAACGGTAGCATGGAGCCGCACAGCGAACCCCACAGCACGATGCCCACCAGCGACGCCCCCACCGTGAGGCCCACGCCCCAGTAGTACTCGCCGTATTCGCCCGGAAACAGCTTCGACCACAGCAGAATGCGCGACAAGCCCACCACGCCCAAAATGGCCCCCAGCATGAAGCCCGTGGCCAGCTCCCGGCGCATCACGCGCCACCACTCGCCCAGGCTCAGCTCACCCAGGCTCATGGCCCGAATGATGAGCGACGTGGCCTGCGAGCCGGCGTTGCCGCCCGCGCTGATAATGAGCGGAATAAAGAGCGTGAGTACCGCCGCTTTGGCAATTTCGTGCTCGAAGGACTTGAGCGCCGTGGCCGTAAACATCTCCCCAATCAGCAGGATAACCAGCCAGCCAGCGCGTTTCTTGAGCATGCTCAGCAGGGGCGTGGCCAGGTAGGGCTCGTCGAGGGCTTCGGAGCCGCCCAGCTTTTGCATGTCCTCGGTGTCTTCCTGCTCGCGAATGCTCAGGATGTCGTCAATGGTGACAATGCCGAGCAGAATGCCCTGGTCCGAGACCACGGGCAGGGCGTTGCGGTCGTTGCGCCGGAATACGTCGATGGCTTCTTCCTGGTCCTGCACGGCGGTGAGCTGCACAAAGCGGCGGTCCATGAGGTCGCGCACCCGAATGGTGGGCGCCGAGAGCAGGAACTCCCGAATGCGAATGTCATCAATGAGCACGCCGTGCGCGTCGGTTACGTAGAGCATGCTCAGCGTTTCGGACTGCCCGCCGTGCTGGCGCACGTAGTCCAGCACCTGCTGCACCGTCCACGTCTCGCGAATGGCAATGTAGTCGGGCGTCATGAGGCGACCCACCGATTCTTCGGGATACCCCAATAGCTGCAGGGTCACGCGGCGCTCTTCTTCCGAGAGGCTCTGCACCAGCTCGGCCACAAAGTTGGCGGGCAGGAATTCGAGCAGGGTGGTCCGGTCATCCGGCGACATCTCGTTGAGGATGTCGGCCATCTTGTCCTGGGCCAGGTTGTCGAGAAAGTGCCGCTGAATCTCCAGGTCCAGGTATTCAAACACCTCGGTAGCCAGCTTCAGGGGCAGCAGCCGGAAGATGATGAGCTGCTCTCGTTCTTCTTCCTCTTCAATGAGCGTGACCAGCTCCGAGGGTTGAAACTCGCGGAGAACCTGCTTTAGCTTGAAAAATTCGCCCTCCTGAATCAGGGACGTGATGGTTTCCACGGTCTGCGGCTGCATGTAAAGAGGAGGGAGGGTGCTTCGCTAGGCTAGCGGGATTGAGGGGAGGGAGAAGTAGCCCGACAAAAGTAGGGCTAAAGCATAGCTTTGGATCGAAAATAACCGTTAAGTGATAAAGGCGATGGCTGTGTTGTAACCAAAACCGCCATCTTGCTGACTTAAATTCATTTTGATGCCTTCTACTTCTTCTTCGGGTACACCGCGTGGCACCCTGGTCATGCTAGGCGGTGGCGACGACGACCCCATGCTGGCCCTGCTGGCCGGACTCCTTCCCGGCCAGTCGGCCATTATTGAGGTGCTCACCACCGCTACCCGACGCCAGCCGGCGCGCACCGCTGCCGCCTACGCCCACTCCTGGCACCAACTGGACTGCCCGCACGTGCGGCACCTGCGCGTAGACGAAACCCACCCCGCCGACGACCCCGCCACGCTGGCGCGCCTGCGCAAGGCCACGCTCGTCTTCATGAGCGGCGGCGACCAGGAGCGCCTCACGGAGTTCCTGCTTAACACCGAGTTTCTGACTATTCTCAAGGACAAGTACCTGCACGAAGACGGCTTTGTGCTGGCTGGCACCAGCGCCGGAGCGTCGGCCATGGCCGAGTACATGCTGGTGTACGGCCACGGCTGGCGTAGTCTGTTGGGCGGCCGCGTTGAGGTGATGCCCGGGCTGGGCCTGCTGCCCGGCGTGGTTCTCGACCAGCACTTTGCCGAGCGGGGCCGCTACCCCCGCTTAATGCACGCGGTGCTGGCCCAGCCCGGTCTGTTGGGCATCGGCCTAAGCGAAGAAACCGGCCTTATTGTGCATCCCAACCAACCCGCGGTGGTGTTTGGCGAAGAAGTGGTGGTGGTGGTAGACGCCGGCGATACCACCCACAATAATCTGCCAACCATCGCCGAAGGCCAGCCCATCAGCGGGCACGGGCTGCGGCTGCACCTGCTGGTAGCAGGCCAGCGCCTGAATGTAGCGACCCGGAGCGTGGAGTATTGACCCAAGCCAGTGGCTGCGTGGCCGCTGCCGGCCCTCCCTTTATTCACCAACTTGCTCCCTTACCAGCAGGGGCACCAAACCGGTATACCTTTACGTTAGTGCCGCAAAATCATCCCGTGCGATTCATGCCTACTTCCCGTTTGTGGCTGCGGCCGCTGCGTTTCCTGTCTTTTGCGCTGCTGCTGGCCACCTTGCTGCCGTGGGCGTGCACCCGCAAAGCGGTTTCCTTCAATAGCAATCCGGAGCAGGCCGTAACGGTGCTGGCTTCGGACACGCTCACCCGCACCGCCGACACGCTCAAAGGGAGCCCGTCGCTCAGCACGGCCCGCAAGGTGGTGATTAGCAAAGAGCAGGAGCGTGCCGCCAAAGAGGCCGAAAAGGCAGCCCAGCGCAAGCCCAGCAAGAAAAAGAAGGTGTTTCTGGGTGAAAAAATCAAAAAGGGCTTTGCTAAATCCGGTGCCAAGGGCCGCAATCAGATTATCGAAGTTTTCTACTTTCTGAAGTATCCGCTGCCGCTCAATGCCTATGCGCCGGCCCACTACTACTACGATACCAAAAAGCACAAAATTCTGAAGCTCGCGGCCATTGAAGATGACATTGCGAGCCTGAAAATTCTGCACGGCCCCTACAAAAAGCTGCAAAACAACAAGGTGATAGAGACGGGCTACTATGCCCTGGGCACCCGCCACCTGCGTTGGGAGCGGTTTGACCGAAACGGGGTGCTGCTCACCAAAATTCACTACGAAATGGGCTTCCCGCGCGACGCCAACGTGAGCTACTACGGCGAAGACCGCAGCCTCATCAACGAAGTGGTGCCCTATGTGAACGGCAAGCTGGAAGGCGACTACGCCAAGTTCCTCATCAATGGCCAGGCCGACTGGCGCGGGCAGTTTGAAAACGGCAAGCGCGTGGGCACCTGGACCAAGTACTGGGGCTTCCGCAACCGCCGCCACTACGAGTACCAGTACGCCGAGTCCGGCTACGACCCGGAAGTGACTGAGCCTGAACTCGTGCGGGAGTACAACCGCAACGCCACCATCATTTTCGATAAGGATAAAAACATCGACAAGCGCGGACAGCCTGAGGCCGTGGACCGGCCCGGCCTGCGCCGTCCCGTGCCCCGCGCCGCGCCCAAGGTGTTGCCGAAACGCGCCAAGTAAGTGGCAGTGCTACTGGGGTACATCGCCCCAACAGCTGCTGCTCAGCCATTTAATAGAACGCATCTTCGAAGTGCTCGAGGCGGAATCCCTGGCTGAGCAGGGTGAGGGCCAGGATGTCGAAGCGGATGTCGCCGCGCCAGTCCATTTCTTCCTGCAGGTGAGTGGCCGCTAGTCGGAACAGCTCCTTTTTTCGGGCCGAGACGAACGTTTCGGGTGCCCCGTACTGCCCCGAGGAGCGGGTCTTTACCTCCACAAATACCAGCAGCGCCGCGCCGCGCCGCACCACCAGGTCCACCTCGGCGCGGCCGTGCCGGTAGCTGCGCGCCACTACTTCGTAGCCCAGCGCCAGGAAATGGTCGGCCGCGGCGGCCTCGCCGGCACGGCCTAACTCGTGGGGGGCATGGGCCATTGGTCGAGAGGGCAAGGAATGAGCCGACTGCTATAAAGAAAGCGCCGGAGAGCAGCCGCAAGCTAGCCGCTGGCCGGCAAACCCCCGGCTATGTTGAGCTCGTAGGTTGCGAAGCGGAAAGCGGGAAGCCCGCAGAAGAAGGAACCGGGAAAGCCTACGGTGCTTAGTACCTTTGCGTCCCGTTACCATTTTCCACGCTCATGGCCTCCTCCGTAGACCAGTTACCCCACCAACTGCTCGACACCCTCCCCGCCGCTGAAGGCACGCCGGTTCCCGGCCCGGCCCTGCGGGTGCACCGCCTCGGGCTGGTGGAGTACGTGCCCACCTGGGACTACCAGCAAGAGCTGATGGATGCCACACTGGCCGTGAAAACCCACAACCGCCTGGCCGAAACCACCGGGGCCGCCCCGGCCCCTACGCCCAACCACCTGCTGCTCTGCCAGCACCCGCACACCTACACCCTAGGCAAAAGCGGCAAGCCCGAGCACCTGCTCCTCAACGATGCCGCTCTGGAGGTGCACGGAGCCAGCTTCCACCGCATCAACCGCGGCGGCGACATTACTTACCACGGCCCCGGCCAGTTGGTGGGGTATCCCATTCTCGACCTCGACAACTTCCGGCCCGACATCCACTGGTATTTACGTACCCTGGAGGAGGCGGTCATTCGCACCCTGGCCGAATACGGCCTGCGCGCCGGCCGCATTGCCGGGCTCACCGGCGTGTGGCTGGATTGGGAAGAGGGCGCCCCTAACCCTCGCAAGATTTGCGCGCTGGGTGTGAAGTGCAGCCGCTGGGTCACGCTGCACGGCTTCGCCCTGAATGTCAATCCCGACCTCCGCTACTTTGGCCACATCGTGCCCTGCGGCATCACCGACAAAGCCGTGACTTCTCTGGCACAAGAGTTGGAGAACGGTGCGTCCGTATCGGTTGCCGACGTTCAGGAACGGCTGGTGCCTCACTTACTCGAATTGCTCGGAGCCACCGAGGTCCGTGCGTAGCCGCCTGCAAGCGCCTGCCACCTTCTCCCAACCCGTAGAAATTGCCTAAAGTCCGCTTCCTTGAAACAAAACATTTCCTTTGACCCCGTAGAAGGCGTTTCGGTAGCCATCATTCCCGACGAGACGGCCCTAACGTCCGAAGGCCAAACTATTTGGCAGGTTTACCTGCTCAATCACAACGCCTTTCCGCTGCAAAACGTCATTGTGAATGCCAATGGCTACGGCCTAAAGGACGACGGGGAGAAGGTGCGCACATCCACGCTGCGCTACGTTTTCGAAGAAGTACCGCCCCACACCGCGGTGCCCGTCGAACCCATCGACTCGGCGCTTTTTCATCTAAATAATCAGTACTGGGTCAGCTACTACAATGGCCCCCAGATTTTTGACAAGAAATTTATTTTCGTGCCCGACTCCATCGTAGCCGATAACTTTACCCACATTGCTTTGCTCGACCGGGCAGGGGTTTTACATAGCTAAGGTTTTAATTAATGCTCCGCTTCGGTTTGTTAAAAACTTGACTTTCCCGGGTGGCCTATTGGATACTTTATGACCCATTTTGATATTCCCTTGGTACTCTCCTGGATGTGGGCGCTGCTGGTGTCCCTCTTCGCGGTGCCGTCCATCATCTACATTGCGCACCTCAAAAACATGCTCGACACGCCCAACGGGCGCACGGTGCACCAGTCGCTCACGCCGCGCCTGGGCGGCGTGGCCGTGTTTGCGGGGTTCATGTCGGCCCTCACCATTTTCGGCCCTCTCCAGAACGGCGCCAAAGAGCTGCTGGCTGGCTGTATCATCCTCTTTTTTGTGGGGTTGAAGGACGACCTGGTAGGCATGTCCGTTTCCAAGAAATTTGTGGGCCAACTCCTGGCCACGGGTATTGTGATGATAATGGCCGACGTCCGCATCACCAGCTTTCAGGGCATCCTGGGCATCTGGACCCTGCCAGTAGGCGTCAGCTTCGCTTTCACCCTGGGCGTCATCGTGGGCATTACCAACGCCATCAATCTCATCGACGGCCTCGACGGCCTTGCCGGCACCATTGTGCTCATTGTCTGCAGCACGTTTGGGTACTACTTCTTTAAGTACGGCGGCCCGGCTTTCAGCAACTACGCTTACGTAGCGGTGTGCCTCATTGGCGGATTGATGGGCTTTTTGCGCTATAATTTCCACCGGGCCCCCATTTTTATGGGCGATACGGGCTCCCTCGTGTGCGGCTTCATTGTGTCGGTGCTGGCCATCCAGTTCATCGAAATGGGTGCGCGGGTAGGAGAGCCGTTCGGCTCCTCGTCGCCCTCAGTGGCTGTCGGCATCCTATTTGTGCCACTGTTTGATACCCTGCGGGTTTTCTCCCTACGCATGCTGGCCGGGCGCTCCCCCTTCTCGCCCGATAAAAACCACATCCACCACCGCATTCTGGCTATGGGCTTTCAGCAAATCAGCACGGTGCTGCTGCTGGGCTTGCTCAATATTCTGGTTATCCTGTTCGTCATTCGGTTTGCTGCCTTGGGCAATACCGTGCTCATCGTGGCCCTGGCAGCTTTCTCAGCTCTGTTAAGCATCTTCTTTGGGGTGTACCAAAGCCGCATCTCACGCCGGCAGCTGCAGGCCGCCGAAAGCAGCAATTAACACGCTTCGTTTCATGGCACTGCCGGGCTCCTTGCGCACCTCCTGGCTGCTGGTTTGCAGTCTGTTGCTGGCTATGGCAGCCTTGGTAACGCCTGCGCAAGCCAGCGAGTACAAGCAGTTGCCGCCATCATCGCCTTCTGCCCTGTCGGAAGACTGGCTCATCCACGATGCCACGCGCAACCTGCTGGTGCTGTACCTGCCGGGGTACCACCAGCCAGCCCATGCCTACTACCAGTGGGTACGGGTCGAGCGCGACCAGTCTTTCCCGCTCTCCTTCGCGGCCCAGCCCGGCCTGAGCCTGTTTCTTGATAATCAACTCGTTTTTTCGGCCCGCACGGCCACCACGTATTCCCTCGACCTGTCGCAGCTCCTACCCGCTCAGCTTGCCCCCGGCACGCACCTATTGGCCGTGTGGCAGCCCGACGGCGAGCCGGCCCTGGCGTCCTTCTCCGGGGTGAGCGAGAGCAGCGCTGTTGCGGGTGTTCCCCGGGCTCAGGCGGGGCAAGCCCAGCCCCGGGTTCCCGGGCCGCGGGGCCAGAACGTGTACCTGGGGTTTTTGCTGGTGCTGGGCCTTTCCTATGGCGCGGTGCGCACCACCTACCAGCCCGGATTGTCCCGGGTTTTTCAGCTCGATGAGTTGTTTGGCACCGGCAGCGACCAACAGGCCTTTTTGGTTAAACCTGCTTTCTCGCTGCTGAATCTGTTGTTGGTGGTGCTCTTTGCCCTGTCGTTCGGCTTGTTGCTCACCGCTATACACACCGATTTGCAGAACCTGCCGCTATTGCGTCGTTTTTTCAACGTGCCCGAAACGGCAATCGTCGCCCGCGTTTTTCTATATACGGGGCTTATCACGGCATTTGTTTTCGCCAAGTACTTGTATGTTAATATTCTAGCTTATATTTTTGGTTTGCAGGGGTTGGTCAATGTGCAGTATCGGGAGTTTCTGCGCACCACGTTGCTCAGTGGCTTGTTTCTGCCCGTGGCGCTGCTCCTGTACCTCAGCCTCAACGCCAGCTACCCCCGCGCCGTAGCCTGGGCGGCCAGTGCGGTTATTGGCATCGTGCTTGTCGGTACGGTTCTGCGAGTTACCCGCACGCTGCACACCCACGCCTCTCTCCTGAATCTACATTTGTTTGCTTACCTTTGCGCCACTGAAGTGTTGCCTTTACTGGTTTTACTTAAACTTATCGTCTTTACATACTGATTGACTGCTGTCGATTACTGTAGCAACAACTCATACGCCTCCTCTTATTGTCCTAACATTACCCTTTATTTTCCTTTCCTGTATGGCCGAGAGTGCAGACAAGCCGGGTACAGGCCGGCATGCCAAGCGAATCAGCAGCATCCTGGTTACCCAGCCCAAACCTACCAGCGACGTATCCCCCTACTTCGCCATTGCTGAAAAATACGGCATCAAAGTCGATTTTAGAGAGTTTATTGACGTACAGCCCGTATCCTACAAGGATTTTCGGCGCGAAAAAGTAAACATCTCGGAATTCACGGCGGTGATTTTCACCAGTCGGAACGCCGTCGACCACTTCTTTCGCATTTGCCAGGAAGCCAAGTTGGAAATGCCCGCCGAGATGAAGTATTTCTGCATCTCGGAGCAGACCGCTAATTACCTGCAGAAGTACATTGTGCTACGCAAGCGCAAGCTCTTTGTGGGCCAGCGCACCGCCGCCGATTTGTTTGAGGTCATCAAGAAGCACAAGGGCGAGAACTTCCTCTACCCGTGCTCCGACATCCGCAAGGACGACCTGCCGGTGTTCATGCGTGCCAACAATCTGAAGTTTTCGGAGGCCGTAATCTACCACACAGTAGCCAGTGACCTGTCCGACCTTTCGGATGTGAAATACGACTGCCTGGCGTTTTTCAGCCCCTCGGGCATCAGCTCGCTGTTAATCAACTTCCCTAATTTCGTGCAGGACGGTACCCGCATTGCTGCTTTTGGGCCCACCACCGCCAAGGCAGTAATCGATGCGGGTTTAATCTTGGATATTGAAGCCCCGCACCCCAATGCGCCTTCCATGACCGGGGCCATTGAAGCGTATATCCGCCAGCACACGCAGGCAGAAGTTGGCAAGACCAGCCAGAAAAACGGCAATTCAAACGGTTAGCCCGGTATGGCATCGGGAACCGACTAAATTCCTGTTTGGACAGGGATTTAAGGTAGGTGTGCAGAAGCATGTTTTTGGCTTACATTTGGAAGCTAGTATCCTTCTTGCGCCCGCTACCTTTCTTTCCCACACTGCCGCCTGACCGCCCTTATGAAAGTAACGCTATTCGCGACTTTGCTGCTTCTGGCAGTAGCTGGTACTGCGCTCGCTCAGCAGCAGCCCCAGTTTACCCACTACGGGCTCAATGGCATGTACTTGAACCCGGCGTACGCCGGTATTAAAGGGCAGGGGGAAGTTGGCCTTATTCTGCGCTATCAGTACCTTAACTACAGCGGTGTGGACGCCGGCGGCTCCCCCCGCACGGGCCTTGTTACGCTTTCGCTGCCGGTGCTGGCCCTGGGCGGGGGCGTGGGCGTGGCGGTGTACTACGACCAGGCCGGCCAGGCCAAGATGACCAATGCCGCGCTTTCCTACTCGCAGCACATCAAGCTGGGCTCGGGCAAGCTGGGCGTTGGCATCCAGGGCATCTACACCTATCTGGGCAAGGGCACCTATCGTGCTATCGACCCCGACGACATTAACGTGCCCCGCGACGCTTCCGACAACAAGTTTGATTTGGGCGCCGGCCTGTGGTACGAATCGCCGAAGCTCTACGCCGGCCTCAGCCTGAACAACCTGGTCCGTTCCGAATACTCGTTCAAAAGCGCGGGCACCAGCGGCAACAAAAGCAACTACCTGGCCGAGAACCATGCCTACTTCACGGCGGGATACAATATAGACGCCACCTCAAACGTTGTGGTCACACCTATGGTGCTGGCAAAGGCCGTATTACCAGGTGATTTTTCCAGCGCCAGTAAATTTAACAACGCAAAGAACTACTCTTTCGAAGGCGGCGTTCGTGCCACTATCGACGATAAATATTGGATAGGTGCCAACTATCGGCACGAAGAATCTATCTCGGGCCTGCTTGGCCTGAGCTTTTCGAAGGACAACGCCATGCGCGTTGGCTACGCATTCGACTTCATTGCCTTCAACCAAGATGCCCGGGCGCTTAGCTCACATGAAATTATGCTCTCTTACCGGTTGCCCAAACCAGGACTCCTTATCCGGCCGGCTATCCGCACGCCACGCTACAGCTTCTAATTTTCCTATTTCTCGGCACTATATTTACGAGGCGATTATTTGCCTAGGGTAGGACAAATTTTAGGCTGCCCCAAAAAAAATAAAACAGATTAACAGAGTTATTTGCGCTATTCAGCGTGTTTGCCCCGAATTTGGCCGTGTGCAGAAAATGATAGGTATTGCACATCACCCTAAATACATGTAGATTTGCCAACCTATCCAAATGCACTTTAGCGGTATTGGTAATTAAAACAGAATTTCTAACTCTCATGAACAAGCTTCTAGCACTATCCCTTTTCGCTATCTCCGGAGCATTATTGGGTGGATGTGGATTTGGCAAAGGACCTCAGGGTGACCTGGTTGGTTCGGATGACCGGCCCATCTTTAACCCCCAGGAAGTGCCTTTTGGCATGGTTCCCTGCCCAGGTGGCACGTTCCACATGGGCCAGACGGACCAGGACATCTCCGCTTCTATGGTTAACATGAACAAGCAGGTGACTATCGCCGGCTTCTACATGGACGAGACGGAAATTACCAACAACGAGTACCGCCAGTTCATGGACGCCATCAAGATGGATTCCTTGGACGTGCTGGGCGAAGAGTATGTGATGACGGAGCTGTACCCCGATACCACGGTGTGGGTGCGGGACTTCACCTACCACATGGGCGACCCCCTGCTGGAGTATTACTACACCCACCCGGCCTTCGACGAATACCCGGTGGTAGGCGTGGACTGGTTTGCGGCTAAATATTTCTGCAACTGGCGCACCAAATTCCGGAACGCGGCACGTGAAGAAAGCGGCTACGCCAACGACCCCAACTTCCGTCTTCCCTCGGAAGCCGAGTGGGAATACGCCGCCCGCGGTGGCCGCGACCTGGCTACCTACCCATGGGGCGGCCCGTACTTGCGCAACAGCAAGGGCTGCATGCTGGCCAATTTCAAGCCCGGCCGCGGCGACTACGCTTCCGATGGTTTTTCTTACACTGCGGAAGTAGGCTCATACTTCCCGAACGACTTCGGCCTGTACGACATGGCGGGCAACGTATCGGAGTGGTGTGATGATGCTTACATGGAGGCTTCGGTGCCGGTGGTATGGGACTTGAATCCCACCAACCCCGACGACAACGAGCCCCGCAAAGTAGTGCGCGGCGGTTCGTGGAAAGACATTGCGTACTTCCTCGAAACCGGTACCCGCAACTTTGAATACCAGGACTCGGCCCGCTCCTACATCGGCTTCCGCTGCTCGATGATTCAGATTGGCATGGGTTCGAATCGTTCCCTCAACTAAGCTTTATTATAACAGCTAAGTACCTGTTTCATCACCCCCTACAACACCTACATTAACACCTTTCAATCAGTTAAAATCTCATGGCAGCTAAAGGAAGTTTTCTCTACGATACGTTGATGCCCAAAATCTATGGCATCGGTGCAGCAGTTGTTATTATCGGCGCATTGTTTAAAATCGAGCACTGGAAAGGTGCCGACGAAATGCTTATCGTAGGCCTGGGCACAGAAGCTATTATCTTCTTCCTGAGCGCATTCCAGCCCCAGTCCAAAGAGCATGACTGGTCGCTTGTTTACCCCGAGCTGAACGAAGGCTACGACCCTTCGACTGGCAACAGTGCCATTGAGAGCAGCAATGCTAAGGGCTTGACCATGAAGCTCGACGACATGCTGAAGAATGCCAACGTAACGCCGGAGGCACTCACCAACCTGGGCCAGGGCCTGAACCGCCTCAGCACCACCACCTCGCAGCTGGCGCAGCTGGGCGAGGCTACCAACGTAACCGATGAGTACACCAAGAAAGTACGCACGGCGGCCGATTCGCTGGACAAAATCAACGTGGCTTACGGCAACACGGTAGAAGCTATTTCGGCCATGTCGAACGCTACTTCGGACGCCAAAGAGTACCACATGCAGGTGCAGAACGTGACCAAGAACCTGGGCGCCCTGAACGCAGTGTACGAAATGGAACTGCAGGACGCCAACACGCACCTCAAGTCCATGAACCAGTTCTACGGCACGCTGAGCAACGCCATGGAGAACATGACCCAGGCTGGCAAAGACACCGAGCAGTTCCAGAAGCAGGTGGCTGACCTGACCGGCAACCTCACGTCGCTCAACCGTGTGTACGGCAACATGCTGAACGCCATGCGGGCTCCGGCCCAAGCCTAATTGCTGGACAGCAATTCAGTTCTTCATCCAATTTTTAGAGGAAACAGATAATGGCAGGCGGAAAAGAAACCCCGCGGCAGAAGATGATTGGCATGATGTACCTCGTGCTAACGGCCCTTCTGGCGCTTCAGGTGAACTCAGCAATTTTGCTGAAGTTCAAGTTCATCGACGACAGCTTGCTGAGCGTCAATGACAAGACCTCGGTAGCAGCCGACGGTACCGTGAAAGGTATCCAGGCGGCCGTGGTGAAAAACCAAAACCAGGCCCGCGACAAAGCAGTATTGGCCCAAAGCGAAGAAATTCGTCAGAAAACCAAGGAGCTGGTGTCGTACCTGCGCGGTGTGCGCGAAGAGCTGTTGAAAGCGACTGAGAACACCGCCACTGATGTGAAAAACATGAGCGGCGAGGACAAAGTGGCCATCACCATGCTCGGCGGCAAGAAGAACGGTATTGCTTATACCACGATGAAGCCCAAGCTGAACGAGTACGCTGCTTACATGAAGCAGTTTGTGCCCGATGCTTCTCCTTTGGCACTCGACGGCAAAGAAGATAGCCGCGTAACGAAAGACCAGCGCACCAAGAACTTCGCGGAGCTCAACTTCGAAAACACGCCGGTGGTAGCCGCTTTGGCCACCATCTCGCAGAAGGAGACCGAAATCCTGAAAATGGAAGCTGAGGCGCTCCAGAAGCAGGCGGAGAAAGTAGGTGCCAAGACCATCGTATTCGACAAAATCGGGGCCTTTGCCAGCGCCGAGTCGAACACGGTAGCCGCCGGCACCAAGTACAAAGCCGAGTTGTTCCTGACGGCTTCGGCCACCAGCATCAGCCCCCGCATGACTTTGAACGGCAGCCCGCTGTCGGTTGGTCCTGATGGCAAAGGCAAGGTGGAATTCACGGCTCGTCCCGGCAACTTTGATGCTTCGGGTAGCGCTAAAAACTCCTGGACTGGCACCATTCGCTTCAACCAGAACGGCCGCGACACCACCTTCACGGTGAAAGTGCCTTACACGGTGACCAAGCCGGTAATGCAAATCCAGTCGGCTTCGGTGCAGGCGCTGTACTTCAAGTGCGGCAACAAGCTGAACGTATCGGTGCCCGCACTGGGCGCTCAGTACAAGCCCAGCTTCTCCGCCTCGGGGGCTTCGGTGCTCTCCGGTGCTAAGACCGGTGATGTGACGCTGGTGCCTAACTCCAAAGAAGTGACCCTGAACGTGAGCAGCGGCGGCAACGCCATTGGCTCGCAAACCTTCCAGGTTCGCCCCATCCCTAAGCCTACCATTGAGTGCTTCGTGGGTGGCCGTCAGGTGAACGAAAAGCAAGGGACTCCTGGCTCTGCCATGCGCTCGATGACGCTTCGTGCCATTCCGGATGTAGGCTTTGCTACCTTCCTGCCCGACGACGCTAAGTTCCGCGTGTCGAGCTATGAGGTAACCTTGGTGCGTGGCCGTCGGCCCGCCCTGCAGACCCGCACCATCAACGGCCCTACGGCTGACTTGAGCGATGTGGTGAATGCCTACCGCGAAGGTGACCGCCTCTACATTGAAGTGAAGGGCGTGCAGCGCCAGAACTTCCAGGGTACTGTGGAGCCGGTGAATGTATCCAAGCAATTTAACGTTCCCCTGTTGTAATATCTTCGGCCCAGGCCGCGTTATCGAACTATCTTAAAGTAAATCTGCTTTTGCCTGATATGAAATCCATTCACACTTTGGCCGCTATTGCGGCAGGCTTGACGTTGTCGTTGACGGCGGCGGCCCAGGAGCAGGCCACCACGGCCAGCAGCACGGGCTCGCACCGCCCGATTCCGCCATCCGACCAAATGTTCCGCAAGAGCATCTGGCGGCAAGTGGACCTGCGCGAGAAGCAGAACAAGCCGATGTTTTCGGAAGGCAAAGAAATCAGCCGCGTTATCCTGGAAGCAGTGAAGCGCGGTGAGTTGCAGGCTTACAAGAGCGATTCGCTAACTACTACCCTTAATGCACAGGAAGTAACAGGTAATACTTCTTTCGTTGACGAAGGCTTCAAACTGAGCGACGAAGAGAAGGCAGCCGGTTTCAGCGAAAAGGACCTGAACGGCGGCGGTGATGACTGGGGCGCTCCGGCCCCCAAGAAAGCTGCTGCTGTGAAAAAGGTGGCCAAATTGGACGCTAATGGCCGCCCAATGAAGGACAAGCGAGGCAAAACCATTATGGTGGCGGCGGCTCCGGCTCCCGTAGCGGCTCCGGTTGCCCTCGGCAACCAGTACCGCTACAAGGACCTGTATTCGATGGAATTGAAAGAGGATATGATTTTCGACAAGAAGCGGTCGAGAATGTATCACGACATCAAGTCCATCACGCTGTACGTCCCTTCGACCTTGGCTTCGAATGCTTCGGGTATTGAGAAGCCAATCGCGACGTTTAAGTACAGCGACCTGGTGAAGATGTTCCGCGCCAACCCGGAAAAAGCTATCTGGTTCAACTCCGAGAACGATGCCCAGCACAAGAACCTCGCTGACGCTTTCGAGCTGTGGTTGTTCAACTCGTACATCACCAAGGTATCCAACGTAAGCGACAGCCGCCTTGATGACATCTACGGTGGTGCCCAGCAGGGCATCCTGGCTGCTCAGCAGACGGCTGCCGACCTGATTGAGTACGAGTACAACCTGTGGAGTTTCTAGACCACGGATTAGCTCGGATTTTAGCGGATTACACGGATTTTGTAGTCGGCTGCAGTTAAGCGAATGAAAAAGACCCTTGCTTGTGCGAGGGTCTTTTTTTGTTTGGTTGTGGCTAGCTAAGGGAATTGGGTTAGCTGGGGAGCTGGCGGGCGGGCATGGGGTGGGAGGGGGCGTCGTTTTGGGCGAAGTAGTTTTGGAGGACTTTGGCTTTGGCTTTGCCCACTTCGGCAATGAGTTCGGCTTCAGTGAGCTCGCGGATTTTCTTGACGGACTTAAACTTGTTAAGGAGCTTGTCGGCGGTGACGGGGCCGAGGCCTTTCACGTCGGTAAGCTCGGTTTTGAGAGTGGCGGCGTCGCGGCGGGAGCGGTGAAAGGTGATACCGAAACGGTGCACTTCGTCGCGCATGCGCTGGAAGAGGCGCAGGGATTCGCTCCGCTTGTCGATGTAGATGGGTAGCGGGTCGTTGGGTACGTAAATTTCCTCCAAGCGCTTGGCGATGCCGATGACGGGAATCTGGCCCCACAGGTTGAGGTCTTTCAGGGCCTTGACAGCCATGCTGAGCTGGCCCTTGCCGCCGTCCACGATGACGAGCTGGGGCAGGCTGGCTCCTTCATCTACTAAGCGGCGGTAGCGGCGCGATACCACCTCGTACATGGAGTCGAAGTCGTTGGGGCCGATGACGGTTTTGATGTGGTAGTGGCGGTAGTCCTTTTTGCTGGGCTTGGCGTTGCGAAAGCACACCATAGCAGCCACGGGGTTATCACCCTGGAAGTTGGAGTTGTCGAAGCATTCGATGTGCTTGGGCAGCTCGGTGAGGCGCAGGTCCTTTTTTATGGTTTCCATGATGCGCACCTCGTTCACGTCCTTGCTGCGCTCGTTCATGCTCTCCTTTTCCTTACGGGCGTAAAGCACGTTTTTGAGGGCCAGCTCAATGAGCTTGCGCTTGTCGCCGATTTGCGGGACGGAGAGGGTGACGCCAGGCAGCGGCAACTCGATGGTCACGTTGGTCATGATTTCGCGCGACTCGCTTTCGAACTCCTGGCGCATCTGCATCACGAGCGGCGCAAGGATTTCGGCGTCTTCCTCGTCCAGCTTCTTGGTAACTTCCAGGGACTGGGTGAGGATGATGGAGCCGTTCATAACCTTGAGGTAGGTGATGAAGGCCGACTTTTCGTTGCTGGCGATGGCAAACACGTCGATGTTGGTGAGCGTAGCCGAGACGATGGTGCTCTTCACCTGGAAGGCCTCAATCTTGTCGAGCTTTACCTTGAACTGGTGGGCCAGCTCGTACTGCATGTCCTGGGCGGCGGCGCTCATCTGCTCGCGGAAGTACTGCTTGGGAATGCGCAGGTCGCCGTTGAGAATGTTGCGGATTTGCTGGATGTAGCCGTTGTAGCGGGCCTCGTCCTCGTGGTTCTCGCAGGGGCCCTTGCAGTTGCCGAGGTGGTATTCGAGGCAGACTTTGAACTTGCCGGCTTCCACGTTTTCCGGGCTCAGGCGGAAGTTGCAGGTGCGCAGCGGGTACAGCGCCCGGATGAGCTCTAGCAGCACGTTCAAGGCCGTGCCGTTGGCGTAGGGGCCGTAGTAGCGCGAGCCGTCGTTAATCTTGTTGCGGGTGGGAATGAGGCGCGGAAACCGCTCATTGGTTAGGCAGAGGTAGGGGTAGGTTTTGCCGTCCTTCAGCAGGATGTTATACTTGGGCTGATGCTGCTTGATGAGGTTGTTCTCCAGCAAAAACGCATCGGACTCTGAGTCCACGATGGTGAATTCCAGGCGCTTGATATTGCGCACCAGCTGCTGGGTTTTCTTGTTGTGGTCCTGCTTGGTGAAGTAACTGCTCACGCGCTTGCGCAGGTCGATGGCCTTCCCGACGTAGATTATGCCCTCGTCGTCAAAGTATTTGTATACACCCGGCTTGTGGGGCAGGGCGTTGATGAGGGCTTGCAGTTCGGGTTTGGCTGCCATAAATCGCTGATTACCGCTGATTGATTTGATTACGCTGATTCGAAGGGCGCGTTGGAGGGAATACGGGGCGCGATTGGAAACTGCTGCAGAAGGCGCTATTTGTAACAAAAAATGACCGGCAAAAGTCGCCGGTCATTTCTGCTTAACGCTAACAAACCTGCTGCCTAACCACCTCGCCGAAGAAAAAATCAGCGAAATCACTTTAATCAGCAGAAATCAGCGATGCTAGATGTCCTCATCGCTGAGGTCGACGGGGTCGCGGCGGTTTAGCTTCTGGGCGTCAGGGATGGTATCGCGCTGGCCACCGTAGTATTTCGAGCAGTCGAGCTCGATGCCGAGCGGCGCGGCAGGCTTGGGAAACGGCGCGGTGCTGATGCCGATGCTCTTGTCCTTGTACACCTTCTGCATAAACAGGCCATAGAGCGGTAGCGCCAGGCGCGCGCCCTGGCCGTAAGTACCCGAGCGGAAGTGAATGCTGCGGTCTTCGCCGCCCACCCACATGCCGCACACCAAGTCCGGGGTGATGCCCATAAACCAAGCGTCGGAGTAGTTAGACGTGGTACCGGTTTTACCGCCTATTTCATACGGGAACTTGAATCCGGTGTGCAGAATGGTGCTGGTGCCGCCGGGCTCGGTGGTGCTGGCCTGCAGCATGTTGGTCATCACATAAGCCGTTTCTTCGCTGAGCACCTCACGGGTGCGGGGCACAAATTCGCGCAGCACATTGCCGTTCTTGTCCTCAATGCGGGTGACCATGGTGGGCGAAGTCCAGACGCCCTTGTTCACGAAGGTGGCGTAAGCGCCGCACAGCTCGTAGATGTTAACATCCGACGACCCGAAGCCGATGGCCGGCACCGCGTCAATCGGCGACTCAATGCCCATGCGCTTGGCGTAGCCGGCAATGGTTTCGGGCGTGAGCTTCATCACCAGCCACGCCGTAATGGAGTTCATGGACCGGGCCAGGGCCTGCCGCAGCGTGAACACCCGGCCCGAGAAGTTGCCCTCAAAGTTCTTGGGAGTGTAGGGTGCCCGGCCGGCCACGGCCGGGAAAGTAGTGGCCACATCGGGCCGCGGGTAGCAGGGCGAGTAGCCCTGGTCGATGGCCGCCGTGTACACAATGGGCTTGAACGTGGAGCCGGGCTGGCGCTTGCCCTGGCGCACGTGGTCAAACTTGAAGAACTTGTAATTCGGCCCGCCCACCCAGGCCTTAATCTGGCCGTTCAGGGGGTTCATGGCCATGAAACCGGCGCGCAGGTAGCGCTTGTAATACGCCAATGAGTCGAGCGGCGACATCAGCATTTCCTTTTCGCCCTGCCAGGTAAATACCTGCATCTTGTACTTCTTGCGCAGGTAGTAGTTCACCGAGTCGCGGTTGCCTTCGTAGGTGTTCATCAGCGACCTGTAGCGCTGGGTACGGCGCATGGCAATGTTCAGGAACTCGGGAATCACCTTGCCGTTTTCGTCGCGCCAGGGCAGCTGGCCTTTCCAGTGCTGGGTAAACCACTTCTGCTGCAGGGCCAGGTGCTCGGCCACCGATTTCTCGGCGTACGTCTGCATGCGCGAGTCGATGGTGGTGTAAATCTTCAGGCCGTCGGCGTACAGGTCGTGGTCGGTTTCGCGGGCCCAGGCCACCAGCGACTTGGCCACCTCCGAGCGGAAGTACGGCGCCAGGCCCTTGGTGGGGTTTTCCACGGAGTAGTGCAGCACAATGGCCTTGGCAGTATCCTGGGCCAGCTGGGCATCGGTGATGTAGTTCGACTTGGCCATCTGGCGCAGCACCCAGTTGCGGCGCTTGCGCGAGCGTTCGGGGTGGTTGATGGGGCTGAAACGGCCCGGCGCGTTCACAATACCCACCAGCGTGGCAGCTTCGGCGTTGGTTAGGTCCAGCGGCTTTTTGTTGAAAAAAGTCTTGGCGGCGGTGTTGATGCCAAACGAGTTCGAGCCGTATTCCACCGTGTTGAGGTACATGCGCAGGATTTCGCGCTTGGTGTAGTTGCGCTCCAGGCGAATGGCCAGAATCCACTCCTTGGCCTTGGTGATGAGCAGGCCCACCTTGCCGTTGCCGTTCAGCGACCCGTTATTGAGGTCTTCGGCGCGGGTCTTAAACAGCACCTTGGCCACCTGCTGGCTGAGGGTGGAGCCACCGCCGTTGCGGTTGAAAGTAACCACGCCCACCACGGCCCGGGATACGCTTTTCAGGTCGATGCCCGAGTGCTGCTCAAACCGCACGTCCTCGGTAGCGATGAGGGCATCAATCAGGTTTTGGGGCAGTTCGTTGAACTCGACCGGCGTGCGGTTTTCGCGGAAGTACTTGCCCAGCAGCACCCCATCGGCGGAGTAAATTTCTGATGCCAGCTCCGAGCGCGGGTTTTCCAGCGTTTTCAGGTTGGGCATGCGCCCGAACAGGTTCAGGAAGTTGCCGCTCACGGCCAGCACAAACAGGCCCAGGCCCACCACGCCCGCGCCAAACAGCACCCACATGGTGCGCGTGAACGCCGCAAACCGACCAGTACGCACGGGCTTCAGGGGCGTCGGCTTCGAACGGTGGGTAGGAGAGGAGGTTGGCATTTTTAGAGTTAAGGGTTAGGAGTTAAAAGTTATGAGTTAAAACTCAAGCAGGCCTAACCACGGCGCAAAGGTCCGACTGCAAACCCATAACTCATAACTCCTAAATTTTAACTCATTTATAAACGCGCTGATAAAAGCTCAAATACCCGGCCAAATCACCGGTGGCTTGCAGTAAGGTGAGATTTTCGAGGCTGATGACCACCGTCTGGTAGCCGGCCCCGCGCAACCGTGCCAGCGGCGATTGCGGCCCCCGCAGCTTGGTGGCGTAGCTCTGAGCCACCTTGGCGCCGGGCAATGCCTGCACCACCACCAGGTCCTGGTCGGTACCGAGCGGCGGTGTTTCCACGCGCAGGTTGTTGGCCCGGAAAAACCGGTTGTTGTAGGTGCCCAGCTGGGTGGTTAAATCGGCAGCGGCCGGTGCGGCCTTGGGAAACACCAGCACCACCGCATGGGCGCCGCTTAGCTGCGTGACGTAGGCCGTGGCAGGCACATCTGCAGGAGCCTCCACCGCAGCGGGAGTGGGCGCCACCAGAGTTGTCACAGCGGGCGGTGTGCCGGCCGCTGGGGGCACCGCCGCAACGGAGCCCGGCGCCGGTGCGGGAGCCTGAACAGCAAGAGCAGGGGCAGAAGCAGGAGAAACGCCCGCGTCGGGCACGGCAGCGGCTGCAGGAGCACCAGCCAGCGGCTTGGCAGGTGTGGCGTTGGTTGCGCTTGCCTTGCGCGTACCCGGCAAGCCCGCCGCAGTGGGAGAGGTAGGCGCAGGCGGCGCGGTATTCAGCGCCTTGGCAGGAGTCTCGTCTTCGCGGTACTGAATGCGCAGGCGGTTGTCTACCTCACCCGGCCGGAATACGGACACCACGGGTTTTTCGGTTGAGGCCAGTGCGCCGGCAATTTGTCCGGCTCCCTGCTTTTTGTAGGTTTCAGCCAGCGCCTGGGCTTGAGGCACGAGCGGGCTGTCGGGGAACTTAGTGTAGAACGCCTCCACCGAGGAGCGAGCCGCGAGCGGGGGCTGGGTACGAATGACCAACAGCGTTTTCAGGTAAGCCACCCGGTCAGCAAGGTCGCTCTTGGGGTACAGCTTTTCGCTGCGGGCCAGCACGGCCGTGGCCTTCCGGAATTCCTGGTTTTTGTAGAGCGTAAAGGCCGAATCCACGCGGCTTGCCACGGCGTTGTGCAGGGCCAGCTCATGCTCGCGGTACAGCGGGTCAGCAATCAGCTTGGCATAAATGGAAGTGGGAAACTCCCGTTGCAGGGCCGCGGCGTACTGGGCCATTTTGGCGGCATCGGGCTGGTCTTTGTAGTGCAGGTACAGCAGGTAGTAGGCATCGGGGGCGTGCACGCCCGTGGGATAGCGGCCCACCTGCTTCTCGTAGGTCTCGAAGCCCTTTCCCCGCTCTTTCAACTGCTCTTTGTAGATGCCGGCCAGCTCGTATAGTGCGCCCTCCACCTGCATGTTGGAGGCTTGCAGTAGTTCCGGCGTGGTGGGCAGGGTACTGCGGTATTGGGCTACCAGCGTCCGCTTTTCGGCCTCTGGGTCGGCGGGTGGGGCTGGGGCAGCAGAGGCAGATTGCCCGCCGTTCACTGCAGTCTGGTCGTTGCCGGTGATGGCAACGGGCACCCCACCGTTGGCAGTCGTATTGGGGGAGATGCTGGCTTGGCTGCTCGTGCGCCAGTTGTCCTGCAGCTGGCGGTTGCCCCACTTCCGGATAAAGTCGGCCCGGGCGGTGCCCAGCGTGGCTGGGTTGTCGAAGTACCATTTGGCTCCCGTGCCGGCGGCGGTGGGGTCGAAGGCCAGCAGGTCGTCGCTGGCCCGGCCCGTGGTCCCGTCCGGCGAGAAGCCAGCAGCGCTGCTGGTGGTGCGGGAGGCAAATTCGGCGGCCCGGTCGTTCACCTTTTGCAGCGCCGCAAGCCGGGCCACCTCCTGTTGGGCCACCAAGATAGCCGCATCAGCATACAGGTTGAGCTTCTCGTCCAGTGCTCCGGCGGGCAGCCGTGCCAGGGCCTGCAGGCTGTCCTGCGTTTCAATGATGGTGTACTGCTTCGCGAAATCCCGCAGAATGTCACTGCGCTCCTTGATGTCGGCATAGGTTTTGGCATCCTGCGCCAGGTTCTGCACCGTGCTGTCGTAGTAAGCCGCCGCGAGGCGGTACTTCTGCAGGTCTTCGTAGTAGATGCGGCCCGCCAAGAGGTAGGTGTAGCTTTTTTGCAGCCGGTTGGTGGTGGTGGCCTGCACAGATTGCCGCAGCAGCTTGAGCGCCTCGGGAATGTTCTTCTCGCGGTAGTTCAGCCGCGCCATCTCGTAGTAAATCTTGTCGCGGTAGTCCTTGTTCTTCGTGTCCTTCAGCAGCGCTACAAAATTTTTGTCGAGCCGCACCCGGTCCTTTTCGCTGAGGTCCGACACCTGCGCCAGCAGCAGCTTGGCCTGAAAATCCAGCTCATACGGCGGGTTACGCGTCAGCAGTTGGTCGAGCTGCTCGTAGGCTTTCTTGTTCTCGCCCGCGTTCTGGTAGAGCTGGGCCAGCAGGTAACGCGTCCGCGACCGTTCGTTTTTCAGCTCAATGAGCGGAATGGCCCGCTCCAACTGCGGAATGGCCTTGGCCGGCTCGTCGGTGCGGATGTAGTAGTCGGCCCGGGTCAGAAACAGTTGGCGTGCATCTTCGGGCAAGCCTTTTTCCTTGTCCAGCAGGTCCGATACCGCTTTGGCGCTCTCCATCTCGCCCTGCTCCACAAAGGTGCGCATCAGCCCAATCAGCGCTTCGTGCTTGGCATTGGGGTCTTTGCTGGTGGAGTTAACGTATTTAAAGGTCAGGGCCGCGTCGCTGAACTGCATCTGGTAAAAGCGCGACCAGCCCACCAGAATGTAGGCGTCGTCCGTCCAGTCCGACCCCGGCCGGTGCTGAATCGGCATTGATGCCTTCTTAATAACGTCGTTCAGCTCCGCGCGGTTGGCCCGTACGCTGGCACTGTCCAGCGTGGGAAACAGCGACAGGGGCTGGTTGTAGTCGTTGATGCGGCCTGCGTAGAGCTTTTCTTCCGTGGCTTGCAGCTTCTCCCGGGCAATGAAATAAGCATTGTCCCGCGCCGCCACGTTGTTGAAGGCGTGCGCCACCAGGTTTTTATCCGAAGCACAGCCTGCTACCCCTACTCCCAACAGAAAGAGAAAGAGCGCCGGCCAGCGGGGTATCAGCAGATGTTGTGTCAAAGCCAAGGAGAATGAAAAAAGGCAGCCAATTGCCTCCGCAACGCCGGAAGCAACCCGAAATGTTCGTTGTAGCAGGCAAGTGCCAGCCGGCTAACGAAGGCGAACGGGTAAAATTACGTTTTTCCCGGACCAAAAGGTCCTTCGCCCCCGCCGTACCTTTGCGCGTCGTTCCACTTCGCCCTTTCCATGCCCACTCCGCCTGTTCCTGAGCCCGCCGACAAGCCCGCCGAGGGCTCCAACCGCGTGCGCGCATTCGCCAAGTATTCGGGCATTGCTTTCCAAATGCTGGGCATCATCGGCGGCTTCACTTGGCTGGGCATGTGGCTCGACGAGCGGTACCAGTCCGAAAACCCGTGGTTCACGGTGGGACTCATGCTGGTGGGCGTATTTCTTGCCATGTTCCAGATTATCCGCAGCCTCACCAAAGAGTAGTGAACAGTGAGCAGCTATTAGTGAGCAGCAAAACAATGTTTCACTGATAACAGCTCACTGTTCACTAAACCGAACCGCCTTTCTATGATTCGATTTCTGCGCCAGTTTTTCTTGTTCGGTGCTGTGATGGGGGTGCTGCTTTACGCCTTGCATTTGCTCTACGGCCCGGCCGTTATTCACCGGTACACGGGGTTGCTGTTCGGCTTCATGGCGGGACTCACATTCCTTATCTATAGCCTCACGGCGCGCCTCGTGGCGGTCTCGCCTACCAACCTGGGCATCGGCTATCTTATTGGCATGACGGTTCGGATGCTCACTTCCCTTGCCTTGGTCACGGTGCATCTGGCCCGGGGTGCGCCCAGGAAGGGCGCGGCCTCTGGACCTTCCTTGGCGCCTTCTTCCTGCTGTACTTTTCGTGGGCTGGGTTTGAAATCTGGGCTATTTTTAGTAACTTGCGGCCGATTTCGAAAAAGCAAGTGGCGCAAACATAGCGCTTTAGCCGGAAATCTCCAATTAATTCCCTTTGAATGAAGCGTTTACTTTCGATACTTCTTTGCTTTGTATCCCTGTCCGCTTTTGCGAACGAGCCTGCCGCTGAGGCTTCCAAAGGGGAAGGCTTCAATCCCGGCGAAATGATTTTGGAGCACATCGGCGATTCGCACGAGTGGCACTTGGCTACCCTCGGCGAGGGCGAGCACGCCACTCACGTTAGCGTGCCGCTGCCCATTATCGCTTACCAGCCCACCAAAGGCCTGAGCATGTTCTCGGGTGGCCAGCTGGCCCACGGCCACAGCCACAACGGCCTGAAGCTGGAAGAAGACAAGCTGGTGGCCGAAGACGGCAGCAAAGTATACGACTTCTCCATTACCAAAAACACCGCTTCGCTGCTCTTCAGCGCCGCACTTATGCTGATTGTGTTCACGGCTGTAGCCCGTGGCTACAAGAAGAACCACGGTCGCGCGCCCAGCGGCCTGCAGTCGTTCTTCGAGCCCGTTATCATCTTCATCCGCGACGAAATTGCCCGGAAGAACATCGGCCCCAAGTACGAGCGCTACATGCCGTACCTGCTCACCGCCTTCTTCTTCATCTGGTTCAATAACCTGCTGGGCCTCATGCCCGGCGCGGCCAACCTGAGCGGCAACATCGCCGTGACCCTGGTGCTGGCCCTGATGACGCTCGTTATCACGCTGGCTTCCAGCAACAAGAACTATTGGGCGCACATTTTTGCTACGCCCGGCGTGCCCAAGCCCCTGCTGCCCATCATGATTGTGGTGGAATTCCTGGGCATCTTCACCAAGCCCTTCTCCCTGATGATTCGTCTGTTTGCCAACATCACGGCCGGACACATCGTGGTACTGAGCTTCATTAGCCTAGTGTTCATTTTCAAATCGTGGGCTGTAGCGCCGGTTACCCTGGCTTTCGGCTTGTTTATCAACATTCTGGAATTGCTGGTAGCCATTCTGCAGGCCTTCATCTTCACCCTGCTTACCGCCATGTACATCGGCGCGCCGTAGAAGAGCACCACGATGCCGACCACCAGATTGGTGGCGGCGACGGGGCCGACCAGGCCCACGCCCCTTTGCACGCACACTAATTCATACGATTTAACCAGGCGGGCCCAGTGCCCTACCTGCTGGCTGTTTTAGTCAGACCGCAGCACCCCTCCCCCCCCCGCTGCGGGATTGGCTAGCTTTTTCTCTTCCCCCTTTTTCTTTTTTTATGCTTCTTTCTTTGTTTTTGCAGGCTGCTGTTGAAATGGCTGCCAACTACGGTCCTGGTTTGGCTGTAATGGGTGCCGGTATCGGTGCAGGTTTGGTTGCTTTGGGCGTAGGCCTGGGTATTGGTCGCATTGGCGGCAGCGCTATGGATGCCATCGGCCGTCAGCCCGATGCTTCCGGTAAAATCCAGACGGCTATGATTATCGCCGCCGCTCTGATTGAAGGCCTTGGCCTGTTCGCAGTCGTAGTCTGCGTACTTATCTGGACCAAGCTCTAAGATGATTTGCCGGGCCGCAGTGCCCGGAAGTAGTTGGAAGCCCGCCGCCCGCTGCTGCCTATGCAGTTGGCGCGGCGGGCTTACCTGCTCCTACAAGATGTAGCAAGCTTAACCAGCCTCAACCGGCGGTTCCCTAATACTAAATTCCCTATGCCAGCTTTCTTAAATCCTGAACTCGGCCTGATTTTCTGGCAACTGGTTATCTTCCTGTTGGTGTTGTTTCTGCTGGGCAAATTTGCCTGGCGTCCCATCCTGCTGTCGCTCAAAGAGCGGGAAGACACCATTGACAACGCCCTGCGCATGGCCGACCAGGCCAAAATTGAAATGCAGCAGCTGAAAGCTGGCAACGAAAAGTTGCTCGCCGACGCCCGCCACGAGCGCGACCGCATGATGCAGGAAGCCACCGTGATGGCCAACCAGCACCGCGACGCCGAAAAGGCCCGCGCCACCGACGAAGCCAACCGCATTATCACCCAAGCCCGCGAAGCCATCCAGCAGGAGAAAAACGCGGCCCTGGCCGAAGTTAAAAACACCGCTGCCAAGCTGTCGGTCGACATCGCCGAGCGCATCCTGCGCCGCGAGCTCGCCGAGCCCGCCGCCCAGACGCAGCTGGTTGATTCGTATTTGAAAGACGTTAAGCTTAACTAACGTCTGTCATGCTGACGAAGGAAGCATCTTATCACGGCTGCTTTCGTCAGATTTAGTTTACCGAGCCCTGCGAACCTGATAAGATGCTTCGCAAGCTCAGCATGACAAAAAAAACAATAACCAATGGCTGACCAACGAGTAGCGGCCCGCTACGCCAAGTCGCTCCTCGACTTGGGCAAGGAGATGGGCACGCTGGAGAGCGTGAAAGAGGACATGGACCTGCTGAGCAAGACCATGGCCGAAAGCCGCGAGCTGCGGCTGTTGCTGCGCAATCCGATTGTGAAGCACGACAAGAAGCTGGCCATCCTGACCGCCATTTTTGGCGGCAAGGTATCGGACATGACCATGAAGTTTTTTGCCATTCTCACCCAGAAAAACCGGGAGTCGGCGCTGGAAGGCATGGGCACCGAGTTTCAGGTGCAGTACAACTCCATGCAGGGCATTCAGATGGCCGAGGTGACTTCGGCCACTCCGCTCACCGCCGCCTCGCGAGCCGAGATGGAAAAGCTGGTAACCCAGCAAACTGGCCTTACCGAAGTGAAACTGACCGAAAAGGTGGACGCCGACCTAATTGGCGGCTTCATCCTGCGCGTGGGCGACAACCAGCTAGACGATTCCGTGCGCACCAGCCTCCGCAAAATGCGCACCTCTTTGCAAGACACTACGTTTCAACAAAAGGTGTAAGCCGATAGTCGGTGTTGTGCGAACGCAGTTGTTCGCGTCTCCGCGCCGACAGCATTAATTCAATTGGCGCAGGCACGCGAAGCACCGCTTCGCGCTACTGACTACTCAATACTACATACTCAATTCCCAAAAAAATGGCAGAAGTACGTCCGGACGAAGTATCCGCAATCCTGCGGCAGCAACTGTCCAATTTCAAGTCCGAAGCCGAGCTGGAAGAAGTCGGCACCGTGTTGCAGGTTGGCGACGGTGTGGCTCGCATCTACGGCTTGAGCAAAGCCCAGGCGGGCGAGCTGATTGAGTTCGAGACGGGCCTGCAAGGGCTGGTGCTCAACCTCGAGGAGGACAACGTAGGTGCCGTATTGCTCGGCGACTACTCGGGCATTCAGGAAGGCGCCACCGTGCGTCGTACCAACAAAATTGCTTCCATTAAAGTAGGCGAAGGCATCGTGGGCCGGGTGGTAAACACCCTCGGCCAGCCCATCGACGGCCGCGGCCCCATTACCGGCGAGCTGTACGAAATGCCCCTCGAGCGCAAGGCTCCTGGTGTAATCTACCGTCAGCCCGTAACCGAGCCGATGCAGACCGGCATCAAGTCGATTGACGCCATGATTCCGATTGGCCGTGGCCAGCGCGAGCTGATTATCGGTGACCGTCAGACGGGTAAGTCGGCCGTGGCCATCGATACCATCCTGAACCAGCGCGAGTTCTTCGAAGCTGGTAAGCCCGTGTACTGCATTTACGTGGCCATTGGCCAGAAGGCTTCTACCATCGCCCAGGTGGTGCAGTCGCTGACCAAAGGCGGTGCCATGGACTACACCGTGGTGGTAGCTGCTCCGGCCGCCGACCCCGCGCCCCTGCAGTTCTACGCCCCCTTCACCGGTGCCGCCATTGGCGAATTCTTCCGCGATACGGGTCGTCCCGCCCTCGTGGTTTATGACGACTTGTCGAAGCAGGCTGTGGCTTACCGTGAGGTGTCGCTGCTGCTCCGTCGTCCTCCCGGACGCGAGGCGTACCCCGGCGACGTATTTTACCTGCACAGCCGTTTGCTGGAGCGGGCCGCTAAAATCAACGCTTCGGACGAAATCGCTCAGAACATGAACGACCTGCCCGAAAGCATCCGGCACCTGGTGAAAGGTGGCGGGTCGCTCACGGCCCTGCCCATCATCGAGACGCAGGCTGGTGACGTATCGGCCTACATCCCGACGAACGTGATTTCCATTACCGACGGCCAGATTTTCCTCGAGACCAACCTGTTCAACTCGGGTGTTCGCCCTGCTATCAACGTAGGTATTTCGGTGTCGCGTGTGGGTGGTAACGCCCAGATTAAGTCGATGAAGAAAGTGGCCGGTACGCTGAAGCTCGACCAAGCCCAGTTCCGCGAGCTGGAAGCTTTTGCCAAGTTCGGCTCCGACCTCGACGCCTCGACCAAGCTCACCATTGAGCGTGGCCGTCGCAACCTCGAAATCCTGAAGCAGCCCCAGTTCTCGCCTGTGAAGGTGGAAGACCAGGTGGCCATTGTGTACGCTTCTACCAACGGCCTCCTCGACACCGTACCTGTGAATCGGGTGCGTGAGTTCGAGAAGGAGTTTGGCCAGGTGATGAACTCCCGCTACCCCGACGTGCTGAAGGCGCTGAAGGCTGGCAAGCTGGAGGACGCCGGTACCAAGGCCATCCGCGAGGTAGCCAAGGACGTAGCGGCGAACTACGCGGCGAAATAAGAATTAAGTTAAAGAACGTCATGCTGAGCTTGCCGAAGCATCTCTACCGCTTCGTTGAATCAGCATTGATTACTACTGCGGTAGAGATGCTTCGGCAAGCTCAGCATGACGTTCATTTATCCCCATTATGGCAAGCTTAAAAGAAGTCCGCAGCCGCATTCAGTCGGTGAGCAGCACGCAGCAGATTACCAAAGCCATGAAAATGGTGGCGGCGGCCAAGCTGCGTCGTGCCCAGGACAACATCATCCGGATGCGGCCTTACGCGCAGCGCCTGAACACCATTCTGGCGAACCTGACGCGCACGACCGACAATGACATTGTGAGCGAATATGGCGTGGCCCGCGAGGTGCGCCGGGTGCTCATTATTGCCGTTACGTCGGACCGTGGTTTGGCGGGTGCCTTCAACTCGAACGTGTTTAAGGGTGTGAACGCGGCCATTGCGGAGCGCTACGCCAACCTGCCGGCAACCAGCATCTCGATACTGGCCATTGGCAAGAAAGCCCACGACTACTACACCCGCAAGGGCGGTGTGGTGGGCAACTTCACCCACGTATTTGCCAAGCTGTCGTTTGAAACGGTGCGCGAGGCGGCAGAGCTGGCCATGGACAGCTTCCGCAACGGGCAGTACGACGAGGTGGTGATGGTGTACAACGAGTTCCGGAACGTGGCCACGCAGATTATCCGCACCGAGCAGCTGCTGCCGCTGGTGAAGACGGAAGCGCCCGTTACGGCTTCGGCCACTGCCAACGTGGATTACGTGTTTGAGCCTTCGAAAGAAGAAATCATTCAGACGCTGATTCCGCAGTCGCTGAAAATCCAGCTTTACAAAGCGGTGCTGGAAAGCAACGCTTCGGAGCACGGCGCCCGCATGACGGCCATGGACAAAGCCACCGACAACGCCGGCGAGCTGCTCAAATCCCTCAAGCTGACCTACAACCGGACGCGTCAGGCGGCCATCACGACCGAGATTCTCGAAATCGTGGGCGGTGCCGAGGCCCTGGCGGCTGGCTAGCAGTCGAATACATAAGAAAAAGCAAAGGCCCGTCTCCGTTGGAGGCGGGCCTTTTTCGTACGGTTGAGACTATGGGGAACCCCGGTACATGAGGGGTAAGGCGGTTGTATCGGATTCGTCGCGAAATAGTACGAGTTGGGCGCGAATGTGAGCAGGTTTGACAAGGCTGACATACGGCTTGGCGCAATGTCGCGTTGAATCGGCATCGCCGCGCTGCCGGCGAAGCCGTCGCTTCTATTATTTCCACCTTATTCGCACCATGCTATGTTTGCCATCACCTCCTCCGCTATTCTAACCAGTGGGCGGCATCTGGCCATGCCGCTGCCGTTGTTTATGCTGCTGGCGGGCCCGGCGGCCCGTGCCCAGTCCCCCACTGCGCTGGCCGACCTCACGGTGTACCCCAACCCGGCCCACATTCGGGCCACGGTGGCGGTGCCGGCCGTAGCGGGCACCACCCGCGCTACCGTGACGCTGAGCGACGCCCAGGGCACGGTGGTGTTTGAGCAGCCCGTAAGCCTGACCGAGGAAGGTGGCAAAGCAGAGGTCCCCCTGTTGGGACGGGCGCCGGGCCTGTACCACGTGGTGGTGCAGGCGGGTAGCCAGCGCGTGGCCAAGACGCTGACGGTGGAGTAAGGGCTGCGGCGTGTGTTCTACAGGTTCATGTATTTCCGCTGGGCGCGCTGCTTGTCGGGCTTTGGAACTTGCGGTTGTGTCTTCAACAACTCCTGCAGCCGCTCGGGGGAGAAGCCTGTGAAGTTCTTAATGTACGCGCACGGGTTTTGGAAGTCCTTTTCTTTCAGCGAAGAGCCCACGGCTACCACGCGCATGCCCACTTTGTAGGCAGCCTGCTCGCCCAACACGGCGTCTTCAAACACGATGCAGTCCGCGGGACGGGCGCCAAGCTTAGCGGCGGCCACGGCAAAGGTGTCGGCGTGGGGCTTGCCCTTGGCCACATCGGCTTTGCCGATGACCACGTCGAAGTAACGGCGCAGGTCGAGGTGGTCGATGATGTAGCTGATGGTTTCGGGGGGCGAGCCGGTGCCAAGGGCGATTTTGTGCCCGGCGGCGCGGGCGGCCTCCAGAAACGCCACGAGGCCGGGCATGGCGCGGCGCTTGTTCCAATACAAGGTGCGATAAAGAAACTCCCGCTGGCTGGCGTATTCTTTTAATTGCTTATCAGGTATGGGGTTGTGGAACACGGTTTTAAGGATGTTGGTGGCGGGCATGCCGTTAAGGCGCTGCAGCAGCTGGCGTGCATTAGTGGTCAGGCCCAGGTCGCGAAACAGGAGCTGGAAAGCGCGGGCCTGGTAAGGCGTGTTGTCGACGAGTACGCCGTCCATGTCGAAGATGAGGGCAGGGAACATAGGGGAGGGGAGAGGTGATGAGCAAAAGGACCATCATGACGTTCAACTCAACATCACGTTCTATGAGCATCAGGGTCTTTCTACATTACTTTCTTTTTTAACGCTTGTCTTTGCTGGGGTATCTTTGCGGCCGCTTAGCATTACCTGTTTCCGCTTGAAAAAGATATTACTGTTTGCGCTCACGGCCCTGGTCGCCGTTCCCGCCCTTGCCCAGAAAGCTGGCCAGCCCGTGCCGCGCCCCAAGCTGGTGGTGGGCATTGTGGTGGACCAGATGCGCTACGACTACCTCTACCGCTACTGGGCTAAGTACGGCACCGATGGTTTCCGGCGGCTGCTGGGGCAGGGGTTCAGCTTCGAGAGCTGCAACTACAACTACGTGCCCACCTACACCGGGCCGGGCCACGCCAGCATCTACACCGGGGCCACGCCCTCGGTCAATGGCATCATTGGCAACAACTGGTTTGAGCGCGAAAGCGGCCGCGACACCTACGTGACCGAGGACAAAACCGTGCAGCCCGTGGGCGGCTCGGTGGCGGCGGGGCAGATGTCGCCGCGCCATATGCTGAGCACCACCATTGGCGACGAGCTGCGGCTGGCTACCAATTTCCAAAGCAAAGTCATTGGGCTGAGCATGAAGGACCGGGGCAGCATTCTGCCAGCCGGCCACTCGGCCACGGCTGCTTACTGGTACGACGGCACCAACGGCGCCTTCATCACCAGCACCTTCTATATGCCGCAGCTGCCGGGTTGGGTGGTGGCCTTCAACCAGCAGGAACGTGTTGCGCAATACCTGAGCAAGCCCTGGGAAACGCTGCTGCCCCTGGCCCAGTACACCGAAAGCACCCCCGACGACGTGCCTTGGGAAAGCAGCTTCCGGGGCGAGAAAACGCCCACCTTCCCCCACGACCTGCCCACCCTGAGCGCCGCGCCGCCCGCCGCCGTCACGGCCCTGACCAAAGCCGCCGGCGAGCCCACGCCCAAAGCCACTCCCCGTAACCTCGACCTCATCCGGTCCACGCCCTTCGGCAACAGCCTCACGGCGGATTTCGCCCTTGAAACCCTACGGGCCGAACAACTGGGCCAGCGCCCCGGCATCACCGACATGCTGGCCGTGAGCTTCAGCAGCACCGATTACGTAGGCCACCAGTTCGGCCCCAACTCCGTGGAAGCCCAGGATACCTACCTGCGCCTCGACCGAGACATAGCCCGGCTGCTAAGCGAAATAGACAAGGCCGTGGGCAAGGGCAACGCCCTGGTGTTCCTCACCGCCGACCACGGCGCGGCCAACGCCGTGGGCTTCCTGCAGGAGCACCGCATGCCCGCCGGGGGCGTGGGCAACACGTCCATGCGCGACTCGGTGCAAAATGCTCTCGCGCGCCGCCACGGCCCAGGCAACTGGGTGCTCGACTTCGGCAACCTGCAGGTGTACCTCAACCGCCCCCTGCTGGCCAAAAAAGGCCTGGACCTGGCCAAAACCCAGGCCGAGGTGGCCGCCCTGCTGCTCCCGTTGCCTGGCGTGGCCCAGACCCGCACCGCCACCGACCTGCAAAACGCCCACTGGAGCGAGGGCCCCGGCATGCTGCAGGAAAACGGCTTTTTCGCCCCCCGCTCCGGCGATGTGCTGGTGACGCTGCTGCCCGGCTGGCTCGAAGCCTACTCATACCCGGTTATCAAAGGCACCACCCACGGCACCACCTGGGCATATGATACGCACGTGCCGTTACTTTTTTGGGGCTGGCGCGTAAAGCACGGCGAATCGGCCACGCCCGTCCGAGTCGTGGACATCGCGGCTACCGTGGCGCGTTTCCTGCACATTCAGGAACCAAGCGGCAGCAGCGGGGTTCCACTCGTGGAAGTGCTGAAGTAGTAGCTATCCCACACTCCCTTCCTTTTTTAAGGAGGGGATGTTTCAGCCAACGGCTGAAACGGGGGTGGTCCTTCTTGTTGCACGAAACCTGGGCAACGTAGCCCTCATCGTTCGCCCATCGTTCAACGAGGGGCACCACCCCAGCCGGCGCTTCGCGCCAGCGTCTCCTCCTCAAAAAAGGAGGGGAGTTTGTTCTGTCTTTCTCAATCCATTTAAGGTTACATGAAAAATACCTATTTCAACCCCTGGCACAACGTTTCGCGCGGCGATAACAACCCACAGGTTGTGCAATCCATCATTGAAATTCCCAAGGGCAGCAAAGGCAAATACGAGCTTGACAAAGACAGCGGCCTGCTGAAGCTCGACCGCGTGCTGTTCTCGGCCGTGCATTACCCGGCCGCCTACGGTTTCATCCCCCAAACTTATTGCGACGACAAAGACCCGCTGGATATTCTGGTGCTCTGCTCGGTCGACATCGTGCCCATGTGCATCGTGGAGGCCAAGGTCATCGGCGTGATGCAGATGGTGGACCAGAACGAAGAGGACGATAAAATCATCGCCGTGGCCGCCCACGATATTTCGGTGAATCACTACAACGACATCAGCGACCTGCCCCCGCACACGCTGCTGGAGATGCGCCGCTTTTTCGAGGACTACAAAGCCCTCGAACACAACAAGCACGTGGTAGTGGAGCGCTTCATGGGCAAGGAAGATGCCTACCGCATCATCAACGACAGCATCAAGCTCTACGACGAAACCTTCGGCCAGCTGCAGGCTGCCATGTAAAGTATAAGAATGGCGGGCGCGTGTCTGCGTAGCGCCAGCTAAT
This sequence comes from Hymenobacter glacialis, assembly GCF_001816165.1. GTDB lineage: Bacteria > Bacteroidota > Bacteroidia > Cytophagales > Hymenobacteraceae > Hymenobacter > Hymenobacter glacialis. The sequence continues at coordinate 53,518 of NZ_MDZC01000057.1, forward strand.
CTTTCTGCCTAAAGGCGAAGCACGAACGATTGACGTTCGGCTTCGCCTTTTTTGCGCTTGCTACCCAAAAGCAACCCCGTGAGTACTACCTCCGCTGAAACCAACCGGTACTGCAGACGGCGGCACTAATTTTACCCGTGGCCAATCTGCACCTGCCTGCTTGTCTTGTTGCTGCCCGCCACCCGCTGGGCCGCCTGCTCGATGCTGTGCTCTATAGCAGCGCGTGGCTGGCGGCGGCGGCGGCGGCCCAGACGGCCGCCACCCTGCACCAATGGCCGGCCATCAGCAGCGCCGGGTACCGGCTGGTGGCGCTGGTGTTTGCCGCTACACTGCTCGTCTACAACCTCGATGCTGCGCTGCCTTTTAAGAACCGCGAGCCGGCCGGTACTTCGGCCCGCAAGGCCTGGCAGCAGCGCCACCGCCCGCTTCTGCTGGGGCTGGCGGGCGGGGCGGCGGCGGCGGCCGGGTACTTCTTTTTCGTGGATGGCTGGTGGCGCTACTGGCCGGGGCTGGCGCCGCTGGTGGCGCTGGCGCTGCTGTATTCGTGGCCGCTGTGGCCGTGGCACGGGCGGCGCCGGGCCCTGCGCGAAATCCCGCTGCTCAAAGGCTTCCTCATTGCCCTGGTGTGGACGGCCGTGACTGTGGGCCTGCCGATGCTGCTATTGCGCCACTCCGTGGCTGATGTGGCCGGGCTGCTGGGCCAGCGCTTTTGCCTGATAATGGTCATCACCATCGTGTTCGACGTTCGTGATTACGGGCGCGACCGCCGGGCGGGCACCCGCACTTTTCCCGGCGTGCTGGGCGTGGCCGGGGCTCGGCGGCTGGCCCTGGGGTTCCTGCTGGCTTCGGTGGCGCTGGGCCTGGTGCGGGGCGCCCCGCCGCTGGCCGTGCTGCTGCCCGGCGCGCTCACCGCCAGCGTGGTGAGCGCCGCCGAAGAAACCCGCAGCGACTACTTCTACGCCCTGCTCACCGATGGCCTGCTGCTGGTACAGGCCGCCGCCTACTTTGTGTTTTAAGCCGGCTGGCTGCATTGGCGCAGCGCCGGGCCAATGTGGCGCACAATATCGCCGGCTACCAGCCCGGCTTCGCCGGTTTGGTGAGCAGCCAGGTCGCCGGCCAGGCCGTGGGCGAACACAGCCAGCCGCACGGCCTCGAAGGGCAGGAGCCGGGCATTGGCGCGCAGGGCCAGGAGCAGGCCGGTGAGCACGTCGCCGCTGCCGCCAGTGGCCATGCCAGGGTTGCCGGTGCTGTTGAAGTGCAGCTCGCCACTGGGTGTGGCCAGGCAGGTGTAGGCGCCTTTGAGCACCACCAGGCAGCGGTGCCGCTGGGCAAATTCGCGCAGCAGCTCCAGGCGGTGGTAGTCGTTGCGGGCGGGCCCGGTGAGGCGCTCGAATTCCTTGGGGTGGGGGGTGAGCACGGTGTTTTCGGGGAGCAGCGCCAGTAGCTCGCGGTGCTGGCCCAGCAGGTTCAGCGCGTCGGCATCGAGGACGAGGGGCAACGACTGCCCGGTTTTTTCGCGGTGCTGGCTGGCCGCTTTCAGTAACTGGCGCAACACGGCGAGGCTGGCAGCGTGCTGCCCCAGACCCGGGCCGATGGCAACCGCCTGGTACGGCTTCAAGTCAGGAAGCTCGCTGATGTGGTCGGCCTGCGGGTCGGTCAGGCACATGGCTTCGGGCTGGCTGGTTTGGATGATGTCGTAGCCGCAGGCCGGGACGTGGGCCGTGAGCAGGCCCACGCCGCCGCGCAGGCACGCGCCTGCTGCCAGCACGGCCGCGCCCATTTTGCCCCGGCTGCCGGCCAGCAGCAGCGCGTGCCCAAATGTGCCCTTGTGGCTGAACCTGGGCCGTGGCGACAGCTGGCCAGCCACAACGGGCTCATCGGTGTATTGCCAGGGCGTGGTGGCACTGGCAATAAAACCGGTACTCAGCTCAATATCTTCAACCTGCCACTCGCCCACAAACTCCGCATTTTGTGGCAGCAGGAAAGCCAGCTTGGGCAGGCCGAAGCTCACGGTGTGCTGCGCCCGCACCACGGCGCTATCGGCCGGCTGGGGGGCATCGGCGAAGAGGCCGCTGGGCATATCTACGGCCACCACGCGGGCCTGCGACTGGTTGAGGTGCTGCACCACGGCGGCGGCCAGCCCCGCCAGCGGCCGGCTCAGGCCGGTGCCAAACAGGGCATCGACCACCACGATATTGGCGGAAATGGCGGGCAGGGCTTCGGGGCTGATTTCGGTGACGGGTACGGCGGCGGGCAGGCGCTGGCGGTTGTGTTGCCAGTCGGGCGAGTAGCGACTGGCAGGCAGCAGGGCCACGCGCACCGAATAGTTGGCTTCGTGGAGCAGGCGGGCCAGTGCCAGTCCGTCGCCGCCGTTGTTGCCGGGGCCGCAGAGCAGCAGCGTGTCGGCAGGCACCCGACCATAGCCGTACTGGTCATGGAACCAGAACAGCAGCGCCTGGGCGGCGCGCTCCATGAGCTGCGCCGAGCTGAGGCCCTGCTCGGTAATGGTGGCCTGGTCGAGGGCGCGGGTTTGAGCGGCGGTGAGAATTTTCATGTGAGCGTTTGCTGGGCTTGTGTCAACCTCACGTTAACGTGAGGTTGACGTGAGGACGGTGTACTTTTATACATGCAAGAAACCACCCGCGTCTTCACCGTTCCCGGCCTCGGCAGCTCGGGCCCCGACCATTGGCAAACGTATTTTGAGCGCACGCAGCCCGACATCACCCGCATTGAGCAACGTGAATGGGACGTGCCCGACCGCGCCGAATGGGTGGAGCGCCTCGAAGCCGCCCTCGACGGCCAGGACCTGAGCCAGGTGGTGCTGGTGGCCCACAGCCTGGGCTGCATCACCATTGCGCACTGGGCCGGCAAGTACGGCCACCGCATCAAGGGCGCGCTGCTGGTGGCCCCCAGCGACGTGGAAACCGCACGTTTTGCCACCTTCCCCACCACCGGCTTCGCCCCGATGCCGCTGGCCCGGCTGCCCTTCCCCAGCAAAGTGGTGTGCAGCCAGAACGATGAATGGGTGACGCCCGCCCGCGCCCGGCAGTTTGCCGAGGCCTGGGGCAGCGAGCTGGTGGACCTCGGCGAGGCCGGCCACATCAGCACCGACAGCGGCTACGGCGACTGGCCGGCCGGGCTTACGCTGCTGCAGGACTGGTGGTAGGGAGCGCCCCAGGCCCGGCCCCACGCGGGAACCTCCCGGGGCCGGGCGCGTTTACCTTACTCCTACTGTTTCTTCTGAATAATCACTGTTGACATGCAAACCTGGAACGACGTTATCCGCCTAGCCAACCACCCCGTGCCCTCGCCGCGCCGGGTAGAGAAAACCCCCGCCGAGTGGCGCCAGCAGCTCACCGCCGAGCAGTTCCACGTCACCCGTGAGCACGGCACCGAGCGCGCCTTCACCGGCGAGTACTGCGAGGCCCACGAGGCCGGCCTCTACGCCTGCGTGTGCTGCGGCACGCCCCTCTACGACTCGCGCACCAAGTTCGAGTCGGGCACCGGTTGGCCCAGTTTCACGGCGCCTGTCGACGAAAGCGCCATCCGCTACAAGAAGGACACCAGCTACGGCATGACCCGCGTGGAGGCGCTCTGCAATGTGTGCGACGCCCACCAGGGCCACGTATTTCCCGATGGCCCGGCCCCCAGCGGCCTGCGCCTGTGCATCAATTCGGCCAGCATCAAGCTAATGACCGAAGCCGATAAGTAGCCTGCTCACTGAAAACCAGCACGTCGTGCTGAGCGAAGTCGAAGCACCTCTACCGCAGTAGCAAATAAATTACGCTCGCAGTAGAGATGCTTTGACTTCGCTCAGCATGACGCTCTACTTTTGTGCGTGTTCGCGTTTGCACGCTTTCCCGTTTCCACTCACTTTCAATCCCACCCGCGCCATGTCCCTTCTCTTCAACGATTTTGCCTCCTGGGGCGCGCACTGTGCCGAAACCGGCGAACCGCTCTACCAGGCCGTATTGGCTTACGAAATTGAGCAGAAGGGCCGCACAGAAGAAGAAATATGGAACGGCCTGCAGCGGGCCTACGATGTGATGCGTGACGCCGTGCATGAAGGCCTGACCGGCGACATGACCTCACGCTCGGGCATGATAAACAACGGGGCCAAGAAGATTGCCGCCTCGCCCGTTACCGTGCTCTCGCCCGAGTTCAAGCAGCTCATCACCCGCGCTTTGGGTGCCAAGGAGGTGAATTCCTGCATGGGCCGGGTGGTGGCCGCGCCTACGGCCGGCGCCTCCGGCATATTGCCCGGCGTGCTCGTTACCATCCAGGACCTGCACAAGCTCAGCGACCGCCAGATTCTGGAGGGCCTGCTGGTGGCGGCCGGCATTGCCCTCATCATCGAGCAGAATGCCTCCCTGGCCGGGGCCGTGGGTGGCTGCCAGGCCGAGACCGGCAGCGCGGCGGCCATGGGCAGCGGCGCCATTGTGTATTGCCTGGGCGGACCGGTAGAGCAGGTGTTTGCGGCCGTGGCCGTCACCATTCAGTGCATGTTGGGCTTGGTCTGTGACCCCGTGGCGGGCTTGGTGGAAGTGCCCTGCGTGGTGCGCAATGCTTCGGCGGCGGCCATTGCGTTTTCCTCGGCCCAGATTGCCATTGCGGGCATTGACCCCGTTATCCCCGTGGACCAGTGCGTGGCGGCTCTGGGCGAAGTGGGGCAGGCCATGGAAACCCGCTACAAGGAAACCGCCCTCGGCGGCCTGGCCAACACCACCCGCGGCCGCGAAATTGAGCAGCGCGTGCTGGTGCAGGACATCAACATTCTTCCCGACGACGGGGAGTAGCTGCTACCGCAGCGGCCGCGGCTATCGGGTGCTGCTGCTCACGCCCGAGAGGCCCGGCGCCATGGTCAGGCGTGCCAGAAATTGCAGGGCCGTTGTGTAGCGGTTCCGCAGGTCGCAGTAGTGGGTCCAGGCCGCTTCGTGGTCTTCGAGCAGCGTCAGGCCTTTACTCTGCAATTCGTGGCAGGCCGACTCAAAGTCGGCGCGGCTGGGGGGCTTCAGGCCATCGCCCGGCCCGAGGTAGTCGGGTTCGGCATTGGCTTTGTCATCGAAAAAGCGGTATACCCGGTTCAGGGCGAGGCAGCCAGCCTTGAAAGTGATTTCAACCTGCCGGGGCCGGGGGCCGTCTACTACCGCAAAGAGCAGCGCCGCCGTGTCCAGAATCAGCCCGCTGCTGGCCACCCAGGAGCGGCCGGGCTGGGGCGAGCGAAAGAAGGCAATGATGGGCAGCGACGTGTGGCTTTCTTCAATCTCCACAAACCACCGCTCCCATTCACTCCATTGCTGTTCGTCGTTCTGCACCGAGCCGTCGTGGTTGAGCCAGCCCAGCAGGCAGGCGGCCGTGGGCGGGGTGCCGGCCCGCAGTTCCAGCAGCCCCACCGTCACCTCGCGCCGCGAAAATGCCTGGTAGATAGTGGGCAGGTAGGAAAGCAGTAGGGTGAGCAGCAGCAGGCCCAGGGCCGCCTCGGAGTACGTGAGCACGGCGATGCCGATGTGCCGCGTGCTGGTGGTGCCCAGGGTCATCAGGGAGCTGCTGCTTAGTTCGTAGCAGCGTTCCCAGCTGCCCTCGCCTAAGGCCCAGTAGAGGCTGGTGTAGCCCAGGCCTACCAGCGCCTCCCACACCACCGGCAGCGCCACCAGTGCCACCGGCGCGTAGTGGGCCATGATGCGGTCGCGCCGCTCGTAGGAATTGGCCAGCTTGGCTGTGGCCTCAAACAGCACCCGTATCCACACAAAAACCTTCACGTTCATGGACACCACCTCGTTGCGGGGCAGCACAAACGAGCGAATGGCCGCCGATACCGTGGTGATGACCAGGATGACGCCTCCCAGTCCAGTGACCACGCGCAGAATAAGCAGCAGAGTTGGGTGCATAAAAGGTTAAAATGCCTGTTACGCACCACGCCACCAAATAGCTGGGCAACCAAGGGCTTGGAATGCCTAAAAGGTTGCTGCTCTGTTCTTCCACATGTCGTGGAACGAGGCCGGGGCCACGGCCAGCGCGGCGCGGCGCTTGCTCCAGCCCACCTGGCCCAACAGGCGTCCCAGGCTCCAGTCCTTCACCTTGGCGGGCAGCAGGTCTAGGGCCCAGCGGTGCTGCATGCTCCATTTCCACAGGCCAATGGCAAGCCGTTCTTCGGTGGGTGCATGGCCTTCCTCCACGCTTTGCTTGCGGTTGAGTAACAGTAAATTATGCAGGGGGATGCGCACCGGGCACACGGTGGTGCAGGCCCCGCACAGGCTGCTGGCGTAGCTTAGGTGCTTGTGCTCGGGCAGGCCGCTCAGGTGTGGGCTGATGACCGAGCCGATGGGGCCGGAGTACGTGGTTTCGTAAGTGTGTCCGCCGATGTTCTTGTACACCGGGCATACATTGAGGCAGGCGCCGCAACGAATGCAGCGCAGCGCGGCGCGCTTGTCGGGCTGGGCCAGCAGGTTGGTGCGGCCGTTGTCAAGCAGGATGACCACCATTTCCTCGGGCCCGTCTACTTCGCCGGGCTGGCGCGGGCCGAAGTACACCGTGTTGTACACCGTGACTTGCTGGCCGGTGCCGCTGGTGCTAAGCAGGGGCCAGAACAAGTCCAAGTCGGTTAGCTTGGGAATGATTTTTTCGATGCCCACCACCGCGATGTGCAGCTTGGGGAAGGTGGCCGAGAGGCGGGCGTTGCCCTCGTTCTCGGTTACGGCCACGGCGCCCGCGTCGGCAACGAGGAAGTTGCCGCCGGTCACGCCCACTTCGGCGGCGGTGTACTTGCCGCGCAGCAGGTGCCGGGCCGTGAGCACCAGCTCCTGGGCGTCGTCGGTACTCTGGGTGCCCAGGTGCTTCACGAAAATGTCGTTGATGTCGGCCTTGCTCAGGTGCATGGCCGGCGTCACAATGTGGTAGGGCCGCTCACCGTTTAGCTGCACGATGTACTCGCCCAGGTCCGTTTCCACCGATTCCACGCCCTGCGATGCCAAGTACTGGTTGAGGTGGATTTCCTCGGTGGTCATGCTTTTGGCTTTCACCACCGTTTTGGCGTTGCGAGCCTTGGTCAGCTTCCCTATTTCGGCCAGGGCCTCGGCCGCGTCTTGCGCCCAGATTACCCGCCCGCCCCGGGCCGTGAAGGCAGCTTCAAATTGCAGCAGGTACTGGTCCAGCTTTTCGAGCACGGTGGCTTTGAGGTAGGCGCCGCGGTCGCGGGCCAGCTCATGCTGGTCGTAGAGCTTGAGGCCCGCGTTCACGGCCGCGTCGTACTTGCCGATATTGAACCGGATTTTGCGGCGGTGCTCGCGGTCGAAGGCCTTGGCTTCGGCGTCTTTTTGGAATTGTTCGGCCTTCATTCGCGCAAGGTTTCGCTAAGTTTTAGAATTAAGTTTCGCTAAGACAGAGAGCAGCCAGCGCTTAGCGGAGGTTGTTGGCTAAGCGGATGATGTTGCCTTTGAGGGATTCCACATTGAAATTGAAGAGTAGGCCGAGGCGCAGGTCAGCTAACCGCAGGTAGTTGAGAAGTTGTTTTGAGTGGATGGGAATCAGGTTTTCGCAGGATTTCAACTCCAAAATGACCTTGCCTTCCACTAGCACATCCAGGCGAAAACCAATGGCCAGCTTCACGCCATCGTACACTACCGGAACGGGTACCTGCGTCTCAACTTCGAGGCCCTGCTTGCGCAACTCATGCGTGAGCGCAGCCTCATAAACCGACTCCAATAGCCCGGGGCCCAAAGCACTGTGCACCCGAAAAGCAGCATCAAGTACCACTTTCGAAATCTCGTTCTCGCTCATGAAAACAAACTTAGCGGGACTTGATTTTTAAACTTCGCGAGACTTTGCGCTCAGGGTTTGTTCGAGTCCACCACCACGCGCCCCTCGCGGTTGGCCAGTTCCCAGGCCAGGTGGAACACCAGCCGCGCGCGCTTCTCCATTTTCGGAAACTCAATCTTGCTGATTTCGTCGCTTTCCTTGTGGTAGTCGGCGTGCACGCCGTTGAAGAAAAAGGCCACCGGCACCTTGTTCACCGCGAAGTTGTAATGGTCGGAGCGGTAGTAGAAGCGGTTGGGGTCGGCGGGGTCGTCGAAGCGGTAGTCCAGGTCCAGCTGCGTGTACTGCTTGTTCTGGGCTTCGTTAATCACCTTCAGCTCCGAGGCCAGCTTGTCGGACCCGATAACGTACACGTAGTCGGGCTTGCCCTCGTGTGCCACGTCGGTGCGGCCTATCATGTCCACGTTCAGGTCGGCCATGGTCACGGCCATCGGGAACACCGGGTTTTTCGAGTAGTACTCCGAGCCGAAGAGGCCCTTTTCCTCGCCGGTCACGCTCAGGAAGAGCAGGCTGCGACGTGGGCCGTGGCCGTCTTTCTTGGCTTGCGCAAACGCCTCGGCCATGGTCACAATGGCCGACGTGCCCGAGCCGTCGTCATCGGCCCCGTTGAACACCACCCCGTTCTGAATGCCCAAGTGGTCGTGGTGCGCCGACAATACAATGATTTCCTCCTTCTTATCGCTGCCCTCAATAAAGCCCAGCACGTTCTCGGTTTCCAGCGGTACGCGCTTGCGCACGGCCTTCACCTGCATGGGCAGCACCTTGAATTTGGACGCTACCGGCTGCTTGGTCTGATTAATTTTGGCCAGGTAAGCCTTCATATCGGCTGCATTGGTGCCCAGCAGCTGCAGCGCCACGGCCGGCGCCAGAAAGAACGACGGCGTGCGGCTCGGCTTCTCGGTCACCATCACCGTGGTGGGCCGGCTGATGAACGGACCCAGTCGCGCGGCCTGCTTGGCAAAATTGGTATTCGGGTCGAAGCTCACGAAGAATACCGTGCGGGCACCTTTCTGGGCCGCCATCTGGGCCTTGGCGCGGTAGTCGTTGCCCCATTTCGTGGGCGAGCCGTCGGCGCTCAGCAGCGCTTTGCCATCGGGGGCCGTGGGTTCGCCCAGGGCAATGAGCACGTCCTTGCCGGCCACGTCCAGCCCGGCGTAGTCGGAGTAGCCGGGCTGCTCAATGCCGTAGCCCGCAAATACCGGTTTCACCGTGGTTTCCTCCGCAAAAGGCGAGTCGCTGAGGCCGTAGAAATCCACGAGCCACTTGTAGCTGGTCTTGCCAATTTTCAAGGAGTTGCCCTCGGCCCAGGTCACCTGCTCCACGTTGAAGTGCTGCTGGTAGGGGTCAGCCGAGTTGGGCATGGGACCAGTCAGGCCGGCGTTTTTGAACTGCTCGGCAATGTAGGCGGCGGCCATGTGCTGGCCTTTCATGCCGGTTTCGCGGCCCTCGTACTCGTCCGAAGCCAGCACGGCCAGGTGCGTGCGCAGGCGCTCGGCGTTCACCATCTCAGCGTATTTGGCGCTCCAGTCGGTGGCGGCGGCAATGGGAGCGGGCGCCGGGGCAGGCGCCGTTTTACCAGGCTTGTGCTTGATTTTTACCTTGCCCTGAGCGTGTGCGGGGGCCGCGCTGGCCAGGGCAAAGAAGGCGAGTAGGAGGGACGTTTTGTTCATGCGAATAGCAGGGATGGGAATTTGAAAGGTCGGATAGGCGCTGGCTGGCGCGGCCGCTAGTTTTTTTGAATGAGCACCGTGGCATAGGCGGCCACGCCTTCTCCTGTGCCCACAAACCCTAGTTTTTCGGTCGTGGTTGCCTTAATGGAAATATCGTCTTCGGCAATGCCCATCACGGCGGCCAGCACGCGCTGCATTTCCGGGATGTGGGGGTTCACCTTGGGCCGCTCCAGGCAGATGGTGGAATCAATGTTGCCCACTTCGTAGCCGCGTTCGCGCAGCAGGCGCATCACCCCGGAGAGGAGTTTTTTGGAGTCGATGCCCTTGTACTCCGGGTCGGTATCGGGGAAGTGGAAGCCGATGTCGCGCAGGTTGGCCGCGCCCAGCAGCGCGTCGCAGATTACGTGGATGAGCACGTCGGCATCGGAGTGACCGAGGGCGCCGTGGGTGTGTGGCACCTGAATGCCGCCGAGCCAAAACGGCAGGCCTTCCCGCAATTGGTGAACGTCGTAGCCGAAGCCGGTGCGAATTTTCATGAGGTTGAGTGAAATAGGGCCGACGCGGCCGCTGCAAAAGTACCCGGCGCGGCGTTCATCGGCCACAAAATGCCACGAGCCACCCTTTACAATCACCAGGTTTACGCAAGGAAGCCTTTTGGGCTAAAATGCTTGTCTTTGTAGGGCTACTATGATTAGCTGAAGATGCCAGCCGAACCGCGAATTTTCTCCGCGAGGTGTAAAGCATTCAGTAAGATTTTGCGTCATCTAATGATGAAAAGTGCCCGATACTGCTTGAAACGCTGAAAAAGAAAATGGAAACTTTGAGAACAATTAAAGTTTCCATCGTATCTTTGCAGCGTTAATTATGGAAATCAAAGACCGAATCCTGAACCGCGCGCAACAGCTTTTCATGCGCAATGGCATCAAAAGCGTGAGCATGGACGACATCGCGGCCGAGATGGCCATGTCGAAAAAGACTCTCTACAAGTGGTTTGAGAACAAGGACCAGATTGTGGAGGCCTCTATGAGCCGGCACCTGCAGGGCACGCAGTGCGACTGCACGGCAATGATGGAAACGGCCACCTCGGCCATCGACGAGCTGTTTCAGATGATGGAGTGGACACGGCAGCATTTCAGCACCGTGCATCCCAGCATTTTCTACGACTTGAAGAAGTTTCACCCCAGCACCTGGCAGTTGTGGCTGGCGCACAAAAACCAGTTCATCCTCTCCCAAATCATCCAGAATCTGCGCCGGGGCATTGACGAAGGCTTCTTTCGGGCCGACCTCGACGTGGATGTGATTGCGCGGATGCGCCTGGCCCAGATAGACATCATGTTCAATTCTGATGTGTACCCGCACCTGCTCTACCCCAGCGAGCGGGTGTCGCAGGCGCTACTCGAGCACTTTATGTTGGGCGTGGCCACCCTCAAGGGCCACAAGCTCATCAACCAGTACCGCCACGTGACCGAAGAAGAATAACCCGCTTACCCCCGACTACCCGTTTCCTTTTTGCTGATTATGAAGATGCTGTTTCGATCAAAAACCCTGCTGGTGGCGGCCCTGACTGCCGCCGTGCCGCAGGCGCTGCTCGCCCAGACGTCGGCTTCGGCGCTGCCAGCCGCTCCGCCCACCACGGGCACCATGCCCCTGAGCCTGCAACAGGCGGTGAACTACGCCGTCCAGAATAAGTCGTCGCTGCTGGCCACCCGTCTGGGCGAGGCCGCGGCGGCCGCCAAAGTAGGCGAAATTAAAAGCGCCGGCCTGCCCCAGGTGAACGTAGGCGCCACCGTGTCCGATAACTTCAAGCTGCAAAAGAGTCTGGTAAGCTTCCCGGTGCAGCAAACCGTGCTCACCCCTGGCAAAGTGGCGGATGCTTCCGGGGGCCAGGAAGTGGTGCTGGACCAGCGCCGCTTGGCCGTGCCGCCGCAGCCGTTTGCGTTCGGCCTGCAATTCGCCGGCAACACCAGCGCATCGGTATCGCAGCTGCTCTTTGACGGTTCTTACCTGATTGGTTTGAAGGCGGCTAAGGTGTACACCGAGCTGGCCAAAAAGCAAACCCAGCAGGCCGAAATCGACGTGGTGGAGCAGGTAAGCAAGGCTTACTATAGCACGCTGGTGGCCCGCTCGCGCCTCGCCCTGCTGGCCCGCAACGTGCAGCGCCTCGACACGGTGCTGTTCCAGACCAACCAAACGTACAAGGCCGGCTTTGCCGAAAAGCTGGACGTAGACCGCTTGCGCGTGCAGCGCAACAACCTGGTGGTGGAGCAGCAGAAAGCCCAGCGCCTCACCGAGTTGAGCGTGGGCCTACTCAAGTTTCAGATGGGCCTGCCGCAGCAGCAGGGCATTCAACTCACCGACTCGCTTGACGCGGCCGTGGTGGATGCCGGCGCCCTGCGCCAGCGCCTCGGCGTGGCCAGTATGAACACCGGCGGCGGTGTGAACGGCCTGGGCGACGTGCCCACCGCCCCAATCCCGTCCGGCAGCGACAACACCGCTGCCCAAAACCGCCTCGACCAGCAAAACGCGCTGTCCGGTGGCCAGCCCATTGCGGCCCGCGGCGCCCTCAACTACAACAACCGCATCGAATTCTCGACCCTGGAAACCCAGCAGGCGCTGGCAGGCCTCGACCTGCGCAACCGCCAGGCTGGGGCCTACCCGCGTCTCGTGCTCACGGGGGCCTACGGCTTCACGGGCTCGGCCAAAACGGGCAGCGAACTATTCGCCTTCCGCGGGCCGGATTCGCGCAACTCGGCCGGTTTTGCCAACCAGAACTGGTTCGGGTTCGGCAACGTGGGCCTGAGCCTGCAGGTGCCGGTGTTTGATGGCTTCCGCCGCAAGTACCTGGTGCAGCAGAGCCGCCTGCAGCAGCAAACCATCGAGAAAGGCTTCGAGACGCTGAAGCAAAGCATTGACTTGCAGGACGCCCAGAGCCGCACCACGCTCATCAACGCGCTGGACGTGTTGGACAACCAGCAGGCCAACCTGACCCTGGCCACCGACGTGGCCCGCGTCACGCGCATCAAGTTCAACGCCGGCGTGGGCTCCAACCTGGAGGTGATTACGGCCGAAACCGACCTGCGCTCGGCCCAGACCAACTACTACGGCGCCATTTACGACGTGCTGGTGGCCAAAGTAGACCGCGACAAAGCAACCGGCGAACTGTATAAGAATAGCCGTTAGCCAGCAGCTGTTAGCCGTTAGCTTTTCCCTCTGTAAAACCCAAGAATGCCCTACGATGAAATTGTCTTTCAACAAAGCGAATAGCCCGCAGCCTAAAGCTGGCAGCTTCCTTAAAAAGGCTATCAGCTACCAGCTAATAGCTATCAGCTTAATCACTGCTTCCTGCGGCGGCGACAAAGACCCCCAGGCCGAACTGGCCAAGCTCAAGAAAGAGCAAGCCGACACGCAGGCTAAAATTGCTGTCCTCGAAGCTAAAAATGGCCCTTCGGAAGCCGCTGCTGCTACTCCGGTGAGCGTGATGAATGCCAAGCCGGAAAGCTTTAAAAGCTACCTCGAAGTGCAGGGCCGCGTCGACTTTGACCAGAATGCCACCGTGGGCAGCCGCGCGGCCGGCACCCTCACCAGCCTGCGCGTGCAGCGCGGCGACCGGGTGCGCAAGGGCCAGGTGCTGGCCACCGTGGATGCCAGCATTCTGGATGCCAACGTGGCCGAGCTAAAAACCCGCATGGACCTTGCTCGCGTGATTTTCGAGAAGCAAAAAAGCCTTTGGGACCAGCAGATTGGCACCGAAGTGCAGTTCCTGCAGGCGCGCAACAACTACCGCGCCCTCCAGAACGGCCTCAATACCCTCTACCAGCAAAAGGCTCTCTACAACGTGACCGCCCCCTTCTCGGGCACCGTGGATGAGGTGCTGCCCAAGCTGGGCGAAGTAACCACGCCCGGTGCGCCGGTAGTGCGCCTGACCAGCGGCACGGGCGGCAAGATTCTGGCCGAAGTATCGGAGGCCTACAGCAACAGCATCAAGGCCGGCGACAATGCCGTGGTGACCATTCCGGACCTGGGCGGCACCGAAATTCCGGCCACTGTGCGTGTGGTGAGCCGCAACATCAACGCGACCAGCCGCACCTTCACCGTGGAGCTGCGCCTGCAGGACAAAACCACCGACCTGCGCCCCAACATGGTGGCCACGGTGCGCATTCAGAACTACGCCGCCACCAACGCCACCGTGATTCCGGTAGACCTGGTGCAGCGCGACGAGCAGAACAGCTACGTGTACGTGGTGGGCAAATCCGGTGGCAAAACGACCGCCGAAAAGCGCATCATCAAAACCGGCAATACTTACAACGGCAAGGTGGAAGTGACCAGCGGCCTCACAGCCGCCGACCAGATTATCTCGGCCGGCTACCAGAACCTGAACGACGGCCAGCCGATAGCTGTGCAAGGGGCGTAGCCCCGCCCGCCATTGAAGGATTGTTGAACGAAAGCCCCGGCGGGGCGACACATCGGTAGTAATACCGCCAAGTTAAAACAATGAAGCCCCAGTGGGGCGACACTCGCCAGACGAATGCCGCCCCGCTGGGGCTCAAATAGCAAAGCAACCGCCGCTACTACCGATATGTCGCCCCGCTGGGGCTTCACCATCACCGGCAACTAAGCAACCTCAGGCTTTTACAGAAGAACCATGCAGGACATAGAGAAGGAATTCGGGCCCACTAGTTGGTCCATTGATAACAAGACCAGCATTTACATTATCACGGTGATTTTGTGTATCGCGGGCATTTTTGCTTACCTCAAGCTGGGCAAGGAGAAATTTCCGGACATCGTGATTCCCCGCATCATTGTGGCCACGGTGTACCCCGGCACATCACCCACGGACATCGAGAACCTGGTGACGCGCCAGCTCGAAAAGCAGATCAAGAGCGTGAACGGGGTTAAGCACATCAACTCTACTTCGAACCAGGACTACGCCATTGTAGACGTGGAGTTTACCTCCGGCGTGGACGTGCAGGCCGCCAAGCAACTCATTAAGGACGCTGTGGACAAAGCCAGCACGGAGCTGCCCAACGACCTGCCCTCCGCGCCCCTGGTGAAGGAGGTGAACATCTCCGAGCAGCCCATTATGTACGTCAACCTGGCCGGCAACCTCCCCGCCGCCCAGCTCAAAAAGTTTGCCGACGACTTCCAGGACAAGATTGAGGCCCTGCCCGAAATCACCCGCGTGGACATCATCGGTGCCCTCGACCAGCAGGTGAACGTGGACGTGGACCTGAACAAGCTGCGGGCTTCGCGCCTGGGTTTCAGCGACATTTCGCGCGCCATCGGGGCTGAGAACGTTACCGTTTCGGGCGGCACCATTGACGTGGGCGGGCAGAAGCGCGCCGTGCGCGTGGCTGGCCAGTACGTGCGGGCCGAGGACATTGCCAACATCCAGATTAAGAACCTGAGCGGCGCGCCCGTGCGCCTCGGCGACATCGCCACCGTCACCGACGGCTTCAAGGACCGCGAAAGCTATGCCCGCCTCGACGGCAAGCCCGCCATTACCCTGAACGTGGTGAAGCGCCAGGGCGAAAACCTGATTGACGCCAGCGACAAAATCAAGGTGATGCTTGCCGACTCCAAAGCCAGCCTGCCCAAGGAGTTGACCATCACCGTGACCGGCGACACCTCGAATGACACCCGCGTGACGCTGCACGACCTCATCAACACCATCATCATCGGCTTTTTGCTGGTGACGTTCATCCTCATGTTCTTCATGGGCACCACCAACGCCATGTTTGTGGGCTTGTCGGTGCCGCTGTCCATGTTCCTGGCCTTCCTCATTCTGCCGGCCTTCGACTTCTCGCTGAACATGATTGTGCTTTTCGCCTTCCTGCTCGTGCTGGGCATTGTGGTGGACGATGCCATCGTGGTCATCGAAAACACCCATCGCCTGCTGCACGAGCACCCCGAGCTGAGCACCGAGAAAGCGGCCAAATTCGCCGCTGGCGAGGTGTTTATTCCGGTACTGGCCGGCACGCTCACCACCATTGCGCCGTTTATTCCGCTGCTGTTCTGGCCGGGCATCGTGGGCTCGTTTATGTACTACCTGCCCGTCACGCTCATCATCACGCTCATGGCGTCGCTGCTGGTGGCTTTCGTGATGAACCCCGTGTTTGCCGTGAGCTTCATGCAGCGCGAAGAGCATTTTGAAGAAGACCTGCACAGCCGGCCCAAGGCCACCAAGGGCTTCATCATCACCATGGCCGTGCTGGTGGCGCTGGGCGTGCTGTTCAACGTGCTGGCTTTGGGCAAGACGCCCGAAGTAGGCCCCGACGGCGAAGCCGTTGGCCTGCTGGGCCATTTCCTCGGCAACCTCTTTCTAGCCCTGGCCGCCTTCATTGCCCTCGACCGGTACGTGCTGGTGAAAATGATTGCCTGGTTCCAGACCCGCGCCCTGCCCCGGTTCCAGAACGGCTACGCCAAGCTGGTGGGCTGGTCCATTAGCCATCCGGCCATTGTGATGGTGGGCGTGCTCATTCTCTTCATCGGCTCCTTTGTGGCCGTGGGCATCCGCAGTCCCGCCGTGCAGTTCTTCCCCAAAGGCGACCCCAAGTTCGTCTACACCTACCTGAAAATGCCCGTGGGCACCCGCGTGTCCGTCACCGACTCGGTGACGCGCGTGCTGGAGCAGCGCATCTACGGCGTCATCGGTAAGAATAATGCCGACGTGGAATCGGTCATCAGCAACGTGGCCATCGGTGCCGGCGACCCCGGCGAGGCCACGGCTTCGGGCGTGTCGCAGTCGCACCTGGGCAAGATTGGGGTGGCTTTCAAGGAAATGAGCGACCGCACCGGCCCCGCCACCAGCACCTACATGAACAAAATCCGGGAGGTGGTGAAGGGCATTCCCGGCGCCGAGGTCTCGGTGGACCAGGAGGCCAGCGGCCCGCCCACGGGCAAGGAAATTGCCATTGAAGTAGCCGGCGACGACTACCCCAAGCTGGCCGTGCTTTCCAAGAAGGTGACCCGCTACCTCGACTCGCTCAACATTGGCGGCGTGGAGCAGCTGCGCTCCAACCTGGAAGACCGCAACCCCGAAATCGCCGTGAACATCAACCGCACCCGCGCCAACCGCGAGGGCATCAGCACCGGCCAGATTGGCCTGGAAGTGCGCACAGCCATCTACGGCACCGAGGCCAGCAAATTCAAAACCGCCGACGACGAATACCCCATTCAGGTGCGCTACGCCGAGCCCTACCGCTCCGACGTGGACGCCATCGTGAACGCGCCGCTCACTTTCCGCGACGCCACCGGCGCCATTCGCCAAGTGCCCATCTCGTCGGTGGCCGACGTCACCTACGGCAGCACCTACGGCGGCATCAAGCGCAAAGACACCAAGCGCGTCATCACCATCAGCTCCAACGTACTGGGCGGTTTCACCGGCCCCGACGTGGTGCGCAACATCCAGACGGCCCTCAAATCCTACCCGCTGCCGCCCGGCTACACCATCAACATGGGCGGTGCGCAGGAAAACCAGAAAGAAACCAGCGACTTCCTGCCCCTGGCCGGTATCGGTGCACTGGGCCTCATTTTCCTGATTCTCGTCACGCAGTTCAACTCGTTCAGCAAGCCGCTCATCATCCTTTCGGAGGTGCTGTTTTCCATTGCGGGCGTGTTCTGGGGCCTGGCCATCACGGGCCAGAACATCAGCATCGTGATGACGGGCGTGGGCATCATTGCCCTGGCCGGCATCGTGGTGAAAAACGGTATTCTGCTGGTTGAATTCACCGACATGCTGCGGGCGCAGGGCATGCCCCTGCGCGAGGCCATCGTACTGGCCGGCCGCACCCGCCTCAACCCCGTGGTGCTCACGGCCACGGCCGCCACGCTGGGCCTCATCCCGCTGGCCATTGGCCTGAACATCGACTTCTACGAACTGTTTGCCAGCGGCAACGCCCACTTCTTCATTGGTGGCGAGTCGGTTACCTTCTGGGGCCCGCTGGCCTGGACCATTATCTTCGGTCTGGTGTTCGCCACGCTCATCACCCTGGTCGTAGTGCCGGTGATGTACCTGCTGAGCGAAACCCTCAAGGGAAAAATAACCGGAAAAAACCCGGATGCCCTTGCAACCATTACCGAAGAGGTGGACTCTGAAGAAGTACAGGCGGCTACGCCACCGATACTAGTTTAACATTTTTTGCGTTGTTGGCACCCGCTGGCTGGTTTTTGTTGCAGCAAAAACCGCCGGTGGGCTCCTTCGCAGCAGCGTTGAGGCCAGCCTAGGCTCCACCCCTTTTTTTACTGCCTATAATGTACGTATCCGCCATTAGCCCCGCCGCCCACACGCCTACTATTGAGCAGCAGGTATTCCGTATCATCAGCAAGCGCAAGGCCATTCGGGCCAGCCGCGTGCGCAAAACCGCCAGCCTCTCCCGCGACCTCCGCTTCGACACCGTCGATGTAGTTGACATCATTCTGGAGCTGGAGCGCAACTTCAGCATCACCATCCCCGACGAAATTCCCCTAACCACCGTAGGCGATTTCGTGCGCTATGTACGCGACCACGCCGTAGCGGCATAAGCTGCGCAGCGGGTTGTCAGTTGTCAGAGATAGGTGAAATAATGGCTGACAACCAGCAACCTATTCACTTCAGAAAGGCGGCAAACAAAAAATCCCCGGCAACCTGAGTTGCCGGGGATTTTTTGTTTGCCGCCTTTCTGTTTCTAGCGAACATTGCCACCCGTATCGAGGGCGCCGGCATCTGATGCGTTGCGGCTACCGTCCCAGGTGCGCACCGTGGGGCCGTTGGTAGGGCCGGTGGGCTTGGCATCGGGGCCTGCCTCATGCACGGGGCGCGGGCTGCTGCTTTGGGGTGAACCCAGGCCGGCATCGGTGGCCGACTGGCCGCCCACCTCAGGCGCACCGGGCAGGTCGACGGTGCCATGGGACTTAGCCGATTCTTTGGAAAGTACCGCTCCCCCCGACAGTGCGGTGGTGCCAGTACCGGCATTGCGGCTACCGGCCGATGCGGCCGCCTGCTCATCGAGCGCGTCGGCGTCGTGCTTCACCTCGTTGCTAGCCGTAGCGTTGCCCGAAGCAGCTACGTCGGCGGCCGAAGCGTGCGTTTCCTTATCCGTAGCGGCATATGCATTATGGGTGCTGCCCGTGACGGCTACCACGCGGGCACTGCTGGTTTCCCAGTCCTGAAACTTGTCCATCTCGCCCTTCAACGTGGTTGAGAACCACGCCACCAGCGCCACGTCGTCGAGCAGGCCCAGCACCGGGATGAAGTCCGGAATCAGGTCAATGGGGCTCAGGAAATAAATGAGCACGGCCACGGCCGCCAGCACGGTGGTGCTGGGAACCCCGGTGTACTCGCCCGATATCGACGCTTTGATGAGCCGGAACATAGTCTGCAGCGTTTCCCAGGCTTCGTGAGCCAGTGAGCCCACGTCGTTTTTGTCGCTGGCTTTTTTGTAAGCGTCCGTCAGGAGCTGCTTCATGCGGGTGGGCTGGCGAATGTAGCCTTCGGCAGTTCCCAGGAACTTCTTGAAAATGGCCGAGCCAGCCACGTTATCGCCAGTGGGCGGGGTTTGAGAGTTTTGAGCCACGGAGTGGGGGGTTAGGTAGTGCGAAAAGAAAGGAAAAGCCAGAATCGCCTTTCCAATCCT
Source organism: Hymenobacter glacialis (assembly GCF_001816165.1). Lineage (GTDB taxonomy): Bacteria > Bacteroidota > Bacteroidia > Cytophagales > Hymenobacteraceae > Hymenobacter > Hymenobacter glacialis. The sequence continues at coordinate 72,611 of NZ_MDZC01000057.1, forward strand.
AAATACTACGTTCGGGCAGCCAAGGTTGCTGCTGTGGCTCGCTTTTGCCCCGCCGGCGAAGCGAATGCCAGCCTAAGGGCCTGCGGCCATCAGGCAAAAGCACTCGTTGCCTCCCGCCCTAAAAAGGAAACGGCCCGTTTCTGATGAAGAAACAGGCCGTTGCAGGGGCTTGGGTGGCTGTCAGCCAAGGCGGCTATTCAAAAACCTTTACCACGAAAACGTAGTCCCGCAGCTTCGCCACTTGCTTGGGGCGCCCGGCGCCAGCCAGTTGGCCGAAGCGCGGCAAATGGTAAGGTGCGCCCGATTTGGCGGCGTCCAGGGAATCAACCAGCCGTACCAAGTACGACGACTTGGTGGCAAAAGCCGCACTCTGGGCATCGTTCTGGCGGCCGCTCACTACTCCAATCAGGTTGCCGCGCTCGTCGAGCAGCGGGCCGCCCGAGTTGCCGGGGTTCACGGGAATGCTCACCTGGTAAAAGGCCGTGTCGCCCTCAAAGCCCGAGCGGGCACTCAGCGCACCTTCGCCGTACACCACGTCCTCGCGCGGGTAGCCCAAGGTAAACACCCGTTCGCCCAGGTCGGCCTGGCCCGCCTTGATGGCGTAGGGCAGGCGGCCAAAGCCAGTGAATTTCTTGTCGGTAATGCGCAGAATGGCCAGGTCGTGCTTCACGTCGGAGTACACAGGCTCGGCGTGGTAGCGCTGCTTGTCGCGGCCCTCAATCAGCACCGAATCGGCCCCCTGAATAACGTGGTAGCTGGTCACAAGGTACCCTTCCGAAGTCAGGGCGAAGCCCGTGCCGCTAATCGTGCTTTCCTTGGGCGAAGCCGCCGCCGAGCTAGGGCGTCCGAATTGATTAAGGCTGATGGTCAGGTCTTTTTGGCTCTTTTTAATGCGCTCTACTTCGCGGCGCAGCACCGTGTAGCCATACAGCGACGGCTTGATTTTGGACGTCCGCCACAGGTCCAGGCCCAGCAGGGTGCTGAACACAGCCAGCACGGCCACCGAAGCGGCCACGCCCACCGTGGCGCGGTGGCCACTCCAGAACTGGCGCAACCGCCGCTCGGTGCGCGAAATGCTCAGCATCGGGTTTACGGTGTGGGTTAGCCTGGCCGGTTCCTCTGTGGCAACAGCGGGAGCGGCTGGCTCTTCGGCGGCCAGCATGGCGGCGTGCATGCCGCGCAGCTGCTGGCGGGTGGCCTGGCGCTGGCCGTAAGCCCGCAGGGTACCGGTCATCTCCGTGAAGTCCGCGAAGCGCAGGGCCAGAGCCGGGTCGGCGGCCAGGCGAGCTTCGAAGTTGGCACGGGAAGGCCCGGCCAGCTCGCCATGCGCGTAGGCTTCAAATAAGGCGTAGTAATCGGCTTCGGTCATCATGGGCAATACTGGCGGCGCCGGGGAGCGACGGCAGGTAACAAATGGGTGTTCCGATGGGAAAAACCCCCGCCGGCAACGGGCATTAAATGGGCTCTTCCTTGTAGTGGGTGAAGAAAAGCTTTTTCAAGCGCACGAGGCACTTATACTTTTGATTTTTAGCATTATCGGCGTTGGTATAGCCGAATTCGGTTGTCAAATCCTGCATCGATTTGTCGAGCAGGTAAAATCCTTCCAAAAGCGAACGACAAGGTTCTCCCAGGTGGTTCAGGGCCTCGCTCATGGTACTGAAGCGGCGGTCCTGCTCCTCAGCAGCCAGCAAGTCGTCCTCAGCCCCCGTGTTCAGGTAGGGGCCGTGCTCCTCATCGTCGAGCAGGCGCACGCCGAAGCGGCTTTTGCTCGTCAACCGTTTCAGCCACAGGCGCCGGCACACAGCGTAGAGGTAGGTTTTAATCTGGCAGCTAAGCTCAAGGGAGCCGTCGCGAACCTTTTCATAAAACACCACCACGCCTTCCTGGTACACGTCCTGGGCATCGTCTTCCGAACCGCTGTTTTGCAGCACGAAATGCGATACCATGGGCCAATGCAACCGGTAGAGGTGCGACAGGGCCCGCTCATCGCCGCTGCGGATAGCCGCAATCAGCGCGTCGTCGGTAGGAGTCAAAGAAGAGGAAGTTGAATTGCCCCTGCTCATTCACTTTGGGGGTTAATACAAATAAAGGCCACAAGTAACCCGGCCTGAAAAAACATTTTGCCGGGCGGGTTACCTTTTAGCTAGGACAGGATAAAGGGCGCTTTTTAGTTAACCCACTTTCAAAATTACCTCAAAATGAACAACCTGTTCAAAGTTGCTGCCCTGGGCCTGGCCCTGACCGCTGGTCTGTCGTCGTGCGAGTCGAAGACCACCGAAACCACTACCGTTGAAGCTCCTGCTGCTACCGGTATGGAAACCACCACCACTACCACCGATAGCACCATGACCACGGCTCCTGCTGATGGCGCAATGGCTCCTGCTACCACTGAGGCTTCTAGCACCACCACCACCACCACCGAGACGCCTAAGTAGTTGATTGCTGGCCCCGTGCCAGCTTCATACCACTAGCTAACATAAAAAAGCCCGGATTTTCCTGATGGAGAATCCGGGCTTTTGTGGTTTTAAGACAATTTCTGAACCAGCCTCTCAACCTCGTTTAAACAAATGGCTACGCTACCAGTCCCAGCAGGTCGGCCGCTATGCCTTCCCACGGCTGGTGCAGGTTGAGGGTGAACACTCGCACGGGGTGGCCGCCCAGGGTGTACCGCACATTCACGGCCGGGGCGGCATCTGAGTCGGGCCCGGCTGGGTAGAGCAAAATGCCCTCCAGTGCCTGGACTGGGCCGGGCCGCTGGTTCTGCAAGTAGGCGTAGAGTTGGTAGAGGTGGGGCGCAATGAGGCGCTGCCGGTCGTAGCGCGGGCGCAGGGCCGCCGCATAGTACTTGGTGTCGAGGATGATTTTTCGGTCGGCTGCCTCCAGGGTGGTGTCCGTGAGCATGGTGGGCAGCAGGGCCAAATCGTCGGTTTCGCTTTCGGCCTGCCAGGCAATGGTTTCGGCATACACGCGGTAGCGGCGCTGCTCGCGGCGGTAGAAGTTGCGCGTGAATTGCTCAAACAAGCGCGCCATCAGCACCTCGTCGCGCCGAAAGTCGGTGAAGCGGCTGCGTCCCTGGGCCGTGGGTTCGGGCAGGGCCATCTGCCACACCAGTTCGCACACGTGCAGCAGGAAGGCCGCCTGGCTGTCCGGCCGTTGCCGCCGCAGCGCCCGGAACGTGGCGGCGGTGGGGCGGGCTGCATCCGGCACGGACGGCAGCCGCTGGCGTATTTGGCCAAGCTCGCGGCGCAAAGCCGCTGGCAAGGCCGTGGCCCGCGCCAGCACGCCCAGTGTTTGGGCCAGCAGGCGGTGCAGCGCCGAATCGGTGCTCAGTTCATCGTAGGTGCAAATGGCCCGGCCCCGCTCCAGCAGCCCGCGGCCCAGGCTGGGCGCCAGCTCAATGCGTCCCCGCAGGCTGGTCAGCTCGGCCTCCTGCGTCTGAAACGTACGCGGCAATCCGGCCCGCAGCAGGCGGCGGGTGCCGTGCAGCAGTACCTGCGCCAGCAACCCCAGCGGCCGATGAAACGGCGCGGCCTCGCTGGCCTGCAGCACGGCCGGCTCGGGCAGCCGGTTCCAGGCGTAGCACAGAAAATAGTAGAGTGTAGGAAGTGGTATCACAGGGGCTGAAGCACAAGAAAGAGCCGGAAATTAAGGGCAGTAATGCAGGTGTGGTTTTTTAGCCCGCGTGCCCTACGCTAGCAGCTTGCGCAATTGTGCCGCCGCCGTGGCTGGCTGTTCGCGCCAATAGTCCGATAACAGCGGACCGATTTCCTGCTCTATTATCAGTTTCAGCCAGCGCTCAGCTTCTTTTGCCTGAGTAGGCGGCTGGCAGAAGTAGCTGTGGCCGATAACGAAGTCGGGGCCGAGCTCGGGGTCATCGGCAATGGTTTGGTTGAGTGCGGCCATGCGGGTGCACAGCTGTTCGATAAGGGTAGCGGGCACTTGCCGGGCGGCCAGAAGGCGCCGCAGCGGTGCGCCAAACTGCGGCTCAAGCCCCACGAAGGCGAAGCGGCGGCGCAGGGCGTAGTCCAGCGGGCTCAGGGACCGGTCGGCGAGGTTGAGGGTGCCGATGACGTAGAGGTTGTCGGGCACGAAAAAGCGCGGGGCATCCGGCGGGGCGTAGGGCAGGCGCAGGGCGTGGGCGGGGCCGCGCTTGTCGGCTTCGAGCAGCAGTAGCAGCTCACCGAAGATACGAGGCACGTTGCCGCGGTTGATTTCGTCAATCAGCAGAAAATACGGCCGGTCGGGGTCGAGGGCGGCGCGCTGGCACAGGAGCGGCAGCACGCCGGGCACCAAGTGGAAGCGCCCTTCGGCATCGGGCCGGAAGCCCAGCATAAAGTCCTCGTAGCCGTAGCTGGGGTGGAACTGCACCAGTTCCACCCGGCTTTCGTCTTTGGCCCCCAGCAGCAGCCAGGCCAGCCGGCGCGCCAAAAAGGTTTTGCCGGTGCCGGGCGGGCCCTGCAGCAGCAGGTTGCGCCGCCGGGCCAGGCCAGCCAGCGCTGCATCAAGCTCGGTTTCCGTGCTGAACACCTCCACCAAAGCCTCGGCACGGGTGTAGGCGGGCGCCTGGTAGGCCGTGGTGGGCTCGGCGGCGTGGGCGGGAGTGGGGTGGTCCTTGGTCTCGCGTGGCAGGCCGGTGTAAAGGTCCTCGGTCTGCTGGCGGGCGCTTTCCTCGCCGTCGTGGTTCGAGCCGGAGGTGAGCACCGGCCGCTTGGTGCTAATGGTAAAATCCAGGCCCTCCAGCAGGCTGTTGGTGGGTGCGCCGGCCGGCCGGGGCCATGGGGCGGCGGGGTTGCCGGTGGCCAGGCGGTAGGCCAGCTCGGCCACGGCGCGGGGCGGGTAGCGGCGGCCCCGGTACACCAGCTCGTACACGGTGCCCGCGGGCAGTGGCCGGCCCCCGCGCGCTATCTGGCGCAGGGCGCGCAGCACCTGCTCGCGGGTGAGCAGCGGGAGGGAAGCAACGGGGGCAGGAGGCATGGCGAGGGAGGGCCGGAATAATAAACTGCTGTAACCGAAAAAGCCCCTTGGCGGGGCCAAGGGACTTTTTCGATTTTTTTTATTCAGGGAAGCCACCTTATACGCATTCAACAAGTAGGAATGCGCAAGGGAAAGGCCCGGAAGTAAGCTACGGATTGACCGTGAACGTGCGGGTAACCGAGTTGAAGGTGCCGGGAATGAGGGTGCCGCTGCTGTTTACCAGCTCCAGCTTCACGGTGTTTTCGCCGGCGGGCAGGCCTTCCATCTGGTAAGGCAACCAGCGGTCGAGCATGAATTCGGTGCCGTTGATGGTGGCGCGTACGCGGTTTCCGCCGGGCTCCAGGGTGGTATTCACCAGGTAGAAGTCCAGCATGATGCGCTTGGCATCGGCGCCGGTGTACGTGTCTTTGGGGCGGCTATAGAACAGGTTCGGCGCATTCACGTCGACGATGGGCGTAGCGCTGGGCGTGGCATTGCCCACGTTGATAATGCGCAGGTCGTAAGCACCGCGGTGCTTCAGGCTTTCGTGGTAAGAACGCGACAGAAACGACAGTATGGCGTGCTGCCCATCGGCCAACGGCTTGCTAAAGCGGGTTTCGTAGTGCGCGGTGTAGGGCTCGTTGTCCACGATGTTGTGGATGTGCTGGCCTTTCTCCGAGTTGGCCATTAAGGCCATGTTGGGCCCGCCGCTCATTTTGGTGAGCTGGAAATTCGTGGTCTGGTAATCAAAAGGAACATTGCCGCTGGGCAGGGTGGCGCCCCCAATGGGGTTGCGCAGCTTCATTTGCGCCTCCGGAAACTTGGGCGAATCGGAGAGGGGAGTCAGCCGGATGCCGTTCGACTCCATGCTCTCGGCGTTGGTGCTGGTGCTGCCCACGGGGGCATTAACACCAGCCGAAGCGCTAACATCGGTGGCGGGCTTACTGGTCTCGCAGCTGGCCAACAGTGCCAAGGTCAGAGTCGTGCTGCAAAGCAGCCAAGTAGAACGTTTCATGTAGTAGGAATCAAAAAAAGGATGTCAGCTGTTTATACGAGAATCGAATAACAAATAAGCTGGGCTGCTTACGGCAGGTACCCGGTGCAGGGTTTTGCTTAACTTGCATCGTTGCCCATCGTGGGGCTTACTCAGCCTCAAAGTAAACCTAATTTTTCCATGCAAGACCAACTTCTTGACCAAATCCCCTCGCTCGACCTGGCCGACTTCCGTTCCGGTGACCCTGAGCGCAAGGCTCGTTTCGTGCAGCAGCTCGGCGAAGCCTACCAAAACATTGGCTTCGTAGCCCTGAAAAACCACGGCCTCAACGACGAGCAGACCAAGCAGCTGTACGCCGACGTGCAGGCTTTCTTCCAACTGCCCGACGACGCCAAGCAGCGCTACGAAAACCCCGAGCTGGCCGGACAGCGTGGCTACATCAGCAAAGGCAAGGAGCACGCCAAGGGCCGCAACACCGGCGACCTAAAGGAGTTTTACCACGTGGGCCAGGAAGTGGAGGAGGAAGACCCCATTAAGAACGAGTACCCGGACAACATCTGGCCCGCAGAAGTGCCCGGCTTCCAGAAAAGCACCTTTCTGGCCTATCGCACGCTGGAAAGCGCCGGCCAGGACGTGCTTCGTGCCATTGCCATTTTCCTGGAGCTGCCCGAAAACTACTTTGATGATAAGGTGAAGCACGGCAACAGCATCCTGCGCCCCATTCACTACTTCCCCATCGAAAACCCCGACGCCGTGCCCGCCGATGCCGTGCGCGCCGCCGAACACGGCGACATCAACCTGATTACCCTGCTCATGGGCGCCAGCGCCGATGGCCTGCAGGTGAAGCGCCGCGATGGCAAGTGGATTGCCATTACGGCCCTGCCCGACCAGATTGTGGTGAACGTGGGCGACATGCTTCAGCGCCTCACCAACGGCGTGCTCAAGAGCACCATTCACCGCGTGGTGAACCCCGCCCGCGAGAAAATGAACACCTCGCGCTACAGCATTCCGTTCTTCATGCACCCGCGCTCTGAAATGAGCCTGGCTGCGCTGGAGCACTGCGTGACGCCCGACAACCCCAAGAAAGAAGCCGATATCACGGCCGGCGAATTCCTGAACGAGCGCCTGATTGAGCTCGGCCTGAAGAAGAAGTAACATCTGGGAGGTAACGTCAAAAACTAGAACGTCATGCTGAGCTTGCCGAAGCATCTTTACCACGAGAGTAAATCATTACTTCAGCGGTAGAGATGCTTCGGCAAGCTCAGCATGACGTTCTTTATTTTTCTGCATGACCGTTCCTACGCCCCCCACTTCCCCGCCCTCCGCCGCCCCCGTTTCGCTGGAGCCGCCCCCGCGGCGGTCCGGCATCCGCACGCGGCGGGTGCGGGGTATTATTTTTTTGAAGGACGTGGCCGCGTTGGCCTTCACGGCCTTTGGGGGACCGCAGGCGCACCTGGCCATGATGTTCCGGCTGCTGGTGGACAAACGGCGCTACATCACCTCGGCTGAGCTGCTGGAGCTGCAGGCCCTGTGCGCGCTGCTGCCGGGGCCCACGTCTACTCAAACCATCACGGTTATCGGGTTTCGGCTGGGCGGGCCCAACCTGGCCTACCTCACGCTCCTGGTCTGGATGACGCCGTCCGTGACCCTGATGACCCTGGCGGCGCTCACCCTCAGCCACCTCGACCCGGTGCGCGTGGCGGCCCTGGTGCAGTTTGTGCAGCCCGTGGCGGTAGGTTTCGTGGCCTTTTCGGCCTACCGCATCGCCCAAAAAGTCATTCATACCAAAACGGCCGTCGGCCTGATGGTGTCGGCGGCATGATGGCCTATTTTTTCCAGCTGCCCTGGATGCTGCCGCTGCTGCTGGTGGCCGGCGGCGCCGTAACCACGGTGCGCTACCGCAAGCACGCCATTGTGCAGGAGAAAAAGCCCTTGCGTGTGGAGTGGGCCAATTTTATACTGTGGCTGGGGATTTTGCTGGGCGCGGCATTGCTGGGGCACTACACGCGCTGGCTGCCCGTGCGGCTGTTCGAAAACTTCTACCGCAACGGCTCGCTGGTGTTTGGCGGGGGGCAAGTGCTGGCGCCGCTGCTCTACGCCGAGTTTGTGGAGTTCAAAGGCTACCTCACCGGGCCCGAATTCCTATCGGGCCTGGGCCTGGTGCAGGCAATGCCGGGGCCCAATTTTTCGATAGCCGCCTACATTGGGGCGCTGGCCATGCGGCCGGAGGGCGGGCCGGGAATGCAGGTAGTAGGCGCGCTAGTGGGCACAGCGGGTATCTTTTTGCCCGGTACCTTTCTCATCTTCTTCGTTATTCGTTTCTGGGACCGGCTGCGGCAGTACCGCGTGGTGCAGGCTTCGCTGGAAGGCATCAACGCAGTGAGTGCCGGGCTGGTGTACGCGGCTACGTTCCTGCTCTACCACCCGCTGCCCGACAAGTACCTCGCGCTGCCCTTCCAGTGGGGGCCCGTGCATACCCTGCCGGTAAATCCGCTGCTGGTGGGCACCACGTTTCTGCTGCTGCTGTGGGAAAAAATGCCGAGCGTGGCCATTGTAGCCACGGCGCTGCTGGCGGGTGCGCTTATCGGCTAGCCGGCGTCGCTTTCGCGGGCGGGCCGGCTAGGGTTTCCATTTGAACGACTGCGCGTCCAGCGCCCGCATGGTGCAGAGCACGCCGTCGAGGTGGTCGCATTCGTGCTGCAGCAGCTCTGAGAGGCCGTCCTGCACGGGCCAGGTCTGGGGCTGCCAGTGCTCGTCGCGGTAGCGCACCGTGAGTGCGGTGTGCCGCCGCACGCGCACCAGCAGGTTGGGAAAGCTCATGCAGTCGTCCCAGAGCTCAAACTGTTCGTCGCTCGGCTCGGTCAGCTCGGGGTTCAGCAGCACCATGGGCCGGTCGATATTCAGGTACACCAGGCGCTTCATGATGCCCAGCTGCGGGGCCGCAATGCCGCGCCCAAACCCGTACCGGGCCCGTACCTCGCGCATCACATTGTCCAGGTCGGCTACCCAGCCGGCTACCAGGGGCAGGTCGGCCTCGGTTACCGGGGCACACGTTTCGTAGAGGCGCGGGTCGCCCAGCAGGAGCAGGTCAGCCAGGGTTTTCATGGGAGCCAAGGGCAGTTTGTGGAAAGCAGACAACTAGGGGTTTCGGCTAATTGGTGTAATAATGGCGATTATTACGCTGAAATTATAGCTTTGCGGGCTTGAGGATTTTTCAAGCCGGGGTACATTAGCCGTTTTCAAGCGCCACTTTTTGATTTTCAGCAGGCTCAAAATCTCCTGTTTATGCTTTGCTTTTATGCCCTTACGTGAGGAGTTTGAACGAGACGGCAACTGGCTGTTCCAGAGAAGAAGTTGGCTGCCCTTGTTCCTGTACCCCTTCGTTATAGCAGTTATTTACTTCTACCCTGGCATTGCTTACGGCCATCTCACCAGTACTTTTTGGGGGCCGCTCTGCCTGGCGGTGAGCCTGCTGGGCCTGGGGGTACGGGCCCTCACCGTGGGCTTCACACCCAAGGGCACTTCGGGCCGGAACACGGAGCAGCAGGTGGCGGAAACACTCAACGAAACCGGCATTTACTCCGTGGTGCGGCACCCGCTCTATCTGGGTAATTTTCTGATGTGGCTGGGCATCATGCTGTTTCCGGGGGTCTGGTGGTTTGCCACCATTGGGGCCCTGGCATACTGGCTGTACTACGAACGGATTATGTACGCGGAGGAAGCCTTCCTGCGGCACACCCACTCGGCCCGCTATGAGGCGTGGGCCAGCCGCACGCCGACGTTTCTGCCCCGGCTGGGGGGCTGGGTGCCCTCCCGCCTGAGCTTTTGCTTACGCAACGTGCTGAAGCGCGAATACAATGGCTTGTTTGCTGCCATCACTTCCTTCGTGCTGCTCAATGCCATCGCCCACCTGTTCGTCGACTGGCGTTTCGCCATCGACTTCTTCTGGCAAGTGGTGTTTGGGGTGAATGCGGTGGTGTTTGTGGTGCTGCGCACCTTGAAAAAACAAACCAAAATACTCGACACCGAAGGCCGCTAACGGCCGAAATCTCTCACTTATACGCCGGGCGGGAGCGGGCTGTCGCTTCCTACGGGCCGGCCCAGAAACTCGGCCCGGGCTTCCTGCAGCTGGCCCACCAGCGCGGCCCGCTGCCGCAGCAGGGCCGCTAGTTCGGTGGGAGCGCGGCGCGACAGGCGCAGGGCCCGGAGCGCTCGACGCGGGATGCGAGGCTCTCCCAATAGCCCAGGGCGTAGAACCCCGCAAAGGGCAGGCTCAGCAGGTACAGCGCCGTCAGGCGCCAGTCGTGGGTGAGCCAGTGGTTCACGGCCAGGGCTTGCAGGGCATAGGCCAAGGGAAAGGTTATCATGCCCACCACCAGCATGATGGGGGCCACAAATTCTACTTCTTTAGTTGCGCGCTGGGCCACCACCGAAGGCAAAATATAGGGCAGGAAATTATTGAGCACGCCGTAGAGCCACACGGGCAAACCCAAAACCAGGTTAAACAGGCCGGCCACGGAACCCCGCCGCTGCTCTTCCAGAGCGCTGTCGGTGAGGCCGTGCCGGCGCAGGTGGTCCAGGTAAGTCTGCAGTTCCAGGCGCATGGCCGCGAGGCGGCCGGGCGCGTGCTGCTCAAACCAAGCCAGGGCCTGCAGCAGGGTCTGGCTCAGTTGAAAATTGTCGTACAGCGTGTCGGGGTCGTCGTCCGGGTTCAGGTGGTTGGCGAAAGTCCGTTCCAGCTGCTGCACAAACGCGTCTTCGTCAGCATTGCGTGCAATGATGAGGTGCCGCTCCAGGGCTTGGCGAATGTCGTCGGTGAGCTGGTCGGCGGCGGCTTCGGGGTCCTGGGCGTACCGGGCGGCGTAGTCGGCCACCACAATGGGGCGGGCAATGTTAAGCAGCACGTCGGACCGAAAACGGGCGGGGTCGAAGTAATTGATGGCAATGGGCACCACCTTCAGGCCCAGCCGAAACCGGTACCGGGCCTCGGCGCCCAGGGCAATGCGGGCGGCGCCGGTTTTCAGGGGCCGCAGGCGGCGTTCGCTCACGCTGGTGCCCTCGGGAAAAATCATGAGGGTGCCGCCCTGGCCCAGGTAGTCGTAGCAGCGGCCGAAGGTGGCCTCGTTCTGGGCGGCAAGCTGGGCGTGCGTGGCGGGCTCGGCGCTGGGCTCGGCGTCCTGCCGCCGGTAGATGGGAATGGAGTTGCCGGACTGCAGAATGGCGCGCGACACGGGGTTTTTGAAAAACGTGCTTTTGGCCAGAAACGCCACCGGCTGGCGGCGGTTGATGGCCACCAGCAGCGGGTCCATCAGGGTGTTGGGGTGGTTGCTGGCAAAGAGCAATGGCCCCGGCAGCGCCAGCCGCTCGCGATAACGCAACTCGATGCGGTGAAAAAACACCCGCAGCGCCACCTGCACAAACGGTTTGATAACGGTATAAAAAAGCATGGACCAAAGAGCGTTAGTCCCGCTAAGGTAGGCCAGCCGCCCGTGCTGCGCGGGTCGGGACTCCCGAAACAAAAAAAATCCCCGCCACATCCGAAAAGGGTGGCGGGGACTGCTGCGGCCGGAAAGGCCGGACTGTTAGGGCTAGCGCTTGGACTTTTCTTTGTCTCTGGCCCGCTTCTCAGCGATTTTGGCTTTGTCCTCGGCCAGCTTGGCTTTAACCTTGGCTTTGCGCTCGGCGTCTTCTTCCATTTTCTTGCGCTTGCCAGGATATTTCAGGTCGAAGGAGCGGGCCTTGGAAAGGCTGTCGGCTACCACAATGGAGCGGCGGGTAGTGACCCGTCCCGTGAGCGAAACCAGGTCGCCCTCAGTCAATTGAGTGGTGGTGCCATCGGTGGCCGTCACCAAGCCAGTGGTGCTGATGACAACGCCGTTCAGCAGCTTTTTGTCGGCAGTGGTGGGGTTGCTGATGCCCAGCTCCGTAAGGATAATGCGGCCATCCTTCATGGTGAGGCCATCTTTCATGCCGGCGCCCATGTTGGTGGGGCGAGGGCGCGGTGCCACCGCGCCGGGCCGGCGAGCGGGAACGCGCGTTTGGGCCTGCGCCGTGGTGCCAGCCAGCAGGGCAATACCAATAATGAAGCTAAAGAGAAAACGAGTATTCATGGAAAAATGTAAAGTAGAATTTGTTGAATTAATATCAAAAGGCTAATAAGCGCACAATATACAGCTTATTTGTCTTGTACTATAACACTGCTATAATCTGTGAATGCAAAAAACGAGTTAAAGTCTAAATGACTCAGTTATTAACTTTCAGCAATTGCATGCGTTCAAACAACTCCTTTCTAATATGATGCCAAAACTTCGGCGCCAGCCGTATATCACCTAAATATGTGCCTGCAGCTGCGCAATACAAAAAAGTAATTTCGGGCCTGTGCCTTCCGGCAGCCGGCACGTACTGCATAAGCACAAGCCGCTTAGATTGCCAGCGCCAGCGCTTACACCCGTTTAAGGTGGAGGCGGGAAGCAGTGAAAAAAGTGCTGCAACTGCCACATTAGTGGCCTGCTGCAGATTTTAGTTTCAGAAGCCCAATACCTTGCGCATTTCGCTCAGCCATTATGGATTATAAAGACTACTACAACGTGCTGGGAGTGGAAAAATCAGCTACTAAAGAGCAGATTAAGAAAGCGTACCGCAAACTGGCCCGCCTGCACCACCCCGATGTGAACCCCGACAACAAGGTGGCCGAACAGAAATTTAAGGAAGTAAACGAGGCGCACGAAGTACTCATAGACCCCGAAAAACGGAAGAAATACGACCAGTTTGGGGCCGACTGGCAGCGCTACCAGCAGCAGCCCGGCGGCGCGGAGCGCGGCGGCCGGCCCGGCGCGGGCTTCGACTGGAGCCAGTACACCCAGGGCGGGGGCAGCCAGGGCCAGGGCAACCCCTTCGGTGAGGGCGAGGACTTTTCCGACTTCTTTGGCTCCATGTTCGGCAACATGGGCGGCGGCCGGGCGGGCAGCCGCCGGCCCGCCGCCGGTGCCGACTACCAGGCCGAGCTGGAGCTGAGCCTGGAGGAAGCCTACCACGGCGGCCCCCGCACCATTGCCGTGAACGGCAAAAACCTGCGCCTGACCATTGCGCCCGGCGTGGCCGATGGCCAGTCCATTCGGCTGCGCGACCAGGGCGGACCGGGCCGCAACGGCGGCCCCAGTGGCTCGCTGCTCATCACCTTTCGCATCCGGCCCGATGCCCGCTACGCCCGCACCGGCGACGACCTGACCCACGATGTGCCCGTGAGCGTGTACAAGGCCCTGCTGGGGGGCGAGCAAACCGTGGAAACCCTCAGCGGCCCTGTTAAAATCAACATCAAGCCCGAAACCCAGAACGGCACGCGCCTGCGCCTTCGCGGCAAGGGCTTTCCGGTGTACAAAAAGCCCGGCGAGTTTGGCGACCTGTATCTGCGCCTCAGCCTGGCATTGCCCCAGCACCTTACCCCCCAGGAAAATGAATTAATCCGGCAGCTGGCCGCCCTGCGTCCCGACGCCTAATCCCGAAGCCCTGCAAACATGGCAACTTCCATTCTCACCCTTACTTACCACGAGTGCTCGGTCCGCTACGGGCTGGGGCCGGCGGCGCTGCACGCTTTTTTGCAGGCCGGCCTGCTGCGCGCGGCGCCCGCCCCCGAAACCGTCATTGTGGACGAGCCCGACGACCTGCCCCGCCTGGCCCGCCTGCACCACGAGCTGGAACTGCCCCCCGAAGCTCTCGACGTTATCATGGCCATGCGCCAGCGGCTGGTGGAGCTGCAGGCGCAGCTAACCCACGAGCGCGCCCGCACCCGGCAGCTCGAAGACTTCTTGCGCGGCACCGGCCCCTTGGAGGAGTTGTAGCGTTTCCATAGGCAATGCAATGAGCGGCAGTGCATGGCTTTTGAAGCAGCTTTCAGGGTTGCGCTGCTACCTTAGTACCTGCTCTACTCCGAAGCCGCGCCAATGCTTTTTAGCTACAAACCACTGCCATTTGCCACTGCTTGCACGGCGCCGTTCTCGGGCCGCTACCGACTACACAACCAAATAAAGCCAGGCCTGGGCCCAGGCCTGCTGGGCCGCCGGGCTGCCTGGCAGGGGCTGTTAGCCGGACTGGTCCTGGCCTTGTCGGCTTGCAAGGCGAACCAAGCGGGCCCGGGAGCGGCGGCCCGGTTGGCTTCAACGGAAGTCGGGCGGCCTTTCGACCCCGCGGCGGTGCGGCCGCAATTAGCCCTTGCGCCGACTCAGGTACTGGTATTGGGCCTCACGCACCTTGATACCGCACCCGCTAACTTCCAGGTTTCGTGGCTGGAGCCCGTTTTGTGCAGGCTGCGGGCGTACAAACCGGATGTTATTCTGACCGAGGCCATGTCTGGGGAGCAGGTAATGGCCCTGGATGCCTACGCTGCTTACCACGGCACCGCCGGACGATACGCCGGCCCGACGCTGAGCATGGCCAAAGCCGCCCAGGCCGACTTAAAGCTTACGGCTTCCCAAGCGTTGGTTGAGGCAAATTCATTGTGCCAAAAAGGGGGATTGACGCCGGCAAACCGTCGGCATCTGGCCAGTCTATTCGTTGCCGCCGCCGAGCCTTTTTCGGCCACTGTGCAGTGGATGCGCCTAGCTCCGGCAGAGCGAATAGCGGCCGACGGTGTTTCGCCGGCGCTGGTCAAAACTCTTAATAGCTTCGCCGGCCTGCGGAATGAGATAGTATCAATGGCAGCCCGTGTGGCGGCCGACGTGGGATTGGAGCGTCTCTACGGAGCCGGCGACCACCTGAGCGACGTGGCATCGCCAAGCAGTGAGGCGATGAAGGCCGTGGTCGCCGCCGAGCCCGGCCTCACGGACTTGTTCAACCACAACACGCCCGAGTTTCGCGCCGTGCCGGAGGAAGCCATGAAGCTGGCCGCCGCTTCCGAAATCATGTCCGTTTTTAAATGGAAGAACTCCTTGCGCTTCGGCAGACTAGACGCCGACGCCCAATGCCAGTCGATGCTGCGCAGCGACAAGGCAGGCCGCACCGGCCGGCAATGGGTAGCGGCCTGGGAAGCCCAAAACTTGCGCATGGCCGTGGCAATTCGGGAAGCAACCGCGCCGATTGCGGGGGGCAGGGCGCTTCTAATCGTGGGCGCGGCCCACAAGCCCTATGTGGAAGCCTATCTGCGCACCTTCGCTGACGTGGAGCTGGTTTCGGTGCCGGCCATGCTGGAGGCCAAGCCAGCCGGCTGCGCCGAGTAGCCGCACTACGGTCATAGCAAGTGCCAGCGAGTCATTTCATCTATCATAAATCGGCTGGTTGGGGCACCCGTGGAGCGTAAACGCGGACTGCCGAACGCTTGCTTACTCAGCCATCGGCCCGCCTACGCCACGGCCAGCGCCAGCAGCAGACCGGCCAGGGTAGCGCCCAGTTTGGGCCAGTTCAGCCGGTGCTCGGGGCTGGTTTCGAACAGGATGGTGGTGGAAACGTGCAGGAAATTGCCGGCCACCAGGCCCAATAGCGCCGCGTAAAGGCCGCCGCTCAGCAGCTCCGAGAGCACCACGTAGTTGCTCAGCACAATGCCCACCGGCGAGGCCAGCGCAAACAGCAGCAGCCAGGGCCACACCCGCCGAAAGCTGCCCAGCCGTAGGCGCAGCAGCGTGGCCAGCGCAAAGGCCGCCGGAATATGGTGCAGCGCCACCCCCACCACAATGGCGTAAAAGTTCTGGCTCATGTGGCCCACTTCCGGCGCGTGCACCAAGATGCTGCCTTCCAGAATGGAATGGATGACCAGCGCGCCCAGCAGCAGAAATGGCACGCGTCCGCCCGTATCGTGCGGTCCGTGGGCGGCTTCGTGATGCACATGGCCGTGCTCCACTCCCTGCGAAAACACTTCCAGCAGCAGTTGCCCAAAAAAACCAGCCAGCACCCAGTAGCCCACCTGCGCGGGGCGGTCGGGCAGCATTTGCAGGGCCTCCGGCAATATGTGCGTGATGGTGAGGGTGAACAGGTATGCCCCGCTAAAGGCCAGCAGCGGCTTCAGCCACTGGCTGCCCCGGGCCACCGGCACCCATGCCGCCGCCGCGCCCGCGCCCAGCACCGTCACCAGCAGCAGAAAAATAGCAAACCCCATGGACGGATAGTGAAGAATGAGGAATGAAGAATGAGGAACTGCGCGGTGGGCAATTCCTCATTCCTCATTCTGCCTTCCAAGAAAGCGGCAGCTTTGCTACCGCCAGCCGGCGGGCAAAGCTGCCACCCAAATAATGTGTAGTAACGACGAAACCGGCGGCTTACTTCCGCTCAGTACCGGAGTGGGCCTCCTGGCTCGACTTGCCTGCATCGTTGAGTTTGCCACGCTTGCGCATGCCTTCCTCCGCGTTGGCGCTCATGGCGCCTTTGGCCGAGGGCTTGGCGCGATGGTCCAGGTCAACCCCGGAACTGATGGGCTCGGCAATGGCACCGCCCCTGGCTTGGTGGGGAGCGTGGGCCGCGTGCGCCTCGTCGTAGCTTTCGGAAATGCGGGTGCCAGGTGCTACCATGTCCAGCGATACTTTGTCGTCGGGGCGCCAGTCAGAAGGCTCGCTGCTGCACGAGGTCAGGGCCAGGGAGGCAGTGGCCAAAGCCAGCAACAGGGTGTGAGTCAATTTCATCAGAAGAAAAATTAGCAGGTAAACAAGGTCAAAGAAAGCAGGGATAACAACGCCGCGCCGGGCTTACACAAACGGCCTACCGTCCTAAACGGTTGTGGCGCCGGCTTCGGTGGGCAACAGGTTTTTGCGGCGCAACAAGGCCTCAAACAGCTTCACGTCGTTCGGCGAATTGAAGATGCGCTGGGGCAAATGTAAAAACACCGGCACATCGAACGTGCGCGCCACCCACAGGCGCCAGGGGGCCAGGTCGCCGGGCGGGGTGCCGGGCTTGAGGTACAGCAGGTAGGCATCGCCGTCGCGGCGGGCGCGGCCTATCATGTCCCAGGTCAGCTGCATGGCTTTCTCGGGGCCCACGCGCAACAGCAGTTGCTTCTGGTCCATCTCAAAGTTCATGCGCTCAAACAGGGGCTTGCTCTGCTCCATCTGCGTCACACCCGTCACCTGGGCCGAGCGAAACAGCACGAATAGCACCGTGAGCACCACGGCCAGCACCAGCCACCACCAGGAATGCACAAAAATGGCAGGCAGTATCCCCAGGGCAAAGGGAATCAGGGCGTACACCCAGTCTTTTTTCCACACCTCAGCCATGGCAATGCGGGTGTAGGTATTGGTGTCGAACTGCGTTTTTTTGGTGCGGATGGCCAGCGGCGAAGCCTGTTGGGCCTGGCGAAAGCCGCCGCCACCGCCGCGTTGGTTGGGTTGGTTCATTGTTAGTGGTTAGTGATTAGTGGTCAGTGGTTAGTGATAAACGGTTAGGGGAATTCAGTAATAGAATGTCCAACACTAACCGTTTATCACTAACCATTAACCACTAGTTTAATATGCTTTCAGGCTTAAGTCCAGGCTTTTCACACTGTGGGTGAGGGCACCTACCGAGATGTAGTCCACGCCGGTGTGGGCCACCTGGGCAATGGTCATTTCGGTGATGCCGCCACTGGCTTCGGTGGGGAAGCGCCCGGCCACCAGGGCCACGGCTTCGCGCAGCTGCTCGGGGCCCATGTTGTCGAGCATGATGCGGTCGATGCCGCCGGCGTCAAGGGCCTGCTGCACCTCGTCGAGGGAGCGGGTTTCAATTTCGATGGGCAGCTGCGGCCTGTTTTGGCCAGGTAGGCGTGGGTGGCGGCAATGGCCTCGGCCACGCCCCCGGCGTAGTCCACGTGGTTGTCCTTCAGGATAATCATGTCGAACAGCCCGTAGCGGTGGTTCACGCCGCCGCCAATGAGCACGGCCCATTTCTCGCAGATGCGGAAGTTGGGCGTGGTCTTGCGGGTGTCGAGCAGCTTGGCCTTGGTACCCGCCAGCAGGGTGTTGAGGTAAGCCGTGTAGGTGGCAATGCCGCTCATGCGCTGCATGCAGTTGAGCACAAGGCGCTCGGCCGTGAGGATGCTGCGCGCGGGGCCTTCCACGGTGAAGGCGATGTCGCCGTATTTCACGGGGGTGCCGTCGGCGAGCAGCGCGTGGAGCTGCAGGCTGGGGTCGACTTCGGCAAAAATGAGGGGCGCCAGGGCCATGCCGGCCAGAATGCCTTCGCCCTTCACCAGCAGGTGGGCCCGGTTGCGGGCATCGGCCGGAATCGAGGAAAGGGCCGAATGGTCGCCGTCGCCCACGTCCTCGGCCAGCGCCGTGCGGATGAAGCGAGTCAACGCCTCGGGCGTTAAATAGGAAGGAGTGGGAGTTTGCACACCGCAAAGGTACGGTCCCTGCGGCGCTAGTGAAAGCCAAGCCGTCTGTCATCCTGAGCCCAGCGAAGGAGCTTATAACTAAAGACCAATTTGCAGTAAACAGCTGCTAACACTGCCGGAATAAAGTCCTTCGGCTCTGCACGAATTATAAAATGATGGCGATTTCAAACGCACAAAAAAGCCCCGGCCTAGTGAGGCTGGGGCTGAGTTTTTGGCGAGCAGGCGGAAATTTATTCCTTCGTGAAGTCAAGGGTGTCAATCTGCGGCGCGCCCTTCGAGGGCTTCAGCTTCACATACACCCGGTACACGCCGCTGCGGCCGGTGTAGCGGCCAATGGCGTAACGGATGCCTTCCTTGCTTTCGCCCTGGTGGATGAAGTCGAAGCCGGTGGGGCCGTTTTTAGCGAAAAAGTCTTTGATGACAATCTCAGCCTGGGTTGCGTTGTAGCCCTGCTTGTCGCCATCGAAACCCACCTCAACGGTGGAGGCGAAGTACTGCGACAATTCGCGGGCGGAGCCGTTGCGCAAAGCAGAGCGCACGGCCCCGAGGTTGTCGGCCTGGGCGTGAGCAGCTACTCCGGTAAATAGAAGCATCCAGCTTAAGAATAAGGTCCTAAAAAAATAGCGTTTCATTAGTAGAGTAATTAGTGCGTCATACGCATCGAATGGAAAGCTAAAATGGTGCCAGGAAGTAAGACCATACCGACGGCCGCTGGAGAAGCCGCTCAAAAAAAGGAACGGCGGAGGAACATTCAAAGGTAGATAATTCCAACCCATGCCCGGGCTGGCCGTATCTTTGGGGCATGGATAAACAGGTTTTGTTGGTGATTCTGGATGGGTGGGGAATTCCCCAGAATGCGGCGGTTTCGGCCGTGGACGCGGCTAATACGCCGTTCTACCACGAGCTGTTGCAGCGTTTTCCGCACAGCAAGCTACAGGCCTCGGGCGAGGCCGTGGGCCTGCCAGAGGGCCAGATGGGCAATTCGGAAGTGGGCCACATGAACATTGGGGCGGGCCGCGTGGTGAACCAGGAGCTGGTGCGCATCGGCAAGGCCATTCGCGAGCGCAAGCTGGGCCAGGTGCCAGCCTTGGTGAAAGCCTTCGAATACGCCATTGCCAACGACAAGCCCCTGCACCTCATCGGCCTGCTTTCCGATGGCGGCGTGCACTCGCACATCGACCACGTGAAGGCCCTGTGCACCATTGCCCACGAAGCCGGCGTGCGGCGCGTCTTCGTGCACGCCTTCACCGACGGCCGCGACACCGACCCCAAGAGCGGCGTGCGCTACGTGAACGAGCTGGAAGAATCGATAGTGCGCAGCGGCGCCAAAATTGCCTCGGTGGTGGGCCGCTACTACGCCATGGACCGCGACCGCCGCTGGGAGCGGGTGAAAGTGGCCTACGACGTGCTGGTAAACGGCATCGGCACGCCTTCCCAAAACCTCATTCAGACCATTCAGGAGCAGTATAAGGAAGACGTGACGGACGAATTCCTGAAGCCCATCGTGAAAACCGGAGCCGACGGCCAGCCGCTGGCTACCATCAAGGAAGGCGACGTGGTGCTGTGTTTCAACTTTCGCACCGACCGCGGCCGCGAAATTACGGAGGTGCTCACCCAACAGGACATGCACGCATTCCAAATGAAGCGCCTGAACCTGCACTACCTCACCCTGACTAACTACGACGACACGTTTGCGGGCGTGACGCCGGTTTTCGAAACCGACAACCTCAACAACACCTTGGGCGAGGTGCTAGCAGCGCACGGCAAAACCCAGATTCGCATTGCCGAAACCGAGAAGTACCCGCACGTCACGTTCTTCTTTTCGGGCGGGCGCGAAAATGCTTTTGAGGGCGAAACGCGCATCATGCGGCCCTCGCCCAAGGTGGCTACCTACGACCTACAGCCCGAAATGAGCGCCGCCGACCTGGTAGCGGCCCTGGTGCCCGAGCTGCAGGCCAATGCCGCCGATTTTGTGGTGCTCAACTTTGCCAACCCCGACATGGTGGGCCACACCGGCGTGTTTTCGGCAGTGGTAAAGGCCGTGGAAACCACCGATGCGTGTGCCCGCGCCGTGGTAGAAACTGCCCTGGCAGCCGGCTACGCCAGCATCGTCATTGCCGACCACGGCAATGCCGAGTTCATGCGCAACGCCGACGGCTCGCCCAACACCGCGCACACCACCAACCTGGTGCCCTGCCTCCTGGTAGACAACGACTACGTGGGCACCCTGGCCGATGGCAAGCTGGGCGACCTGGCCCCCACCATTCTGGAGCTGATGGGCGTGGCCCAGCCTGTGGAAATGACTGGGCAGAGCCTGCTGCGCCGCAGCCTAGCCCCGGTGCCGAATGCGTAAGCGCCGCGCAGGTCTCGTCCTAAGCTCGGCGGTGCTGGGCGTGCTGGGGCTGGTGGGCTGCGCCGATGTGGGCCCGGCCGCCCCCGCGCCGCGCCGCCCGCTGTACTTCGATGTGAAGGGCCTGGTGACGCAGCAGATAGAGCAGTTGGCCCAGCGCAAAGCGGCCGTAACCAAGCAAGTGCGCGTGCGCAGCAACCCAACCGAAACCGTGCGGGTGCCCGCCGCAAACTGGAACAAAGAGCTGCAGATTTTCCTGCAGGCCGACATCAACAAAGCTGCCTTGCGCGGGGCCTACACCGTCGATTCCGTGGCTTTGCCCGGGGGCTTGCTGCGCCGCACCTACACCCGCCTGCCGGGCCAGCCCAACGCTCCGGTAGCCGTGCTCACGGTGGTGCAGCAGAGCGTGGTAGCCCAGGAGGTGACCGCCACCATTGAGCAAGACAACGCCCTGTTTGCCGCTCGCAAGCGCCTGCGCTTCCAGCTGCAAAACGGCCAGCTGCAGCGCTACGAGGTGGTGGGTACCCAGAAACTGGTATTGTTTGACACCCTGCATTACGCAGCGGCGGGGCTGGTAGAATAGCTGGCCCGCAGCCGCGTGCCGCTTACTTGGACTCGTAGGCTCCCAGGCTGGGCGCTGCGGCATTGCGCGGCAGGTTGAGAATGTCGCGGGCGGGTGCGGCCCCGGCCCGGAGGCGCTTGGGGGTGATGGCTGGCGAGGTGGGCTGCAGCATAAAATCCAACGGGCCAAAGCTGTTCAGCGGGTTGCGCTTGAACAGTGGGTCCACGTTGAGCAGGTTATCGGCGGGGCCGCCCACTACGGCGGCTATGGTAGCATATTCCTTGGTGCGCAGCAACGTGTTGCGAATGTTCAGGGAAGTGTATTCGGCGTAGTTTTTTACGAATAACTCGTCGTTCATCTCACTGCCCAGGTTGGAGCCCCACACAATGGAGTTGCGCAGGCTAAGCGTGAGGGGCAGCTTGGTGGCGGGAGCAGTAGCCTTCTCGTTGGTGAAGGTGAGGGACTGCGTGTCGCGGTTGAACCCCGGCGTGTAGTTGGCGAAGGTGCAGAAGTTGAAGTCGTAGATGCCGCCGCCCACGCCCAGCACGGCGTATTCACCGCAGTTGGTAAGGAGGCAGTTGGTGGCCTTCACATCGCCCGAAATACTTACGATGCCGCCGGGCAGCTCCAGGTTGTTGACGTAGGAGGGATTGGCACCGGAAATATTCCTGATAACGGTGTTTTCCAGCGTGATATCGGGCCGCGGCGTGCGGTTGTCGGGGTTGGAGAGAAACACCCCGGCATTGGCGTTCTTTATTTCGGCGTAGCGAATGACGTTGCCCCGGCTGGTCTCGGTGAATACGATGCCGGCCCATTGGCCCGGTACGTTGGCGTAGAAGGATTCCAGCCGGTCGCCCTGAAAACGCACGATGTCGCGGTTGTTGGCCTTCACGGTATCGGTAGCGCCGGTGCCGGGCTGGTAGCCGTCGTTCACCAGCAGCGTGCCGGCCACCACCAGGGCTGCCCCCGCGTGGCAGTAGATGCGCGCGCCCTTCGGAATGCGGAGCGTCACGTTGGGGTTCACCTGCACGCCCACCGAAAAAGTCCGGCCGCCCTGCACCACATCCGCGTTGATGATGACGTGCGGCTTATCGGTGGCCCAGGTGGTGTTCCGGCTGACGAAATCGGCCCGGTGGAAGTACGCGTTCTGGCCGTAGGCCACCAGCTTCACGTCCTGCTCGTTGCCGTTGGTGCGGAACTGCAGCTGGTCGACGAGCAGAAAAGGCTTGGCGGCGCTGCCGTTGTCGCCCAGCACGGCGCGCACCAGCACCAGTATACTGTCCTGGCCCCGAATGGTCACATCAGGCGCCGATGGCGTGGCGTCGCCGTTGATGACCAGGGAGTACGTGTTGCCAGCAGTGCCGGCCAGGTTAATGGCCGTTTTCACCGCGCCGCGGTTGCGGTTGTACACCCACAACCGCTTGGTTACGGTTTTCACCGTGGTAAACACCGTGTCGAAAACCACCGTGTCCCGGTCAAACTCCAGTCGGCCAGTTGTTTGCAGCAGGTCTACCTTCGGCTCACAGCCGGGCAGAAAAGTGAGCAGGCAGCTTACAAGCAGTAACAGCGGAAACAGGTGGCGCATAAATAGAACGTCAACTCCCC
The DNA here is from genome assembly GCF_001816165.1 of Hymenobacter glacialis. GTDB lineage: Bacteria > Bacteroidota > Bacteroidia > Cytophagales > Hymenobacteraceae > Hymenobacter > Hymenobacter glacialis. The sequence goes on from NZ_MDZC01000057.1 coordinate 95,361, forward strand.
TCCTTTTTTAAGGAGGGGATGTTCGAGCCGACGGCTCGGACGGGGGTGGTGAAGTCGTTGAACGACTACGGAGCGGAAATAGTACCCGAAGTAGCGAGCCGGCGCGGGTGTCGTGCAACGACTGCACTACCCCAGCGGCTGCTTCGCGGCCGCGTCCCCTCCTTAAAAAAAAGAGGGGAGTTTGACCGTTCAACGGTTCCGGTTACTTGGCTACGCCTTCCTGCAGGCGCTCGGCGCTTTCGGCCAGGCGCAGCTGCTCTACGAAGTCGTCCACGTTGCCTTCCATTACGCTGGACAGGTTGTAGACCGTGTAGCCGATGCGGTGGTCGGTCACGCGGCCCTGGGGGTAGTTGTAGGTGCGGATTTTATCGCTGCGGTCGCCGCCGCCAATCATGCTTTTGCGCACCAGGCCGTCGGCTTCGTTCTTCTTGGCCAATTCCATGTCGTACACGCGGGAGCGGAGCACGGCCAGGGCCTTGTCGAAGTTTTTGAGCTGCGATTTCTGGTCCTGGCACTGGGCCACGAGGCCGGAGGGCAGGTGGGTGAGGCGCACGGCCGAGTACGTGGTGTTCACGGACTGGCCGCCGGGGCCGCTGGAGCAGAAGTAGTCCTTGCGGATATCGCCCATGTTCAGCTCGATGTCGAACTCCTCCACTTCGGGAATTACCACGATGGAAGCGACGCTGGTGTGAATGCGGCCCTGGGTTTCGGTGGCCGGCACGCGCTGCACGCGGTGCACGCCGCTCTCAAACTTAAGCTTGCCATACACGTCCTCGCCGCGCACGGCCACAATGATTTCCTTGTAGCCGCCGGCGGTGCCTTCCATGGCGTCGATGAGCTCCATTTTCCAGTTCTGCTTTTCGGCGAAGCGCATGTACATGCGCTGCAGGTCGCCGGCAAACAGGGCCGCTTCGTCGCCGCCCGCGCCGGCCCGGATTTCCATAATCACGTCCTTGGAGTCGTTCGGGTCCTTGGGCAGCAGCAGGTCTTTGATGAGGGTTTCGAGCCGCTCCTGCTCGGGCTGCAGCTCGTCGAGCTCGTCCTTGGCCATCTGGCGGAAGTCCTCGTCTTTCTCCGTCGAAATCACCGAGCGGGCGTTTTCGATGTTGCTGAGTACGCCCTGGTAGTTGCGGTACTCGGCCACAATCTTGCCCAGCTCCTTATATTCTTTGTTCAGGGCCTTGTAGCGTTTCAAGTCCGACATCACATCGGGCTGCATCAGCTCTTCGTTTACATTATTGTAGCGCTGGCTGATGGCTTCTAGTTTATCAAGCATCGGGTGTTCCGGATTTAGTCAATAGTCTGCAAAGATACTGAATCTAAACACCGCTATGTAGGCCGGACGTTCCGTTGGGGCCGGAAGCGGACCCTGGCCCACCACCGTGTGTGCCCCACGCACCGCGCACTACCCACCGCCTTGCGGCCGAGCTGCCCCGATGGCCGGTTGCAGACCTAAAGCAGCAGGCCATAAACTGCCCTGATTAGTAGTAGCTTGCTGGGGTAAATTCAATTTTCACTCAAATTAATTCTACACCACAAAGCAGCCCGCTGCGTGGTGCCTCTTGCTGCCTATGCGCTACTTTCTACTGCTGATGAGTTTGTGGCTGCTGGCTCCGGCTGCCGGAGCTACGGCCCTGCCACCCGATTCTACCATTCTAGTTATCAACCACCTGCCCGCCGATGGCCTGATGCTTAAAAAAGGCTGGCGCTACCACGCCGGCGACGACCCCGCCTGGGCTCGGTCCGACTTTGACGACAGCGCCTGGGACACGCTTAATCCTACCCGGCCCCGGCGCGAGTTGCCGCAGGCCCTGGGCACGGGCATCAGCTGGCTGCGCCTGCGCTTCCGGCTCGGCGACAGCCTGCGCCGGCACGACCTGCTGGTGAATTGTGGGGAACGCGGCGCCGTCGAGGTGTACCTGAACGGCCGGCTGGTGCAGCGTCAGGGAGTAATCAATGCCGACCCCGCCCAGGTAGTGCCTCGAGGCCGCTTTCCGCAGCCTGGGCAGGTGCCAGCGGGTGGGCCAGCCGAGCAGGTGCTGGCCGTCCGCTACGCGCCCTGGCAGTCGTCGCTGTTGGTGGGCATCGACCGAACCCCGCTGCTAACGTCTGTCCTATTTAACCCTCAGGTGTTTTGGGAGGGACAGGGGAAGGAAAAGAATAACTCCCAGATTTATCTGGTGCTGCTAGGATTTTCGGCGCTCCTGGCGCTCCTGCACTTTGCTTTTTATCGTTACAACCCCGCCCAGCGAGCCAACCGCTACTTTGCTCGTTTTGCCCTTGCGTCGGCGCTGGCCTCATTCGGGGCGCATTGTATGTACACCCTGACTTTCGACTCGTTAGGGCCTTACCTGGTGCTGGCTGCTACTACCAACTCGCTGGCTTCCATGACCGGCTTGTGGTCTGTGCGGGCCTTATACGCTTTGTTCAACGTCCGTCCCGGCCGCATTTACACCGGTTTATGGGTGGTTTATGGAGGCGTAGTGCTGATGTTGGCGTTGGCTCCTTATCTCCCGGCGACTATTTTTCTGTGGTCAGGCCTGAGTATCTTATTTATCGCTGAGGAACTGCGCTTAACTGTGCGGGCCGTGCGGCAACGTCGGCGCGGGGCCTGGATTATCGCAGTTGGCTTTGCGGGCGGGCTGCTGGCTGCGATAGGATATGTCGGCATACATGCGCTGTCGGTATCGGTGCTAGCGGCTAATCTCTGCATTGTAGGAATCTTTGTGTTGCGGGCGCTGGGCATCTCGCTGTTTCTAGCGCGGGAGTTTGCCCTCGATGCCGGGCTGCTACAAGTCAAGCTGGGCGAGGTGGAACGCCTTTCGGCCCAGACCATCGCGCAGGAGCAGGACAAGCAGGCCCTGCTGGCCGCCCAGAATGAGACGCTGGAGCAGCAGGTGACGCAGCGCACCGGCGAGCTGCAACGCTCCCTCACCGAGCTGCGCGCCACGCAAGCCCAACTCATTCAGAAGGAGAAGATGGCCAGCCTGGGCGAGCTCACGGCCGGCATCGCCCACGAAATCCAGAACCCGCTCAATTTCGTCAACAACTTCTCGGAAGTGAGCGCCGAGCTGTGCCAGGAAGCGCAGGAGCTGCTGGCCACGGCGGCCCTGCCGGCGGCCGACAAGGACGAGCTGACCGAGCTGCTACGCGACCTGGAGCAGAACCAGGCGAAGATTACCCAGCACGGGCGGCGGGCGGCGGCCATTGTGCGCGGCATGCTGGAGCACAGCCGCACCAGCCCCGGCGACCGCACTCCGACCAACCTCAACAGCCTGGCCGACGAGTACCTGCGCCTGGCTTACCAGGGCCTGCGGGCCAAAGACAAAACCTTCAACGCAGCCCTCCGCACCAACTTTGCTCCCGGCCTGCCCGACGTGCCGGCCGTGGGCGCCGACCTCGGCCGGGTGTTGCTCAACCTGTTTGGTAACGCGTTCTACGCCGTGCACCAGCGCCAGCAAGCGGGCGAGGCGGGCTATGCGCCCACCGTCAGCCTCTCGACCGAACGGGTGAACGGGCACGTGGCCATCCGGGTGACGGACAACGGCACGGGCATGAGCCCGGCGGTACAGGCCAAAATCTTCCAGCCCTTCTTCACCACCAAGCCCACGGGCGAGGGCACGGGCCTGGGCCTCTCGCTCAGCTACGACATCATCACCAAAGGCCACGGCGGCACGCTCAGCGTGCACTCCACCCCGGGCGAGTCCACCGAATTTACCATCACCTTACCTGTTTAGCTGTGCCGTTTTTCCTGCTACATCTGCCGCCGCGTTCCCGCCGGGGCTGGCTGCTGCCCCTGCTCCTCCTGCTGCTTAGTGGCCCGCTGGCCGCCCAAACCACGCCCGCCCACCGCTACTGGGAAGCTGATGGCGACTCGCTGCGGCGGGTGCTGGCTACGCAGCGCGCCGATACGGCCCGCCTGCGTACGCTGTTGCACATGTTTTATGTGGGGGGATATCGGTCGCCGTCCGACTACGACTCCTTATTTCAGGAGCGGATACGTCTCCTGCGCCGGCTGAAGCGGCCCGAAGCCCGCGCCCATCAGCTCTTCTACGCCGATTACCAGCTATCCAAGGTCAAAGCTGACCCCGCCACACGGCTTCGGAATCTACAAGCTACCGTGGAAGCGTTTGACAGCGTGGGCCGGCCCGCGTCGGGACCGTTATCGGGAATCGGGGCCTTGTTCAGAGAGCTCAATCAAGTGGAGGCGCGGGAGACGTATCTGCTAGCCAAGGTGGCGCAGTATGAGGCCCGCGGGGCGCGGGAGAACTTGGCCTCTTGCCACCATCTGCTGGGGTTTCCCTTTGCGAAACGGGGCGACTATAACCAAGCCATCAGCCACTACCTACGCGCGGCCGACCTATACAGCACGTTCAGAAGGTCGGGCCAGGAAAATGAGCTGAAAGTGGTGGGTGCCTCATACGCCGACTGGGGCAACCCGGTCAAGGCCCTGCTCTTTCTGCGCCAGTCGCTGGCCGTGGGTGCGAAGCTGCCCCGGCGCAAGGGCATAGACCAATACGCCTTCACCTACCGCAACATGGCCCAGGCCTACAGGCAGCTGCGCAACTACCCCGCTGCCCTGCGCTACGCCGACAAGGCCCTGGCCGGCGTACCCACCGATACCACCCAGAACTACGCGACTTTACTTCCCATTCAGCGCGCTTACGGACTGGTACTCAAAAGTGCAGTGCTGCTCGACCTGCGCCGCGGGGCTGAAGCCATCTCCCTGCTGGTGCGGGCGCAGCAGCTGGCCGATTCGGTGAAAATACCGATTAATACTACCCACGGCGACCTGGAGCTGGATGCGACCTGGGCGCGCTACTACGCCGTCAGCGGCGAGCCGGCCCGCGCTGAACAGGCCTGGCTCACGGCCTACCGCAAGGCCCGCGAGCTGAAAATTGTGCCGCTACGCCTAGCCTACCTGCAAGAGCTGGCCGACTTCTACGCCCAGCGCGGGCAGGACGCGCCCGCCGGCCGCTACGCCCGCCTCGGCCTGGCCCTGAGCGACTCGCTGCGCACCCAGCAGGGCCGGTTTCAGGTGGCCGGCTACGAGGCCGAGCGCGCCGAGCAGGCCCAGCAGCAGCGCATCGCCGCCCTGCGCCTAACCCAGGTGCAGGATGCCGCCCGCGCCCGCCGCCAGCGCTACGTGCTGGGCGCCACGCTGGCGGGACTGGCTTTGCTGGCCAGCCTGGGCTTCGTGCTCTGGCGCGCCAACCGCCAAAAGCAACAAGCCAACGAGCAACTCAGTCGGCTCAACGAGGCGGTGACCAGCCAGAAATACGACTTGCAAACCCAGCGCGACCAGCTTGATACCAGCCTGACCAAGCTGCGCGCCACCCAGGCGCAGCTGATTCAAAAGGAAAAGATGGCCAGCCTGGGCGAACTCACGGCGGGCATCGCCCACGAGATTCAGAACCCGCTCAACTTCGTCAACAACTTCTCGGAAGTGAGCACCGAGTTGCTCGAGGAGCTTGCCGAGGAACAGGCCCGACCCGCGCGCGACGCCGGTCTGGAAACCGAGCTGGTCGGCGACCTGCGCCAGAACCTAACCAAAATCACCCTGCACGGCAAGCGGGCCGCCGGCATCGTGCGCGGCATGCTGGAACACTCGCGCACCAACAGCGGCGAGCGGGCGCCGACGGACGTAAACGCGCTGGCCGACGAGTACCTGCGCCTGGCTTACCAGGGGCTGCGGGCCAAGGACAAGTTTTTCAACGCCGCGCTCCAGACCGACCTGGCGCCGGGTTTGCCCTTGGTTGAAGCCGTGGCCGGCGACCTGGGGCGCGTCTTGCTTAACCTGTTCAGCAACGCTTTCTACGCAGTGCAAAAGCGCCAGCAAGCGAGTCAGCCAGATTACATCCCCACCGTGAGCGTGTCCACGAAGCGGGTCGGCGACACGGTCGAAATCCGCGTGATGGACAACGGCACGGGCATGCCGTCAGAAGTACAGGCGAAAATCTTCCAGCCCTTTTTCACGACCAAGCCCACGGGCGAAGGCACCGGGTTGGGGCTTTCGCTTTCGCACGACATCATCGCCCTGGGCCACGGCGGCACGCTCTCCGTGGAGAGCCAGCAGGAGGGTGGGGCCGAATTTATAATCTCCTTACCCTGCTAGCGCATGTTCTCTCCCTCATTTTACCGCGTGGCGGCTGGTCTCGTGCTTGGGCTCCTGGTGCTGGGCCGTGGGCCGGTAGCGGCGCAACAATCGGCGGCTGCCCGCTACCTCTACTGGGAAGCCGACCCTGATTCGCTGCGGCAGGTGCTCAGCGGCCAGCAGGCCGACACGGCCCGCCTGCGCACGCTCATGCACCTAGCCGATGTAGCCCCCACAGCCACTTACTGGACCGCGGCAAAACCTACTCATGTGGAGGTGATGGCGGAAGCCGCCCGGCTCAGTAAACGGTTCCGTCGCCCCGAGCAGTGCGCCTACCGGTTGCTGGTGAGCGGCAACCGACTCCTCCAAGCCAACACCGTGGCTCCCGCGCTCGACAGCCTGCGGGCAGCCGTGGCGGCCTTTGACCGGCTAGGCCGGCCCATACCCACGCTGCTGGGAGCCCTCCGCGCTCCCTATGCCACGCTGAATCAGCCCGAGGCCCAGGCGCGCTACTTCCGCACGAAGCTGGCGTATTATCAGCAGCGCGGGGCCACCGAAAACATCGCCCCGTGTCTCCTCGCCCTCAGCGGCCACTATTTGAGCCAAGGCGACTACAACCAGTCTCTAAGCTACACCCTGCAAGAGGTCGCCCTCTATCGCTCCTTTCATCGATTGGCATACTACACGCAGCTGGCGGCGGTCGGCAGCCGCTATGCTGACTGGGGCAACACCGCCAAAGCCCTGCACTACCTCCAGCCAGCGGTGGCCGGTTTGCGCCAACGCGGTGGTGACCCCTTTCTACCTTACATATCCATGGCCAAAGTGTATGTTCGGCGGCATGACTACCCGGCCGCCTTGCGGACCCTCGACCAAGCGCTTCTGTCGTCCTCTAAACGGAACGTTACCCCCCCGGGCACCAAGAAAGCCAATGTCTTTGTGCTTCGCAGTGCGGTACTGCTGGCTCAGGGCCACCCGAAAGAAGCCTATCCGTTGCTGGTTGCCGCCCAGCACCTGGCCGACTCGCTGCAGCTGCGTCTCGGCAGCTTCCTAGAGTTGGATGCGACGTGGGCACGGTACTACGTGGCCCAGGGCGACGCGGCCCGGGCCGAAATGTTCTGGCTGGCGGCCTACCACAAGGCCCGGCAATTCCACAGCACGCCCCTGCAACTGGCGTACCTGCGGGAGCTGACCCGCTTTTACCAGCCGCGCCAGCCCGCAAAGGCGGCCCCCTATGCCGTGGTGGCCATGGCGTTGGCCGACTCGCTCGACACTAGGGAAGGGGCCTTGCACGTGGCCCGCTATGAAATCGAGCAAGCCGACCGCGCCCAGACTTCGCGCATTGCCGGCCTGCGCCAGGCCCAGCAGCAGGACGTGGCCCGGGCCCGGCGCCAGCGCTGGGTGCTCGGGGGCGTGCTCGTGGTGCTGGCGCTCATTGGCGGGTTCGCGTTTTTGCTGTGGCGCAGCAACCAACTCAAGCAGCGGGCCAACGCCCTGCTCAGCCAGCAGAAAGCCGAAATCCAGGCCCAGCGCGACCAAACGGCGCAGGCCCTCACCGAGCTGCGCGCCACGCAGGCCCAGCTGATTCAAAAGGAGAAGATGGCCAGCCTGGGCGAACTCACGGCCGGCATCGCCCACGAAATCCAGAACCCGCTCAACTTCGTCAACAACTTCTCGGAAGTGAGCGCCGAGCTGGTGGAGGAGCTGCAGGAGGCCCTGGCGGCCCGCGATACGGCCGAGGCCACCGCGTTGGCGACCGACGTGGCCCAGAACCTGACCAAAATCACCGAGCACGGGCGGCGGGCGGCGGCCATCGTCAAGGGCATGCTCGAGCACAGCCGCACCAGCGCCGGCGAGCGGGCCCCCACCGACCTCAACGCCCTGTGCCAGGAGTACCTGCGCCTGACCTACCAAGGGCTGCGGGCCAAGGACAAAAGCTTCAACGCGACGCTGGAAACCAAGCTCGCGGCCGACTTGCCGTTGGTCGACGCCGTGGGGTCCGACCTGGGCCGGGTCTTGCTCAATCTGTTTGGCAACGCCTTCTACGCCGTGCGCCAGCGCCAGCTGGCCGGCGAGCCCGGCTACGCGCCGGTAGTGGGCGTGCACACCCGGCGGGTGGGCGGCGGCGTTGAGATTCGGGTGACGGACAATGGCGCGGGCGTGCCGGACGATATCAAGGCCAAAATCTTTCAGCCCTTTTTCACCACCAAGCCCCCGGGGCAGGGCACCGGCCTGGGCCTCTCGCTCAGCCACGACATTGTGACCAAGGGCCACGGCGGCGCGCTTGCCGTGGAAAGCCACGAGGGCCAGGGCACCGCTTTTTCCCTGATGCTACCCAGCGCCTCCGCGCTTTAGCCAAGAGCGGGTTACGAGCCGGAAAACGGCGGCTAAAATAACGGGAGCCGTGCTGTTTTGCGTCTCCATGTTAGATTCGCTGAACTACGGCTGCTGTGGCTGTTTAGTGTTGCGATTGTGATGCGTTGCGGTGTGCTGCATGACCATTCTTTTGCCCATTTAAAATCCTTGATGCCCGATTCTGTACTCGTTCATTCTCCTGCCACGCTTTCTAACCTGGGCTGTGGCTTTGATGTGCTGGGCCTGGCTCTGGCCGCCCCCTACGACACGATTCGCGTCACCCGCGCTGCCGAGCCGGGCGTGCGCATCCGGCACCTCGACTCCTACAGTCTGCCCACCGAACCTGCCCGCAACGTGGCCGGGATGGCCCTGCTGGCTCTGCTAAAAGAAGTGCCCGAGCCGGTTGGGTTCGATGTAGAAATTACCAAAGGCATCAAGCCGGGCAGCGGCGTGGGCAGCAGTGCCGCCAGCGCGGCGGGCGTGGTGGTAGGCGCCAATGCCCTGCTGGGCAACCGGTTTACTAACCTGCAGCTGGTGGATTTTGCCATGGCGGGCGAGGTGGTGGCGTGCGGGGCCCGGCACGCCGACAACATTGCCCCGGCCATATTCGGTGGCTTCACGGTGGTGCGGGCCTTGGAGCCCGCCCTGGATATTTTGGCGCTGCCCGCCCCACCGCTGTGGGTAGCCGTGGTACACCCCCAAATTGAGGTGAAAACCAGCGACTCGCGCAAGGTGCTGCCCACCGAAGTGCCCCTGGGCCTGGCCGTGCGCCAATGGGCCAACGTGGCCGGGCTGGTGGCCGGCTTCCTCACCGCCGATTACGCCCTGATTGGGCGTTCACTTGATGACTACATCGTGGAGCCGGCGCGGCTGGCCCTTATTCCAGGGCTGGCGGAGGCGCGAAAGCGGGCCTTGGCCGCCGGGGCCATCGGCGGGGGCATTTCGGGCTCGGGGCCATCGATATTTATGCTGAACGAAACCGAGACCGTTGCACAGGCGGTAGGGGAGGCCTTGGGCAGCGTATTCGCAGAGATGGGCATTGAATTTAACGTGTATGTGGGGTCGGTGGGCGCCGCGGGTGCGCGGGTGGTTTCGGTAGATTAAAGAAAATACAAGTAGAACGTCATGCTGAGCGCAGCAAAAGAACGTCATGCTGAGCGCAGTTGAAGCATCTCTACTGCGCAAGTAATCATGTTTACTACAGCAGTAGAGATGCTTCGGCAAGCTCAGCATGACGTTCTTTTGCTCCCTGCTCCCTGCTCCCTGCTCCCTGCTCCCTGCTCCCTGCTCCCTGCCAATGAAATACTATAGCCTCCGCCACCAGTCGCCGCCGGTTGACTTTCGTACGGCCACCATCACCGGGCAGGCACCGGATGGCGGGCTCTATTTCCCCGAAACTATTCCGAAGCTGCCGGCGGGCCTGCTGCGCGAAATGCGCAGCCTGAGCAAAGCCACGGTGGCGGTGAACGTGATGCGTCCCTACGTAGGCAATACCATTCCCGACAGCGACCTGCAGCGCATCTGCGCTGAGGCCGTGGATTTTGACTTTCCGCTGGTGCCGGTGCAGGAGGGCGTGTCGGCGCTGGAGCTGTTTCATGGGCCTACGCTGGCGTTTAAGGACGTGGGGGCGCGGTTTATGAGCCGGGCGCTGGGCTACTTCGCCCAGCGCGGCGACACCCCGCCCGTGACGGTGCTGGTGGCCACGTCCGGCGACACGGGCGGGGCCGTGGCCAGCGGTTTTTTGGGCGTGCCGGGGGTGGAAGTGGTGATACTTTACCCCAAGGGTAAGGTGAGCCCCGTGCAGGAGCAGCAGCTCACCACCCTGGGCCAAAACATCACAGCGCTGGAAGTGAGCGGCACTTTCGACGATTGCCAGGCCCTGGTGAAGCAGGCGTTCCAGGACCCCGAGCTGGCGCGGCGGCGCTTTTTGACTTCGGCCAATTCCATCAACGTGGCCCGGTGGCTGCCGCAGCAGCTCTACTACTGCTTTGCCTGGCAGCAGTGGCCTGCCGGCGCGCCCGCGCCGGTGGTGGCGGTGCCGAGCGGCAACTTCGGCAACCTGTGCGCCGGGCTGCTGGTGCAGGCTTCGGGATTGCCGCTGGGGCATTTTATTGCGGCCTGCAACGCCAATGAGCCAGTGCCCGCTTATCTGCGCACCGGCACTTTCGCGCCCCGGCCGGCGGTGCCCACTTTCTCCAACGCCATGGACGTGGGCAACCCCAGCAACTTTGCGCGCATTCTGGAGCTGTTTGGGCACAACGTGAGCAAGCTGCGGGCCGCCCTGAGCGCCGATACCGTGAGCGACGCCGATACCGTGGCCGCCATCCGGCAGGCGTGGACGGAGCACGGCTACCTGCTGGACCCCCACGGCGCCGTGGCGTACGCGGCTTTGCGGCGCTACCAAACGGCGCATTCGGGCGCGGCCGGGTTGCTTTTGGCTACGGCGCACCCGGTCAAGTTTCCCGCGGTGGTGGAGCCCATCATTGGCCAGGCCATTCCACTGCCGCCCGCGGTGCAACACCTGCAAAACCGGCCCAAACGAAGTGTGCCCTTGGCGGTTGATTACGAACAACTCCGAGCCCACCTTCTGCTTTAGGAACGCGCCGGGCCGTGTTCCGGCTTTCTGCACTAGTATGTCACACCTTCTCTTGAAAAATTGGTTTTACCTGTTCGCGCTGCTACTGCTGGCCTCCGCCTGCCGGCCAGACCAAATCGAACACCTCAAAGACTCAAAGCGCATCGGCATCGAAACGGCCAATTGGGAGGTGAAGCGCATCATGCCCAAGGACTTGCTGAAGGCCGCGCGCTGGGCCGGCGACTCCCTCACGGCCACCGCCGACACCCTGCTGCGGCAAACCATGGCGCGCGAGCTGGCCGCTGGCGGGGTGGCCCAGGCCGTTGGGTTTTGCCGCCCCGAAACCTACCGCCTGGTCGATTCGCTGGCCAGCGTGATGAAAGCCACGGCCCGGCGCGTGAGTGCGCGGCCCCGTAATGTCGCCCAGCAGGCCACGCTCACGGCCGCCGCCATGCGCACCGACACCACCCGCACCATTACCCGGGAGTCGCAGGAGGTGTTTTTCTACCAGCGGCCCATTGTGCTGAACAACGCGCTGTGCCTGCGCTGCCACGGCAGAGTGGGCACCGACATTGCCGCCGCCGACTACGCCCTTATCAAAAAGCAATTTCCGCAGGACCAGGCCACGGGCTACCGCCTGGGCCAGCAAATGGGCGCGTGGCAGCTCAGCCAGCGCCGCGATGGCGTGGCGGAGTTCTGGACGATGAAAACGCGCAAGAAGTGGAAAGAGCGCAAGATGCCCAAGCTGTTTTAGGGCGGCGGCGGCGGCTGCCCGTTTTCCTGCGTAAGGCAGGGTAGCGGCTGGCACTTTGCCGGTGGCAATGGCCGTTGTTTTTCTGATTTAGGCAACATTCCCACCTGGGCCGGGTTTCTGGTGCCAGCATTTTCTTCATGAGCTCTTCAAAACCCATTATTATCATTGGCGCGGGCATGGCCGGCCTGGCCTGTGCCACGTGGCTGCACCGCGCCGGCCGGCCGGTGGTTGTGCTGGAAGCGGCCGACGCCGTGGGCGGCCGCGTGCGCACCGACGTCACCGCCGACGGCTTCCGGCTCGACCGGGGCTTCCAGGTGCTGCTTACCAACTACCCCGAGGCGCGGCGCATTTTCGATTACGGGGCGTTGAATCTAAAGGCATTTCGTTCCGGTGCCGTCATTCGGCTGGCCGATGGCTCTGATACCACCCTGCAAAACCCGTTGCAGCGCCCCACGGCCGCTTTTTCGGCCCTCACATCGGCCATTGGGTCGCTGCCCGACAAGCTGCGCATTCTCAGTCTGGTGCGCCACGTGCTCAAGCATACGCCCGAGGAACTGTTGGCCCGTCCCGCCACCGACACGCTCTCTTTTCTGCGGCGCTACGGCTGGAGCGAGCAGATGATTAACAACTTTTTCAGGCCGTTTTTTGGGGGCGTGTTTCTTGACCGCAGGTTGACCACTGCCAGCAATTTCTTCGAGTTCGTGTTTCAGCAGTTCGTGACCGGCGAGGCGGCCATTCCCACGCTGGGTATGCAGCAGCTGCCCGAGCAGCTGGCCGCCCGGCTCCCTGCCGGCGCGGTGCACCTCAACAGTCCCGTGGCCGGCATCGACGGCACGCGGGTGCGCCTCACTTCCGGGCAGGTACTGGAGGGTGCGGCCGTGGTGCTGGCCACCGACGGCCTGGCCGGCCTGCGCCTGCTGGCCGGCCGCAGCGGCAACGCCGACGAGAGCCTCGCTTCCCAGGCCGGGAGCTTCCCCACGGCGGCCCGCATCACCACCTGCACGTATTTTGCCACTCCAGGCGGCCACTCGCCCGGCCGCAACGACAAGCTTCTGCGCCTGAATGCCACGCCCGGCGCCCTGGCGCACAACGTGAGCTTCCCGGCCGATGTGAGCGGGGCGTATGCACCGGCCGGCCGGGCCCTCGTTTCGGTGAGCACCCACGGCGAGCGCAGCCTCTCAGAAGCCGAGCTCACGGCCGGGGTGCACGAGGAGTTGGTGGCGTGGTTTGGCCCGGCAGCCCGGCAGTGGCAGCACTTGCGTAGCTACCGGATTCCGGCTGCCCTGCCCCTCTACCTGGCCGGCCAGCCCGCCCGGCAGCCGCTCAAGCTGACAGAGGACCTGTACCGCTGCGGCGACTGGGCCGCGTATCCCTCCCTAAATGCCGCCCTCGCCACAGGGCGCGAAGTAGCCGAAGCATTGCTGCGTAGCTAGCGAAGCTCGACCATGACAAGGCACTATGCAGGTGCGCCTACACTTCGGGATTGGCCTGGCCCAGGGTATTATACCCCAGCGTCACGGCGGGTTCCTGCAGGGGCAGGCGGTTGTCATCGTCCACGTCTTTCACGCGTAGTGTGAGCAGGCCGGCCAGCACCATGGAAGCGCCGCCCAAGGCAATGGTGTGCAGGGTATTGCCCTGGAAAAAATGCATGGTGAAATAGCCCAGGATGGTGGCCGCCACAATCTGCGGAATCACAATGAAGAAGTTGAACACGCCCATGTAGTAGCCCATGCGGTTGGCGGGCAGCGAGCCGGCCAGAATGGCGTAGGGCATGGACAGGATGCTGGCCCAGGCAATGCCCACCATGGCCATCGACACGATGATGAAGTCAGGGTTGGTGATGAGCTGGAGGGAGAGCAGGCCCAGGCCGCCAATGAGCAGGCAGAGCATGTGGGTTTTGCGCCGGCTGGTGCGCGCGGCAATCATCGGAATGAGGAAGGCAAACAGCGCGGCCACGCCGTTGCGCACCGACGACGTGAGGCTGAGCCAGTCGGCGCCGTCGTTGAACTCCTGCTTCACGCGCTGCAGCGTGGCCTGCTCGGCGGGCGTGGGGCTGCCGTTGGTAGCGTAGTAGTTGGCGAGGTTGACGGTGAGAATTTTGTTGGGGTTTTCGGACTGAAACTGCTTGATTTCCTGGGTGTCCTGTTGCAGCGACTTCAGCTCTTTCTGCTCTTTCTCGGTGGCTGGCTGCTGGGCGCGATTGTCAATGAAGCCACTTATTTTGGTGAAGAAGGCCGTGTCGACCTTCATGTTGTAGATGTTGCTGGTGACGGCGTTGGTGGAATAAATCCACATTGAAAACAGCGCAAACCACGTGAAAAACTGCACCAGTGCCAGCTGGCGCATGGCGGTGGGCATGGAGAAAATGCCCATAAAAGACTCCTTAATGCCCTGCCCAATGCTCACCTCCGCGTTTTCACGCCGAAACTCCTCCATGTTTTCGGGTGGGGTTTCGGTGCTGGTAAACACGGTGTACATCACGGCCAGCAGGAAGGCGCCGGCGCCGAAATAGAACGACCACTTCACCGAAGGCGGGATTTCGCCGCTGGCGGCGGTATTGCTCAGGTGAAACCAGTTGGTAAACACCCACGGCAGCAGCGCCGCAATCACCGAGCCCACCCCAATGAAAAAGCTCTGCATGGCAAAGCCGGTCGTGCGCTGCTCGCTGGATAGCTTGTCGCCCACAAACGCCCGGAAGGGCTCCATGCTGATGTTGATGCTGGCGTCGAGAATCCAGAGCATGCTGCCGGCCATCCACAGCACCGACGAATTGGGCATGATGATGAGCGCCAGGGTGGCGAGCACGGCCCCAATGAGGAAATACGGCCGCCGCCGCCCCCAGTACGGGTGCCAGGTGCGGTCCGAAAAATAGCCGATGATGGGCTGCACCACCAGGCCCGTGAGCGGGGCGGCAATCCAGAGAATGGGAATGTCGTCCTTGTTGGCCCCCAGGGTTTCAAAAATGCGGCTTATGTTGTTGTTCTGCAGCTCAAAGCCGAATTGAATGCCCATGAACCCGAAGCTCATGTTCCAGATTTGCCAGAAGCTGAGGCGGGGTTTCTGCTGGGTGCTGGCCGAGGAAACGGCGGTGGATGCAGCCATTTAAGAGAAAAAGGAAAAGGTGAAGGCCGCGCGGCCCCGGAATATGGGGGCAGCACGGCCTTCAAACTTACTAATTTCGGACCGGACTCCGGTAACGCTACCGGGGCTTAATCTCGAAAATATAGGCCGAATTCGGTTCCAGGGTCAGGTTGAGCGCATTGCGTGGCTCGCCGCTGTTTAGCAGGTCGGTGTAGGTGTAAACCCGGGACGCGCTCAGACCCATGGCCCGCATGGCCGCGGCCGGTATGGTGATGACGGGCCGGTAGGTTTTGTCGGCGCTGAAGTTGACCACCACCAGCACCTGCTGGGCCGCGGTGTGGCGCAGGTAGGCGTAGAGGTGGCGCTGGTTGTACTCCTTGCCCAGGTTGTTGGCGTCCTGCAGCTCGTAGAACCGGCCCTTGCGAATGGCCTCGCTGCTGCCGGCCACGTTCAGCAGGCGCGTGTAGAAGTCGCGCAGGTCCTTTTGCTCCGGGCTGAGCCTGGCCCCGTCAAATTTGCCCTGGTTCAGCCACTTCTGGTGCTCGGGCACGCCCCAGTAGTCGAAAATGGTGGTGCGGCCGTCTGCGCCGCTGAAGCCTTCGGCCCCGTTGGCGGGCTCGCCCACTTCCTGGCCCGAATACAGCATCACGGGGCCGCTGGCCAGGGTGGCCGTCACGGTCATGGCCGGAATGGCGCGGCGCGGGTCGGTGGCAAAGTCCTTGGAAGCAATGCGCTGCTCGTCGTGGTTCTCCAGGAAGCGCAGCATTTTCGAGGAAAAGCCGTTGCTCTCCTCTTTCCAGACCTTGGTGATGTCCTCGGTGGTGCCCTGCTGCTGCATCAGCTTCTTCAGGTTGTCGTAGAGGCCCACTTTGTCGTAGAGGAAGTCGAATTCGCCCTTGGTGAGGTAGGCGTTGTATTCCTTAGGATTGTAGGCTTCGGCAATGAAAATAATGTCGGGATTAACCTTTTTCACCTCCGGAATCACGTAGGCCCAGAACTCCAGCGGCACCATCTCGGCCATGTCGCAGCGGAAACCGTCCACGTTTTTGCCGGCCCAGTACACCAGGATGTCGCGCATCTTTTTCCAGGTGTCGGGCACGGGCGCAAAGGCGGTTTTACGGCCGTTCTGGTAGTCCACGCCGTAGTTCAGCTTCACGGTTTCAAACCAGTCGTTGATGCTGGGCGCGGCCGAAAACACGTCGTTGCCGGTGGCTTTGGCGGGTACTTCAAAGAACTTGCCGTCCTCGCGCGGGCCTTTCAGCGGGCCCAGCGGGTTGTAGCCGGCGGGTACCGTAAAGCTTTTGCCGGGCAGGTAGTAGAAGTTGTTGTTCGGCGCGAAGGCCTTGGTTTTATCATCCAGAGTGCCCAGGTCCACCACGCCCAGCGGCTTGGCATCGGACCGGTAGGAGCGGGCCACGTGGTTCGGAATAAAGTCCATGAGCACCTTCAGTCCTTTTGCGTGGGTGCGCTTGATGAGGGCCTCGTACTCCGACATGCGGTTTTTTACCACCACGGCCAGGTCCGGTGCCACGTCGTAGTAGTCCCGAATGGCGTATGGCGAGCCCGCGCGGCCTTTCACCACGTCGGCGTCGTCGGCCGGAATGCCCTGGCTGGAGTAGTCCGTCATGGTGGCGTGCTCAATCACGCCGGTGTACCACACGTGGCTCACGCCCATCTTCTTGATTTCGTCGAGGGCCTTTTGGGTAATGTCGTTGAACTTGCCGCAGCCGTTTTCGGAAATCGAGCCGTAGGGCTTGTTGAGGGCCACTTTGTTGCCAAACAGGCGGGGCATCAACTGATATATAATCAGCTTGTTATCCTTCGGGACTTCGGTAGTTGTGTTGGGGTCGGTAGCAGTCTGAGCCACGGCAGTAGTTGCAGGCAAAAGGTAAGACGCCAGCACGAGGGTTCCGGCAGCAATGAAGAGATGTGTACGCATAAGGGCCGTAAGATAACGGGTTTGTCCCTTGGTAAAGCACCAATAACCCGGAATTGTGGCCGGGCAAGGGCTTGGTTATGGCCAGCTTCGCCCGGCAATAGTGCTACCACTCCTGCGTGAGGGGGTGCAGCATGAGCTCATCTATTACCACGTGGGACGGGGCCTCAAGCACGTAGCGTACGGCCTGGGCCACGTCGGAAGGGCGCAGGTGGGTCTTTTCGGCCTCCGGGCTGCCCGGGGTGGTGTCGTTGAAATACGTGTCGACCAGGCCCGGGTAAATGGTGCTCACTTTCACGCCGTGCGGGCGCACTTCTTTGCGCAGGCTGGCCAGCACGGCGTCCTGAGCAAATTTGCTGGCGCCGTAAGCCGTGCCGTGGGCAAACGTGCGCTTGGCCACGTCGGAAGTAATGCCCACGATGTGGCCTTTTTTCTGGGCTTTGAAGTGGGGCACCACCGCCTTGCACATGAGAAAGGTGCCCTTTACGTTGGTGTCGAAGATGCGGTCCCACTCCGAGGCGGTGAAGTGTTCCAGCTCATTGAACGAGCCTACGCCGGCGTTGCACACCAGAATGTCGAGCCGGCCGTAGTGCAGCAGCGTGCTTTCCACCACCTGCTGCGCGTCAGTTTCCAGGGATACGTCGGCTATCAGGCTCAGCCCTTTGGTCTTGTGGGTGAGCTCGGTTAGTTCTTCTTCGCTGCGGGCCACGGCCACCACTTTGGCGCCTTGCAGGGCCAGGAGCAGGGCCACGGCCCGGCCAATGCCGCGGCTGGCGCCGGTTACGATGGCAACGTGGTCGGTGAGGTCGGTCATTCGTTCAGGTTTTTTTAGCCCGCAGAGGGCGCAGAGGGTTGCGCGGAAGTCGCAGAGGGTTCTTCTAAGCCGTTTACTTTTCGGAAAATACCGTTTTTGATGTATGGTACATTGAAGTTGATGAGAAGGCCTAGCTTGTGGCCCGAAAGCTTCAGGTACGTGAGCAATTGCATGTGATGTACTTCGAGCAGAACCTCAACGGACTTTAACTCAACCACTACTTTTTGCTCTACCACTAAGTCCATACGAAAGCCATTTTCCAGTGTCAGGCCGTCGTACACTACGGGTAGCGCCACCTGTGTCTGCACCTGTAGCCCCAGTTTGCGCAGTTCATGGCACAGCAAGGTTTCATACACCGATTCCAGCAGCCCCGGTCCCAAAGCCACATGAATGGTGTAGGCCGCTTTCCTCACTAGGAAAGAAATATCGTTCTCGTGCTTCTGCGTCATCTGCGTAAACCTCTGCGCCCTCTGCGGGCTAAAATCCAAAAGAACAATTATTTCCGCAATTCCACCACCCAGGCCGTCCGCCCCGGAATCTTCAGCTTCCGAAGGTCCGCAAGGGCCGCACCCGAAGTCACCTCCACGCCCGAGGTGAAGCCGTTCAGCCGCTCCGCAAACCGCGTCAGGTCCACTGCTTTCTCGTCTTTGCCCGAGTTCATCATCACCATCACCGTACCGGCGTCGGAGTACCGGAAGTAGGTGTACACCCCCGCATCCGGAATAAACTGCATGAGCTTGCCGCTGTGCAGCACGGGGTGCGTGCGGCGGTAGGTGGCCAGGGTGCTCACGTAGCGAAAAGCCTCCTGCTCCTGGGCGTTGCGGCCGGCGGCCACAAACAGGTTTTTCTTATCGCCGGGCCAGCCGCCGGGGAAGTCCTCGCGCACCTTGCCGTCGGGGTCGCTGAAGTTCTTCATCAGCACCTCGGTGCCGTAGTAGAGCTGTGGAATGCCGCGGCACGTCAGCAACCAGGCCAGGCCCATCTTGTATTTCTGGAAATCTTCGCCGATTACCGAATAGTAGCGGCTCAGGTCGTGGTTGTCGAGAAACAGCACGTTGCGCATGGGGTCCTGGTACATCCAGTCGGCCTGCAGCGTGTAGTAGAGCTTGTTGATGCCTTCGGTCCAGCCCGCGTCCTTGGTCAGGGCCTCGTTGAGGGCGTAGTAGAGCTGGAAATCCGTGACGCCGGGCAGGTTGGACTTGAAGCCCTGTACCTCCGGGAAAATGTTCTGCGCAAAGTAGGCCTGCTGGGCCGTGCCCTGCACCCACGTTTCACCAAACATGCCCAGCCTGGGGTACTCCGCCTGAATGGCCGCGCCCCACTGCATCAAAAAGTTGCGCTCCGAATATGCATACGTATCAATGCGGTAGCCGTCGAGCCCCGTGTTCTCCACCCACCACAGGAAGTTCTGAATGAGGTACGTGGCCACCAGCGGGTTGCTCTGGTTCAGGTCGGGCATGTGCAGGTCAAACCATCCGTCGCCGAACAGCTTCCGGTCCTGCGTGGCGGCGTAGGGGTCGTTGAAGGCCGCGTCGCGGAAGTTGCTGCGCGTGTAGCCCGGCCACTGGTGGAACCAGTCCCGGGCCGGCCGGTCCCGAAACAGGTAGTTCTGCGAGCCCATGTGGTTGAGCACCACGTCGTGAACCACTTTCAGGCCCTTGGCATGAGCATTCTTCACAAAGCCCACGTACTCGGCATTGGTCCCGTAGCGCGGGTCCACGGCGTAGTAGTCGGTGAGGGCGTAGCCGTGGTAGCTGGCTTTGGGCTGGTTGTTTTCCACCACCGGCGTGGGCCAGATGGCCGTCACGCCCAGCTCTTTGAGGTAGTCAAAATGCTGCTCAATGCCCTTAAGGTCGCCGCCGTGGCGGGCGTACATCGAGTCGCGGGCCACATGTCCCACAAAAGTGCCCTTCACCACGTCATTCTTCGGGTCGCCGTTGGCAAACCGGTCGGGCATGAGCAGGTACACGAAGTCGGCGCTGGTCACGCCCTGGGTGCGGTTGGGGTCGGTGTTGCGGGCCCGTAGCTCGTACTCGTATTTCGCCTTTTTACCTCCCTGAAACTGCAGGGTGAGCTTGCCCGGCTTGGCCGTAGGGGCAATGGTCAGGTTCACCAGCAGGTAGTTGGGGCTTTCCATCTTCTGCACGCCGTCCAGCGTCACGCCATCGTAGTTCAGCGTTACGGTGCTGCTCCCAATGCCCGGGCCGTGCACCAGCAGCTGCAGCTTGGGGTTTTTCATGCCCACCCACCAAAAGGTGGGGTCGATGCGGCTGATGGCGGCAGGCTTTGCCACGGCCTCGGCGGCGGTGGGCGGCGCGGCGTCGGCCGTGGTGGCCACGCCCGGGGCGAACAGGGTACCCGCCAGCAGCGGCAAAAAACGGAGAATTTTCATAGGTAAGCGAAGCAACGTGGGCAAAGAACCGGCAAGGTACCCTTGCTTCATGTGGCATCCAATATCCCGCGCGTGGCTTCGGCGCACCGCCCATATGGCCATTCCCCAACTGCAAAAAGCCCCGCTACTTACGCAGCGGGGCTTTTTCTAAAAATAAAATGGGGCGCAAGGCCAGCCAGCCTTTACTGCAGGTAGGCCAGGCACCTTAGGTGGTCGGGCCGTTGTCGACCTGGGCTTCCACCGCCTGCTGCACGCTGGTGGGCAAAGCTGAAAGCACGTCGAGGCCGGTGGCAGCCTCAATGGCATCGACGCTGGTGCGATACTGGCCCCAGTTGCTGGTCAGCCCCTGCTGATTGGGCGTGTCGATGGCGATGATGCGGGTAGCAGTCGACACCCGGCTCACATCGTTGTTGCCGACGGGCAGCACCACGATAACCTTCCACACGCGTGCCGGTACCTGGATGCGGCCTTGGTCAATGGTTTCGAAGTAGCCGGCCGAACCAGTGCCGCCGCGGCCGTAAACGCCCATGATGATGTAGAGCTCGTTACCCTGGTCCATGAGCGTGCGGGAGTAGTTTTCCAGCGCCGCCCAGGTGATTTGGTTGTTGCTGGGCGCCTGGGGAATCATGTTGGTCATCAGGAACGTGGCCGAGTTGTCGGCCACGGTGCTGGTGCGGTCCGCGGAGGGGCAGTTGTGGCCACGGTCGAAGCCGGAGCCACTGTAGCTGGTGCCCTGCACCTGGTACCAGCCGGCGGGCAGGGTGTTGTCGGCCCTGAAGTCATCCTGGCGGGCGGCGGTGCCACGCCAGCTGGCATCCAGGTGCCAGCTCACCCAGGTAGGAGTGCCCCGGTCGCGGTGGTAGCTCAGCGCATACTGCGGCTTATCGAGCAGGTAGTTGGTAGTCATGCTAATGTTGGCCGCCGCCCCGCTGGGGTTACCCATGGTCAGGTGCTGGTTGTCGCCAGCCACAGGTGGTGGCGTCGTGGTTCCGCCGTATTGCTCCACCGTGATGTTATCGAAGTTGAGGCGGTTGGTGCCACCCGAGGTCTTGCGGATTTGCAGCCGTACCGTGCCGGTCAGGTTCACGTTGATGGAGGCCGTGCTAAGCGCGGTGCTGCTGGTAGTGATGGTGACGCCCTTCTTGATAAAGGTGCCGCCATTCTGGCTGGCCCACAGCTCCCACTGCGACGAGGCATCGGAACCGTACAGGGCGTGTTGCACCGTCACGACGCCCGCGCCGGTGGTCAGGTCGAAGTTGGTGGCCAGCGAACCGGTGTTGCGCACCCGCGCCGACTGCGTGCCGGTTTTGCGGTCGGAGGTGGTGTTGCCAATCAGGGCATCGTTCAGGGTCCAGGAGCCCGAGCCCAGGGTCACGCTGCCGGTGGTATAGGCGGTTTTGGTGCCGGTTTCAAATCCCTCGGGGAACCCGGCAGCAGCAATTTGCTGGGCTACAGGAGCCACCGTTGGAATCTCTGGCGTGTACTCCGATTTGGAGCAGCCGGCAAATAGTACTGCACCCAGCAGCGGAGCTACCAGGTAGCGGGCGGAAAATGACATTCGCATACGTTTCAACTAAGTTTGGTGATGGTTTAGAACGACACAAAGCTAACGCCATTAGCTAGTTGTGTAACTAGTGTTCAGATTATAAGATTGTGTCATTTTGGTTATTCAAGTACGTGAGAAGCAGTGATATTTATATGGTTTATTTAATAAATAATGTTCATTGAAAATGCCTGGTTATTAAGCTGCCGCAGCGCCCGGTAAGCCGTTGACCGGATACAAGCCTGCAACGTTTGCACATCGCCGTATGCCCCGGAGGAACACAGGTGTCAGAAAAGCCTGGCCAATGATGCACGTGGCCGAAGAAGGACCCCGCCCAACGCCGACGCTTGCCCAACAATCACAGTATTCTTTGCTTTACTTAACCGATTACTTCGGACCTTTCGGTTTCGTCAGCCTGTGGTTTAGGTGGCGTGCGTACTTCTCAAAACCAATATTTTTTAAAGCGCTGGCCGTAGCCGGCGCGTTGCATACCTATGGCTTTTACCTTTAAACCTTACGCGCCCGCTGCCAAATTCAAGACGGCGGCCGCGTATTTCTCCATGGAGTTTGGCATCGACCAGGCCCTGAAAACCTACTCCGGCGGCCTGGGCTTCCTGGCCGGCTCGCACATGCGCTCCGCCTACGAGCTCAAGCAAAACCTCGTCGGCATCAGCATTCTGTGGAGCTTCGGCTACTACGACCAGGGCCGCAACCCCAACCAGACCATGCACGCCGAATTCCGTCGGAAGCACTACTCCTTTCTGGAAGATACCGGCCTGGTGTTCCCCATCACCATTCACGGCGCCGACGTGTTTGTGAAGGCGCTGTACCTGGCCCCGGAGGTGTTTGGCACGGTGCCCATGTTTTTCCTCACCACCGACATTGCCGAGAACGACCACCTCTCGCGCACCATCTCGCACCACCTCTACGACCCGGACGCTGCCGCCCGCGTGGCCCAAAGCATTCTGCTGGGCGTGGGCGGCGGGCGCCTGCTCGACCTGCTGGGCCGCAAAACCGACGTGTACCACCTCAACGAGGGCCACGGCTTGCCGCTGGCGTTCTACCTCTACGAAAAGCACGGCCGCGACCTGGCCGAGGTGCAAAAGCGCCTCGTGTTCACCACGCACACCCCCGAGCTGGCCGGCAACGAGGAGCGCCCCATGAAGCTGCTCACCGACATGAGCTTTTTCGGCGAAGTGCCCGAGGAGGAAGTGCGCCGCGTGGCCCGCATCGAGCACGATGCGCTTAACTACACCCTCACCGCCCTGCGCTTTGCCCGCAAGGCCAACGCCGTGAGCAAGGTGCACGGCCTCGTGAGCCTCGACATGTGGGGCCACTACGAGGGCATTTGCCCCATCATCCCCATCACCAACAGCCAGAACGGCGCCTACTGGCGCGACCCGCAGCTGGCCGCCGCCCTCAAAAGCAAGGACGACGCTGCCCTGCTGGCCCGCAAGCAGGAGCTGAAAAAAGACCTGTTCAAAATAGTAGCCGACCAGACCGGCAACATCTTCGACCCCGAAGTGCTGACCGTGGTGTGGGCCCGCCGTTTTGCTGGCTATAAGCGCGCCGACCTCATCCTGCGTCACTTCGACCGCTTTGTGCAGCTGGCTACCGATTCCAAGCGGCCCATTCAGATGATTTGGGCCGGCAAGCCGTATCCGAAGGACTTCGGCGCCGTGGATTTGTTCAATGAAATCATCAAGCGCACGGCCCATTTGAAAAACTGCGCCGTGCTCACCGGCTACGAGCTGGGCCTGTCGGCCGCCATGAAAAAAGGCTCCGACATCTGGCTGAACACGCCCCGCTTCCCGCGCGAAGCCAGCGGCACCAGCGGCATGACCGCCGCCATGAACGCCAGCGTCAACCTGAGCATTGCCGACGGCTGGATTCCCGAGTTCTGCCGCGACGGCGAAAACGGCTTCCTCATCCCGCATTCTGACGAGCACCTGCCCGAAAATGTGAAAGACGACCAGGAGGCCACCGCCCTGCTCGACGTGCTCGAAAACACCGTGGTGCCCATGTACTACGACCAGCCCAAGCAGTTCCTGAAAGTGGTGAAAACCGCCATGAAGGACGTAGAGCCCGAGTTTGAGTCGGGCCGCATGGCCAAGGAGTACTACGAGCTGCTGTATAAGTAAACACTCGCAATACTGAGGTAAAAACCGGTCATGCTGAGCGCAGCGAAGCATCTTTTCACGTTTGAAATCGTTGAGGAATAGCAATTATTTCTCATCGCCGGCGAACGTGAAAAGATGCTTCGCTGCGCTCAGCATGACAGTTCTATGTGTGGCCGTTATACCTTCATCGCTCCAGCGCCTGCCGTGGAGCAGCGTTTCGACGCCCGCTTTGCGGAGCCGGCCCCCACTAACTACAACGCCGCGCCCTCCCAGCGCCTGCCTATCATCACCAACGCTACGCCCGGCCAGATTCAGCTGCTGAGTTGGGGCCTGGTGCCCAGCTGGAGCAAAGACCCTACCGCCGGCCCCAAGCCCATCAACGCCCGCGCTGAGACGCTGGCCGAGAAACCCTCGTTTCGGCAGCTGCTGGGACGACGGCGCTGCCTGGTGCTGGCCGATAGTTTCTACGAGTGGCAGGCCACGCCCGCCGGCAAGGTGCCGCACCGCATTCTGCTGCGCGACGAGCAGCCCTTTGCCTTCGCCGGCCTCTGGGACGAGTGGCTGGACCGCAGCACCGGGGAGCTGCACCCCACTTTCACCATCATCACCACCGAGCCCAACGCGCTGATGGCCAGTATTCACAACCGCATGCCCGTCATTCTGCCCACCCGCAGCGCTGAGCAAGCTTGGCTCGACGATGGCCTGGGCCCGGCCGCGCACCAGCAGCTGCTGGTGCCCTACAGCGCAGCCGCCATGCGGGAGTACGTCATCAGCAAGCGCGTGAATTCGCCAGCCCACAACGATGCCGACGTGCTAACGCCTGCGGCTTAATGAAGAGTGAAGAATGAAGGATGAGGAATTGCAGACCAGAAATGCCTCATCCTTCATTCCTCACTCTTCATTAAGCCGCAGGCGTTTACTTTGCCCGCATGAATTGGCGTAATCCCTGGCTGCTCCTGCTTCTCATCCTCGTGCTGTCCTCCGCAGTGCAGCTCGACCTGCCCTGGTGGAGCATGGCCGTGGTGGCATTTGCCATTGGGTTCGGCCTGGCGCCCTCAGCCTGGGCGGCCTTTGGGGCGGGGTTTGGCGGCACCGGCCTGAGTTGGCTGATTCCCGCCGCCTGGCTTTCGCACCAAAACGACAACCTGCTAGCGGGGCGCGTGGCTCAGCTGCTGCCGCTGGGGGGCTCGGCCGTGGCCCTGCTGCTGCTCACGGGCGTGCTGGCAGGCCTGGTGGGTGGGCTGGCGGCGCTGGCGGGCACGTGGCTACGCCAAGCGGTGCGTCCGGCGCAACAGGCTGTAAGTTAGCGCTTATGCGTCAGCTTGTTTTATTGCTTTACCTGTTGCAGTACCCACTCACTGATGCTTTCCAGTGCCTCCGATGACACCATGGTCTGCTCGTAGGCGGGCGCCTGAAAGGCGTGGTTCACACCGTCCAGCTTCAGCGTTTTCACGCGCTTGTTGCCTTTGAGGCCTTTTTCGAGCAGGGGCAGGTTGAGGGCGCTGGGTACTTGCTTGTCGGCCGTGCCGTGGAGCAGCAGCGTGGGGCAGCTCACTTTCTGAAGCTCGGGCTGGGGGTTGAAAACCAGCAGCGAGCGATACCAGGGGCTGGTTAGCTGCCCGGCCCGAATATGGGCCGTGGCGGGGGCCAGATTCGGGTAAATCTGCTTCAGCATATTGGCCACAATGGCCTGGGCCTGGGAGTTGTCCGGCGTTTGCCGGATGATTTCGAGCATGGCGTACTGGCGCTTGTACAAAGCGTCGCTGCGCTGCTTGGCCAAGGCCTCCAGGTGATATTGCTGCCGGGCCAGCTGGGCCTGGGCTGCCGGCGGCGACAAACCAACCGTCAGTTGTCTGGCGCGGTCCATCACTTGCATTTCGCGGAGCGACCACGCCGCCTGCGCGGTATCGGCCTCACCGGCCTGGTTTACCAGCGAGGTTTGCCGGGCCAGCAGCTCCTGGCCGTTTACGCCCGCCGCACCCAGTGCCACCAAAAATGCCGGAGCGGGCGCTTGCGTAGCAGCTACCAAGGCAATGTTGGCGCCCGCGCCGTGGCCCAGTATGCCCACCTGCATGGGGTCAATGCCGGAATGCGTGCGCAGGAATAGCAACCCTGATTGCGCATCGGCTACCAGCTCGGCGTTGGAGCTGGCTACTGGCAGGGCCATCGAGCGGCCCTGGCCGCGGCTGTCCAGGGTGAGCACCGCCATGCCCTGGCGCGTGAGGTAGTCGGCAAGTTCGTCGAGCAGGTTATGGCCGGCGTTGGCCGGGCTGGCCGTGCTCTCGTCTGAGAGTAGCATCACTGCCGGAAAGGGCCCTTGCCCCATGGGCATGCGCAGGCTGCCACCCAAGCCCGCTGCAACGGGGAGGCTGTTGGTGCTGGTGACTTGCACGTCTTCGGTCATGTACACAGACGTTCCTCTTGCTTCGGCGGCTTTGCGGCTTTTGGGCGACGCAGGCGAGGCGGCCCGCTCTTCTGAGGCTTGCACCCGCGCCAGCACCAACGTGGTGCGGAAACCGGGCTGCTGCCACTGGCCGCGCAACCGCTTGCCGTCGGCCAGCGGCTGGGCCACGAAGCGGTAGCCAGCATTATCGGCATAAAACACCACGCTGTCGGCGCTGCGTACCACACGCAAGGCAATGTTGTCGAGCTGTGGCTCGGCGGCGTGCAGCACCGCTGCCGTAGTGCCGTTGGCATACTGGTTGATGGTAATGGACACCGCCTGCCGGCCCCCCGGCAACGTCAGTGGGCCAGTCCAGGTACCCGTCAGGCGGGCCTGCTCGATGGTGCTTGCCTTGGCTGCGCCAGTCAGGCTGAGGCCAAAAAATGTCAGGGCACTGAATGCTAGAAGGAGTCGGGATAGATTCATAGTAGTGGTCTGGCCAGGCAACGTAACGCACGATGGCAACTTTCGCAGAAGCACTTTCATGCTGTCATCCAAAAGTATAAAGAAATGCATGTAAAATAATAAGATTTACTGTTGAATATGTGCTGGCTTCGTTAAGGCAGGTTTATTTAAAATAGGAATAGTTATACGTTGCGTTTGTTCCTTTCCCTTTTGAAGCGGATGAGGTCGGAGGCGTCCTAAATGCAGCCGAGGAGTAAGGACATAAAAAAAACTCCCCACGTGTTGCTGCTTCAAGCAGAACCGTGGGGAGGCGATGTTTCGGTGCCGTAAAACGCGCCGCAGCCAGCCAGAGGCTGGCCGCGGCGCCGGGCGCGAGCGGAGGCTATTTGTAGGTATACCAGTCCAGCACTTCTAGGCCTTTGGCGTTGTCCTCGGCTTCCACTACTTCGTCGAGGACGTACTGGATTTCTGCTTCTGACCAGCCTTCGTCTTCGGCGGCGGCCACCCACAAGTCGAGGGCGGCGTAACGATTGGTGCCGGGCGGGAGCGTCCAGCGCACTTTCTTGCGGATGTTCATAAAGGGGAAGTTGATAAAGTCGGCAATCGGGCTAGCGGGAACTGTCGGGCCGTTTGAGCACCGTGACGACCACCGGCACCACCCCGGCCTCGATGATATCGAGCTGCACGGCGGCGCGGCGCGACACGTCCACGATGTAGCCTTTGGTGTGCGGGCCGCGGTCGGTCACGGTCACGTCCACGAAGCGGCCGTTGCGGGTGTTGGTCACGCGAATGAGGGTGCCGAAGGGCAGCGTGAGGTGGGCGGCCGTCATTTCGTTGGGCCGGTAGATGGTGCCGCTGGCCGTGGCCGGCCGGCAAATTTGTTGGCGTAGTACGAGCCCAGGCCCTTCTGGGTGTAGGCACCGCGCGGAGCAGCGGGGCTCGTCGCAGGGCTTTTGGTAGCGCTGCGTGTGCTGCCGCACGAAGCCAGGAAACCCAGCACCAGCAGTGGCAGCAGGCGGAACCCCCACCGGTAAAGCTGTAAAAAACGGGTATTCACGAAGTCCTGCATCTCATCAAAAATAGCAGAAAACTCCCGGCCTGTTCCGGTTCAGACCCACCGTCGGCGCTGCTTGCCGGAAGAATTTTAATCTCAGCTTTGCGGCAACGTGCTCAGCGGTAGTTGAATTAGCGCCGAGTAGCCTTGGCTGGTGGCGCCACGGCAGCGGGCACGCGCAGGGCCTGCAAGGCTTTGAAATTGCCCTGGAACACGTTGAAATCGACCACGCCGCGAATGCCCGGCACGTAGGCTTCGTCGGAGTGCTGCCAGATTATCCACTTGGTGGAGGCCAGGGCGGGGCGTGCCACCTCGTAGTGGGCCAGCCAGAGCGGGTAGTTGTCGAAGTGCCCGGCCAGGTGGCGCTGGTAAAAGCTGTGGTTGGAATACAGAATGGGGCGCACGCCGTAGTGCGCCTCAATGAGGCGCAGCCAGCGGGCCACTTCCCGTCGCATCACGGCCACGTCGTGGAAATTGGAGGCTTCCACGTCGAGCACGGGCGGCAAATCGCCGGGCTTGAGGGGTACGGTGCGGGCAAACAAGTCGGCTTGTGCCTGGCCGCTGCGCTTGGGATGGAAGTAATGGTAGGCCCCGCAGAGCACGCCCGCCTTGCGGGCCTCGCGCCAGTTGCGGGCAAAGCGGGCGTCGCGCAGCGTAGCGCCCTCACTGGCCTTGATGAAGGCAAAGCGCACGTTGTGGCGGGCCACTTGGGGCCAGTCGATGCGTCCTTGGTAGGACGAAACGTCGATGCCGTGCACGGTGTAGCCGGCCAGCAAGGGGGTTCTTTCGCGGCCCGTGAGGCCGTCCTGCGTGAAGGTGGCCCAGGTGCGGCGGGCGTATCGGTTTATCTGCACGCGGTGGCGCAGGTAATACGCCGCGCCCAGCATCAGTCCCAGCATCAGCCCCAGCACCAGCCCGGCCAGCAGGGCGCGCCGCCACTGGCGGCGGGGCGTGCGGGGGGCGGGTTTGGCTTTGCGGGAGGCGCGAGGAGGAGGCGGCATAAGAGGGCGTGGCCCAAAAATAACGCCGGACCGGGACGCATCGTGCGTACGAGCCCGGGTTTTTGCGAACTTTGCCCTTCTTTCAGCTGCTCCTATTCCTATGTCTTTCCTCCGTGCTGCCGACGCCCGCGACGAATCCGGCCACCTCATCCGCGAGCTGCACGGCGTGACGCTCGCCCAAATTCTGGAGTATTTGGTGGCCGCCTACGGCTGGCCCGAGCTCGATGCCCGGCTGCGCATGAACTGCTTTGCCGAAAACCCCAGCATCAAGTCGAGCCTGAGCTTTTTGCGGCGCACGCCCTGGGCCCGCACCAAAGTGGAGGAGTTCTACATCAAGGCGCGCACGGCGGAGGTGCAAGGCCGCCCCCGGCACTAATTGACATGGCAGATATCAGCGAAAAATCCTCGAAATCGGCCCTGGTGGCCGGGCTGCTGTATTTTGTGGCCTTCGAAACCGTGGCTTTTTTCAGCCTGCAGTTTCTCACCTCGGGGCTGGGCGAGGCCAACCAATACCAGGAGGAAAACACCATTGTGAGCAACTGGGTGAAAACCATGGTGTTTGTGGTGGCGCACTTGCTGTTGGTTGTCGCGGCCATGCTGGTGCTCAGCAATCGGATGCCGCGCCGCTACCGGGGCCAGCTTATGGGGTGGTTTTACCTGTCGCTGGTCATGACTTTTGTGCTGATTATCCCGCTCTTCTAGACCACGGATTGGCACGGATTTAAGCGGATTTCACGGATTTTGTGCACGTCTTCGACCATTGCCGGACACGAAAGAGGCTTGCCATTTGGCAAGCCTCTTTCGTGTAACGTCACCGCTTTTCGCAGAGCCGGATGCCAACAATCGTCTACAAAATCCGTGAAATCCGCTTAAATCCGTGCCAATCAGTGGTAAAAAGCAAAACCACCGCTGTAGGCGGTGGCTCAAGGGTGAAATCTAGAAGTAGAAGTAGCACCCGGTCGGTCCCGGTGTTATGAATGGACTGCGGTGCCGGTCGGTCCCGGCGTTATCAAGCTAAATAATAATGGATGGTAAGTGTGGAAAAGCATAGCGCGCCGCGGGCGGCAACATAGCTCCCGGCTTAGTTGTGCCGAATGTCAATTTCGCGCTGCTGGTCGGTAGAGTTGAGGAAGGGAATGCGCACGCGCAACTCGTTGGCCTCGTGCACGGCATCGATGCGGGCCAGGTTGAGGTTGTCGGGCAGGTCGAGGGTCTGCACGAAGAGCGGAGCGGCCAGCTGGTCGTCGGGCTCGTGGCGGTACTCGCCAAACACGGTGAGGCGCTGGTCGTTGAGCACCACCCGGAAGCTGTCGGCGGTAACGGTGGGCATGGCCACGCGCACAATCACGCCTTTGGGGTGCTGGTCGATGCGCAACTTGGGCTGGGCTACGCCCCCGCCAATGGTGTTCAGCAAGTCAAGCTGCGGGGCAATGGTGCGGATAAATTTCGGGCTGATAAATTTCATAGTAGGGGGCCGAATTTCAGGTCGGCTTCACCCCACTATTACAAACGATGTACCAATCTGAATTCGGGGTTACCTGTGCTGTAAATCAGCCTTATTGACGTGTTTCTAATGCCGTATCTGCCCAGTTCGGTCAGGGTGGCGCACTGTTGCGGTTACGCCGAATTTTTGCAGACGAAATGGCGGGTTGCGGTAATGCCTCGACGTATTTCGGGAGGCCTTAAAACCGGCTGGTGAGGCCAAAGTGTATTTTGGAAGTGCGCAGCTCAAATGGCTGCTCGTTGGCCCGCCCCACCGAGTACACGAACTGAAAAAGCCCCGCCGCCGTGCGGAAGCTCAGGCCCGCCCCCAGCCCGGTGGGTTGGTCGGGGCCAATGGGGGAATTGGGGACGTCGTAACGCGTATAGGCCTGGTCAGCAAATAGAAACACGTACGAGTCGGTCCCAATAAACTGCCGAAATTCGGCTGTGGCCACGGCATAGGAGCTGGTGTAGAACTGGTTTTCGTTGAAGCCGCGCAGCGAGTTGAGGCCGCCGAGCCGGAACAGGTCGTTGGTAAACAGGCGAGGGTTGAGCAGGGATTCGCCCCGCAGCCGCAGGAGCAGCACCCCGGCCCGCTTCACGGGGAAGTAGCGCTCGGCCCGCAGGCCAAACGAGTACTGCGTGGTGCGCAGGGCCAGGCCACGGTAGAGTTCGGGCGCCAGCTGCGCGTTGAGGCTGATGGTTTTGGTGCCCACAGCTCCCTGGGCGTTGAGGAGAAAGCCCCGGCGCGGGAAAAACAGGTCGTCCAGGCTATTGAGCGCGTAGCCGATGCCATAGGAATTGTACTGCGAGTCCAGGTTCTGCGGGAGCCGCGTGGTGTCCTGCAGCGCGTCCAAAAAAGAGCCGCGCTGCTCGGCAAAGAAGCTCACGCGCCCCGCCCGCGCCGTGGGGTACGTGACCTGCAGCCGGGGCCGGATGGTGGTGAAGTCGTTGGTTTGCTTGTAGAGGTTGAAGCTGCCGGCCACCTCCAGCGGCGAGCCGAAGAAGTTGGGGTGCACGTACTGGGCATCGAGCAGCTGCGAAAACGCGTCGGTTTTGCGAAACTGCAGCCCAAACTGCTTGCCGCCGCCCTTGATGTTGCGCAGGTTGATGGTGACGTCGCCGGTGATTTGCACGCCGGTTTTGCTGGCATCGGCATTGGGCAGAATGCCCACAATGGCATCGAACTGGTTAGACGGCCGCTCATCGAGCAGCAGGTACACCCGGGCCTTGCCCCGCGCAAAGCGCACTTCCGGCTCGGCCTGCAGGCGTATGTAGGGCAGCTGGCGCAGGAGCCGGGCCGCCGCCGCCACCCGCTGCTGGCTGAAGGGCTGGTTGGGGAAAATCTGCAGGTATTTGGTCAGAAACCGCTTCTTGGTTTTGGTGGTGCCCACAATCTCCAGCGAGTCGAACACCACCGCCTGCCCGCGCCGCAGCACCACCCGCCCCGAAATGTCGCGGTCGCTGAGCTGAATGGAGTCCAGCCCCACGGTGGCAAACGGGAAGCCCTGGTTTTCGGCCTCGCCCAGCACCCGCTCCTGCAGCTTCACCCAGTCGGCGGGCACAAAGGGCGTTTGGTTGAAGAACTTCTCGCGGTAGCCGGCGCGTGCCAGCAGGCCGTCGCCCAGGTTGCCGTTTTGCAGGAAAGCCCAGCGGAACGGCTGGCCCACGTACAGGCGCACCCGCACCGTGTCGCGCGTCCAGCGCAGCTCGTCGGCCGAGGCCGTGAGGTAGGCATCGCCCTGCAGGCCCAGCACCAGCTCGCGCACCACGCGCAGGGCGGTAAGGGAATCGGGCACGGTGGCACGCACCTTGTAGCGGCGCAGAATGGGGCGGTCGGTGGCTTCGGTTTCCAGCACCAGCACCCGCGGGCGGCCGGGCACCCGGCGCGAGGCAGCCACAGGAGCCGGGGTGGCGGGCGGCACCGGCGGGGGCGCCAGGCCGGGCTGATTGGGAGCGTTGGGGCTCAGCGAAGGCGTTTGGGCCCACCCGGCAGACATCCCCACCAACCCGCTGAGCCCTAGCCACGCTACCCAGCACAATAGAAGCCGCTTACCCATTCGAACACACAACGCGAAAGCCGGCATTTAATTTCCCGAAGGTAACGGCCCACTCAGTCGCTTTTGGCAAGTGTTTGGGTTTTTGTTCAAACATATACTGTTAGGTGTTTCCGGGACCGAAGTCCATCCGGTAGCCGCGCGCCTTGTTGTTTGTTGAAGGGCTGTTCCGCTTCAGCCAAGCCGGGCCCGTGAAGCACACTATCCGTGCGCACGCCATCGGGCCGCCGCGCCACCTGTCCTTTCTTCGGCATGCCGGACATGGTTGGGCCACGCCCGCGAGCGCCAAGCGCTGCCCCGGAAGTGCTTGGCGCATTTCCGGGGCAGCGCCGAGGACGGTTCTTGCGGGTCCCTTGGTTGGGCGCGTGCGCTGTCTGCTCAGCGGCGGTCCTGCAGTTGCAGCGTCACGCAGGAGTCGCTGCGCAACAGCACCCGGGTGCGGTAGTAGCGCTGCCACGTCCGCTGCGCGGGCTCCCCGCAGGCCACCACCACACGGGGCGCCGCCGCCCCGGCCACAGCGCTCTCAGGCGTCACGCGGGCAACGCGGTGCCCGTGCTGGTACCGTTGGACGGCTGCGTAGAACTCGGGGCTGTCGTTGAGCCGCCCGTCGTCGTGCAACGCATAGTCCCGCAGACCGGGCAGCCGTTGGGTTTGAGCCCGCAGGTGCCCCCCGTACATCAACGCCGCTTCCTGCAAGCGTGCGTCCGTGGAACCGCGCGTGCGCACGAGCTGGGCGCTGTAGGGCACCGCGGCCACCAGCAGCACGGCCAGCAGGCGCACCGCGGGCCGCGGGTAGCGGCGCCCCTGCGCGGCCACGGAGGCGGCCACCAAGCGGCCCAGTCCGATGAGGCCGGCAGCGGCCAGCAGGGCCAACAGCGGGTACGCCGGCGCATCGTACCAACCAAGTTTGGTGGGCACCAGCGAAATAACAAGCAGCATGGTTCCGGCCGTCGCGCCAAGCACCCGGCACAACCACCACGCCCGGCTCTGGCGGGGTGCGGCCCAGCCCAGCCCCGCGCCCGCCAGCGCCGCGGGCAGCCAGTAGCTGAACTTGGCCGTGGCCAGTTCCCAGGCGTACCAGTGCACGGGGGTAGCCGTGCCCCCTCCAGAGCCCCCGCGGCCGGCCCCGCCCACTTCGTACTGCCACACCCCCGGCCAGGTAGCCCGGGCGCTGCCCGCCTCGCGCCCCCACGTACCAGGCCAGCGCGGTCCCGGCCACCACCCCCAGCCCGGCCCAGGCGCGCCGGCGCGCAGCCGCCGCAGTTGCCCCGTCAACCATAGGGCCGCAAGCAACCCGGGGCCGAAGAATAAGCCCGCGACGCCCTTGGTGAGCACGGCCAAGGCAAATGCCGCCCCGGCCCCCCAGGCGTGGCGTGCGCGGCCCGTGGCCGCGTAGGCCAGCCAGGCCAGGGCCCCCAAGGTGGTCCAGAGCGTGAGCAGGGCGTCGTAATCGCCGGTGCGCGCCACGTGCAACCGGACGTAGCCTGGGGCGGAGAGCAGCACCAGAGCGGCCAGCAGCCCCGCCCGCCAGGACCCCAGCCAGCGGCTGCCGGCGCGGTACACGGCCCCCACCGTTGCCAGCGCGGCCAGCGCCGAGGGCAGGCGCAGCGCCAGTTCGGTCGGGCCCAGCACCAACATGCTCAGCGCCTGCAGCCAAGGCAACAGCGGCGGCTTGCTGTTCCACAGGTCGGGCACGCCCCGGTGGGTGAGCACCAGCGCGTCGCCATTGACCAGGATTTCAAGCGCGTTCAGGCCCGTACGCGCCTCGTCCCACTGCTGGGCCGGCAGCCGGCCTAGCAGCCAAAACAAAGGGCCTGCCGCCGCCAGCCCCACCACCAGCCCCCGGGCCAGCCGGTGCGCGAGGGGAACAGAAGAAGCGGCGCGTGTCACGCCAACGCGCCCGAGGCGCTAAAATGTACTGCCATAGGGATAAAGAAGCGGAGCCTTCCCGCAACAAGCGGGGCTTGGCTACACCCAAAAATAAGTACGTGTCGCTGCCCGTAAAAAATTTGGAAGCCGCCACGGGTGGTCTTTCGTCACAGCCTTAATGGAACCGGCTTCGGGTGCCGCCGCCCGGCAAAGGCATGGCGGTGCCAGTTAGCGGTCGGAGAGATTTTCGGCGAAAAGCGGTTGAAATGCCTCTGAAAATAGCTTTTTAATTCCGAAGTCAATTCGCCAACAGTATCCAATAACAGGCAATTGCGTTGGATGCTTGGTTCGTTTAAATTGAGAAAGCAACGGCCAGCCAGGCGCCCGGAAAGGCAAGCACAGGCACGTTCTACTGCGGCAAAAACAGCCGAAACGTAGTGCCCTGGCCTACTTCGCTGCTGGTTTCTACGCGCCCGCCGGCCAGGTGTACCAGGCGGTTCACAAGGTACAGGCCCACACCCGACCCGGCCACGTCGGGGTGGAAGCGCCGAAACAGCTGAAACAGCTCGCCGCCGTGGCGCTCCAGGTCGATGCCGCGCCCGTTGTCCTGCACGCTCAGCACCGCCATGCCGTCGTGGTAAGCGGTGCGCACGGCTATGCGCGGGACCTGGCCCGGCTGCGCGTATTTCAGGGCGTTACTGAGCAGGTTGTAGAGCACGCTTTGCAGGCCGGGTCGCGCCATGTGCAGAGTGGGCACCGCCCCAAAATCCAAGGTAAACACCGCTTCCGGCTCGCCAACCGCCGCGGGCAGGCTGCGGATAATTTCTTCAGTGAAAGCCTGCAGCTCCACGGCCTCCGCGGGGGCCTGCTCCAGCTCCCGCTTCCGCTGCACCACTTCCGTGAGACCGTCGATGGTGGTGAGTAGCTGCTGCAGGGCTCCGTGGAACATGCCCACCATATTGCCCGAAGCCGGGTCGTGAAAGGTGGCGCTGCGCTCAAACTCCTGAAACAGGCCGGCCAGGTTGTGCACCGGCTGCCGCAGGTCGTGCGAGGCCGTGTACACGAAGCTGTCTAGGTCGGCATTGATGCGGATAAGCTCTTCGTTTTGGGTGCGCAGCTGCTCGCGCTGCGCCTCGGCTTCGGCCTTGCTCCGGAGCAGCTCCTGCTCGTACTTGCGGCGGTCGGTGATGTCGAACAGGGTCACGCGCACCACCAGTGGGTCGCCGTTGGCGTCGCGCAGCAGCACGGCGTTCAGCAGCACCGGCACGGCGGCACCGGCTTTGGTGCGCAGCGAATAGCTGATTTCGCGGATGTGGCCCTGCAGCAGGAGCAGGGGCACGCCGTGCATTTCGAAGTGCAGGCGCCCACCCACCGTCAGGAGCTGCTGCAGGCAGTGGCGCGCCACCAGCTCTTCGCGCTGGTAGCCCAGCCATTGCAGCAGGGTGTGGTTGAGCTTCACCAGCGTGCCATCGGGCAGGCAGGAGCAGTAGCCGCAGGGGGCGTTATCGTAGAGGTCGTCGAGGTTTTCCTCCGTCAGGCGCAGGTCCAGCGCCGGCATATTCATAATATCGCCCTCCTTCATACCTGCGCTATACGCGCTGGCTCCAGAAATAGGTTGATGGCGCTGATGGTTTGCTGCGGGGCACTGAGGTGGGGGCAGTGGCCCGAGTTGTTGAGAACCGTGAGCTGGCTCTGGGCCAGGTGCTGGTGCAGGTACTGGCCCACGGCCAGCGGCGCCAGGGCGTCCTGCGCCGATTGCAGAATGAGCGCCGGCGTGCGCACGTGCGGCAGGTCGGCCCGGTTGTCGGAGAGAAACGTGACCCGGGCAAAATGCTGGGCAATGGCCGGGTCGGTGTTGCAGAAGCTGTTGTTGAGCTCCTCGCTAAGCTCGGGCCGCTCGGGGTGGCCCATGATGACCGGGGTGATGCCCGCCGACCAGCCCAGGTAGTTGTTGTCCATGGTTTCGAACAACTCCTCGATGTCAGCCAGCTCGAAGCCACCGGTGTAGCCGGTGTCGTTGAGGTAGCGCGGCGAGGGCGCCACCAGCACCAGCCGGGCCACCCGTGCCGGCTTGCGAATGGCCACCAGCACCGCAATCATGGCACTCACCGAATGGCCCACCAGCACAATGTCGTGCAGGTCCAGCGCCTGCAGCACGTCCAGCACGTCTTCGGCGTGGGCATCAAGCGAGCTGTAGCGGGCCGGGTCGTAGGCGGTGAGGTCCGACTTGCCCGCCCCCACCAGGTCGAGCAGTATCACGCGGTACCGGTCTTCAAAAGCAGGCGCCACCAGCCGCCACATGTGCTGGTTGCAGCCAAACCCGTGC
This sequence comes from Hymenobacter glacialis, assembly GCF_001816165.1. Classification (GTDB taxonomy): domain Bacteria; phylum Bacteroidota; class Bacteroidia; order Cytophagales; family Hymenobacteraceae; genus Hymenobacter; species Hymenobacter glacialis. The sequence continues at coordinate 131,659 of NZ_MDZC01000057.1, forward strand.
ACAAAAACCATGGCCTGCTGGCCCGTGCCCGTCACCGTTACGTTGTTGCGATTCAAAACATCCATTGCGTCTTGCCGTTGTGTAAAGCGGCCTCTGCAGCCGCTGCCCGCTGCCAGATGAGGCATTCGAATATGAAAGGTAGCTACGGATGGCCTTGCCCTGGGCACCGGAGTTACCTTTGTGGAGCGCGGGCATTCCGTGGCTAGGTGTTACCCCGCATTTGCGCTTTCATGGCCGGCCTCTACCTCCACATCCCCTTCTGCAAGCAGGCCTGCCACTACTGCGACTTCCACTTCAGCACCTCGCTGGGGCTGAAAAGCCGCTTGGTGGAGGCCATTGTGCGGGAAATTGAGCTGCGTCGGGACTACCTGGGCGCTGTCCCGGCACTGGAAACCATCTACTTCGGCGGCGGCACGCCCTCGCTGCTCACCGCCTTGGAGCTGGAGCAGATTTTTGCGGCCATTCACCGCCATTTTGCCGTGGCGCCGCAGGCTGAAATCACCCTCGAAGCCAACCCCGACGACCTGAGCGCCACCAAGCTGCTGGAGCTTCGGCAGGCGGGCGTCAACCGCCTCAGCATCGGCCTGCAGAGTTTCTACGAGCCGCACCTGCGGATGATGAACCGCGCCCACACCGCCGAGGAATCGACCACGGCCGTGCGCCGCGCCCAGGACGCGGGCTTCGAAAACCTGTCCATCGACCTGATTTACGGCGTGCCCGCGCCCGGCCACCACATCTGGGAGGCCGACCTGGCCAATGCCTTCGCGCTGGGCGTGCCCCACGTGTCGGCCTACGCCCTCACCATTGAGCCCGGCACGGCCTTCGGTCACCGCCTGCAGAAGGGCACCTTCCGGGCCGCGCCCGATGAGTTTGTGGCCACGCAGTTTGAGATGCTGCTGGCGGCCATGCGCGCCCACGGCTACGAGCAGTACGAAATCAGCAACTTCTGCCGGCCCGGCCGCGAGAGCCGCCACAACGGCAACTACTGGCGCGGCGTGCCCTATCTGGGCCTGGGCCCCAGCGCCCACAGCTACGACGGCCGCAACCGCCAGTTTACCCTGGCCAACAACCCACAGTACGTGGCCGCTGTGCTCGAGCGCGGCGAAGTGCCCGTGACCGTGGACGCCCTCACCGCCACCGACCGGGCCAACGAGTACCTGCTTACCACCCTGCGCACCGCCCGCGGCTGCGACCTGGCCCACCTGCGCGCCCACCTCGGCCTCGACCTGCTGGCCACGCGCCCCGCCTACCTGGCCGAGCTGCAGGCCAACGGCTGGGCCCGCCTGTCCGGCGAAGTCCTGACCCTGACCGACGCCGGCAAGCTCCTGGCCGACCACATCACCCTGGAGCTATTTGTCGCGGATTGACGCGGATTTGGCGTATTTCACGGATTATTGGTTGGCGCTGACGCACTGCGCCCCGAAAAAAGCTCCTGTCCGCACAGCCAATGGCCCGCGTCATCAACCAAATCTGCCTAAATCCGTGATTCTATGAAGCTATTGAGCGACAGCATTGCCGACGATGCCGACTTCTTCGTGGAGCAAATTCACCTTGTGGCCATCGTTTTCGACAATACCGACGACGTGACCGTGTGGGCTACCACGTTTTTCGACAACGACAGCCACTTTTTCCACCTCGCCCTGCCTTTTAAGTTGCTGGACGTGCTGCTGGGCCTGGCGCACACTCGCGCCGCCGACCTGCAGGAAGAAGTGGCCGATGCCCTGGCCGCCGCCGAGTGGCCCGCCCTGCTCGAATACAACGCCGACGACAAGCTGCCCGTGCCACTGCCCAGCGTTGCCCTCAAGCTGTCCGTGACCTACCCCGCCATTGAGGACGACGAAAGCGGCGACGAAGAACCCGACGACCCCCAGCCCCACAACATCTTCTACCTCGAAGGCGTGTTTGTGCGGCTTGATACTTAAGGGCAGGGCACTGCTGCCGACCTCGCCCGGGCGCCAGAAAATGTAAAAATGGAAGCTTCACCCGCCGTCTTTTATCTCATTCCCGGGCTGGGGGCCGACGAGCGGGTGTTTCAGTTCCTGCGCCTGCGGGGCGAGGTACACGTGTTGCACTGGCTGCCGCCCCAAACCCCGCGCGAGCCGCTGCTGCACTACGCCGCCCGCCTCGCGGCGGCCGTGCCCGTAGCGCAGGCCTGCTGGCTGGTTGGCGTTTCTTTCGGGGGCGTGCTGGCATTAGAAGTAGCGCAGCTACGTCCGCTGGCCCGGGTCGTGCTGGTGTCCAGCTTTGCGGGGCCTGCCGAGCTGCCGTGGGTGGCGGACCTGGCCCGGGCCACCGGTCTGCACCACCTGCTGCCGCCGCAGCTGTTGCCGCGCCTGCCGCGGGTGGCGCAGTGGTTTTTTGGGGTGAAAAATGGTAGCGAATACCAGCTCCTTCGGCAGATTCTGCAGGATACCGACCCGGGTTTCACGCGTTGGGCCATCGCCCAGCTGGTGCAGTGGCCGGGCCGGACGCAAGCTGCCGCCGTTCGCATTCACGGCACTTCCGACCGGCTGCTGCCCAAAGGGGCCGCCCGCAGCCAGTACCGGCTGCCGGGTGGCCACCTTATTATCGTGAGCCGCGCCGCCGAAATCAGCCGCATTCTCAATCAACTGGCTGACGCCGTTCCCGTGGAGCCAGCGTAATTCTTGGTTTATTTCATCAAGCCATAGGCCGCTACGCGAGTACTCGTCCTCGGCACAACGCACCATTAATATCCGTTAGCAATGCTTCCCACTTACCCCTACGCCGGCCGCACCTACTCTTTCGACCCCGCCGCGCCCATTGATATTTCCCTGCCCCTGGCCCCCGGTCCCGACCAGGTAAACTGTTTCTGGGCCGAGCCCGTGCAGTTCGACACCATTCGGGTGGGCAGCTTTGTGGGCAGTGTGGCGCTGGGGGGCAGCACCAACTACCAGCGCGTGCACCTCACGCCCCACGGCAACGGCACCCACACCGAATGCTACGGCCACATCTCGCCCGACCCGGCCGCCACCCTCAACCAGTGCCTGCGCCGCTTCCTGTTCGTGGCCCGGCTGGTGAGCGTGGCCCCAGTGCCCCAGCCCAACGGCGACTTAGTGGTACTATTGGCCGACGTGCAAGCTGCCCTGGCCCTGCAGCCCGACCGCTCCCTGCCCGAAGCCCTGGTACTGCGCACCCTGCCCAACGACCCCGCCAAGCGCACTCGCCAGTACTCCGGCACCAACCCCACCTACATCGAGCCCGCGCTGGCGCATTTTCTGGTAGCGCATGGCGTCGAACATTTCCTCCTCGACCTGCCCAGCGTGGACCGCGAAGAGGACGCCGGCCAGCTCCTGGCCCACCACGCCTTCTGGACCTACCCCGCCGCCCCCCGCTGCAGCGCCACCATCACTGAGCTAATTTTTGTGCCCGATGAAGCGAAGGATGGATTATACCTTCTCAATATCCAAGTCACTAGCCTTGAGCTGGATGCCAGCCCCAGCAAGCCCGTGCTCTACCGCTTGGAAGTGCTGGCTACTGCCTGAATTTGGACTGTTCGTGCAACCGTGCCGGCCGCCACGGAATCTACCGCACGAACCTTTCCCTCATTCACATGCCCGTTATGCGTGCCCTTCGCCTTTTTCTGCCCGGTGTTCTGCTGGTTGCCAGCGCTATCCATAGCTCAGCCCAAACTGCGCCGGTGCCGGCAGCCACGCCGGGTGCCGTACCGTTGCTACCAACGGCGGGACCGGCCCCAACCAATGCGGCTTCCGATAAACTCTTGCTCAAAGTGGGTCTGAATGCCGGGCGCGCTATCACCATGGGGGGCTATGACGGCTTCCTGGGCCGGGTGCCGTTGTCGGTAGGAGCGGAGGTTGCGCTAAGCTCTAAGTTCACCCTGTACGGCCAGGCCGATGCCGACTTCAGCCTGCGCCGCCGCACCTTCTACGGCGGAGAGCGCAGCAACCTGATTCCCGCCGGCGCCGTGGGCCTGGGCGGGCGCTACTACTACAACCAGGCTGGCCGGGCGCGCAGCAACCGCGCCCACGGGCAGTTCATCGGCAATTACGTGGGCCTTGAAGCGCACGCCGAAATGCGCCGCCTCTACGGCCGCAGTGTCCAAACCATGCCTTCCCTGAACTTGCTCTGGGGCATGCAGCGGCGCATCAACCGCAGCCTCCTGTTTGACATCAATGCCGGGGTGGGCGCCGGAGCCAGCTACAACCGCGCCGTACTGGGCCTTTCTTCGGCCCCCCTCACCCTCACTACCCAACTCAACGCCAGCCTTTACTTTGGGCGGTAACGGCGGCAAGTGGAGTGCTACAGCATTGTGCAACAAAGCATGCACACCGACCCACAACGCGAAAAAGGCTGCTCCGTGAGGAGCAGCCTTTTCTATATCAGGCTGGCAGCAATTAAGCTGGAACCGAAACTACTTCGCGGGGCAGAACCGTTACGAACGAACGGTCTTTGCGGCCTTTCTTGAACTGAACTTCGCCGTCAACGAGAGCAAACAGCGTATGGTCCTTGCCCATGCCTACGTTCTCGCCGGCGTGGTGCTTGGTACCGCGCTGACGCACGATGATGTTGCCGGCAACGAGGGCCTGGCCACCGAAGATTTTTACGCCGAGACGTTTGGAATGCGATTCGCGGCCGTTGTTGGACGAGCCGACACCTTTCTTGTGAGCCATATTTTTAAAGAATTATGAATTACGAATTATCAATTATGAAATGGTAGAGTTGCTCGAACAGCAATTCATAATTCATAATTTTTAATTCATAATTGGCCTTAGCCAATGCTGTTAATCATTACTTTGGTGAACGACTGGCGGTGGCCGTTCATCTTCTGGTAGCCCTTGCGACGCTTCTTCTTGAAGACGAGAACTTTGTCACCCTTCACGTGAGCGAGGATGGTGCCGGTTACGGCGATGTTCAGCTCGGGGGCACCGATGGTCAACGTGCCGTTGTCGTCGGTCAGCAGGGCGTTGCCCAGCGTAACCACGTCACCGACGTTGCCGGCCAGTTTGTGAGCGTAAACGAATTTGTTGGCCTCAACCTTGGTCTGCTGGCCAGCTATGTTAACAATTGCGTACATCAGCTTTCGCGGGTTTTTCTGAAATGGGAAGGCAAAAGTACGACTATGGTTTGGGATTTCCAAGCCTAAGTTGTTAATCGTCATTGGCTGTTTGCCGGAGCTCCCGTCAGAACCGCCTTCAGGCGGAGGATGGGCGGATTACGGACACCCTGGAAATTTACACCAATACGGATGTACAGCCTGCCATTTTGGGGACAAGCGGGTTTATCCACAGTCAAAATGTGGATAAGTGGAAGAAAAGCGGCTGATTTTGAGGGTTTTTTGAGTCGCTGGAGCAAGGAAGCTTGGGCGGAATGCCGCAGTTGCCCGGTGGGAATGGATGCGTTCTTAGCGAAAAATAAACGAATAAAAAACCAAAAAACTGTGGCAATACCCCTCCCGGGTCGGGCTATATTTGGTGCTGGAAGGCTAGCTGCTTTTTTGAGACGCCAGCCAAACATCTGCCGGATAACGGCAGTTGACTGTTCCCTTTCCCCGACGAAACCTGCCACTAAGACCCCCGCTATTTATGGAGCCGCTCCTCGCCGAAAACCCCAACCGCTTCGTGCTATTTCCCATCCAGAACGATGAGGTGTGGCAGTTCTACAAGAAGTCGCAGGCCTCGTTCTGGACGGCCGAAGAAATTGACCTCTCGCAGGACCAGAAAGACTGGAACAACCTGAACGACAACGAGCGTCATTTCATTAAGCACGTGCTGGCCTTCTTCGCCGCCTCCGATGGCATCGTGAACGAGAACCTGGCCGTGAACTTCATGCAGGAAGTGCAGATGCCCGAGGCGCGCTGCTTCTACGGCTTCCAGATTATGATGGAAAACATTCACAGCGAGACTTATTCGCTGCTGATTGACACCTACATCAAAGACCCCAAGGAGAAGGACTACCTCTTCAACGCCCTCGAGACGGTGCCCGCCGTGCAGAAAAAAGGCGAGTGGGCCCTGAAGTGGATTAACTCCGAAAACTTCGCCGAGCGCCTCATCGCCTTCGCGGCGGTGGAAGGCATCTTCTTCTCCGGCTCGTTTTGCAGCATCTTTTGGCTGAAAAAGCGCGGCCTCATGCCCGGCCTCACCTTCTCGAACGAGTTGATTTCCAGGGATGAAGGCCTGCACTGCGACTTCGCCTGCCTGCTCTACAGCTACCTGCAAAACAAGCTGCCCGAAGCGCAGGTGCAAGGCATCATTGCCGATGCTGTGCGCATCGAGCAGGAATTCGTGACCGATGCGCTGCCCGTGAGCCTCATCGGCATGAACGCCAAAACGATGGCACAATACATTGAGTTTGTGGCCGACCGCCTGCTGGTGTCCCTCGGCTGCGCCAAGATTTACAACGCCACCAATCCTTTCGACTTCATGGAGATGATTTCGGTGCAGGGCAAGACCAACTTCTTTGAGAAGAGAGTCGCTGAGTATCAGAAAGCTGGCGTGATGAGTGAACGCAACGACAACGTGTTCTCGCTCGACGAGGATTTCTAGAAGCTGAATATTCAGCGTCTGTCACGCCCCCTGTCATGCTGAGCCTGCGAAGCATCCTCTCACCGCCGCACGATTCGTTGTGGCGTGAGAGGATGCTTCGCAGGCTCAGCATGACAGGGGGCAAGACAGGGGGCGTGATAGGATGCTTCCTTCGTCAGCATGACATATAGCCATGGCCTACTTCGTTTACATCACAACCAATCCGGCTAAAACGGTGCTGTATATTGGGGTGACGGGTAGCCTGAACCGCCGACTGGCGCAGCACTACGACAACCGGGGCGATGCCAAAACTTTTGCCGGGCGCTACTTCTGCTACCATTTGCTGTATGCGGAGCAGTTTGCGGATATCACCTCAGCTATTGCGCGGGAGAAGGAACTCAAGGGGTGGACGCGGGCAAAGAAAGATGCACTGATTGAGTCGGTTAACCCCGAGCGGGAGATCCTGACGTCCTATTGATGGCGTGCCCCTTGCCGTGCTGCGCCTCCTGTCATGCTGAGCGCAGCGAAGCATCCTCTCACTGGTGTACGATTCGTTCAGCGGTGAGAGGATGCTTCGCTGCGCTCAGCATGACAGGAGGCGCAGCACGGCAGTGCGCGAAATGGGTACGGCGTGAGAGGATGCTTCGCTGCGCTCAGCATGACAGGAGGTGCGAGGAGTTGCATTTTCCAAAAAGTGGCTGGGCGGCTTCCGTTGGCCGTCTGTGGAAAACTTCCCTATTTTTTCCTTGCCCCCCCCAAATCCAGGCGGTAATTTCCGGGATTGAATACCCCCGGGCCTCCACAGCCCGCTGCCTTCCCCGCTGCTATTTCCACAACTGCTTCAACGATTTGCCGCCGGCCCCGCGCCGCGCCGGCTACTTTCCATACGCAAAACCCCACACCAAAACACTACTGGTATGCTAGTAATTAAACGCGACGGCCGCCGTGAATCCGTCAAGTTCGACAAGGTAACCGCCCGCATTGAGAAGCTCTGCTACGGGCTGAACATGGATTTTGTGTCGCCCATTGCGGTGGCCATGAAGGTGATTGACGGCATCTACGACGGCGTGACCACCGTGGAGCTCGATAACCTGGCCGCTGAGACCGCCGCCTCGCTCACGACCAAGCATCCGGACTACGCTATTCTGGCGGCCCGCATTGCGGTGAGCAACCTGCACAAGGTGACTTCTAAGTCATTCAGCAGCACCATGAAGCGGCTCTATACTTACGAGGACCCCAAGAACGGCGACAACGCTTCGCTGCTGGCCACCGATGTGTGGGAGGTGATTCATAAGAACGCCGCCACCCTGGACTCGGCCATTATTTATGACCGGGACTACAACTACGACTTCTTCGGCTTCAAGACTCTGGAGCGCTCGTATTTGCTGCGCCTGGAGGGCAAGGTGGTAGAGCGGCCCCAGCATATGCTGATGCGCGTGTCAGTGGGCATCCACAAGGAGGACATTGACTCGGTTATTAAAACCTACAACTTGCTGAGCGAGCGGTGGTTTACCCACGCCACGCCCACGCTGTTCAATGCGGGCACGCCGAAGCCGCAAATGTCGAGCTGCTTCCTGCTCACGATGAAGGACGACTCCATCGACGGCATTTATGATACGCTGAAGAACTGCGCGCTGATTTCGCAGTCGGCGGGTGGTATTGGCTTGTCGGTGAGCAATGTGCGGGCTACGGGTTCTTACATCAAGGGCACCAACGGCAACTCCAACGGCTTGGTGCCCATGCTGAAGGTGTTCAACGACACGGCCCGCTACGTGGACCAGGGCGGCGGGAAGCGCAAGGGCGCGTTCGCCATTTACCTGGAGCCCTGGCACGCCGACATTTTCGAATTCCTGGACCTGAAGAAGAACCACGGCAAGGAGGAAATGCGCGCCCGCGACTTGTTTTACGCCCTCTGGACGCCCGACTTGTTCATGAAGCGCGTGGAGGAAAACGGCGACTGGACGCTGATGTGCCCCCACGAATGCCCCGGCATGGACACGGCCTGGGGCACGGAATTTGAGAAGCTGTACCTGAAGTACGAGCGCGAAGGCCGGGGCCGCAAGACCATTAAGGCGCAGGAGCTGTGGTTTGCCATTCTGGAAAGCCAGACCGAGACGGGCACGCCCTACATGCTGTTTAAGGACGCAGCCAACGGCAAATCGAACCAGCAAAACCTGGGCACGATTAAGTCGAGCAACCTGTGCACCGAGATTATTGAGTACACCGACAAGGACGAAATTGCGGTGTGCAACCTGGCTTCGCTGGCGCTGCCCCGCTACTTGGTGACCGACGCCAAGGGCAACACCACCTTCGACCACGACAAGCTGTACGAGGTGACCTACCAGGCCACGCTGAACCTGAACAAGGTGATTGACGTGAACTACTACCCGGTGCCCGAAACGCAGAAGTCGAACTTCCGCCACCGGCCCATCGGGCTGGGCGTGCAGGGCCTGGCCGATACGTTTATTGCCCTGCGCATGCCCTTCGAGAGCGACGAGGCGTGCGGGCTGAACAAGGATATCTTCGAAACCATCTACTTCGCGGCTATGACGGCCTCGAAGGACCTCGCCATCAAGGACGGGCACTACGAAACCTTCCCCGGCTCGCCCCTGAGCCAGGGCAAGTTCCAGTTCGACCTCTGGGGCGTGACGCCCGACTCGGGCCGCTGGGACTGGGAGAGCCTGCGCGCCGAGGTGGTGAAGCACGGCGCCCGCAACTCGCTGCTGGTGGCGCCCATGCCCACGGCCAGCACCGCCCAGATTCTGGGCAACAACGAGTCGTTTGAGCCCTACACGAGCAACATTTACGTGCGGCGCGTGCTCTCAGGCGAGTTTATGGTGGTGAACAAGCACCTGCTGAAGGACCTGGTGGCCCTGGGCCTCTGGAACGACGGCATGAAGCAGGAAATCATCGCGGCCAACGGCTCGGTGCAGGGCATTGCCCGCATCCCGCAGCACATCAAGGACCTGTACAAGACGGTGTGGGAGATTTCGCAGCGCCGCATCATCGACCAGGCCGCCGACCGCGGGGCCTACATCTGCCAGAGCCAGAGCCTGAACCTGCACGTGCAAAACGTGAACTTCGGCAAGCTCACCAGCATGCACTTCCACAGCTGGAAGCGCGGCCTGAAAACCGGCATGTACTACCTGCGCACCAAAGCCGCCGCCGACGCCATCAAGTTCACGGTGGAAAAGCAAGCCGCCGAAACTCTGGAGCCCATGGCCCTAGTGGAGCAAAACCAGTCCGACATGAGCTGCTCGCTGGATAACCCGGACGGCTGCGAGGCGTGTGGGTCGTAAAATGTTTTAAACTTTTAAGTGTTGAAAATGGAAACTATACCCGACTATAACATGGAACTAGGAAGTTCTTTTACGCTCCTTTTTGGCTCGCTTATAATAACTAAGGCGCAGAATGAGGTGATTATCCGGCTTCTTACTGAACAGAAAGCGAAGCAGGAAGGAAGAACGTTAGAAGAGGTTACCAAAGTCGTAGATGAGATGCTTAAGGAAGAACAGAGCGAGCAGATGCGAATTCATGAAAAGCAGATAGCGCTTTTAGGAAAAGCAGTCTAAAGACCGATAAAAAACAAAGCCCGTCTTAGCCAAGACGGGCTTTGTTTTTTATCGGTCTTTAGAAATTAGGGCTCGCAGCTATGAGTTAATAGTAGTTTGTAATCTGATTCAATATGGATTGCCAAGCATATTCAACCATTCTTCAAGGCTATTTCTTTGGTACAGGAAAAGGATGTCTTTAAAAGTGTCCTTATCGTGTTGGAGGTGTTGCCGCAGGTGAGCCAGATAACCTGGGGCAGCGGGCCGAAACGGTCAAGCAGGGGCCGAAAGTCGGCGGCTTTGGCGGCCCGGAATATTTCTTCGTCCTCGGCATCGCGCAGGCCCAGCGTGCGAAGGGGCACGGCCTCAACGGGGAACTTCCACTTTATCCACGCCGCGATGAGGGGCGAGAGATGGGCATCAATCCAGATGGTCATGCGGCCAGGCGCGGGTAGTCGAGTTAGCGGGCGGCGTATTGCAAGGCGTCTTGCAGGTCGGCCGCTTCGAGGTCGGGCATCTCGGCCAGAATCTGCTCGGCGGTGAGGCCGGCGGCGAAGAGTTGGAGCACGTCGGCCACGCGGATGCGCATGCCGCGAATGCAGGGCCGGCCACCGCACTGGCGCGGGTTGGTGGTGATGCGATGCTGCAAGGATTCCATGCGGTGAAGATACCAGCGTTTCATTCAGCCGCTGCCGCCTTGGTCGCGGCGGGTGGGCGAGTTGGGGTCAATGAGTGATAGGGTAGTTGGATAGTAATAACAATGAATTATTATATTCGACTTTCCGCTCATGCACATGGTGTTTTCCAAAACAGTAATCGGGCTGCTGGTTTTGTTCTGCTTAGGCTGGAGCAACTTAAGCTATGCCCAACAAGGGCCGCCCCTTGTTCCCCTCGCCACGAGCAGTCCCCTGCTCACCGCCGCCGACACCGTGGCGGTGCTGCAGGAATTGTTTCGAGCCAAGCGCAAATCCAGCGCGCTGTTTCTGGCGGCCTCGCCTGTGGCAATTGGCCTGACGGGGGCGGGAATGGCAGTGGCGGCTCTGGGCCAAAGCGGCAGCAGCCCGAGTACAGTTCCGATACTATTGGTTCTGGGAGGAGGCGCCACGGCCACGGTGGCGCTGCTACAACGCTACCTCCGCTATACCAAAGCCAGTGAGCGAGACCTGTTGAGCGACTACCAACGAACCCACCAGCTGCCTGGGTGGGCGAAGCGAAATCTGGCCGAGTATCGAGCCGAGAAACCCTAGCCACTTGCTGCATGGTGCCCCGCAGGCCCTTGGTGGCCACTGGTAGGCGGCTGGGGCCATGAGGCAGGGGCGGAAGCCCGCCGCCTGTCTTGCTGGGCCTGCGCAGCATCTGCTCACCGCCGCACAAGCCGTGGGGGCGGCTGGTAGTTGGGGCCGTGGGGCGGGCCTGAATGCCCGCCGCCGAGCTTATCTCAAACAACAGTTGGCCGGCTAAAGCCGTACAGGGGCTACCAATCATTCTTTGCCGCGCCCCGGCGCCCCCGTACCCCTATGATAAACCGCCTTACTTATCTCTTTGCCGCCGGCCTGCTGCTGGGCGGTTGCAGCCAGGAACAGGAAAAACAGCGTCAGGCCGACGAGGCCCGCAAAGACGCCATTGAAGCCCAGGCCAAAGCCGACGCCGAACGCGCCCGGGCCGAAGCCAAACAGGTGCTTGCCGATGCCCAGGCCCGCGCCAACGACTTGGAGCAACGCGCCGATGCCGTAGAAAAAGCGGCCGACAACCCGACCGTCATCACAGAAGAAAAAAAGACCATTCGCTACGAAACCCCGGTTCGCCGGCGCTAGGCCCGTAGTGGGCTTTGTATAAAAAGCAGCCGCTTCCGCTAGGGGGCGGCTGCCTTGCTTTTGGGGCTGCGGGCCATGCCGGCAGTCCGGTGGCGATTTGGGCTGCTGGCGTGGCCAGCCCACGGCCTGGGCAGGGACGTGGGAGCAACGGTGGGGAAGCGTGTATGGCCATGAATACAGAGACGCGCTGGCTGCATCTTTCCGGGGAATATTGCCGTAGAGGGAGCCTTATGAGCGATAAGACCACCCTCACCGAACCGTACGGAACCATTCAGCTGGCGCCCGAAGTGCCAAGCATTGTGCTGACATGGACGGGCTTTGCCAACAGCGAGCAGCTCCGCAACCTCATGGATGAAACCCTGCGCCAGTACATCGGCGAAACCAAGCGGCACAAAGGCCCGGTGGGCTGGATAGCCGACTTGCAAGGCCTAGGCGCCGTGAAACAGGTCGACCAGGAGTGGCTGCTTACCCACTGGAACCCCCGGGCCTATGTGGCTGGTGTGCGCTACATCGCCTTTGTCGAGGCCGAATCGGTATTTGGCAAGATTTCTGGTAAGCAATATGTGACCAACGTAGCCCAGAGCGAGGAGTTCACCTTCCATATCCGTTACGTGCCTACGCTGGCGGCCGCGAAAGCCTGGCTGGCCGAAGTATTACCCATTACCCCTACTGTTTAGTCACATGCGTCAGGAATTAAGAAGCTCTCTGGGAAAAACTTACCTCGCAATAGAGCCCGTCTCCACCGACCGCTGGATTGACGTAAACTGGATGGGCTACCTCACCGGCGACAACATCCGGACCGGAGCAGCGGCCTACACGGCCGCCCTGGCCGAGTCGGGCTACCACGCCGTGCTCAACGACACCCGCTCCGTGCTGGGCCCCTGGGAACATTCGCTCGATTGGGTGATAAACACCTGGGCGCCCCAGGCCGCTGCGGCGGGCCTCACCCATTTTGCCATGGTCACCACCAGCGAGTCGATGGCCGATGCCACCGCCGTGGCCTTCTACCAGCAACTCACGGCCTTCAAAGCCGAGCTATTCTCAAACATGGAAGAGGCCAAGAAATGGCTGCGGCAGTTTTCGCTGGCCCGGTAGTCCATTCGCCCTCCGGTACGCAGCGGCCGGCCGCGCCGCCGGCCCTCTTGCCGGTAGCGCCGTATAGCTGACGCATCACCCTAGCCGACTGCCATGGCCCCGCAACGGTGCGGGCCGCGGCGGGCGCTTTGCTTTTTTGCCAATGTCCTTCTATACCATCGCGCTGCTGCTGCTCGGCGTTGCCATTCTGGGCGTGGCCTGGCTGCCGTCGCTGCTGGAAAAATACCCGCTCTCGTACCCCATTCTATACATTCTGCTGGGGCTGGGGGTGTATAGCCTGCCGCTGCACCTGCCCCTGGCCGACCCACAGGCGCACATTCCGCTGGTGACGCACCTCTCGGAACTGTGCGTGATTGTGGCCCTCACGGGCACGGGCCTGAAGATTGACCGGCCGTTTTCGTTGCGAACCTGGCGCTCGCCGCTCCGGCTGGTGCTGGTGCTCATGGTGCTCACCATTGCCGGGCTGGCGCTGGCGGGCCACTGGCTGGTGGGGCTGGCCCCGGCGTCGGCGGTGCTGCTGGCCGCGGCCCTGGCCCCCACCGACCCCGTGCTGGCCGGCGACGTGCAGGTGGGCGACCCCGGCGAAGGCCGCGAAGACAACGTGCGCTTCGCGCTCACGGGCGAAGCCGGCCTGAACGACGGCCTGGCCTTTCCCTTCGTGTACCTGGCCCTGGCGCTGCTGCCCGCCGCCATGCCGCTGTCGGAGCGGCTGGTGGAGTGGCTGGTGATGGACGTGGGCTACCGCGTGGGGGCGGGCGTGCTCATGGGCTGGCTGTCGGGCAAGTTCCTGGCCTACCTCATCTTCAGCTTGCCTAAGCGGGTCAGCATCAAAACGGAAGGCTATGGCTTTGTGGCGCTGGCGGTCACGCTCACGTCCTACGCTGTCACGGAGCTGCTGCATGGCTATGGGTTTCTGGCCGTGTTCATTGCCGCCATCACCCTGCGCGGCCACGAGCGCCGGCACGAGTACCACCGCCAGATGCACGCCTTCACCGACCAGATGGAGCGCCTGTTCATTGTGGTTATCCTGCTCATGCTGGGCGCGGCCATTGCCGATGGCCTGCTGAGCGCCCTCACCTGGCAGGGCGCGGCCATGGGCTTGCTGCTGGTACTGGTGCTGCGCCCCCTGGGCGGCATGCTCTCCCTGCTGGGCTCCTCGCGAATGAGCACGGACGAGCGGGTCGTTATCTCATTTTTTGGCATACGGGGCATCGGCTCAGTCTTCTACGTGGCCTTTGCGCTGGGCAAGGCCGATTTTCCGCAGGCCCGGCAGATATGGGCCGTACTGGCCTTCACCATGCTGCTGTCCATCACGCTGCACGGCGTGATGGCCACGCCCGTGATGAACTGGCTGGACCGCCGCCACGGCCGCAAAACCGCGGCCGAGATTAAAGAAGACGCTGAAAATGAAGACACCGAGAACGAAGACGTCAAGAACGAAGCCTCCTCGGGATAATAGTCTGCACGAATAGGCTGTCATGCTGAGCGCAGCCGAAGCATCTCTACCGTGCAAGTAATCAATTTTACTATTGCGGTAGAGATGCTTCGACTGCGCTCAGCATGACGTTCTCATGCTCCGCAGGACGTTCTGGTTTGGCTTATCTGGATAGCTTCCACGTTGCGCCAGTACCGGGGGCAGCCGCTACTCCTTCATCACGCGCTGGGTTTGCTGAAAGCCCTGGCCGCGCAGCTTGAGCAGGTAGATACCCGGCGCCAGGTGGGCGGTGTAGCGGTCGAGCTCGGCCTGAAGCATGCCGGGCGAGCCCTTCAGCGAGAGCAGCCGAAGGCCCTGGGGCAGCGAAAAGTCCAGGGTGAGGCGGCCGGCACTGGCCGGTATGGTGGCCAGGCTGAAGGCCACGGGGCCGGCGGCCGGGCTAGGGTACACAAACAGGCGCGTGGTGCCCCGGGCCGTGGCCGCGTTGCTGATGCCCGCGAAGTTCACGCCAATGAGCACGGGGTCGTGGTCGGAGCTGCGGAACGGGGAATTTACATCGGTAGCCTCGCCGGCCTGGTCGTATTCCAGCATCGCGGGCTCGGCCGAGTTGATGTGCCACTTCTGCACGTCGAGGAAGCCCACCAGGTTGGACGTAATCACGGCGTGGTCGAGGGAGCCGGTGAGGCCCTTGTATACATAGGAGGCGCTGGTGGGCGGCGTGGCGGGCACCAGCCCGGCGGCCCGCATGATGTCGATGGGGTCTTCCTCGTAGTTGGCGTTGTAGTCGCCGGCGCTCACCACCCGCGTGGCCCCGGCCGGTACCACGGCCTCGTTGATGAACGCCACCAGCGCCGTGGCCTGGGCCTTGCGGCGGGCGTTGGAGCCGCCCTGCCCGTCGTTCTGGTCGGCATCGGCCCCACTGCCGCTGCCCTTGCTCTTGAAGTGGTTCACCACAAAGCCCAGCGTATCGGCCCGGGCCTTGCGCTTGGTGACGAACACCTGCGCCAGGGGCGGGCGCTCAAACACGCCCTGCACGGTGGCCACCAAAGGCGGCCCCAGCGGTGCCACCACCGCGGGCTTGTAGATGATGGCGTTGTGAATGAGGTCGGTGTTGTTGGGCTGTTTGTTGGCGTCGCCGTCGTTCACAAACACGTAGGTGTTGGCGCCCATCACCTGGTTCAGGCCGTTCACCAGGTCCTGAATAGCCGAAGTAGAGCCGTTGCCGTCGTTTTCAATTTCGGTGAGGCCCACCACGTCGGCATTCATCTGGCGAAGCGCGGCAATGATTTTGGTGCGCTGGCGCAGGAAGTCGGCCGGAGTTTTGGCTCCGCGCGCCGTGGGAAAGCCGCCGCCCTCGCCGTCGCCGTTGAAGTAGTTGAGCACGTTGAAGCTGGCCAGCTTCAAATCGAGCGGCCCGAAGGCGGGCGGGGCCGTGGGGCGCACCGTGCGCACGGTGGGCGCCTGGGCCCCGGCCAGCGGCTGCAGGCGCCACTTGCCAAAGCCGTAGCCCATGATGCCGCGCAGGTTGCTGATGGTGCTGCCCACCCGCACCGTGCCCGATTTGGGGTCGAGGTAGGGGATGGGCGTTGGGTTGGAGGCCGAACTGCCATCGTCAAGAACCAGACTGCGGTTGTCGTTGGCGGTCTGAAAGGCATTCACGGCCGCCAGGTTGCGGGTGCCGGTGCTGCTGGTGCCGGTGGCCGGGTCGTCGTTGGGGTCAATGAACTGCGTGGGCTGGTAGGTCACGCCTTCAACCGAGAGCGTGAGCTCGCCGCGCAGCTTGAGGCTGTAGTTGTCGATAACGGTGAGCGGCAACGCAAACTGCACCAGCATGCCTTCGTAGCGCTCCGCGTTTTTGGCCGAAAAAGCGTCGTTTTGGAGCATGACAAACGCTGGCAGCGCATTGCCACTGCTTAGCACGGTTATCTGCGGTTCCAGCAGCACGGCCTGGGTAAAGGACGGCGCGCGGGCATCTTCCCGCACCGAGCCGGTAATGCGCACTTTGTCGCCCACGGCCACTGTGGGGTCTTTTTGCACCACAAAAATGGCGTCGGACGTGGCGGGGTTGCCGTCGGCGGTGGCCGTTTCGTCCTGCACGTAGAAGCCAGCCGGGTTCAGGCCTTTATACACGCCCGTTACCACTGCTTCTATGGTGTGGGTGCCAGCTTTGGCCTCATTGCCAGTGCCCTGAATAGTGCCAATGGGAATGGCGCTGACCTGGGCCGCAGCCAGAAAAGAAATAGCGGAGAGGACGAGCTTGCAGCGCATCAAAAACAGTAAATAAGTGAGAATCGAAATAAATATAGGCTCCGCAATCGGACTCGCGCGGCTGGTAGCGGCGGCAGGAGGCTGGCGGCAGCGCTGCCGCCGGGCGTGAGGGTGCCGGCGGGCACGTCATGCTGCCGGTTTCTACCAGATTCACAGCAGTGAAATAACCGGTGGCCGGGGCCAGTGAAGCAAGGAGGGGACTGCGGAGCAAGCTGTGCCCGCTAGGTGCCGTTCGGGGAAGTGGCCGGAGCCGGGCAGGAAGCATGCACGCTGGTGAGCCACTCATAAGCGTCCGCTATTTCATCGAAAACCGCTACCTGGGGCTTTTGGTCGCTGAAAGACGACATGAGGCCCAGATTGGTCCGGCAGCTGAGCAGCGGGCTGCACACCCAGGCGATGTACTCCAGGCCGGCAGCGGCCACTTGCGGAATAAAATCATAGCCCACCCACCGCGTCAGGTCCCAGCTGGTTTCCGTGATGTGGGTGTTGTCGTTCAGCGCTTTCTTAGCCCCGGTTTGCTTGATAAAGACCAGCACATCCTGGCAAGCAGCCTGCACCAACTCCAACTCCTGCGGCCCTTTCCAATCCAGATAAAGCCAGGCGTTTTCGGCGTCGTAATGCAGGTCAAGTACATCAGACGTGAGCAGAAGCGCAATAGGCATGTACGGAGACCAATGGGTGCGGGTGAGCAAATCGGATGAGCAAATAAAGATACACGGAACCTTTCCAAAAAATCAGGCCCGCGCTGTTGGGGTTCAACTTTTTGCTTTGATAGGCGGTATCAGATAGAATAATGGGCTTTCGGGTGGCGCGGCGCGGGTTTCGCCGCATTCCGGCGCCCGGGCCCGGCTGGCTTCCACGTGTGCCATTATTTTTTAGTATGATTCCCTTAATCACCCACACCCCCCGCCTGCTGCTGCTGGCAGCCAGCCGCGCCCTGCTCACGGCCGAGCTGCACAAGCCCCAGTACTTTCCGGTGCTGCTGGGCGCCGCCCTGCCCACCGACTGGCCGCCCGGCCGGCACACCCGCGAAGCCATGACCTACTCGCTGGAGCAGCTCACGGCCGGGGGGCGCACCGCCGCCGGCTGGTACGGCTGGTACGCCCTGCGCAAAGCGGAAGGCGAAGTGCCGCGCACCCTCATCGGGGCGGGCGGCTTTATGGGGCCACCCGATGCGGCCGGGCTAGCCGAGATTGAGTTTTCCATTGCCGCGGAGTGGCGCGGCCAGGGCCTGGGCACGGAGCTGGTGGCGGGCCTGGTGCAACAGGCAGCCGCTACCGGTATGGTGCTGCAGCTGGTGGCCCACACCGCCACCGCCGACCTGCCCGCGCAACACGTGCTGGCCGGCAACGGGTTTGAGCCAGAGGGCACCACTCCCGATGGCCGACTGCGCTTTGAGCGCGCGGTGACGCCAGCAGCCGATGCAGCACTGGGAGCAGCCGGCGCGTAGCGGGCACAGCAATTCGGGCTTACCCGCCAGCATCCCCGGCAAGCAGAAACAAGCTGCTGCCGCAGCTAAGCGGACGCGGGCAACGTAGAAGGCAAAAAGCCCCTTCCTTCCACCCAAGCCTTCTTCGCCATGTACCGTTTCCTGTTTCTCTTACTGCTGTTGGTCTCGGTGGCCTTTGCAGGGCCTGCGGCCGCGCAATCCGGTGCCGGAGGGCTGCCGCCCCGGCCAAACCCCTTCAAATTTGTGAACGACCAGGCCGGACTGATGGAGCCGGCCGACGCCAAAAAGCTGGAAAACGGCCTGCGGCGCTACGCCGATAACACTGGCACCCAAATAGTAGTGGTAACCGTGCCCACCCTGGGCGGG
Organism: Hymenobacter glacialis; assembly: GCF_001816165.1. GTDB lineage: Bacteria > Bacteroidota > Bacteroidia > Cytophagales > Hymenobacteraceae > Hymenobacter > Hymenobacter glacialis. Next base: position 150,138 of record NZ_MDZC01000057.1, read on the forward strand.
CGCAGCGTGGCCGATTACGGCCGGGCCCTGGGCACAGCCTGGGGCGTGGGCCAGCGCAACAAAAACAACGGCGTGGTGGTGCTGCTCAGCGGCCAGGAGCGCCAGGTCACCATTCAGCCCGGCAGCGGGCTGGCCGGCACCATTACCCCGGCCGTGACCAACCGCATAATCTCCGAAATGACGCCCGGCTTCAAACAAGGCAACTACTTCGCCGGGCTGCGCGCCGGCCTCAATACCCTGATGGTTATGGCCAACCCGGACTCGGCCCCGCAGGCAGCCCAGTCGACTACCCCTAATTCCAACGACGCGCTGGGCGCTGCGGCAGGGACTGATGCCACTGGTGCCAACCTGTCGGGCACGGCTGAAACCCCGGTTGGCAGCACTCCCTACGACCCAATGCTGTCGTCTCCTTCCGAGCCTGAATCGACGGGGCCGGGTATGATGACGCTGCTGCTTGGGGCGCTGGCCGTGGGCGGGGTGCTGTGGTTTCTGGTGCGCATGTTTCGGCGCCGCAGCGCCGCCCCGGCAGCGCCATCCAATAGCGCGCCTGCCAGTGCTACCCCCAACTTCCTGCCCAACCGGCGCGAATCCAACGACTCCAGTGCCACCCCCAATTTCCTGCCCAACCGGCCTGGCGGCCCCTCGGGTGGCCCTGGGCAGGGCAACAACAACAACCCGAACCAGGGCAGCATGACGGGTGGCAGCGGCATGGGCATGGGCGGCATGCTGACTACTGGCGCCGCCGCCGCCGCGGGGGCCTACCTGGGCAACCGCATGGCCTCGGGCCACGACACCGGTAGCAACAGCCTGGGGAACGCCGGCAATGCCGGCAACCCGGGCGCAGGCACAGCAGCCGGCCTGGGTGGTGCCGGCTTGGGCGCCGCTGGCACCGGTGCCGCCAACGACTACTTTTCGTCGCGCGATGGCGGAGACGTCGGTAATACCGCGCCCGATTATTTCTCTGCGCAGGACACGGCCGACAATTCAGGCGACTACTTTTCTGCCGATGACAACTCCTCCTACGACGACCCCAATTCCGGCGATTCCGGCGGCGGCGGCTTCGATGGCGACGACGATAACAGTGGTTCCTGGTAGGGCCTTGGCCTTGCCTTTCTGACAAGGCGCAAAGCAATTTTTGAGTTGGTTTGACCGGTGTAGAGACGCAATGTTTGGCGTCTCTACACCGGTCGTATAGCCGTGCACAACCCTGCAATGAATCTGGGGGTTGTGTTTACAGTGCTCCGTCTTTGCTCATTCGCAGCACTGCGCTCTATCTTTCGTCCCCATTGTCGGTGCCGTGTTCGTCCTGGGTGCCAATAGGCTGGGCATCATTCACAATCCGAATTTTGCTTTGCCAGCATCGCCCGGGACGCTAACGACGGATTCTTTTCCCTTGCTTGTGAATTCAACCTCTGTTGCTTTGCCTTCGGTGCCCGTGCTGGACACCAGCCGCCTGGTGCTACGCGGCTTTCGCGCCGATGACTTCGAGCCTTGGCTTGCCCTGAGCCGCACTCCCGCTTACCACCGCTACTTCGGCCCCGAGGCCATGCCTGCCGAAGAAGTGTGGAAGCTGCTGCTGCGCAGCGCGGGCCACTGGGTGGTGATGGGGTATGGCTTCTGGGCCGTGGAGGAGAAGGCCAGTGGCCGGTTTATCGGCGCCATGGGCTTCGTAAACCTCAAGCGCGAGCTGAGCCCGTCGCTGGGCGACGCGCCCGAAATTGGGTGGGTGCTGGACCCCGCCTTGCATGGCCAGGGCTATGCTAGCGAAGCCGTGGCTGCCGTGCTGGCCTGGGGCCATGCGCGCTTCGGTCCCGTGCGCACGGTCTGCATCATCCATCCCGACAATGCGCCCTCTATGAAAGTGGCTGCCAGGTTCGGCTACCACGAATTTGCCCGCACTACCTACCACGACCAGCCCATTGTGCTGTTCGAACGCGCCGCCCTGCCAGCGGCCTGGCCTGAAAACTAACCCCCGTTTGCCTGCCCACTGGCTACACGTCGTCACTTTTTCTTGAAACCTGCTATGGCGCCACGTCCTTACATTCTGGCCGAAACCACCTGGAAAACCGTGCGCGAGGCCCACTACCAGGTGGTGCTGCTGCCCTGGGGCGCCACTGAGGCGCACAACTACCACCTGCCCTACGCCACCGACAACATCCAGAACGACTACGTGGCCGCCGAAGCCGCCCGCAAAGCCTGGGAGCAGGGTGCCAAAGTAGTGGTGCTGCCCAATATTCCCTTTGGCGTAAACACCGGCCAGCTCGACATTACCCTGGACATGAACCTGAACCCCAGCACGCAGCTGGCCATCGTGCGCGACCTGGTGCAGGTGCTGGCCCGCCAGGGCATTCCCAAGCTGGTGATTCTGAACGGCCACGGCGGCAACGACTTCCGGCAAATCCTGCGCGAGCTGCAGGCCGAGTTTCCTACGGTGTTTCTCAGCACGCTCAACTGGTTTAAGGCCGCCGACCGCAGCCAGTACTTCACCGCGCCCGGCGACCACGCCGACGCCCTGGAAACCAGCGCTATGCTGCACATTGCCCCCACCCTGGTAAGCCCCCTGGCCGACGCCGGCAGCGGGGCAGCCAAGCAGTTCCGCATTGCGGCCCTGCGGCAGGGCTGGGCCTGGGCCCAGCGCGAATGGAGCAAAGTGACGGCCGACACCGGCGTGGGCGACCCCGCCGAGGCCACTGCTGAAAAAGGCGCCGCGTTTCTGGAGGCCGCCACCACCAACATCGGACAGTTCTTGGTAGAGCTGGCTGCGGCCGACCCACAGGATTTGTACGAATAAGGAAGTGGCTCGTGCCAGCCGCCGCGCGCCAGCAGCGCGCTGCGCAACAGCCAGCCATGTTTCGGGTCCAAACAGCTACTCAAAGACTGGAACATTCGCGATGTGGTGGCCCCATTACGGCCTGCGGGCGTCTGTGAGCGTGGGCGATACCCCCGCCGAGCTAGCCGCCAGCTAAGGTGCCATTCGTATTTGCCAACTACAGCTACTGATTCGGCCAGCTCACAGCGTCCGAGGCGCCGGAGCGCAGTGCCCAGCTTAGCGACTTGCAGGTTCCGCTGTAGTAGTACCCTTAGGCGTCTGGCATTCGGTTTGCGAGCACTGGCTACGGTTCAGTATTTTTAGCCTATGAAATTCCCTGGGTTTCCTCGCATTACCATGCATCCGGCTATCTGTCAGGGGCAGCCTACCGTACGGGGTCTGCGCTACCCCGTGTGGCAAGTGCTTGATTGGATGGCGTCGGGCATGAGTGAGGCCGCCATCCGGGCCAAGTGCCCGGAGCTGGAAGCCGAAGACCTGCGGGCCTGCTTGGCATTTGCCGCCGCCCGGCTAAAACCCCTTGATTATTCCCAGAATGATTCCCAAAATGAGAAATCCGACGAGTGGGTGAGGAACCGCCAAAGACAATGGTTGGCCGAACGGAGCTTTCTTAAGCGGCTGTGGGAGCCCGGCCACCTGCCCACTTAAGGAGCTATACCCTCGGTCATGCTCACGAAGGAAGCATCTACTTACCAGTGAACAAATCCTTGTTTGATGGGGAGGTTTTTCGTCGCTGCTCTGATTATAAATTGCTCAGGATGACAAAGGGCCCAGACAGCACGCGCAGGGGAAGGGCTTTGAGAAGACCGGCATGACGTCTTGATTTACAGGAAGCAGAACCGAATAGCCGGGCAAGGTCGCAAGGCTCCCCACGCCCACTTCCCCCCAAAAAAGGCTTCATGCCTATTTGCGCTGCGATGACTCGCGCACCAGCAGCTTGGGCTTGAGCACAATGGGCTTGGGCGGACCTACGCGGTCGGGGCCGCTTTTTAGCATTTTTTGCAGGAGTTGCACTGCCGTTTTGCCCATTTGCTCGCAGCGCTGGTCCACGCTGCTCAGCATGGGCTCGGTGAGCATGGTAAACATCTCGTTGCTGAAGCCCACAATGGCCACGTCCTGGGGCACGCGCAGCCGCTGGCTTTTTACTGCCTGAATGGCCCCAATGGCGGCCAGGTCGTTGCTCGAAAACACGCCGTTTGGGCGCTGGGGGAGTTTTAGGAGGTGGCGCATGGCCTGGGTGCCGCCCTTCTGGCTCATCTCGCAGAACATAATAAGCTCCTCGTTTAGGGGCAGGCCATGGGCCAGCAGGGCGTCGCGGTAGCCCTGGTGGCGGTTTTTGTGAATGCTCAGGTGCAACGGGCCCGTGAAATGGGCAATGCGCGTGCAGCCCTGCTCAATGAGGTGCGTCACCACCTGGTAGGCGCCCTGGTAGTCGTCTACCACCACGGCGCTCACGTTGCTGCCGCTGAAATCTTCCACCACGCGGTCGAAAAACACCAGCGGAATGTTCTGCTGGCGCACGGCTTCGAAGTGGCCAAAGCTCTGGGTGGTATTGGCCAGCGAAACCAAAATGCCTTCGACCTGGGAGTTCATCAGCAGGTCGATGTTTTTCTGCTCCTGGAGGGCGTCTTCGTTCGACTGGCATATCATAACGTTGAAGCCCAGCTTGGCGGCCTCGGTGGCGATGCCGTGCACCACCTGCGGGAAAAAGTGCCCCGTGATGTGCGGCACCAGCACGCCCAGGGTGTTGCTGCGGCCCCGGCGCAGGGCGGCGGCCAGCTGGTTGGGCTGGTAGTGCAGCTCCTCGGCCAACTGGCGCACGCGGGCTTTGGTGGCCTCGCTCACGTCGTCGTGGTTGCTCAGGGCCCGCGAAATGGTGGACGGCGAAAGCCCCAGCGTTTTGGCCAGGTCAGTTATGGAAGCACGGCGATTGGCCATCTGGAGATTGTAGCGAGGTGAAAGAATGCCCGCGCCCCGGTAGTAGCGGGCGGGCCCTGGCACTACCGGAAAGGATGGGCCAATGGGCTCACCGGCGCTCCGGCCATGCGTGCTGACAAGGTGCCGAAAGCTGGCGGGCGGCCTCGTGGCAAGGCTGCCCCCTTCGGGCGTAGATGGGAATTCATCCGCAATCTACTAGCCGAACAGGAAATAGTGGCCCGGCTGCTACGGTGGCGCTTATTATACTGCTGGCGCAGGTTTCGGCCCTAGGGTACCGGGCGCCGTGCTTATTCTACTACCAGCCCGTACTTGGCCACCACGCCCAGCAGGCCGTGCAGGGTAAAACGGGCGTTGAGTAGCTGGTTGGTCTCGGGGTCGAGGGTGAAGCCGGTGGCCGAGGTGAAGTCGGCGCCCACCAGCACGGTGTTCTGGAACACGGCCCCGGCCAGGGAGCAGTCCTGAAAAACCGCGTTCGACAGGTCGGCATCGGCCAAATCGGCTTCGTCGAGGGTGCAGCGCACGAAGCGGGTGGCCGGCATTTTGCGGCCCGCAAACGAGGCGTAGCGCATCTGGCAGTTGTCAAAATGCACCCCAAACATCATGTCGCGGCACGCCGCGAACTGCAGGCCCAGCAGCTTGCAGTCTTCAAAGGCAACGTTTTGCAGCGCCGTACCCGCCAGGCGCGCCGACGACAGGTTGCAGCGCTCAAACAAACAGTCAGCAAAGCGTTTGTGGCTCAGGTCGGCCCCGCTGAAGTCGCAGTTCACGAAGCGGTATTCGTCGAACTCGGCATGGGACAGCAGCAAGCGGGCATCCCAGTTTTCCGCCACGTTCTCGGCCGGGAAATAATCGGGTTTGCGGGCAATGCTGGTTTTCCGGCGGGGTTTCATAGGCAGACAACAGATTAAGCCGCAAAATAACGGCGCGCTGGGCCATGAAAGGGGCCGTGTCCGGCAGGGGTGAGGGTACGCCCTACCGCTTCTCCACGCGCTGGGTTTGGCTGATGCCAGTGCCGCTGAGGCGCAGCAGGTAGATGCCCGGCGCCAGCTGGGCCGTCTGGCGGCCGATTTTAGCTTGCAGGGTTTCGGCGGTGCCCTGGAGGGCGAGGGCGCGCTGGCCCAGCGCCGATACCACCTCCAGCGTGAGGCGCTCGGTTTTGGGCAGGCCCACAATGCGGATACCGAAGGCACCCAAGGCGGGGTTGGGAAACACCTGCAGCTGCCCGCCGGCCTCGTTCTTCGGCTGCCCGGCGGCCGTTACCACGCCCCGGAAATTGAGCCCGATGAGGATGGGGTCGTGGTCAGAAGAGCGGAACGGGCTGTCCACCACGGTGGCCGCACCCGCCACGTCGTATTCCAGAAACTCCGGCTCGAAAGCGTTTATGTTCCACTTGGCCACCGCCGCGCGGCCCACCAGGTTGGGCGTGAGCACGGCGTGGTCGAGGGCCCCGCTCAGGCCGCTGAACACGTAGGATACGCTGCTGGCCGGGCTGCCCACCACCAGCCCGGCGGCGCGTAGAATGTCCATGGGGTCTTCTTCGTAGTTGGCGTTGTAATCGCCCACGCTCACCACGTAGCGCGTGCCGGCCGGCTTCACCGTTTTGTCGATGAAGTCGATAAGGCCGTAGGCCTGGCCCCGGCGGCGCAGGTTGGAAGCGCCCTGGCCGTCGCCCTGGTCGGCGTTGAGGCCGCTGCCGCTGGCTTTGGACTTGAAGTGGTTCACCACCACGGCAAAGGTGTCGGCGGGCTGGGTGGGGCGGGTGCTGATGAAAAGCTGGGCCACGGGCGGGCGCTCAAAAAAGCCAATGGAAGCGTCCACCAGCACGTTGCCGTAGAGCTTCACGGCCGCCGGCTTGTAAAGGATGGTGCAGCGAATGAGGTCGGTGTTGTTGGGCTGGCGCAGGGCGCCGTCTTCCACAAAGGCGTAGGTGGTGGCACCCACCGCCTGGTTGAGGCCGTTCACCAGGTCCTGAATGGCCGAAGTAGCGCCGGTGCCGTCGTTTTCAATCTCCACCAGGCCCACCACGTCGGCGTTCATCTGCACGAGGGCGGCGATGATTTTGCTGCGCTGGCGGTTGAATTCGACCAGGGTTTTGGCCCCGCGGGCCGTGGGAAAGCCACCGCCCGCGCCGTCGCCGTTGAAGTAGTTGAGCACGTTGAAGCTGGCCACTTTCACGTCGATGGCACTGAAAGTGGGCACCGCGGGGCGCAGCACCGATACCACGGGCGCATCGGCGCCGGCCAGGGGCTGCACGCGCCACCGGCTGTTGCCGTAGCCCAGAATACCGCGCAGGCGGCTCACAGTGCTACCTATCCGCACGGTTTGGGTGGTGGCGTCGAGGTAGGGAATGGGCAAGGGGTTGACGGTAGCGCGGCCATCGTCGAGAAGGAGAACACGGTTTGCGTTAGCAGCCTGGTAGGCCGTCACGGCGGCCACGTTGGTGGCGCCGACGCTGGTGGTGCCGCTGGCCGGGTCGTCGTTGGGGTCCACAAACTGGGTGGGCTGGTACACCAGGCCCTGCGGAGAAATGTTCAGCTCGCCGCGCGACTTGAGCGTGGCCACGTCCGAAACCGTGACGGGGGCCGAAAACTCCACCAGCATGCCCTCAAACGGCTCGGCCGTGGCGTTGGAATACGTGGCGTTATTGATAATGGAAAACGCGGGCGGCGCATTGCCCGCCGACACCACCGTGATGACGGGGCCCGTGAGCACGGCTTGGTTGAAAGACGGCGTAGTAGCATTTTCCTGCACTACCCCCGTAATGCGCACCCGGTTGCCTACCACCACCGACGGCGAGTTTTGCACCACAAAAAGCGCGTCGGACGTGGTGGCATCGCCGTCGGACCCGGCAGCGTCGTTCTGCACGTAGAATCCGGCCGGGCTCAAGCCCGCGTACACACCCGTCACGATGCCCTCAATGGTGAAGGTGCCCGAGGTAGCCAAAGCCCCGGAACCCTGAATAATGCCTATGGGCGTGATTTGCTGGGCCCTCGCCGCGGAGCACATCACGAGCAATACACTAAGCAGTGATAATGACTTGTAAAAGAGTTGCATGAAGCCGGGCGCGTGAATTGGAAAAATACCGAATACAAAAGTACCTGTATTTAATCCAGTGGTATCAGGTGCTCTTGCTTAACTGCGCTACAGGAGGGTTCGGTGCTGGTTTTGGGCCGTTTAACTGCCGTGTGGCTGGCAAAAAGGGCCTGCCGGAACAGGGCATCGGGAACGCCAGCTCTTAACACCCACGGCCTTCATTTAAGTAAGGCGTCATCCTGCACAAGAAACAAGAGCAAAGCCGAAATTCAGTGATTTCCTGCCAACTACCGGCGCGGTTCGTTTGGCACGTGGAAAGGCGGGCAATGAAAAAAAATGCCCAAAAGTTAACCGCAGCTACTGCTTTTGAGTTGAGGGCTGCAAACCTGTGCCAGTACGGGACAGTAGCTTTACCTGAGTTTTTGATTCGTTGATGCAGCAGCTTAACCGTTCCCTTTATTTCGAAAACAGCACCGGCCGCATTTGGGAAGAGCCCGGTGGTTTCCTGCGGCTGGAATACCGCGCCGGGGCGCGCGAAATTCTGCAGTTTCGAGCCCTGCTCACGCACCTGGCCCAGGCGCTGGCGCGGCGTAAATGGGAAAAAATACTGGTGGACCAACGCAGCATGGCCCCTTTCAGCGCCACCGAGCAGGACTGGATGACCAACGAATGGCTGCCCCGCGCCGTGCGCGAAAGCGGCTACCGCTACGGCGCCGTGCTGGTGGCCCACGACGTATTTGCCCGCCTCGCCATGAACCAGCTGGTGATGGCCACCCGCACCCTCACCCACACCTACCGCACCTTCGAAGCCGAAGACGCAGCCGTGACGTGGCTCGTGCAGCAGTAGCGCCGCCCAACCCGCAACATATTCGCATAGGGCACCGTTGGCAGGCACACTGACTCTGAACCAATCCGCACCTTTTATATGCTGAAAGCGCTAATTACCGCCCTTCTGCTGGCGGGTACTGCACCTGCCGCTTTTGCCCAAGTGGCTTCTGCCGCCGTTGCGGGTGCCAAAGCTCCTCAGTACGAGCATTGCATTTTGGTGCTCGGTGATGCCTACTATGACGGCAGGGACGTAAAACTGGAGTTTGGGCAGGGCGTGAAAGACGCACCACAAAACCCCGAATTGCTCCAGGCCAATGCCGCCGTTCGCAAGCTGCGTTCGGTGGTGGCGGCGCTGAACTACATGAGCAGTCAGGGCTGGGAGTGCATCAACGTGAGCACCCTGGAAGGTGTGACCGGACACACTGGCTATTTGCTGCGGCGTGCCAGGTAAGCAGGCCCGCGGCTAGCTCACTTTTTCGGCCACTTCGGCGTCCACCTGACCAGCCAGCAGGTCCTCAAAGGTCTGGCGGCGGCGGATGAGGCGCAGCTGCCCGCCTTCGAGCAGCACTTCGGCGGGACGGGTGCGGGAGTTGAAGCTGCTGCTCATCTCAAAGCCGTAGGCACCGGCGTTGTGGAAGGCCAGCAGGTCGTTCTCGCGAATGTCGGGCAGCAGCCGGTCCCAGGCGAAAGTGTCGGTTTCGCAGATGTTGCCCACCACGGTGTACAGCCGCCCGGTGCCCTTGGGGTTGGTCAGGTTGCTGATGTGGTGGTAGCTGTCGTAGAACATGGGCCGAATGAGGTGGTTGAAGCCCGAATTCACGCCGGCAAACACTGTGGCGGTGGTTTGCTTCACCACGGCCACGTTCACCAGCAGGTAGCCGGACTCGCTCACCAGGTACTTGCCGGGCTCAAACCAGCACTCCAGCGGCCGGCCGTATTCTTTCTCGAAGGTCTTGAAGGCCTCGGCTACCTGCATGCCCAGGGCATTCACGTCGGTTTCGGCATCGCCGGGCTTGTAAGGGACTTTAAAGCCTGAGCCCAGGTCCAGAAAGTCCAGCTCGGGGAAGCGGCCCGCGGCGTCGAACAGGATTTCGAGGGCGCGCATGAACACGCCCACGTCCTTGATTTCGGAGCCGGTGTGCATGTGCAAGCCCTTCACGTGCAGGCCGGTGCCCTTCACCACGCGCTCCAGGTGGCGCAGCTGGTGAATGCTGATGCCAAATTTGCTGTCGATGTGGCCGGTTTGAATCTTGTAGTTGCCGCCCGCCTCAATGTGCGGGTTCAGGCGCACGCACACCGGGTAGGAGCCGCCAAACGTGGCCCCGAACCGCTCCAGCAGCGAGATGTTGTCGATGTTGAGGTTCACGCCCAGCTCCTTGGCTTCCACCAGCTCCTCAAACGTCACACTGTTGGGCGTAAACAGGATGTCGCCGGGGGCAAAGCCCACGTGCAGACCCAGCCGCACCTCATTGATACTCACGCAGTCGAGCCCCGAACCCAGGCTGTGAATGTGGCGCAGGATGCTCACGTTGCTCAGCGCCTTGCAGGCGTAAAAAAAGCGCGTTTTATGTCCCGAAAAAGCTTTTACAAGTTTTTCGTACTGACCAGTGATGGTCGCGGAATTATAAACGTAAAGGGGAGTGCCGAACTGGTCGGCAGCGGCGCGCAGCGCATCGTTAATACCAGACATAAGTACAAAAGTAAGGCCCGGTACGAGGAAAACCGGCCATCAGGCTTGGGTTGCGCTCCGCCGGCCGGCACGACATTTTTTTATTAACCATCACCACTGCACTACCCCAACATGTCTACCTCCCAACCCCTGGAAGTATGGCTGCGCGGCCCCCTGCCCCACGTGCCGCCGCTGCTGCAGCCCGTGGCCCATGCCCTGCTGCAGGCCCGCGAGGAACTGAACGCTGCATTGGCCGATTTCCCGCCCGGACTGCTCAACGAGCGGCCCGCCGGCGTGGCGTCCGTGGGCTTCCACCTACAGCACCTGGCCGGCGTGCTCAACCGCCTGCTGACCTACGCCCGCAGCGAGCCTTTGTCGGAGAGCCAGTTCGCCGATTTCAACGCCGAAACCCCACCGCTGCCCCTCACCCCGGATGCAGTGACACGCCTGGTGCAGCGGTTCAATCAGGAGGTCGAAGCGGCGCTACAGCAGTTGAGCATCACTGCTGAAACCAGCTTGGCCGAAGTGCGCGGGGTGGGCCGGGCGCAGGTCCCATCCACCGTCATCGGCATCCTGACGCACGCGGCCGAGCACACCACCAGGCACCTGGGCCAGTTGCTGGTCACGGCCAGGTGGGTGAAAAGCTTGGCTTAAAATGGGTAAAATAAAAAAGTCATGCTGAGCTTGTCGAAGCATGATGCGTGGGGTAGCAAAACAATCGTTGAAAATGGATTATTGACTGCGCGCGAGATGCTTCGACAAGCTCAGTACAACTTTTTTTATCAACACAACGGCCGTTTATCAGCACAACCTTCCCCTCGATTCTACCGCTGCCCAGCGGCTGCCTGCACCCGCGGCTTGCCCCGCTCGTACTGCGCCGGCCAGGGCATTTCTACCCCCAGCTCGTGCGCCGCGAGCAGTGGGAAATAAGGTTCGCGCAGGAACTCGCGGGCCAGCAGCACCAGGTCGGCCTGGCCGTTGGCCAGAATGGCTTCGGCCTCGGCGGGCGTGGTGATGAGGCCCACGGCCCCGGTCATGATGCCTGCTTCTTCGCGGATGCGCCCGGCAAATTCTACCTGGTAGCCGGGGCCCACGGGAATGGGCGCCTTGGGCACGTTGCCGCCCGTGGAGCAGTCAATAAGGTCGACGCCGCGGGTCTTTAGGATGGAGGCCAGCTGCACGGCTTCGTCGGGGTTCCAGCCGCCTTCGGTCCAGTCGGTGGCCGAAATGCGCACGAGGAGCGGCAGGTTTTCGGGCCACACCTCGCGGGTGGCGGCCGTCACTTCCAGCAGCAGGCGGATGCGGTTTTCGAAGGAACCGCCGTATTCATCGGTCCGCAGGTTGCTCAGCGGCGACAGAAACTCGTGCAGCAGGTAGCCGTGGGCCGCGTGCAGCTCCACCACCTGGAACCCCGCCGCCAGGGCACGTACGGCGGCCGCCCGGAAGTCGGCAATGACTTTCTGAATGCCGGCTGCGTCCAGGGCCGTGGGCTGGGGGTAGTTGTCGGCAAAGGCCACGGCGCTGGGTCCTACCACGGGCCAGCCGCCTGCGCTTTCGGGCACGGCTCCTTCGCCAGTCCAGGGGCTGTAAGTGCTGGCTTTGCGGCCGGCGTGGGCCAGCTGAATGCCGGGCACGCTGCCCTGTGCCAGCAGAAAAGCCGTGATGCGCTGGAGCATGGGCACGTGCTCATCTTTCCAGATACCAAGGTCTTCGGGGCTGATGCGGCCCTCCGGCGACACCGCCGCCGCTTCGCTGATGATAAGGCCGGCACCGCCCACGGCCCGCCCGCCCAGGTGCACCAGGTGCCAGTCGGTGGCAAAGCCGTCGACGCTGCTGTACTGGCACATGGGCGATACTGCAATGCGGTTTTTGAGGGTGATACCGCGTAGGGCAAGGGGTTCGAATAGCTTGGGCATCATGTGATTTTTAATGGTTGCGAAGCTTTATCAACCCATTTCTTGGGCTTGGGGTTATGGCAGCACGGCGAACTGAAAGACAGCAATTACAGCCCGCAAAATTTGCATTTCCCGAACTCCTGCCTACCTTGCCAACGCATTCATCCACTACAGATGCTCCAGACGCGCTACTTCTTCGGCTATTATACTTTCTACGCCACCGCGTAGAACGAGCCGCCGTTTGTAGTTAATCCTCAGACAATTCCAGCGCCGCTCGTTCATCGGGAAGGCGCTTTTTTAATGCCCGTTCATTACATGGTATCCACGCAGAAGTTCTTCTTTGGTTACGGTTATTACTCCTTCTGTCTGAAGAAGCCGGCCCGCTGTTGCCAGTGTTAACCACCACACTCGCTGCCAACAACACCAGGGCCCCGCACAACGGAGGCCCTTTTTTATTGCCCAATCTCATTCAGCACCATGCCCACACACGTCTCCATTCAGGGTTTTCAGGGAAGCTTCCACGAAGTGGCCGCCCGCCAGTATTTCGGGGCCGGGCCGGCGCTGCTGCCCTGCGCCACCTTCGCCGCCGTGGTGGCCCACGTGGTGCAGGGCACCGCTGGAGCCGGCCTGATGGCCATGGAGAATTCGCTGGCTGGCAGCATTCTGCCCAACTACCTGCTGCTGGAGCGCCACGCCGTGCGGGTAACGGGCGAGGTGTACCTGCCCATCCACCAGCACCTGCTGGCGTTGCCCGGCACCACGCTGGCCGACGTGCGGGCGGTGCACTCGCACCCCATGGCCCTGCGCCAGTGCGGCGAGTTTCTGGACCAGCACCCGCACTGGAAGCTGGTGGAAACCGACGACACCGGCCACAGCGCCCAATTGCTGGCCGAAACCCGCACGCCCGGCGTTGCCGTGGTGGCCGGCGCCCAGGCCGCCGAGCAGTTTGGCCTCCAAATCCTGGCGCCCGCCATTCACGACGACCCGCACAACTACACCCGTTTCCTGGTGCTGGAACGTACCACCAACGTGCAGCCCGACCCACAGGCCAACAAAGCCTCCCTCTATTTCTACACCAGTCATGCGCCCGGCAGCTTGGCGCAGGTGCTCACCCGCGTGGCCACGCACGGCCTCAACCTGAGCAAGCTGCAGTCGTGCCCGCGCCCCAGCCAACCCTGGCACTACGGCTTTCATGCCGATGTTGAGTTTGAAACAACGACGCAGTTGGCTGCTTTACTGGCTGATTTAGCCGCCGTAACTGCGGAGTTGCGCGTGCTGGGCACCTACCGCCGCGGGCAGTGGCACACCGCGCCCACCGAAATTCCGGTAATCTCTACAGCAGCGCAATTGGCTTAAAAATCATGACGACTACTTCAGAAACCCCAATGCAAGTGCCCGTTGCCAGCCGCCTGGCTCACACCGGCGAATACTACTTCTCGCGCAAGCTGCGCGAGCTGGCGGCCCTCAACGCGGCCGGGGCCAACATCATCAACCTGGGCATCGGCAGTCCCGATTTGCCGCCGCACCCCAGCGTGACCGCCGCGCTCACGGCCACCGCCGCGCTACCCAACGCCCACGGCTACCAGGGCTACCAAGGCACCCCGGCCCTGCGCGGCGCCATGGCAGATTTCTACCAGCGCCACTACGACGTGGCCCTGGACCCGGCCAGCGAGATTATGCCGCTGCTGGGCTCCAAGGAGGGCTTGATGCACGTGGCCATGACGTTTCTTGAAGCCGGCGACGCCGTGCTGATTCCCAATCCCGGCTACCCGACGTACCGCGCCGTGGCCGAAATATGTGGGGCCGAAGTGCGCGAGTACGACCTCACGGCCGCCACCGGCTGGCTGCCAGATTTGGAGGCGCTGGCCCGCACCGACCTCTCGCGGGTGAAACTGATGCTGGTGAACTACCCGCACATGCCCACCGGCACGGCCGCCGACCTGCCTTTCCTCACGCGCCTCGTGGCCTTTGCCCGCCAGCACGAAATCCTGCTTGTGCACGACAATCCGTACGGATTCATTCTCAACGAAACGCCGCCCATCAGCCTGCTGGCCGTGCCCGGCGCCCGCGAAGTAGCCCTGGAGCTGAACTCGCTGAGCAAATCGCACAACCTGGCCGGTTGGCGGGTGGGCATGCTGGTGGGCCGCGCCGACTTGCTGGCCGACGTACTCCGCTTCAAAAGCAACATGGATTCGGGCATGTTCCTAGGGGTGCAGCAGGCGGCGGTGGCGGCCCTGGCACTGGGGGCCGACTGGTTTTCGGAGCTGAATGCTACCTACCGCGCCCGGCGCGAGCTGGTGGTGGAGCTGCTGCGCGCCCTGGGCTGCGCGCCTGCGCCGGGCCAGGTGGGCCTGTTCATCTGGGCCGCCGTGCCCGCCGAATTCGCCGATGGCTATGCCCTGAGCGATGCCGTGCTGGCCCAGGCCCGGGTGTTTCTCACACCGGGCGGCATCTTCGGCAGCAACGGCAATGGCTACATCCGCGTCAGCCTCTGCCAGCCCGAAACGGTGCTGCGCGAGGCGCTGGAGCGGCTAACAATCAGTAAGAACGGTCATGCTGAGCTTGCCGAAGCATCTCTACCGCAGTAGTAATTAATGCTGATTTAACGAAGCGGTAGAGATGCTTCGGCAAGCTCAGCATGACCGTTCTTTTGTCAAAAATTCTAATAAAATCAGATGAACGTTACCATTATCGGTCTGGGCCTCATCGGCGGCTCGCTGGCGCTCAGCCTGCGCCACCACGGCCTGGCGCACCGCCTCGTGGGAGTAGAAGCCAGCGAACCACACGCCCGCCGGGCCTTGGAGCTGGGTCTGGTGGATGAAATAGAAGCCGACCTGGTCACCGCCGTGCACCGGGCCGATTTGATTGTGGTGGCCGTGCCCATGGACGCCATGGTAGCCGTGCTGCCGCCGGTACTCGACGCCACTACCGCGCACCAGGTGGTTATCGACGTGGGTTCTACCAAGCAGGCGCTGCTGGCAGCCGTGGCCGGCCATCCCAACCGAGGCCGCTTTGTGGCCGTACACCCCATGGCGGGCACCGAGCATTCCGGCCCCGAAGCTGCCATAAACGGCCTGTTTGAGGGCAAAACCGTGGTGCTGTGCGACACCGCCAACAGCGACCCCGACGCCGTGCGCGTGGTGGAGCAGCTGTTTCACGCGCTGCCCATGCGCCTGCTCTACCTCAACGGCGCCGACCACGACCTGCACACGGCCTACGTGTCGCACATCTCGCACATCACCTCCTTTGCCCTGGCCCTCACGGTGCTCGAAAAGGAGAAGGAAGAACAGCGCATCTTCGACCTGGCCAGCGGTGGTTTCGAGTCCACGGTGCGGCTGGCCAAGAGCTCACCGGCAACCTGGGTGCCCATTTTTCGTCAAAACCGGCTGAATGTGCTCGATGTGCTGGATGAGCATTTGCACCAGCTCCAGCAACTGCGCGAGCTGCTGGCACAGGAAAACTATCAGGCCCTCACCGACAAAATTCAGCAAGCCAACCACATCCGCAAAATCCTGCCGTGAATTGTAATGCAAACCATCAGAAAACAACGTCATGCCGAGCGCAGCCGAGGCATCTCGCGTGCCACCACCAATTTTTAACGATTGGATTACTACCGCACGCGAGATGCCTCGGCTGCGCTCGGCATGACGTTCTAAAACCTTAAAAATCAACCCCATGATACCAACGATGAAATCCGCGCTGTTTAACCGGCAGCCCGACGACAAGCCCTTCCTGATTTCGGGCCCCTGCTCGGCCGAAACCGAAGAACAGGTGATTGACACCTGCCAGCGGCTGGCCGCCACCGGCAAGGTGCAGGCCCTGCGCGCCGGCATCTGGAAACCGCGCACCAAGCCCGGCATGTTTGAGGGCGTGGGCACCAAGGGCCTGCCGTGGCTGAAAAAAGCCAGCGAGCTCACCGGCCTGCCCATCGCCGTGGAAGTAGCCACCGCCAAGCACGTAGAAGACTGCCTGGCCTTCGGCGTCGATATTTTGTGGGTGGGCGCGCGCACCACCGGCAACCCGTTTTCGGTGCAGGAAATAGCCAATGCCCTGCGTGGTGTGGACGTGCCGGTACTGGTAAAAAACCCCATTCACCCCGAGCTGGAGCTGTGGGTGGGCGCCGTGGAGCGCCTGCAAAAAGCCGGTTTGCAGCACGTGGGTCTCATTCATCGGGGCTTTTCGAGCTACGGCAACACCGATTTTCGCAACGCGCCGATGTGGCACCTGCCCATTGAGATGAAGCGCCGCATGCCCGAAATGCCGCTGCTCTGCGACCCCAGCCACATTTGTGGCCGGCGCGACACGCTGGCCGCCGTGGCCCAGCAGGCCCTCAACCTGGGCTTCGATGGCAACATGATTGAAAGCCACATCGACCCCGACAACGCCTGGAGCGACGCCAAGCAGCAAATCACCCCGGAGGTGCTGCGCGACCTGATTGAAGGCCTGGTGTGGCGCCACGAAACCACCAACGAGCGCGAGTTCCTGACGGCCCTGGCCAGCTTCCGCGAGCAAATCAATCAGCTCGATGCCGAAGTGATGCAGCTGCTGGGCCGCCGCATGGCCGTGGCCGAGAAAATCGGGCAGTACAAAAAAGAAAACGACATCACCATCCTGCAAACCGCCCGCTGGAACGAGGTGCTGGAGCGCGCCACCCGCCAGGGCTCGGCTGTGGGCCTCTCCACCGATTTTGTAGAGCAATACCTCGCTGCAGTGCACTTGGAGTCCATCAACCGCCAGAGCCGGATAATGGAGTAGCGCTGAGAAGCCGCGGCCGCTTAGGTAGCTGCATTTTTTTTGTGCTTAACCACTGTCGAGCAAGCCCTGTAGCAACGGCCTGGTTCTGAATTTTGTACCGGCAGTAATGGTTGAATGCCGTGCGTCGCAAATGCTACAAAAAAGCTATACGGTTCAGTATAGGCATTTTTTTGTAGCATTTGCTCTTCAGATTGAGTAAATTAGAGTGCCTGAAGGCCCAGACTCAGGAGCGTCTTTTTTCTCACCTAAAATTTTTGTGCCATGGCCATTCAAAAGTATCAGGACTCTTTTGGCGACATGATGCCGCAGAGTTTTACGACTATGCTCGACCGGTTCTTTCAGGATTCGATGGCAGGCCGGGGGCGGGTCAGCACGTTTTCGCCGCAGGTTGACGCCTACGAAACCGACAAGGGCTACGAAATAGAAGTTTCGTTGCCCGGCCTCAAGCAAGAGGATATCAAGGTGGATTTTCAGCAGGGCCGACTTACCATTTCCGGGGAGAGGCAGTTCAAAAACGAGCAAACGGACCGCCGCTACCACATTGTGGAAAGCTCCTATGGTTCGTTTCAGCGCTCGTTTCAGTTGCCCAATACCGTGGAGCCCCGTCACATTCAGGCCCAGTTTGAAGACGGAGTGCTGCGCGTGCTGGTGCCCAAAGACGAACAAAAAACCATGCGCCATCAGATTCAAATCCAGGGCCAACAAGGCACCCAGGCCAACGGTCAGCCAGCCGGCCGCATGAACCAGCCAGCCAACGATGTGCCAGTGCAAAACAGTACCGATGAAAAGCAAGGCAATAGCGCCTTAGAAGGCGCACTCATTCATTAGTCTTGTGCTTGTTTTATACTGTTGGTATATAAAAAGGCGCCTCGATTTGCACGAGGCGCCTTTTTTGTGTGCTTGTGTGCGCTTGCTGGTCTACCAGATTACGGCTCGTTCCGCCACGGAGCGGGTCATTTTATCACCTTCTTTGCACCCAAACGCTTGCTGAAACTGCGGCATGTTCATGAGCGGGCCAATGGTGCGGTACTGGCCGGGGGAGTGCGGGTCCGTCAGGATTTGCTGGCGCAATGCCTCGGGGCGAATGTTGGTGCGGCGCAGTTGGGCCCAGCTCAGGAAGTAGCGCTGCTCGGGCGTGAAGCCGTCGTATTTCGGGCGCGGCCCGTTGCCGTAGCGTTGCTGCAATTGCTTCTGCAGGGCGCCGTATACCACGGTGAGGCCCGCAAAATCGGCCAGGTTCTCGCCCATGGTCAGCTTGCCGTTCACGTGCACCGAGTCGAGGGGCGAGAAGGCGTCGTACTGCTGGCCCACTACGTTGGCGCGCTTCGTAAACTCGGCCGCGTCGGCGGGCGTCCACCAGTCGCGCAGGTTGCCCTCGGAGTCGTACTGCCGGCCTTGGTCGTCGAAGCCGTGGGTCATCTCGTGGCCCATCACCCCGCCAATGGCGCCGTAGTTCATGGCGTCGTCGGCCTTGGGGTCGAAGAACGGCGGCTGCAGGTAGCCGGCCGGAAACACAATTTCGTTTAGCGGCGGGTTGTAGTAAGCGTTGATGGTGGGCGGCGTCATGCCCCACTCGTTGCGGTCTATCGGCCCGCCAAATTTGGCGGTCTCGCGCTTATTGTTCCACTGCCGCGCGGCCAGCACGTTTTTCAAGTAGCTCTCCCGGCTGATATTCAGGGCCGAATAGTCCTTATGGCGGCGCGCAGCGCGGCCTTGTCGCGCACGGCCGCCAGCCGGTCCAGCTCCGGTTTTAGCTGCCCGATGCCGGCCTTCTGTATGGCCATCGTGTCCATGGCGGCGGCGTAGAAATCGCCCACTTTCTGAGCGTTGCTGCCGGGCGCGGCCGTGCGGTTGGCCGCCGCGTCTTCCAGAATGCGGCGCAGCGTTTCCTGCGTGCGGTTGCCCAGCAGGTTGCGCGGCCCCCAGCTGCTGGCGTAATTCGGCACGGGGTTGTTCTTCAGCCAGTTGCCGCCCGAAAACTGAAAGAAGTCGTCGCAGGGGTTCACCGTGCGGTCCAGGTCGGCCATGTCGAGGCCCACGCCGGCGGGGTCGGCCGGGGCGGCCGCCACCGTTGTGGCGGGCGTGGTGGTGGCCACGGGAGTGGGCTTGGCGCCGGCGCAGCCGGCCAGGGCCAGCGCGCCAGCCGGCAGCCAGGGGTGCGAGTGCAGTTTGTTCATCGGGATGGAAAGTCAGGTTTGCCAGCGCAAAGTAGAAAGAAGCCGGGGCCCGGAATGAATCGCGAGCACAAAAAGCCGTTGCTTCAACAGCAGCGGCTTTTTTGCAAAATCATAACCCGACAAAAGGCGGCGGTTAGCGGGCGTTCGTCTTATACGAATCAGAGATGAAGTTCCCCTGCGCATCGAACAGCAGATAACCCGGCCGCCGGCCCAGCACAATCTCGGCTTGGTAGCGCGGCTCCCCACCATTCACGCCCGGTACTTCGCTCACGCCCAGCAACCGGGCCTCGGGGTAGGTTTTGGTGATGTAGGCCAGGGCCGAGCGGCCAGGTAGGCCACGGTTTTGGGCGTTTCGGCCGTGGCCGGTGCTGGCGTTACCGCTCCGTATTTGTCATTGAAAGCCCGCACCTCAGGCGCGCCTTGGTTTTCCTTGGTCGTGATAAGAATAACACCTTCGCTCCCGGCGTCGCCGGCCAGCTGGCGCGCGCGCTCACCCTTGAGCACATTGACGGAAGCAATGCTGTTGGGGTTGATGGCATTGAGGTCCGCACTAGTCCGCTTGCCGTCAACGTAAACAATTGGCGGTGTAGCAGCTGCCTGGCCCACAGAAGCCGAAAGGGCTTTGGTAACAACTGCTTCAGTGGGCGAGGTAGGTGCTTGGCGCTGGCTGGTGGGCTTGGAAGCCTGCACGGGCTGCTCGGCCTCGTTGAAATACAGCTGAGTACGCCGGTCACCTTCTTTCACGGCGGCCAGGTATTTAACAAAAGGAGCCTTAGCGCTGGCTTTGTTACTGATGGCCCAGCTCACCAGCTTGGCTTTTGGATACGTTTTGGCAATGTAGGCCTTGATGCCGGAGGGCAGCTGGTTTTTGGCCGGACCCGCAGCGGGGCCTAATTCAACCTTGAGGTGCAGGTCCTGCGCCCCCGCCGCATCAACTTTTTTATTCAAGGCCAGCACATCGGCCCGGCTACGGTTTTTGTTGGTCGTGACAACATGAACTACATCAGCGCTGATGTCCTCGCCAAATACTTGTTGTACCTGGCTGCCTTTAAGAACTTTCATCGTTGCTATCCCCACAAAAAAAGCATCGTCGCCCACCAGTTCATTTGTTAGCTGGCCATCCACGCAGTAGACAAGGGCAGGGGTAGCCGCCTGGTCAGACGCAGCCCGCACAGCAGCCGGCACCACCGGCCCGGCTCCCTGCGCCTGCGTCGCCGAAAAGCCCAGTGCCAGGGCCAGCACCAACGGCCCGGCCACAATGTAGCGGGCCAACTGCCCGGTCGAAGAAAGCGGAGTATTCATCATGGCAACGCGGTTTTTGAGGGTGGGAAATGTGAAATGAGAAACCAGGGAAGGCCCAGCCACGCCGTGGCTCAGGCGCAGCAGGCTGTATTGGTAGGCCCGGCGGTCGAGGCCGGTTTGCAGAGCGGCGTGGTCGGCCAGGTACTCCAGGTTGTCGAGCAGGGCGCGGCGCAGCAGCCACGCGGCCGGGTTGCACCAGGCCAGGGCCTGCGCCACCTGGGCCAGCAGCACGTCCAGGGTGTGCCACTGCTGCACGTGCACCTGCTCGTGGCGCAGCACGGCGGCCAACTCCGGGGCCGGGTGCCGGGCCGGGTTGAGGTAAATGGTTCGCCAGAATGAGAACGGGCTTATGGCCCCTGCCAGCGTGCGCACCGGCTGCCCCTGCAGCACGGCCGGCTGCGAGCCGCGCCGCACCCGCCACAACGAAAGCAGCTGCAGCAGCAGCCGGGCCAGCAGCACCACCGCGCCGCCGGCGTACAGCGCCAGGCCCACGGCCTCCCAGTCGATTGGCGCCGCCACCGTCACTGGGGCCACTTCGCTCGGCCCGCCAGTGGCCGCCAGCACCGTAAGCGCTACCGGCAGGCTTGCTGCTTCCGGAAACAGCGCTGGCAGGAGCAGCACCGGGTAAACGGCCGCAAACACCAGCGCAAATAGCAGGTAAAAACGATTGAGCGTGAAGAACGTGAGCCGGCGCAGCAGCCCGAAATACGCCACCGCAAACAGCAGCAGTGCCACGTTGGCCTTCAGCAGGTAGAGCAGGGTGGGAGCCATGGCTACTGGGCTTTTTTGCTTTCGATGAGCTTGATAATCTCCTGCAAATCAGCAGCGCTGATTTTCTCCTCCTGCGCGAAAAACGACACCAAGTCTTTGTAGGAATTCTGGAAGTGCTGCTGCACCAGCGTGCCCAGTGAGCGGCGCTGGTAGTCGTCGGCCGACACCAGGGGCGCGAAGCGGAATGAATTACCCAGCTTTTCGGCGCGCACGTAGCCCTTGCGTTCCAGGTTGCGGAGCGTGCTGGCCAGCGTGGTGTAGGGCGGGCGCGGGGCGGGCAAGCCCTCCAGTATTTCCTTCACGAAGCCCCCGCTGGGCAGGGGCCAGAGCACGCGCAGGGCGTCTTCTTCGGGCTGGGTGAGGCGTTCCATAAGAATTGATACGGTGTGTTTACGATTGTGTCGTAATTCTACGAGTAATTCGTAATAAGAAAAAATTTAATCTCCTGAGAATATTTCAAAATCAACAAAAAAGCCTTTTTCACTACGAAAAAGGCTTTTTTTGTAAAGAAAAAAAATTAATGGCGCAGGCACCCTTGGTCGCCCTCAGGGCGATGGGGTTAGTACCGGACTTTATCCGTCTGCTGAATTTGCAGCCAGCGGATGGCGGCCCCTTCGTCGCCAAAAAAGGAAATGGCGTACGGCTTGTCATCATAGGCCTGGGCCGAAATATAATCCGGCTGGTTGATGATGGACTCGTGCAAGGCCGGGCCCACGAGGTAGGCCACAAACAAGCGGCCGCCCAGGCGTTGCGCCGTTTCCGGGAAATACTTACTGAGCAGCCACTGCGTGGTGGCGGGGTCGTTGAGGGTGCGGCGGCGAATGTCCTGCAGCCAGAACCGGGACTGCTTCTCAAAGGCCACATCGGTCATGTGCTGGTACACGGCCGGCAGCTCGCGCGGGTCGGGCTGGTATCCCCAGCGGCCCACCATAATGTCGAGGTCGGCGCGGTGAGAGAAGTCGAGGAGAGGTGCAGGGAGTTCCGAGGACATGAGTAAAGGCAGGTATTGGGGCAAATTACGCAGGATATCAAGCCGAAGCGTACCGGCGCATTCGGCTAGTGTACGGGCACGGCTTCGGCGGGGGCAATGCCGGCCTCTACCGGTGGGTGCCGGCGCAGGGAGCGCACCGCCAGGGCCACGCTGGCCAGCGTGAGCACCGCCCCCAGCAGAAAGGGCGCGCCGGGGAACTGCACCGGCGCCGTGGGCCGCGTGAAATAGCCAAATAAGTACGTCATCAGCAGGGGCCCCACCACGCCCGTGGCGCTGATGAGGCTGGTGAGCGAGCCCTGTAGCTCGCCCTGTTCCGTGGCCGGCACCTGCCCCGAAATGGTGCCCTGCAGCGCCGGCCCGGCCAGACCGCCCAGGCAATAGGGCGCCAGAAATACCAGCATGAGCCAGCCGCTGGGAGCAAACGCAAACAGCACGAAGCCCACCGCGTAGCACGAGAGCCCAATGATAATGGCCCGCGCCGCGCCCAGCTTCGGAATGGCCACCCGCACCAGCCCCCCCTGCACCAGCCCCGAAAACAGCCCCACCACCGCCAGCGAGATGCCCACCAGCTTTTCGGTCCAGCCAAACTTGTACATGGTGTAAAACGACCAGACCGACTGCGTGGCCGAGCCCGCCAGGTAAATGAGCACCAGCGAAGCCACCAGCCCCAGCACCGCCGGGTAGTTGCGCAGCCGCAGCAGCGAGGCCACGGGGTTGGCCCGGCGCCACTCAAACGCCCGCCGCTTATCGGCCGGCAATGACTCGGGCAGCACAAAGTAACCGTACAAGAAGTTGCACAGGCTGAGCCCCGCCGCTACCATAAACGGCACCCGCGAGCCAAAATCGGCCAGCAAGCCGCCCACCGCCGGCCCAATGATAAAACCCATGCCGAAGGCCGCGCCCACCAGCCCAAAATTCTGGGCCCGCTTCTCGGGCGTGCTGATATCGGCGATGTAGGCGGTGGCCGTGGTGAAGCTGGCCCCTGTGATGCCCGCAATCACGCGGCCCACAAACAGCCAGGTCAGGGTGGGCGCAAAGCTCAGAAAGATATAGTCCAGGCCCAGGCCCAGCAACGCCGCCAGCAGCACTGGCCGCCGCCCCAGCTTGTCGCTCAGCCCGCCTATCACCGGCGCAAAACAAAACTGTGCCGCCGCGTAGGCAAACGTGAGCCAGCCCGAGTACTCCGATGCCCGGCTTAGCCCCTCGCCCGTGAGCTGCTGAATGAGCTTGGGCACCACTGGAATGATAATGCCCAGCCCAATAACGTCAATCAGAATGGTGACGAAAATGAAGCCAAGGGCAGGAGAGCGTTTATCAGACATTCGAAAAAACCAGGAAACGGAAAGGAGGAATAAGGCCCGGTGCAATAGCCGGAGCCGGCACGTGAGCTTAAGCGCTAAGCCACGTAATGGCCGCATTTTCTTCCGTAAACCGCTCGGCAACGTAGGGCTTGTCAGCAAAATATGCCAGGGTCGGAAAAGCCGCGTCGGCAGCTTCATCGCGCAGGTAAACGGGCGCCAGGAGGTAGGCCAGCCGGGTGCGGCCCCCCAGCCGGGGTTCCAACTGCGGCAGCCAGGTGGTCAGCATCCAGTGGGCGCCTACCTGGTGGGTGTTTTGCCGTCGGCGCACGTCCAGCAGCCAGCGGCGGCAGCTGCCTACCTGGGCAGCATCGAGCAAGAGCTGGTAGCCGAGCTGCATTTCCGGCAACTCAACGGGGCGCAGCCACCGGCCCACCAGCAAGTCCAGGTCGGCTCGGTAGCTGATTTCCAGAAAGTCCTGCACCAGGATGGGGTTCATGCGCGGCAAGCAAATAATAGCGGGCCCCAAAGGTACGGGATAGCCCTGCCGCCTGCCAATGCCACGAAAACCGCTGGGCGGATTTGGCGCGGGCGGCTGTCGGTGCTTCTGGTTTTGTGCGTTTGTCGCGTCGTGGCGTTGCCAGCGGGGGGGGCTACACGGGGGCGCTGGCACCCAGGGCTGCCAAGGGCAGCGGCCCCGAATCCACGATGCGCTGCTGGGCGCTCAGGCCCACGTCCAGCAGGTCCTGAATCAGGCCTTCGCCAATGGTTTCGCGCGTGTAGGTGTCGTTGCTGGTGCTTACCACCAGCACCGGGCGCTCGGGCAGGGCCACCAAGGTAGCCCGCCGGTCAATCTCAATCGGGAACACGGGCGCGCACAGTATCAGCCGGGTATAGTCCACGGTGTTGCCGGCCAGCCAGCGGCAAGCTGCGGCTGCCCCGTGCCCAAAGCCAATGACCGTGACCGGTGTGCCCGGGGCACACCGGGCCAGCACTTCCTGGGTCAGCGCATTGAGGTAAGTGGCGAGGTCCGCCAGGTCGGCTAGCAGCGAATCGGGGGCAAACCACGCGGCACCGGTGCGCGAGGCCGCGCCATCGGCGGGGGCAAGGGCGTGGCGGCTCAGGGCCTCGGGCAACAGCAGCAGGCGCTCGGGGGTGTCGAGGTTGCGGAGCTGCTCAACCAGGTTGGCAAGGGGTTGGTCGTGGCCGTGCAGGCACACCCATACCTGCTCAATGGCGGGTCCGGGCTCGCCCAGGCTGATGTAACGGGCGGTGCGCGGCGTGGTGAAGAAAAGAGGAGTCATTCGTCAACGTGAAATCAAGGGTGAGCGCCCGGTGTACGGCCGCTGGCGGTTCGTAGGTGGCCCAGGGGGCAGGCCCCTGCCGGAAGCGGTGCCCGCTGGCCCGCGTCCTGGGCGTGCTGATACCGGCAATATAGGCACTTGGCGAGAGCAGTGCCGCAGCACTGGCAATCGTGCTATGCTGTGCCAGTGCTGCTCAAGAGGGAACGGCCAGGCCAGATTTGGCTCGCGAGCGGGTTCACTCACTGCGGGGCGGCCCACCGTCACCAGCGTCTGCCTATTGCCCTGGTTCTATCTATTTACTGATGATTACCGTATGATGGGGCACTCCTGAGTTTTCGGGACCTTTGGCTGCACTTATTCATTTCAACAAATCTTATGAACCAGAAACGCACTTTTGGCACTATTCTCACCATTTTGGGCATCATTGGCATCATCGTCGGGGCCCTTGCCTTTTTGGGCATTGGCAGCATCGGCCTCAGCAAGATGAATTCTGCGGTTCCGTTTGTGGTGGGTCTTATCTTCTTTCTGGCCGGCATCAATCTGGTGAAGACCACCGGCGACCGAACCTAGCGCCGGTCATTAGAAAAATACTCGTCTGGTAGTCAGTGGCTCACTGGCTACGGGCGGGTTTTTACTGCAAAAGGCATTGCCTTCCCGGAAAAGCACCTTACCTTTGTATCACAAACAGTGCGGGGTGGAGCAGTTGGTAGCTCGTTGGGCTCATAACCCAAAGGTCACTGGTTCGAGTCCAGTCCCCGCTACCTAAAAGGCCGTTTTCCTAGTGGAAACGGCCTTTTTTTGTCCAAAAATCGAGGTATAAATCATTCTCAGCCGACTTGGCATCGGCAAGTAGGTTTGTGGTTTTAAACCCGCTGTCTTGCAATGGGTGAAATCTGACGTGGCGTATTTGCGCTGGTCTCATCGGCGGGCTGCATGGATACAATAGTTGAATTGGTACTAGAAGTGCTGTTTTCTTATCCTGGTGCTGGTCTGCGCTGGCTTTGGCACGGTGGGAAGAAATCGTGTAAAAGCTTGATAAAGGATGACTTCACGTATAACACCTTCGTGTTCTTGGTTTTTTTGACTGGTGTCGCAGTGC
Organism: Hymenobacter glacialis; assembly: GCF_001816165.1. GTDB lineage: Bacteria > Bacteroidota > Bacteroidia > Cytophagales > Hymenobacteraceae > Hymenobacter > Hymenobacter glacialis. The sequence goes on from NZ_MDZC01000057.1 coordinate 176,025, forward strand.
TCATCAATGTGGTGCTCCTTAATTCCTAATGGAGATTAGTACGCTTGTCCTCCCAGTCATTAGAGTAGACCAAAATCCGTTCACGGAAAATGTCCGAATGATACAGCAAGCGTTTATAGGCTCGCTTAGCTATCGGACCACTTCCACAGACGGGTTGATAAATTGAAGCAGTAGATACCGGTCATCAATGGTGTTGACTACCAGTTCCAACTGCTCTTTGGTCCACTCGAAAAAGTGAATCATGCTGATAATGCCCATACTATCTTCCAACGGAAAAAACTTGGGGGGAGGCACGTTGCCTTGTCGGTGGCTGGCGTTCTGGCATCGGGCGTCAGTCCACTGGTGAATCAACAAATAGCAAGGGCCTTCAAGGTGCTGCTGGGTAGCGTTTTCCCAACACCGGGTAAAATGGATTTCCAGGCGCTTGTTGTCTAGGTCGTAGCAAAACTTGGTAGCGACTTCGTCGTCAAACGAATAAGCGAGGTCTTGTGGCATCGGGGTAGTGGAAGAAGGGGGCAGGCGGTGTATCTACGGAATCTGAAAATTGCCGCTCCCTGCGCAGGACTCGTTCACTTGGCTGGTGTTAAAAAGATAGAGTTGGGTATTATACTTTTCTAACGATTCTGGCCAGCACGTGACCACGTCGTGGTCTTCGGCGAGGTCGGCGAGCTCCTCAAAGTCAAGCTCTGCCACCACGCTAGAAAAGATGTCGACCGCGATAATGAGGACCAAGCCGGTATCCGAGCAGAACTGCCGCACATTGTCCGCGGCCGCCGCCTCGCTGCCGATGGGCTGGATGCTAGATAAGTCAAAACCCTCGTGTTCAGCCGTCACTACGGCATAGGGGTTGATTGCATCTGGGAATACGATATGCCGTAGGGCCACCAATTCGTGGTGTAGCAAGCTCGAATCGGGTCGGGCCTTGAACTCCTCGAGATACAACGCATCAATGAACAGGTATTCTTTTCCGGGTGCCAGACGGATTAAGGGAGCCATTTAAGCGGAGGGTTGTTGGTTTAGATGGGGAAACGCGCCGAGCGAGTAGGGCTGTTTCCACAAAGGCAATGAGGACTTTGCTCGGGATATTACCTTGGGCATATTGACCTGCGTGAGCCACTGCCGTGCCCCGCCGGAAAAGTACACCGCAACTTTTAAAAAATGGTGGCGGGCCCGGTACCTGCGTTTATGCTGGACGCCACTAGTAGAGATGGTTGTAGATGGGTGCGCCAAGTGGCAGTGTTGGCTTCAGGCAGCTACAGAGGGGCGCTTTGCCCCGCAATAACCCGATGCGTTGCCGTGTGGTTACTAAGGAGCGCGCTACCGCAGCTTGCTCAAATCCAACGACACTACACAAACCCCATATGCTCCACATAGCCAACGACAAGACCAACACCGACTCCTTTGAAATGGGCGGCAAATGCCCCTTCGGCGGCGACAGCATCGGCGGGGCAACAGGCACGCCGCCCGCTCTCTCCGACTGGTACCCCAATCGGCTGAAGGTGGAGCAGCTGCACCAGAACGGCCCGAGCGCCAATCCGCTCGGCGAGGACTTCAACTACGCTGAAGCATCAACGCCCTTGATTTGGAGGCGCTGAGGCAGGAAATCAAAACATTTCTGACCACTTCGGTGGCCTGGTGGCCGTCGGACTACAATAACTACGGCCCGCAGATGGTGCGAATGGCCTGGCACTCGGCTGGCACCTACCGCATTGCCGGCGGCTGATGCGGGCTTTACCACGGCCGTTCCCTTCACGCCGGGCCGCCGCGACACCACGCAGGAGCTGACCGACATTGAGATGTTTACGTGGCTGAAGCCGGTGGCCGATGGCTTCCGCAACTACCTCGACCCCGAGTTTGCAGCCATTTCGCAGGACGTGGCCCCGGAAGTGATGTTCCTTGACAAGGCCCAGCTGCTCTCGCTCACGGCCCCGGAGTGGGTGGCGCTGATGGGCGGCCTGAAGGCCATGAACACCAACCACGACAGCTAGGCGCACGGCATCTTCACCGACCACGTGGGCGTGCTCACCAGCATGGATTTTGAGTGGAAGAAGACCGACGCGCAGGGCACGAGCTTCTCGCTCAATGACCGCGAAACTGGCCAGCCGCGCTTCACGGCCACGCGCTCCGACCTCGTGTTCGGCGCCAACAGCCAACTGCAGGCCGCGACGGCCACAAGCGCTTCGTGAAAGCCTTTGTGAAGGCCTGGGACAAGGTGATGATGCTTGACCGCTACGACGTGAAGGTTTCAGCTTAACAACTTGCATGTAGCTGCCTGAAAACCGCTCCGCACAACGGGTTGAGGTTTTTAGAACAGGATACCAAACAAGAAGAGCGCGCCAATTGGCGCGCTCTTCTTGTTTGGTAGCGGGACTTCATCAATCGATAACGGCTTGATTTTGCGGCAGGGCTACCCGTGCTACCACGGCATAAAGCGGGTCGGAGCGGCCGGGGGCGGGGCTGCGGTCCAGCAGGGTGATGGGCTGCCAGCCACCCGCTTCTTCCAGATACCGCTGCACCAGCGCCAGGTGCCCGCGGTCGTCGAGGGCGTGCCAGGCGGCAATGGCCTTGCTGGGAAAGCAGCGGTTGGAAAACGTAACAACCAGCGGCGCGCCGGGGCGCAGCACGCGGGCCAGCTCGCGCAGCACCGCTACCGGCTGGGTGAGGTAGTCGATGGACACGCAGATGGCTGCGCCGTCGAATTCCTGGTTTTGAAAGGGTAGTCCGGGCTGCTCGTTTAGGTCCTGCACCACGTGGGCGCTGAGGCGCGGGTTGGCGAGTAGCTCGGCCGCGTTCATGCCCAGGCCCACCACGCGGCGGTAGGGGATTTCGGCGGGCAGGTGGCTTATCCAGCTGCTCATCAGGTCGAGCAGGGCGCTGTTGGGCGGGAAGTATTCGCGGTAGAGTTGCGTGACGGCAGCAATGGCGGCATCGTCGATGTGCGCGACGAAGCGCGGGTGGTGGTAGAATTCCGCGTCCGGCGTTTCGTCCTGGCGCTGGAATAGGCTAGCGGGCAACGGGCTATTGGGGTCCATGTCGGGTATTGGGTAGGTGACTTTTGGCTTGCTTTGGCAGGGGGAAACCACCCAAGCCGGAACCCAACAACAAGGTTTCCATAATTATCAGAGCACCGGACCTGCCTGGGGGTGTAGAAACGCCTGCAGATAAGGCGCGGTACGGCTGCCTTTCGCTGTTGCTACCTTCCGGGGCGGGCCGGCGGCCACCACGCGCCCGCCTTCGTCGCCGGCACCGGGGCCGATATCTACCACCCAGTCGGAGCCGGCTACTACGCGCATGTCGTGCTCCACCACGATGACCGTGTTGCCGGCGGCCACCAGTCCTTCGAGCTGAAGCAGGAGCTTTTCCACGTCGGAGGGATGCAGGCCGGTGGTGGGCTCGTCGAGGACGTAGAGCGTGTTGCCACGGCCGATGCGCTGCAGCTCGGTGGCAAGCTTGATGCGTTGGGCTTCGCCGCCGCTCAATTCGGTGGCGGGCTGGCCCAGGCGCAGGTAGCCCAAGCCCACTTCGCGCAGGACCGTGAGGGCGCGGTGTACGGGCGGCTCCTCGGCGAAGAATGCCCAGGCATCGTCCACGGTCAAGGCCAGCACCTCGGCAATGTTCTTCTCATGGTACTTGATTTCGAGGGTTTTGGCGTTGTAGCGTGCTCCGTGGCACACGGAGCAGGGCGCGTACACGCTGGGCAGAAACAGTAGCTCCACCATCACGAAGCCTTCGCCCTGGCAGTTTTCGCAGCGTCCTTTGGCTACGTTGAAGGAGAAGCGGCCGGCGTCGTAGCGGCGCTTGCGGGCCTCGGGCGTGGCCGCAAACAGCTTGCGCACGTGGTCGAAGAGGCCGGTGTAGGTGGCCATGTTGGAGCGCGGCGTGCGGCCAATGGGCTTCTGGTCGACGCGCACCAAGCGCTTGATGGCTTCCATGCCGCCCGTGATGTGGCCGCCGAGCGTGGCCGGCGCGGGCGCGGCCAGTGGGTCGGCTTCCTCTTCTTCGGAGGCTATTTCCTGACCCAAACTTTCGGCCACCAGCTCCACCAGCACTTGGCTTACGAGGCTGGACTTTCCCGAACCCGACACGCCCGTGACCGTGGTGAACACGCCCAGCGGAAATTCCACGGCGAGGTTTTCGAGGTTGTTGCGCGTCACGCCGGCCAGCTTCAGCCAGCTGGTGGGCGTGCGCAGGGGCTGGGTGGGCAGTGCCGGCGTCTCGAACAGAAACTGGCGCGTCTGCGAAGCGGCCACGGCTTTCAGCCCTGCGGGCGGGCCGCTGTAGAGAATTTCGCCGCCTTTTTCGCCCGCGGCCGGGCCCACGTCCACCAGCCAGTCGGCCTGGCGGATAACGTCCAAATCGTGCTCTACCACAAACAGCGAATTGCCCGCGCCCTTCAGCCCCGCCAGGGCCGTGAGCAGGGCCTCGGTATCGGCAGGGTGCAGGCCAGCGCTGGGTTCATCGAGCACATACACCACCCCAAATAGATTGGAATACAGCTGCGTGGCCAGCCGCAGCCGCTGCAGCTCGCCCGGCGAAAGCGTGGGCGTGCCGCGTTCCAGCGACAGATAACCCAGGCCCAAATCCAGCAATACGGCCAGGCGGGCAGCCAGGTCTTCGGCAATGCGCCGGGCCACAATGGCCTGCTCGGGGTGCTGCTGGTCGTGGTGCTGCCGGGCGGCCGTGCCCTGGGCAAACGGCTGCAACAGCGACGCCAGCCGCTTGAGCGGCAGCCGCGACATTTCGGCAATGTCCAGCCCCGCAAAGGTGACCGACAACGATTCTTTCCGCAGCCGTTTGCCCTGGCAGGTGGGGCAGTCACTGCCCAGCATGTACTGCGCCACCCGCTTCTTCATCAGGGCGCTTTGGGTGGTGGCGAAGGTGTGCAGCACGTGCCGTTTCACGCCCGTGAAGGTGCCCATGTAGTTGGGCTGCTCGCGGCGCTTGAGGGCGCGCTGGGTTTGCTCGGGCGAGTAGCCGGGGTACACCGGCACCACGGGCTGCTCGTCGGTGAAAAGTATCCAGTCGCGGTCTTTTTGGGGCAGGTCGCGCCACGGGGTGTCCACGTCGTAGCCCATGGTCACGAGGATGTCGCGCTGGTTTTGGCCGCCCCAGGCCTGGGGCCACGCCGCAATGGCGCGCTCCCGAATGGTAAGCGAAGGGTCGGGCACCATGCTTTGCTCGGTCACTTCGTACACCCGGCCCAGACCGTGGCAGGTGGGGCAGGCGCCTTCGGGCGTGTTGGGCGAAAAGGCCTCGGCGTAGATGATGCCCTGGCCGGATGGGTAGTCGCCGGCCCGCGAGTATAGCATCCGCAGCAAATTCGAGAGTGTCGTCACCGAGCCCACCGACGAGCGGGTGCTGGGCGCGCCGCGCTGCTGCTGCAGGGCCACGGCCGGCGGTAGCCCGTCGATGCTCGTGACTTCGGGCACGGCCATTTGGTGAAACAGGCGGCGGGCGTAGGGCGACACTGATTCCAGGTAGCGGCGCTGGGCCTCGGCGTAGAGCGTGCCAAACGCCAGCGAGGATTTGCCGGAGCCCGACACGCCGGTGAATACCACCAGCGCATCGCGCGGAATGTCAACATCAACGTTTTTGAGGTTGTGCTCGCGGGCACCGCGCACGCGCACGAAGCCGGTGAAGCTGGTAGGTGTGGTTGGAGACAGGGAAAGCGGCATGGCGTGTTCACGGGCAGAGTTCGAGTACGCACATACGTAAATCGCTGCTAAAACACCTGTTCACAGCTGTAGTGCAACGCCTGGCTGCAACGGCTTCGTACCAGATGGTGGTGAAAACCAAGCCGTGGCGGTGGTGAAGTAGCAGCGCAATCACCCCTGGGTTTTGAGTTACCAGGGCGAGGCTTTTGCCTAATACAACCGATTCCCAGATTGCCTATATGGCTTTAAAATCCATGTATTTAATATTTTAACAAAAAAATTAAATACATATATAAGAATTTTATTGGATGAAACTTAAATTTTTATTATCTTTAAATAAATCAAATAAACCTCCGCAGTATTATATACATGACTGTGGCCCCGACCTCCGACAGCCCGTTGAATTGGGCAGATTGTTTGGCGAAGTTGCCGTTTACGGACCCAGCAAGCCTAGCTGTAACCTTATCCGCCGCATCTTAACGCTCCTGGACCTGACTACGATTCGGTTCAAGTGTAGGTAAACCTTCATTGAAACTACTCTGGGGTTTTCCATCGCTCTACAGCCTCCCCGCCGGAGGCTTCTCGCTCCACTATTCCTAGTCTACTTATACCATGGCCCCTTTTACGAGGCCTCGGTCTGCTGCTACTTCCAGCAGCAAATCCTGACGCGAGAAATTCCCACATCCGTTCATTAAATGTCATGAACACAGCATGTAACACACCCGGATTTCTGCATGCTAAACATCCTGCCTGTCTAGTCACTACGACTTGTGCCAGGGTTGCGGCTACTAGTTGGCTGCGCTTTTTGGTGGTAGTAGTTGCGGCACTTTCCTTTTCCGGAGTTGCACAAGCGCAGTAACAAAAAGCTGAACTTTTCTAACCCCATTCCCCCCCCTCACTGCTATGTTGTACAGATATATGTTTCTTCGTGTTGGCCTTGTGTGCATATGCGCCGCTTCATTCAGTTCCTGTGACAAAGAATCTGAACTGTTGTCTTTAGAAAAAGACTTGGCATTAAATAAAGCGAAAGGCCTGTCAGCCGGTTCTTCCTTAAGTCCAAAAGCTCAGCTTGGCAAGCTGATTTTTTTCGACGACAATCTTTCGGAATCACGTCTTGACGCCATCTTTTCGGAATCAGGAATTGTCACGCTGAAGGTTCAGGCTTGTGCTTCCTGCCATGTGCCTTCTCAGGGCTTTGCCGGGTTTAGTGATAAGGACCTGGGCGGGATTCCAAGAGGCTTTGTTGCCGGTTTTGCGGAAGGTGCGGTTAAAGACGTTATTGGCGGCCGCAGAACTATTGGCGGCCGTAAAGCACCAAGTGCCGCTTACGCAACGTTTAGCCCTATACTGCATTTAGAGACTGACCCAGAGAAAATAAAAGCAAAAGCAAAATTTAAATTAAAATCAAAAAAAGATGAGCCTGATTTTATAGGCGGAATGTTCTGGGATGGCAGGGCAACCGGAAAAAGGCTGGGCAGCCCGACTGCGGAGCAGGCATTGGGCCCATTTCTCAACCCTGTTGAACAAAACCTTCATGATGCCAAAACAGTGCTGGAAAGAATTAAGGCCAACAGCGAATGCACTGAGCTCTGGGAGAAGGTTTGGGGAAGCCCAATTAGCACAGCTACGAAAGAAGACATAGACCGCAATTATGACCGTGTGGGCTTTTCCATTGCAGCTTTTGAAGCTTCGCAAGAAGTGAACAAGTTCTCCTCGAAGTTTGACAGGTACCTGAATAAACAAGAAAAGCTGACTTCAATAGAAGCAGACGGCTTGGCCCTGTTTATCGGCAAAGCAGATTGCAACAGATGCCACAATGAAAAGGGCGAAAACGGCAATCCTCCTTTGTTCACAGACTTTAGTTATTACAATATCGGTACTCCAAAAAATGACAACACAGAATACGCTCCATCATCGATTGATTATGGATTAGGCGGTTTTCTCCAAAAGCTTGGACCTTCTGACCCCTGGTACAGACTGGCTGGCGAAAACATGGGGAAAGTTAAAACGCCAACCCTGCGGAACGTAGCCAAAGGCGCCGACAATAAACGGTTCATGCACAATGGTGCGTTTAAAACCTTGGAAGAAGTGGTACACTTTTACAACACCCGTGATGAGCCCGGGGCTGGCTGGCCCGCACCCGAGGTCGGGGAGAACGTGAGTGAAGAATCAAGGGTGGGTAGGCTTCGATTGACAAGTAAAGAAGAAGCTGCCCTTGTGGCTTTCATGAAAACACTGAGCGACAAGGACTAAAGCTGATTGGTTATAGTGAAACCTAAGAGTAGCGCCTCATCAAAAGGAGCTGCTTTCAGGTTCTCAAAATCCTTCGCTGTACATGCACCAGAACAAAAGATAAGGGCTTGAATAAACAACGGGTATCACAAAACACCCGACGGATATATCGAAGCTGCTTAGAAAGCTCTCCAAGCCGTCATGCTTGGACAGGCTCAGCACGACGGTCTGATAGTTTCTGGTGACTTCCTAAAATGAGCGCCACGCCGGTCACGCGCACGTTGCTGCGCGGCGAATTGCGCTCGGCCAACAGCTTTTATACCTGGCCATAACGAGCTGCGCGCTCGGCTGCGGTGGGTACGAACAGTGCTTGGTGCCCGCAGCCGTTGCAACGGTAGCACGCATGCCCACAGTCGTGGCCGTCGCGGTGAATGTGCTCGCTGCCGCATTTGGTGCACGTGTGTTGAGTCGTCAGCCTCAACCTCATACGAATCCCATCCTTACTAAGACCACCGCCTTTTTCCTCGTCTGGTCCATGATTCAGTACTTTAATGTTCTCAGCCTCAGTCACCAGCAAGCCCCGATTGCCATCCGGGAGCAGCTGGCGCTAACCGAACCTGACTGCCGCGCCTTACTGCTGCTCCTAAGCCAGGAACTGAAGTTGGCTGACCTGCTGGTGTTGAGCACCTGCAACCGAACGGAGGTGTACTACCGTGCCACCCAGGACCAGAGCGCGGCCATCCTGGTTGCCCTGGCCAACCTCAAAAGCCTCCCCGACGCCCGCCGGCTTGCTCCTTATTTCGTCCGTCTCACCGCCACCGCTGCCGTGCAACACCTGTTTAAAGTAGCCATGGGCTTGGATGCACAGGTAGTCGGCGACCAGCAGATTAGCCACCAAGTGAAGCAGGCCTACCAATGGTCGGTGGAAGCCGACGCGGCGGGACCCTTTCTGCACCGGCTGCTGCACACCGTGTTTTTTACCCACAAGCGGGTGCGCCAGGAGACAGGCTTCTGCGACGGCGCCGCCTCGGTTTCCTACGCCGCTCTGCAGCTGGTGGAAGACCTTACGGCCCACCTGCCCAGCCCCCGGGTGCTGCTGCTCGGCGCGGGTGCCTTCGGAGCTGACTTGGCCCGGTATTTTGGGGCCAGCGGACGGTTTGCGCACGTTACTGTCTGCAACCGGACCCGCGCCCGGGCCGAGGCCCTGGCGGTTGAGTGCGGGCTGCTCGTGCTGGACTTTGCTGATTTAACCCAAGGCATTCGGGAGGCTGATGTCGTCATTTCTTCGGTGGCGGCTCAAACGCCCCTCGTCACGCCGGAGCTATTGGGCAATCAGCCTTTGCACAGCCATAAGTACTTCGTTGACCTGTCCATGCCCCATAGCATCGCCGCGGCAGTGGAAACAGTGCCCGGCGTGCTGCTTTATCCGCTCGAAGCCATCCAGAGCAAGGCCTCGGCGGCCCTGGAGCGCCGACTGGCGGCCGTCCCGCAGGTGCGTGCCATCATTGCCGAAAGCATGGCCGGCCTGCTGGACTGGAGCGAGGAAATGGAAGTATCGCCCACCATCCAAAAGCTGAAAAACGCCCTCGAGCAGTTGCGACAGGGTGAAATGAAGCGCTACGGCAAAAAAATGAGTCCCGCCGAAGCCGAGATGCTGAACGAAATCACCCGCTCACTGATGCAAAAGGTGCTCAAGCAGCCCGTGCTGCAACTCAAAGCGGCCTGCAAGCGGGGCGAGCCCGGCCAATTGGTGGACCTGCTCAGCGAGCTGTTTGACCTGGAGCGGCAGCCGGGCGAGGCATTGACCGGCGAGTTTTTTCCTACCGCAACCAGCGGCAGGTGGTGAATTGGATAAGCCAGCGGCTTGTTGTCGAAGTGGCGCAGGCGCTTCTTGCTCCACTCGTAACCGAAACAGCCGGAACGTAAAAGGTGACGTCAGCCAGCACCTTGGCCAGCATAATGCCGGCCGCAGAGTGGCCCAGCCAGCGCGGCAGATGATACATTAGCGCCAGCCGAATCAGGAAGCTGGCCAGCAACTCAGCCGGGCCAAATTCTACGGCCAGCGCCCGCAGGTTTTCCCCTAAAGTACGCCGCGTGTACGGCTGCCCGCGCTGCTGCCGCACCTTCGCAAGCAAGTAACCGCCCCTGTTTGCTCGTTAAGCGGCAGCTACGGCAGGGCACTTGCCGGCTCCAGTTTAACCAAGCTGGCGGAGTTGATGCAGTAGCGCAGGCCACTGGGTTCCGGCCCATCCGGAAATACGTGGCCCAGGTGGCCGTCGCACACGTTGCAGCGGGCCTCCATGCGCTGCATCCCAAAGCTCTCATCGAAGGCGTAGCGGATAGCGGCGCGAGTGGCCGGCTGCCGGAAGCTGGGCCAGCCCGAAATGGCGTGGTATTTCGTTTCAGCGGCGAAAAGCAGGCTGCCGCAGCCCGCGCAGGTGTATTCGCCCGGCGCGTAGGTGCGGCAGTAGGCGTTGCGGTAGGGCGGCTCGGTGGCGTGCTCGCGCAGCACCCGGAATCGTTCGGGCGGTAGCAGCTCGGCCCATTCGGCTTCCGAATGCTCCACGCGCCGGGCCGGTTCGGGGCTGCCGTATTTGGCGAAGATGACGAGGTCTTTCCAGCGGAGCATGAGAAAAAAGGAGCGGAGGGCCTGCGCCGCTTACCCCACCCCCGTCCCCTCCCCGTGGGGAGGGGCGCGTTCTGGTTGGCCTTGCGTCTGGCACCCCCTCCCCACCGGGGAGGGGACGGGGGTGGGGTTAAGGGCGGCTCAACTTGTTGTCTGGGCGTCCTTAAACTGAAGGGGCTATCAGAAGCGCCACCACGGCGGCGGGGTCGGCTACTTCAATGATTAGCCGCTGGTACTCCTCATCCCGGAGGTCAATAATCACGGTTTGGTCGGGGTTGACCATGTCAATGAAAGCGGGCTTCGGGCCCGGTACGCCATCGAGGTAAAAGGTGCCGGCTTTGAGGCCCCACGGCACGGCAGTGCCCAGGGCGCGCAAGCCCGTCAGGTTCCGCGCCGCTTCCGGGTCCTGCCGCGCCCCGGCAATGTGGGCGCGCGGAATGGTGAGCGAGCTTTTGAACGCCCACAGCTTGTGCAGGCCCTGTACTTCAAACAGCACGCCGTCGCCTTGTTGGGTCACTTCAACCATGAAAATTTACTGAACAAGCGAATGAGAAGCGGCAGCCACCGGCACGGACGCCGCCGCCGGTTGCCCGGCGCGTTGGGCGCGCATGAGCAGCAGATAAACACCCCCCGAAACCAGGAAGCCCACAAACCACGCGTAGTTGTACACCGCCACCAGGCCGGGCCACACCGTGCCTTTGTCGAGCACGCCGATGGCCGTGAGGAAGCCCGGCACGTTGGGCAGAATGCCGACCACCAGCGCCACGAGGGCCGCGATATTGAAACCATTGCGGTAGGCGTAGCGGCCGGTGTACTGGTAGAGGTCGGGCACGTCGAGGTGCTGCTTGCGAATGAGGTAGTAATCGGCAATCATGATGCCGCCGATGGGACCCAGCAGCCCCGAATAGCCCACCAGCCAGGTAAAAATATAGCCCGAAGGGTCGGCAATGAGCTTCCAGGGGAAGATGAGCACGCCGAGCACGCCGGTGATGTAGCCGCCCATCTTGAAGCTGATGCGGGTGGGCGAGAAGTTGGCGAAGTCGTTGGCCGGGCTCACGATGTTGGCCGCAATGTTGGTGGCCAGCGTGCTCAGGGCCACGGCCAGCATGGCCCCGCTCACCAGCAGCCGGCTCTCAAACTTGGCCGCCAGCACCACCGGGTCCCAAATGGTTTTGCCATAGATGACGAACGTGGCCGAGGTCACGACCACGCCTACGAAGGAAAACAAGGTCATGGATGTGGGCAGCCCGATGGCCTGGCCCATCTGCTGGGCGCGCTGGCTGGTAGCGTAGCGCGTGAAGTCCGGAATGTTGAGCGAGAGCGTGGCCCAAAACCCCACCATGCCCGTGAGCGAGGGAAAGAAAAACGCCCAAAACGCCGCACTGGTCGTGAATTTGCTCGGCTGTGCCAATATCGGCCCCAGCCCGTTGCCCGCCGCTATGGCCCACCACAGCAGCGCCACCGCCGCCACCGGCAGAAAAAATGCCTTGAACACCAGCAGCTTGCGGATGCTGTCCACGCCCAGGTACACCACGTACATGTTCAACAGCCAAAACACCAGGAACACCAGTGCCGGTCCCGTGGCCAGCTCCCAGCTGGCCGGGAACACGGCCGGCAGCGTGGCCAGCCCCGGCCACCACAACACCGCCATTTGGTAGAGGGCATACCCCCCAATCCAGGTCTGGATGCCGAACCAGCCGCAGGCGATAATGGCCCGTAGCAGGGCCGGCACGTTGGCCCCGCGCACGCCAAAGCTGGCCCGCGCAAACACCGGAAACGGTATGCCGTACTGCGCCCCCGCCCGGCCATTAAGCAACATGGGCACCAGCACAATGCTGTTTCCCAGAAAGATGGTGAGCAGCGCCTGCCACCAGTTCATGCCGCCTTCTATGAGCGAGCTGGCCAGCATGTACGTCGGGATGCACAGGCTCATGCTAATCCAGAGGGCGGCGTAGTTGCCGGTGCCCCAGGTCCGCTCGGCCGGCAGGGTAGGGGCCAGGTCGGCGCTGGTGAGGCCGGGCGCGTAGGCTTCTGGATTCGAGGAGTTCATGGCGGTTGAGGCAAAAGATGGCACAATCAGAACGTCATGCTGAGCACAGCCGAAGCATCTCTACCTCAATACTAATCTAATCAATTGAATTCAGCACCCGCACACAAGTAATCGAACACAATGGAACGGTCATGCCGAGCGCAGCCGAGGCATCTCGCGTGTGGTAGCAAACCAATCGTTTAACGGTGCGAGCGAGATGCCTCGGCTACGCTCGGCATGACGTTCTGCTGCGCTCAGCACGACGTTCTGTTATTGGAAACTGCTTACTCAATCCAATAAATAGCCGCGCGCCAGCTCACCGAACTCGGCTACCTGCCGTGCCTGCCATGCCTCATCAAAGCCCAGTTCCTGGGCCAGCAGCGCCGCCACTGTTGGCGCCACGCGCACCGCTGCTGCTGCGTCCAGAAACAGCAGCCGCACCCGGCGCGCCAGCACGTCCTCAACCGTGCGGGCCAGCTCAAACCGGGTGGCCCATACCACTTCGGCCTGCACGAATTCCACCCCGGCATCGAGCTTCGCGCCCAACGCTGGATGCTCGGCCAGCAGCTGCCGCAGCCCGGCGGCGTCGCTGCCGTAGTGCGCGAAACCGTCTGTCAGATTGCCAGCGGTGTTCATTGTTTCAGCGCCGTGAATGGTCAGACTAGCCGTCTGGCTGGAAGCTGCGGGCAACTGTCCAAGCGCAATGGCCTTGTCGATGGTGTCCTCGCCCATGCGGCGGTACGTGGTCCACTTGCCGCCCGTGATGGTGATGAGGCCGCTGCGCGAGGCCAGAATCTTGTGGCTGCGCGAAATCTCCTTGGTTTTGGTGCTGCCGCTGGGGGATGCGGCCAGCGGGCGCAGGCCCACGAAGGCACTGAGCACATCGGCGCGGGATGGTGGCGTGGTGAGGTACCGGGCCGCGGTGCGCAGCAGGAAATCAATTTCGGCTTCCTGCGCCCGGGGTTCCAGGCTGGCAGTGGGCACGGGGGTATCGGTGGTGCCCAGCACCACGCGGCCCTGCCACGGCACGGCAAACAGCACCCGCCCGTCTTCGGTGCTGGGAATCATGAGGGCCGCGGAGCCGGGCAAAAACGACCGGTCGAGCACTACGTGCACGCCCTGGCTGGGCTGTACCAAGGGCTGTGCGCCGGGCTCGTCCAGTCGCCGCACATCGTCCACGAAAACACCGGTGGCGTTCACCACGGCTTTGCCGCGAAGCTCGTAGGCGAGGCCGGTTTCCCGGTCGGTGGCGCGCACGCCCTGCAGGCGGCCGCTGGCATCCTTCAGCAGCCCCTGCACGGAGCAGTAGTTAAGGGCCGTGCCACCATGGTCGATGCAGGTTTGGGCCAGGTTCACGGCCAGGCGGGCGTCGTCGAACTGGCCATCCTGGTAGCGCACGCCGCCGCGCAGGCCTTCCGGGCGCAGGCCGGGCAGCTGCTGCAGCGTTTCGGCCTTGCTCAGGTGCACCGATGTGCCCAGGCTCAGGCGCCCGGCCAGCAGGTCGTATAGCTTCAGGCCGATGGTGTAAAAAGGGCCGCCCCACCAGCTGTAGCTGGGGATGATGAAGGCCATGTTGTGGCACAGGTGCGGGGCATTTTGCAGCAGCAGGCCGCGCTCGTGCAGCGCTTCGCGCACCAGCCCTACATCGCCCTGCGCCAGGTAGCGCACGCCGCCGTGCACCAGCTTGGTGCTGCGGCTGCTGGTGCCCTTGGCAAAGTCAGCCTGCTCCAGCAGCAGCGTTTTATAGCCGCGGCTGAGGCCATCCAGCGCCACGCCCAGCCCCGTGGCCCCCCCGCCAATGACAATGAGGTCCCAAACGGGCACCGCGGTGAGCTGCTGTACCAGAGTTTCGCGGCGATAGGGGTTGAGGGTAGCTGTGGAAGGCATAAATGGGTACTTGACTAAAATCAGAACGTCATGCTGAGCTTGTCAAGCATCTCTACCGCTTCGTTGAATTACTACTGCAACGAAGCGGTAGAGATGCTTCGACAAGCTCAGCATGACGTTCTTTTTGCTCACCGCCTCACCGCCTCACCGCCTCACCGCCTCACCGCCTCACCGCAGCAATCCGCCCACCTGCTCCACCAGCAGCGGCACGCTCAGCCCACCCATCACCACCACCACCACCCAGCCGGCGGCCAGCATCCAGCGGGGGTGGCGGTAGCCGCGCATGAGGCGGGAGTTGGTGGCGGCTATGAGCACGATGGCCAGCGCGATGGGCAATATCAGGCCGTTGATGAAGCCGGCAAAGACCAGCAGCTGCGTGGGCTTGCCGACCAGCACAAAAATGGCCGTGGACAGCACGATAAATACCGAAATGCACAGCCGCTCGTAGCGCGCAAACACGGGGTGGAAGGTCTTGAAAAACGACACCGACGTGTAGGCCGCGCCCACCACCGAGGAGATGGCCGCGCTCCACAAAATGACGCCGAAAATGCGGAAGCCAATCTCGCCTGCCGCCGACCTAAACACACTGGCCGCCGGGTTGTCGGGGTCCAGCACCGCGCCCTTGCTGAGCACACCTACGATGGCCAGAAACAGCACAAACCGCATGATGGTGGAAATAACAATGCCACTAATAGCGCTGCGCGTGACCACCCCCTGCTGGTCCGGGCCCTTAATGCCTGCATCCAGCAGCCGGTGCGCGCCCGAAAACGTGATGTAGCCGCCCACCGTGCCGCCCACAATGGTTACAATGGAGGCCGCGCTAATCTGCACCGGCAGCAGCGTGTGGTGCAGCGCCTGCAGCACCGGCGGGTGCGCGCTGAAAGCAATGATGAGCGTGAGCAAAATCTTGACCGTGCCCAGAATCTTGGTGAAGCCGTCAAGCATCTTGCCCACCTCGCGCACCCAGAAGAGCACCAGCGCCACCCCGCAGCTAATGAGGGCGCCCTGCTCAAACGACATGCCCGTGAGCACGTTAAGGCCCAGTCCACAACCGGCAATATTGCCAATATTGAAGGCGAAGCCGCCCAGAATCACCATCGCGGCCAGGAAGTACCCCAAGCCCGGTACCAGTCCGTTGGCCAGGTCCTGGGCGCGCAGCTCGCTCACCGTGAGAATGCGCCAGGTGTTGAGCTGGGCGCCCACGTCCAGCACCACCGATATTAAAATCACGAAGCCAAAGCTGGTGAGCAGCTGCTGGGTAAACACCGTGGTTTGGGTGAGAAACCCCGGCCCAATCGACGAGTTGGCCATCAAAAATGCCGCCCCCAGGCTGGCCCCGCCAAACCAGCGGGCTTTCGGTAGCGGCCTCATGCGGTGGGGGCCGTTTGGCCGGCTTGCAGCGTCACGCCTGCGTCGCGCAGCGCGGCGCTCAGGCGTTGGGCAAATTCTAGGGCGTGGGCGCCATCGCCGTGAATGCACACGGTATCGGCCCGAATGGCCACGTCGTGGCCTTGCTGGGCGCGCACTAGGCCGGCCTGCACCATGCGCAGCACCTGCGCAATGGCGGTGTCGGCATCGGCAATAAGGGCGTCGGGCTGGCGGCGTGGCGTGAGGGTGCCATCCGCCTGGTAGGTGCGGTCGGCAAATACTTCGTGGGCGGTGCGCAGGCCCAGCTTTTCGCCGGCTTTAGTGAGCGCGCTGCCGGCCAGGCCGTAGAGCGTGAGCTCGGGCTGCACCCGGTACACGGCCTCGGCAATGGCTTCGGCCAGGGCGGCGTTGGTGGCGGCCATGTTGTAGAGCGCGCCGTGGGGCTTGAGGTGGTGGAGGTGGCCGCCCTCGGCCCTGGCCACGGCGGCCAGGGCACCGAGCTGGTACACCGTCATGTCGAATGCTTCTTCGGCTGAAATATCCAGATTGCGCCGTCCAAAACCAGCCAAATCCGGCAGGCCGGGGTGCGCCCCGATGGCCACGCCGTGGCGCAGAGCGGCGCGCACGGTGCGTTTCATCACGGCCGGGTCGCCGGCATGAAAGCCGCAGGCAATGTTGGCCGAGGTCACAAAGGGCAAAATGGCTTCGTCCTGGCCCATGTTCCAGGCGCCGAAGCTCTCGCCCATGTCGCAGTTTAAATCAACGGTAAGGGGTGGGAGCATACAGGATAGGAGGGTGGTGTAAGGGAAAACAACGTCATGCAGAGGGAAATGAACGTCATGCTGAGCGTAGCCGAAGCATCTCTACCGTAGTAGTAAATGAGACTAGTAGCGCGGTAGAGATGCTTCGGCTACGCTCAGCATGACGATTTTCAATGTGGTCATCATGTCAATACCCTCAGTTCAATGCCGCGCCTAAGTGCCCGCAGCTGCTGTTCCTGCGCAAGATACAGCGCTTGCGCTTCGGCCAAAGACACTTCGGCAAACCGAAAGGACTGCCCCGGCGCCAGCTGCGCAAGCACCGAAAAATCGGCCGTGATGACTTGGGCGATGCGGGGGTAGCCGCCGGTGGTCTGGTGGTCGGCCAGCAGCACAATGGCTTGCCCACCCGCCGGCACCTGCACCGTGCCGAAGGCCACGGCAGTAGACAGCAGCTCATTCGTGATAGCACGCTCCAGCAACGGCCCTTGCAGCCGGAATCCCATGCGGTCGGCCTCGGTGGTCACCGTGAGAGGCTGTTGCCAGAAGTCCTGTTGGCTTTGGATAGAAAATGAATCGAATTCCAGCCCCTGAATGGCCCGGACGATGGGGCGCCGCGCCGGCTTCGGGCGCAGCTCGGGGCCGGGCATCCAGCGGGCTTGCGCCCAGCCTGCTGCGGCTCCCTCACCCAGCTGCCGGGCCAGCTGCTGCCCAACTGTGCCGGGGCGGCCCACGGGCAGCGCATCGCCGGTCTGTAGCGCCCGGCCGTGCAGCCCGCCAAAGCCCGCCCGCAGGTACGTAGAGCGGCTGCCCAGCACCGGCGCGTGGCCAGGCCGCCCGCCACCGCCAGGTATGCCCGGCTGCCGGCCACGGGCGCCCCAAAGGCCAGCTCCGTGCCCGCCGCTACCCAGGTGGCCCGGTGCAGGCGCACCGGCTGGCCATTGAGCGTGGGCGAAAGATTGGCGCCCGTAAGGGCAACGAGGTGGTCGGTTTCGAAACGAATTTTGGGACCCAGCAGGGTGATTTCGAGGCCGGCAGCTTCTTCTGAGTTGCCCACCAGCAGGTTGGCCACGCGCAGGGCTGTGGCGTCCATAGCACCGCTCACGATGATGCCGTCTTTTTGGTAGCCGTGCCGGCCGAGGTCTTGCACGGTGGTGAGCAGGCCGGGCCGCAGTATGCTAAGACTCATGCTGCTGAAGTCGCCGAAATTCGGCGGCGCTGATGGGCACGAAACGCAGGCGCTGGCCCGCCTGCAGCCGGCTGGGCTGGGCCCAGGCCGGGTTGAAGAGCCGCAGCGGCGTGCGGCCAATGAGCTGCCAGCCGCCCGGCGTCGGCAGGGAATAAATACCTGTTTGCGGGCCGGCTATGCCCACCGCGCCGGCTGGCACCAGCGGGCGGGGCTGGGCTTTGCGGGACGTGGCCAGCTGCGCATCCATCCCGCCCAGGTACGGGAAGCCGGGGGCGAAGCCAATCATGTGCACGAGGTAGTCGGGGGCGCTGTGCCGGGCAATTACTTCGTCAAGGCTGAGCTTGGTGTGGCGGGCCACGAAATCCAAATCAGGGCCGAACGCGCCGCCGTAGCACACCGGGATATCCACGGTTTCGGTTTCGGTGGCCGCTTGGGCAGCGGCAGGAACCGCCAGCAGCGCGCGCAGCTGGTCGGCTACCCGGTCGTGGGGAGCGTAGCGGCCGTTTTCGCTGGCCAGCCAGGGGTCGTAGTACACGGTGAGGGTGGTGAAGGCGGGCACCACCTCGCGCAGGCCCACGCAGGGCTGCCGCGCCAGCCGGGCGCTGAACGCCGCAATGGCCGCGTGCGTGGCTGCGCTGATGCCGCCGCCGAATTCGAGCACAATGGCAGCGTCGCCTAACGCATAGAGCCGGACGGGCGAGGCAGCAGTAACAGTTGGGTCAGTGCTCACGCGCTTGCGGTTACATTTGGAGTTCTCAGCCCTCACTCGCTCTTGATGAATTTTAGCTTCCGTAAATATGGCAGGGCCGGCGCGTTTCTGCTGGCCGTGCTGGCCACTGCCTGCCAGCGCCAGCCCCTGTCGCGCGCTACCGCGCCACCCGCCGCCGCCGTTTCGGAGGCTGCCGTGCTCCCCGTCACCACCGGCGTTTCCGAGGACCTGGCTGTGGCCCGCAAAAAGAACATCAGCCGCATTGCCTACGACCTCAACCTGACCATTCCGGCCTCGAAAGCAGAACCCATTGCCGTAGTGGAGCAGGTGGCTTTCACCCTGCGTGACCACCAGCAAGCGGTGCAGCTTGACTTCAAGGCACCCACCGCCAACCTGCAGGGCCTTACCGTGAACGGCCAGCCCGTGGCCATCGACCACCGCAACGAGCACCTCGTGCTGCCCGCCGCTGCCCTGCGGCCCGGCCGCAACGTAGCCGAAATTCGCCTCGCCGCCGGCCAGCAGTCGCTCAATCGCAACGCCGACTACCTCTACACCCTGCTGGTGCCCGACCGCGCCCGTACCGTAGTGCCCGTCTTCGATCAGCCCGATTTGAAAGCCACGTTCACGCTGGCCCTCACCGTGCCCCAGGGCTGGCAGGCCATAGCTAATGCCCCGCTGCGCGACTCGGTAAGCAGCGGCGGTACCACGCGGTTTGCCTTCGCTACTTCCGACAGCATCAGCACTTACCTGTTTTCGTTCGCGGCCGGCAAGTTCACGCGCCTCACACGGCAGCTGAACGGTCGCACCATGACCTTGCTGCACCGCGAAACGGACTCCACCAAGCTGCGGCTGAGCCTGGGGCCCATCTTCCAGCTGCACGCCGATGCGCTGCAGTTTATGGAGCAATACACCGGCCTGCCCTACCCGTTTCAGAAGTTTGATTTCGTGTCGATTCCTGACTTTCAGTACGGCGGTATGGAGCACGTAGGGGCCATCGACTACAAGGCCTCGACGCTGTTTCTGGACGAGGGCGCCACACAGGACCAAATCCTGGCCCGCTCCAGCCTGGTGGCCCACGAAACGGCTCACATGTGGTTCGGCGACCTCGTGACCATGCAGTGGTTCAACGACGTGTGGATGAAGGAGGTGTTCGCCAATTTCATGGCCGATAAAGTGACGCAGGTGGCCGTTAAAAACTCGAACTACGACCTCAAATTCGTCATCGACCACTACCCCGCGGCCTACGGCATCGACCGCACCACCGGGGCCAATCCCATTCGCCAGCCGCTGGCCAACCTGCAGGACGCCGGCTCGCTCTACGGCAACATCATCTACCACAAGGCGCCCATTATGATGCGGCAGCTGGAGCGGTTGATGGGACCGCCGGCCTTCCAGCAGGGCCTGCAGGAATACCTGCGCAAGTACGCCGGCGGCAACGCCACTTGGCCCAACCTCATTGACATTCTGGATGCCCGCACCCCCGCCGACCTGCAGGCCTGGAACCAGGTGTGGGTGAACCAGCCCGGCCGCCCGGTTTTCAGCTACGACCTCCAAACGGCGGCCGGCAAAATCACCCGGCTCAGCCTTGCCCAGCGCGCCGAAGACGGTTCCGACCGCCTCTGGCCCCAGCTGTTCGAAGTGCTGCTGGTATACCCCGGCGGCCGCACCAAAGAGCTGACCGTGAACATGGACCAGCAAACCGTGGCGCTGCCCCTGGCCGTGGGCCAGCCGGCGCCCAGCTTCGTGCTCTTCAACTTCACCGGCCTGGGCTACGGCGTGTTTCCGGTGGCCGGGCAGCTCCCCACGCAGCTCGCGGGTTTGAAGAACCCGGTGGCCCGTGCCGCGGCCTACGTCAACCTCTACGAGAACATGCTCAACGGCCAAATCATTAAGCCGCAGGAGCTGCTCTCGGTATACCGCCAGGCCCTCACCCGCGAGCCCGAAGAGCTGAACCTGAAGCTGCTGACCGGCCAGGCCAGCAACATTTTCTGGCAATTCCTCAGCCCGGCGCAACGCGTGGCCGTAGCGCCCGCGCTGGAGAAAGACCTGTGGGCCGCCCTGCAGAAAAATCCATCGGCCAACTCCCGGAAGCTGCTCTTCAAAACCTACCAGTCCATTGCCCTTACCCCGCCGGCGCAAGCCCGCCTCTACCAAATCTGGCAAACAGAAGAAGCCCCCACCGGCGTAAAGCTGACCGAAGACGACTACACCGCCCTGGCCCTGGCGCTGGCCGTGCGCGACTTTCCTGCCGGACAGGGCGCTGCGTCGCAGCCCATTTTGCCCCGGCAGCTCGCCCGCATCAAAAACGTGGACCGCCGCCAGCGCCTGCAGTTCTTAATGCCCGCCCTGGCCCCCGACGTGGCCACCCGCGACGCCTTTTTCGCCTCGCTGGCCGATGACAAAAACCGCGACAAAGAAGCCTGGGTGACCTCCGCGCTGGGCTACCTGCACCACCCGCTGCGCCACGCTACCTCCGAAAAATACCTGCCCCAGAGCCTGGAGCTGCTGGAAGAAATCCAGCTGACTGGGGATATTTTCTTTCCCTATTCCTGGCTGCAAGCCTCGCTGGGCGGCTACCAGACCGCCAGCGCCGCCAGCGTCGTGCGCACCTTCCTGCAGGCCCACCCCGACTACAATCCCAAGCTGCGGGCCAAACTATTGCAGGCGGCCGACGACTTATTTCGCGCCGAGAAGCTGGTGCAGTAAGGGCATGTTCGAATAAGTCCTGTCATGCTTAGCGAAGCGTCCTATCAGGGCACCTGCCAAGCGTGGTTTTGGAATTATTGCTTGCTGGTGTGCCTCACCGGCTACGCTGTGCAATGCGTTTTCGGAGGGGTTCTTCTATCCACCAGTAAACGATGATGGAGACAATGATTAACTCCACTAGTTTGATGGGGGGATGACCAATCATGAATACGCTGATGCAGCTGCTGATAAATCCCAGATGCAGCAGGTAGAACGCGTAAGAACTCCGGCCCAGCAGGTCGAAAAGTCGCGTTTCGAGCACACTACGTAGCCAGCTGCGCTCGTAAACCAGGCCATATAGCAGCAGCACGATGCCCACCGGCAGCACGAAATTGTAAATAGGAAGGCAGAAGTGATACTTTGTCATCTCGCTAAAAGGCAGCGTGCTCCGAAGTGTTGCTGTTAAGGCGGTGCCCACAATTATCCAGCCCACTCCCAGCAGTGTGAAGGGGCCAGGTTGGGAGCAGGAAGCAGCTGGCGGTGGCCGGCGGGTCACGTATAAGGCCAAGCCCATGCCCGCGAGAAATTCAGCGCACCGCCCAAAAAATGTGTAGCCGAGCATGAAGGGAACAGAGGAGATAAATCCACCCGAGCCCAGTACGGGCACATTTTTCACCAATTGGCCCACCCCGACAAGCAGAAATCCGGTGCCCAACAGGCCAGCCGCGTACAGCAGCAAGCGCCAGGCGTTGGCACGCGCGCCGATTAGCAGCATAGGTGCCGCCAGGTAAAAGCATTCCTCCGCAGTAAGGGACCAGCCTTGCATCACCCCGCTGAAAATGTGCTGTTCAAAAAAACCGCGCAGCAGCGTCAGGTTTAGCACCAGTTGCAGGGCCATCTTCTGGCCGGTGCCCGGAGCAGCGCTGGCCCAGGGCGTATGCCATGCAGCCACACCAAAGGCGAGTAGCGTGAGCAACGCATAGAGGGGGTAAATGCGCGCAAAGCGGTTGCGCAAGTAGGTTCCCCACCAGGCACGGGTGGGGGTGGCCTGCACTTGGTAGCGCGTGGCAATAAGGAAGCCGCTTAGAACGAAAAAGATGGATACACCCACGCCCCATTCCTCCATAAACCGCGACAACCACGATTGCATGGGCAGCCACCGCCAGTCGATGCGGTCGGGCGCATTATGACAAAAGAATACCAGATACGCCGCTACGGCCCGCAGCCCGGTCAGAGCCGGGTAATAAGGTTTGGGTGCATTCATGAATTACCCGTAAAGGTAGAGGTCGTCAGGGATGCTTAAAACCGAATTATACCCCAGGCCAGCGTTAGCAGGCGGTAAAAGCACGTCGGACGCACTGCAAAGCAATAGCAAGGCGTGGCCGTCATTCTCCCCATTCCAGGCACTGGGATGGCTCAGTTCAGCGGCTTCTCCAATACCAGCAGCGTCAGCGGCTGCCGCGGGATGCCGTAGCGCGGGTCGGTGGGGAAGGGTTCGGTTTCGCCGGTCTGGCGGTAGCCCAGCCGCTCGTAGTAGGCAAGGAGTTCGGGCCGCACCGAAATAACGGTCATCTTGCTCGTGGTGCAGCCGTGCTGTCGGCCGTATTCTTCGGCAGCTCGAATCAGGAATTTGCCCACGCCCTGGCCCTGGCCGGTGGGCGCCACGGCCAGCATGCCCAAGTATATTTTGTTGCCGTTGGGGTGGGCGTAAAAGCTACCGCGCAGCTCGTCGTTTTCGCCAAGGCACAGAAGCATGGCGGCGGCGGGCACGGCCAGCATCTCCCGCATTCCGGCCTCGTCGATGCGCTGGCCGTCGAGGAGGTGGGCTTCGGTGGTCCAGCCCTGGCGGGAGGCGTCGCCGCGGTAGGCGCTGTTCACCAGGGCGGTGAGGCGGGGCGCGTCGGCAGGGGTGGCGGTGGTGAGGCGGAAGTTCATAGCAAGTATTCGCACAGAGTTCACAGAGGTTCACAGAGAAAACTCCTTTAACTCTGTGAACTCTGTGCAAAATTACTTAATCCCGCAGGTACTTCCCCAGGTCCGATACGCTCTCTATCCCCAGTTGCTGCGCCTGCCGCTGCCGCATGAGCAGCGCATAGGTGTTGTTGAAGCCCAGCGGAGCCAGCCACTCCAGCCGGTAGCGACGCCGGAATTCGCGGCGCACGTAGTGGAGCACGGCATCGGGCCGGCCGCCCAGGGAATCAACCACGGCGGGCGTGGGCTGCAGCAGCACCAGCAGGCCGGTGCCGGTATACTCGGGGTACATATCAATGGCGCCGTCGCGCAGGGCCTCGAAGCAGATGGTGGTGCCGCCGAGGCCGGTTTTGGTTTGCACCGCGAGCATGGTGTTGCCACGAATAAGGGCGGCGTACATTTCGGCCAGGATGTACTGCTCGGCGAAAATCTTGGAGCCCAGGCGCACCACGGGCGCACTTGTCCCGGCCGGCCGGGGTGCCCGCCATAGCCCGCGCCGTCGCAAAAAGCCTTCGGCAATGGCCTGGGGCGACTGGTGCAGGTAGTCGGCGCGGTAGTTCAGGTTGGTCATCACCGAGTCTGAAATCTGGCCGTCGAGCAGAGCCAGCACGGACGCCAGCTCCGGGTGCTCGCGCAGCAGCGCCGGCCGCACCACGGGCACGGCGTAGTAGGGCGGAAACACGTGGCGGTCGTCGCGCAGCACGCGCAGGTTGTAGGCCCGAATGCGGCCGTCGGTGGAGTAGCCGTCGATGACGTCGACGTTGGCGTTGCGGGCGGCTTCGTACACCAGCGCGGGGGCCAGTACCACGCTGGGCAGGCGCGTGAGGCCGTAGGTTTTGGTGAGGCTGGGCAGGCCATCGGCCCGGCCCACAAACTCGGGACTGAAGCCCGCCAGCAGCTTGCCGCTGGCGCGCGGCAGCAGGTAGAGCGCGCCCAGTAGCGGCAGCGCCACCAGCAGGCCCACGCCCACCCGGCCCAGGCGCCGGGCACTCAGCCGCTGCACGGCGCCCAGCGCGGCATCGAAGAGCAGCGCCAGCCCGGCAGCAGGTAGAGCACCGGCCAGAATCATGGCCGGATTATTCAGGGCAATGCCTCCAAAGATGAACTCGCCCAGCCCGCCCGCCGCCACGTAGGCGGCCAGCGTGGCCACGCCCACGTTGATGACCGTGGCCGTGCGAATGCCGGCCATGAGTACCGGCAGCGCCAGCGGCAATTCCACGCGGTGCAGCACCTGGCCGTCGGTGAGGCCCAGGCCGCGCGCCGCTTCTACCACAGCTGGCGCCACCCCCTGAATACCGGCCAGCGTGTTGCGAATAATGGGCAGCAGCGAATAGAGGAACAGTGCGAAAATGGCGGGCTTCGGGCCAATGCCAAGCAGCGGAATCAGGAAGCCGAGCAGCGCGATGCTGGGCACCGTTTGGAGCACGCCAGCCAGGCCCAGCACCGCCGGGGCCCAGCGCGGCCGGCGCGACAGCCACAGCCCCACGGGCACGCCCAGCAGCACCGCCAGCAGCAGCGAAACCGCCGTCAGGCCAATGTGCTGCAGCGTTTGCTCGCCGAGCTTGCCGGCCTGCTCGCGCCAGAAGGTGAGCAGCGCGCTTAGCGTTTCCATGCGTCCTCCTCTCGTTGCAGGGCCTGCCCAAACGCCGCCATGAGCTCCGCCACCGTGAAGGGAAGTGCCGACGGCGCGGTATCGGTGCTGGTCAGTGCTTCCAACGCTTCGTTTACGGTGGTTTGAGTATTGAAATTGTCCGGGGTGCGGCAGTTGGCACCGGCGGTATTCCAGCGTGGAGTTTCGCCAAAAACGTCCTCCAGCGTAAGGGTGCGCAGCTGCAGCGCCAGCCGCTCGGCGGCGAAGAAGCGGCGCACGAAGTCGTTGGCCGGCCGGAACAGCAGCTCGCGGGGCGTGCCTAATTGCTGCATCCGGCCGGCGTCGAGCAGCAGAATCCGGTCGGCCAGCTCGAAGGCTTCGGTCACGTCGTGGGTTACCAGCACCATCGTTTTGCTGCGCAGCTCTTCCAGCTCCCGGAACTCGCGCCGGATGCTGGCGCGGGTCAGCGGGTCGAGGGCGCCGAAGGGCTCATCGAGCAGGACAATGGGTGGGTCGGCGGCCAGGGCGCGGGCCAGGCCCACGCGCTGCTGCTGCCCACCCGAAAGCTGGTGCGGCAGCTGCCCGGCGAAGCGGGCGGGCGGCAGGTGCAGGCGGGTGAGCAGCGCGGCGGTGCGGTCGGCAATGGCGGCCGGCGCGTGACCCAGCAGGCGCGGTACCACTGCTATGTTTTCGGCCACGGTGTAGTGCGGCAGCAGCCCCACCTGCTGAATAACGTAGCCAATGCCGCGCCGCAGGAGTTCGGGCCGTTGCGCCAGAACGTCCTGGCCGTTGATTTCTACTGTGCCGGCATCGGGCTCAATCAGCCGGTTGAGCATTTTGAGCAGCGTGGTTTTGCCGCAGCCGCTGGGCCCGAGCAGCACCAGGGTTTCGCCAGCCGCCAGCTCAAACGAGACGTCCTGCACCACGGCATGCGCCCCAAAGTGCTTGCTAAGGCGAGAAACGCGAACAACGGGCGGCTGATTGGTTGGCATGGGGCAGGAGGAAGGCAAGGTAAACCCGGCGGATTGATTTGGGTTTAGCGGCCTGGGATTGCCCGTGGTTTTTCGCCGCGTAACTTGGTAGCATCATTCCCATCTCACCCGCTTTCACATGGTTTACAGATACCTGCTCTCGTTCCTGCTGCTTCTCTTGTTGCGCCTGCCCGCTACGGCGCAGATGTACTCCAGCACCGACCCTTTTGCCCACACCTTCAGCATTGTGGCGCGCGACCCGGCAACCGGCGAAATGGCCGTGGCCGTGCAGAGCCACTGGTTTTCGGTGGGCACTTCCGTGAGCTGGGGCGAAGCCGGAGTGGGCGTGGTGGCCACGCAGTCCTTCACCAACAAATCCTTCGGCCTGCGCGGGCTGGCCTTGCTGAAAAGCGGCAAATCGGCCCAGCAGGCGCTGGATGAGTTGCTGTCCAACGACGAAGGCCGCGACGTGCGCCAGGTTGCCATTCTCGACAACCAGGGCCGCGTGGCCACCCACACCGGCAAAAAGTGCGTGGACATGGCCGGTCACCAGCAGGGCGCCCAGTTCTCAGTGCAGGCCAACATGATGCTGAATGCCACCGTGTGGCCCGCCATGGCCAAAGCTTACGAACAAAGCGCTAAGCTGCCCCTGGCCGAGCGGGTGCTGGCCGCCCTCGACGCGGCCGAAGCCGTGGGCGGCGACATCCGCGGCCGGCAATCGGCCGCGTTGCTGGTGGTGCGTGGCACCGCCACCGAAGGCCCTGGGCCGACCGCCTCGTGGACCTGCGCGTGGACGACAGCGCCGCCCCACTCCCCGAGCTGCGCCGCCTGCTCAGCCTGCACCGCGCCTACGAGCACATGAACGCCGGCGACCTGGCCGTGGAGAAAAACGACATGCCCGCCGCCATCCGCGAGTATGAAGCCGCCGAAAAGATGTTTCCCAAAAACCTGGAAATGAAGTATTGGCACGCCATCACGCTGGCCAATAAGCAGCAGGTGCCCGCCGCGTTGGCCCTGCTGCGCCCCATTTTCAAGCAGGAGCCCAACTGGCGCGTCCTTACCGAGCGCCTGCCTAAAGTAGGCTTGCTTACCGTGACCGCCGCCGAGCTAAAGCAGATTCTGGCGCTGAAATAGAGACCTTACGCATAACCGTCTTTCCCGCAGAGGTCGCAGAGGTGAAACCGCAGAGGCACGCAGAGATGGCCGCTAAAAATCTGCGACCCTCTGCGGTTTCACCTCTGCGACCTCTGCGGGAAACGTCCGTTTGTTTAACGTGCACAACTCGTTGTTTGAATATGAAAACGCTCTTTCTGAAAACGGCACTCGCCAGCTTACTTATGGCCAGCCTGGCCCACGCGCAGGCCCCGCTCACCGTGCCCAAGCCCGTGGTTGCGGCGCTGGCTCAGGTGCAGCCCACAGCCATTAAAGCCCACATTGCCTACCTGGCCGATGACAAGCTGCAGGGCCGCCAGGCCGGTACGCCCGGCTACCAAATGGCCGTGGACTACGTGACCAAGCAGCTGAAAAACCTGGGTGTGCAGCCTGCCGGCGATGCGGGTACATACCTGCAGAAGGTACGCTTGCGCAAGGCCTTTCTCCAGCCTGGCGCCACGTTTGCAATTACGGGCGCGCAAGGTGCTATGCCCCTCACCGCCGGCCAGGACTACGTTGTGTACCCTGGCCCGGAGCTGCCCGCCACCAGCGTGCAGAATGCGCCGCTAGCCTTTGCCGGCTTCGGCATCAGCGCGCCCGAGCTGGGCTACGACGACTACGCCGGCCTCGATGTGAAGGGCAAAGTGGTGGTAGTAGTGCGTGGGGCACCCGGCACGTTTGCTTCTACGGTAGCCGCGGCTAGTCAGGATTTGTCGGGCATTTTGCAGGCGGCGGCCCGGCACGGCGCCGTGGGGCTGGTGGTGGCTTCAACCCGTGCCGGCACCCTGCCCGACCTGAAGCGCGGCACCTACAGCGTGCTCGGGCCCAACGGCAAGGTGGCCGCCTCGCGCACCTTTGCCGTGGGCAGCCGCCAGCAGCTCTACGCGGCCGTGAACGCCGCTACCCTCCAGCGCCTCATGCAAAGCGCCGGGCTGGACACGGCGCAGGTTTTTTCCTCCATAAAGAGCGGCAAGCCCGCTTCGGCTCCGCTGAAAACCGCCGTGAGTGCCAGCGCTAAATCCACGTATCAAGACATTGAGAGCTACAATGTAGTAGGCAAATTCACGGGTGCTGATGCCAAGCTGCGCGATGAGTACGTGGTGCATTCGGCCCACCTCGACCACCTGGGCATCACCGCCCCGGTGCAGGGCGACTCCATCAACAACGGCGCGCACGACAATGCCTCGGGCGTGGCCTGCGTGCTCGAAATCGCCAAAATCTACTCCAAGCTGAAAGAAAAGCCCAAGCGCAGCATGCTCTTTGTGCTGATGACCGGCGAGGAGTTGGGCCTGCTGGGCTCGGCTGCGTTCGCCGCCAGCCCCACGGTGCCCCAGGCCAGCATTGTGGCCGACGTGAACATGGACATGCCCACTATTATCGCACCGCTGCTGTCGGTGGTGGCGCTGGGCGGGCAGCATTCTAGCCTGCTGCAACCCGTGGCCAAGGCCGCCGCTTACATGGGCATCACCCTGGAGCAGGACCCCGAGCCGGAGCAGAACCGCTTTATCCGCAGCGACCAGTACAGCTTCGTGACGGCCGGCATCCCCGCCCTGCACATCAAATACGGCAACAAAACCGCCGACGGCAAAAACAACCACAACGAGACCGTGCAGAAGTGGCGCGCCGTGACCTACCACAAGCCGCAGGACGATATCAACGGTGTTTTCGACTTTGAAGCCGGCAAGAAGTACGTGCAGCTCTGCTTTCTGATTGGCTACCAGGTGGCGCAGAACCCGGTGCGGCCCACCTGGAACAAGGGCGACTTCTTTGGGCAGCGCTACGGCCGCCGCTAATCACCCGCCCCGAAACTTTCCCAGCCGGCTAATGCTTTAGCCATTCGTACTTTTGTACTGCACGCGGCTCCGCCGCTTTTTAACTATAAGACAATGGCAGTTTATCCCGAATACATGGTGGCGCCCATCCGCCAGGACCTCACCGAGGTTGGTTTTGAGCAATTGATGACCCCCGAAGCCGTGGATTCCGCGCTGGCTTCGAACGAAGGCACCGTGCTGGTGGCCGTGAACTCGGTGTGCGGCTGCGCCGCCGCCAAGGCCCGTCCGGCCCTGAAGATGGCCCTGGCCAGCGCCGACAAAAAGCCCGGCAAGCTCGTGACCGTGTTTGCCGGCATGGAAACCGAAGCCGTGGCCAAGATGCGCGA
Source organism: Hymenobacter glacialis (assembly GCF_001816165.1). Lineage (GTDB taxonomy): Bacteria > Bacteroidota > Bacteroidia > Cytophagales > Hymenobacteraceae > Hymenobacter > Hymenobacter glacialis. The sequence goes on from NZ_MDZC01000057.1 coordinate 205,005, forward strand.
GCACCTGCTGCCGTACCCTCCCTCGTCCCCCTGCATCGCCCTATTCAAAGACGGCGAGCTGGTGCACATGATTGAGCGCTACCACATTGAAGGCTCCGACGCCATGCGCATCGTGAACAACCTGCAAGGCGCATTCGACGAATATTGCTAGACCACGGATTAGCGCGGATTTTAGCGGATTTCACGGATTTTGTGGACGGCTCCTGTACTGGGGGCCGTCCTCTTTTTTTGTGATACTTCTTTAGACTGGGCGAATTGGATTATGCAGAAAGCGCCGGTGGCGGAGGCTGGCTTCGCCGAAATTGACGAGTAAGGCCACTTCCAACCGATATGCTTTCAGGTAATTGACGACTTGCGCGAAGTGAGCATCGGCTAACTCGGCAACTGCTTTTAACTCAACCAACACCTGACCCTCCACCAGGAAGTCTGCCCTACGGGCACCAATGCTGGTGTTCTTGTAAAAAACCGGAAGGTGTACCTCTCCCTGAAAATCCAGTCCGGCCTCACGCAGCTCAACCGCCAGCCCGCGCTGGTATATCAACTCCAGAAACCCACTACCCAATTCGCGGTGCACACTCATGGCACAACCAATTATTGTCTTGGTGACGTCGTTGAAGCGGGAATCAAGTAACATAGCACAAATTATAAAACCAGAGCGCAAATTCACCAAAAAAAGGACGGCCCCCAGTACAGGAGCCGTCCACAAAATCCGTGAAATCCGCTAAAACCCGCGCTAATCCGTGGTCTAGTTGGCTACTTCACTAATGAATTTGATGCGCACCAGCCGCAACTCCTCCTCGCTGAATTCGTCGCCCAACTCCTTCATGGCCACCGCAATGTTGTCGGTGCTGGCCGACATGAAGTAGTCGTAAATTTCCTCTTGGCGGTCTTCCTCCACCATTTCGTTGAGGTAGTAGCTAATGTTGAGGCGGGTGCCTGAATAGCAGATGTGCTCAATTTCCTCCATCAGCTCGCCCATGCCGATGCCTTTGGACGAGGCAATGTCCTCCAGCATCATCTTTTTGTCGATTTGCTGGATGATGTAGATTTTGATTTTTGAGCGGTTCACCGCCGACTTTACCACCACGTCTTCGGCGGTTTCAATGTCGTTGTCTTCCACGTATTTCTTGATGGCGGCCACGAACGGCGCGCCAAACTTCTGGGCCTTGCCCTGGCCCACGCCCGACACGTGCGTGAGGTCGTGCAGCGTGGTGGGGTAGGTGGTGGCCATCTCCTTCAGGCTGGGGTCCTGGAAGAGGACGTAGGGAGGCAGGTTTTTCTGCTTGGCTACCTGCTTGCGCAGCTCTTTGAGCTGCGTGAACAGGGCTTCGTCGTGCCCGGCGGCGTGCTGTACTTCCTCCTTTTCCTCGTCGGCCTTCTGCTCCTCGTCGAAGTTGTGGTCCTTGGTGAGGGTGATGGAGCGCGGGTCTTCAATAAAATCGATGCCCTTGTCGGTGATGCGCACCAAGCCCAGGCTGTCGATGTCCTTCTCCAGAAAGCCATTCAGCAGGCACTGGCGCAGTACCGAGTGCCAGAACTGCGCGTCGCCCAGTACCTTGCCCTGGCCGTACACCGGCAGGGCATTGTGGGCGTAGCTCTCGATGTGGGGGTTGCTCAGGCCCAGCAGCACCTGACCGATGTGCGTGAGGTTGAAGCGGGCTTCGGTTTGCACCACGGCGCGCAGGGCCAGGCCCACGGCGGCTTCGCCCTCAAACCGCTCCTTGGGGTGGCGGCAGTTGTCGCAGAAACCACAATCCGTGTTCAGTGTTTCGCCGAAGTAGTGCAGCAGCTGGCGCCGCCGGCACACCGACGACTCGGCGTAGTTCGTCATCTCGGCCAGCAGCTGGTGGGCGTTGTCGCGCTCCGTCACCGGCTTGTCTTTGCTGAATTTTTCCAGCTTCAGAATGTCGTCGTAGCTGTAGAACATCAGGCAGTTGCCTTCCAGGCCATCGCGGCCGCCGCGGCCGGTTTCCTGGTAGTAGCCCTCAATGGATTTGGGCGCGTCGAAGTGAATCACGAAGCGCACGTCGGGCTTATCGATGCCCATGCCGAAAGCAATGGTGGCCACAATCACGTCGCACTCCTCATTGAGGAAAGCGTCCTGGTTGTCGATGCGCACCTGCTGGTCCAGGCCGGCGTGGTAGGGGCGGGCGCGCACGTCGTTCACGCGCAGCAGCTCGGCTATTTCCTCCACTTTCTTGCGGCTGAGGCAGTAAATAATGCCGGCCTTGCCCTTGTGCAGCTTCACGTATTGAATGAGCTGCTTTTTGGTGTTGTGCTTGGCGCGTACCTCGTAGTAGAGGTTGGTGCGGTTGAAGCTGGTTTTGAAGACGCTGGCGTCGTCCATCTGCAGGTTCTTCTGGATGTCCAGCTGCACTTTGGGCGTGGCCGTGGCCGTGAGGGCAATGATGGGTACGTTGCCGCCCAGGTTATCGATAATGCCGCGAATCTTACGGTACTCGGGCCGGAAGTCGTGGCCCCACTCCGAAATGCAGTGGGCCTCGTCGATGGCTACGAAGCTGATGGTTGATTTCAGTAGAAACTCAATGGTGTCATCCTTGGTCAGGCTCTCGGGCGCCACGTACAGCAGCCGCACGTCGCCGCTGATAACGTCCCTCTTCACCCGGTTCATTTCCGTCTTGGTCAGCGTCGAATTATACACCTGCGCGTTCACCCCAAACGCTCCCAGCTGGTCTACCTGGTTTTTCATCAGGGCGATGAGGGGCGAAATGACAATGGCCGTGCCCGGCAGCACCAGCGCCGGCAGCTGGTAGCACAGGCTCTTGCCCGCGCCCGTAGGCATGATGACGAACGTGTTGTTTCCAACCAGTATGTTCTGAATGACAGCTTCCTGCGTCCCCCGAAACTGGCCGAAGCCGAAAACCTCCTTTAGTGTGTGTTTTAAATCGGCAACGAAGGTTGGGGCTTCTTGGAGGGCTAGGGCAGCAGATGGCATAAGACGTAAGCTCAGGTGGCTGGCGGGCAGATGGCCCGGTTCTTAACGAAGATAAGCACAGGCCTAGTTTTTCGACATAAAAAAATGTTGTTTTTCGTGAATTGTGGAAAATAATTTAGTCGCGTAAAATCGCCGGAATTCCGCCCAAGGGAAAGTAAAAGCTAGCTGAATGGCCCCATTGCGGGGGCGTGCCAGTACTAGACGATTCTGAGACTGGCCGTCGCGCTTGGTCTGCTTTGTACCGATGTTGGGAGGCAGCGTGCGCGCTGGGAGTGGGGCTTAGGTTCTTTTCCGCAATTTTGTAGCTCCATTTTCTGCTTCGTCCATGCCCGCTTCCGCTCAATTTGCCGACTCCTCTCTTGCTGGCCTGGTCCCGGCTTCTGCCGATGTGCTCGCCATTGCCCGCCAGGTGCTGCACGCCGAAGCCGCCGCCCTGCACGACGTGGCCGATGCCCTCGCCGCCACACCCGACTTTGTGCGCTGCGTGCAGGCTATTCTGCAGCTCAAGGGCCGCGTGGTGGTCACGGGTATTGGCAAAAGCGCCCACATTGCCGGCAAAATAGTGGCCACGCTCAACAGCACCGGCACGCCGGCCCTGTTCATGCACGCCGCCGACGCCATTCACGGCGACTTGGGCATGATTCAGCCCGAGGATTTCGTAGTAGCCATCAGCAAGAGCGGCGATACGCCCGAAATCAAGGTGCTGGTGCCGCTGCTGCGCCGCAAGGGTGTGCCGCTGGCCGCGCTGGTGAGCAACGCCGACTCCTACCTCGGCCAGCAGGCCACCTACATTCTGCACGCCCCCGTAACGAAGGAGGCCTGCCCCAACAACCTGGCCCCCACCACCAGCACCACCGCGGCCCTGGCCCTGGGCGATGCCCTGGCCGTGTGCCTGCTTGAAAGCCGCCAGTTCTCGGCCGCCGACTTTGCCCGCCTGCACCCCGGCGGCACCCTTGGCAAGCGCCTTTACCTGAAAGTAGGCGACCTGAGCCGCCAGAACCAGCGCCCCCAGGTACTGGCCGATTCCCCGCTTAAGGAGGTGCTGCTGGAAATATCCGGCAAGCGCCTGGGGGCCACGGCCGTGCTCGACGCCGCCGGCCAGCTCGCCGGCATCATCACCGACGGCGACCTACGCCGCATGCTCGGCAGCTTCTCTGATTTGGAAACGCTCCGGGCCCGTGACATCCTCACGCCCCACCCCGCCACCATCGACGTGGAAGACTTTGCCGCCGAAGCCCTGGCGCGGATGCAGCAGCGCAACATCACCCAGCTGGTGGTGACGGAAGAAGGCCGGTTTGCCGGCTTCATCCATCTGCACGACTTGCTGAGAGAAGGGCTGGTGTAGGGCATATGTTGCAGCGCAACCTCCGGGCAGCCGGCGGCCCACCGCTTTCGCCTGCGATTTGAGCCAGCGCTTACCTTTACCGCTATGAATTCTACTTACCTCATTGTAATGGCCGGCGGTATTGGCAGCCGGTTCTGGCCCTTCAGCCGCACCCATCACCCCAAGCAGTTTCATGATGTACTGGGGGTAGGGCGGTCTATGCTTCAGCTTACCGTGGACCGGTTTGCCGGCGTTTGCCCGCCCGAAAACGTGTTTGTGGTCACAAACCGCGACTATACCGACTTGGTGCATGAGCACCTGCCCGAGCTACCGCTGGACCAGATTCTGGGCGAGCCCATTGGCCGGAACACGGCCCCGTGCATTGCCTACGCCAGCTACCGCATTGCCCAGCGCGACCCCCAGGCCACTATTATCGTGACTCCAGCCGACCACGCCGTGATGCGCGAAGACGAGTTCCGCCGCCTCATTGGCGTTGCCGTGGACGCCGCTCAGGCTAGCGACGTGCTCATTACGCTCGGCATTCAGCCCTCACGGCCCGACACTGGCTACGGCTACATTCAGTACATGGACGACCAGTCCTTGCCCGGCGGGCAGCTGCACAAGGTAAAAACCTTCACCGAAAAGCCGAATCTGGAACTAGCTCGGATGTTCGTCGAGAGCGGAGACTTTCTCTGGAATTCCGGCCTGTTTGTGTGGCGCGTCGAGGTTATCATTGCCGCCTTCCATCACTACCTGAGCGACATTGCCGAGGTATTCGAAGAAGGCGCTGCCATGTTGGGTACGCCGCAGGAAGAAGCGTTTATCAGCCAGGCGTACTCGCGCTGCCGCAACATCAGCATTGACTATGGGGTGATGGAAAAGGCTGACAATGTGTACGTACTGCCCGCCGACTTCGGCTGGAGCGACGTGGGTACCTGGGACTCCCTGCACCGCATCGGCCAGCGCGACGAGAACGACAACGTGGTGAGCGGCGACGTGCTACTCTACGACACCAGCGGCTGCGTCATCAAAACACCTCCCGAGCGCCTCGTGGTAGTGCAGGGCCTGGAAGACTACATCGTGGCTGAGTACGACAACGTGCTGCTCATCTGCAAGCGCAGCGAGGAGCAGCGCGTGAAGGAGTTTGTGGCCGATGTGAAGGCGAAGAAGGGTGCGGGGTATAATTAAGGACGGTGCGGCTGGGGAACCTCACCTCTGCCGGGCACGGCCCCAGGCCCTCTCCAAACGAGAGGGAAGCCTGACGATTCAATAATAAAAAAAGCCTGCTGTTCAGCAGGCTTTTTTTGTGGGCATTTTGGCGATGCCTATGCCTTCGGGGTTTTGTAAACGCTGAGCGAAATAGCTATAATTAAGCCGATTGAAGCGGATTTAAGGAAGAGTAATTGCTGGTCAAGCTGCTGGCCGCGTACCCGGACATTGGCAAGCTCCACCTGGGAGCCTCCGGTTGCAAGCAACTTCTTTTCGGCAAACTCAGCTTCGTATTTGTAGCTGATTCGGTTGTCGAACCAACCATAAAGACTCAAGAGGAAAAGGCCTGCCAGCAGCCAGCTCAGCTTTCTCATTTGCCCGAAAAAACCCGCTGGCGGGCCACCTCAAACAGCATGATGCCGGCCGCTACGCTCACGTTCAGGCTCTGAATCTGGCCGCTCATGGGCACCTTGAGCTTCACGTCGGCCAAGTTCAGCAGGTCGGGCGAAATGCCGTCTTCTTCCGAGCCCATGAGCACGGCTACTGGGCCGGTAAAATCTATTTCGGCGGCGCCCACGGCCTCGTCGGCTTTCTCGGTACAGGCCACCACGGTCACGCCGGACTGCTGCAGAAAGCGGATGGTTTCGTGCAGGTTATTCTCACGGCACACGGGCAGAATGTTCAGGGCGCCAGCCGACGTTTTCAGGGCGTCGCCGTTGATTTGGGCGGCGCCGCGGCTGGGCACCACAATGGCTTGCACGCCCAGACACTCCGCCGTGCGAGCAATGGCGCCGAAGTTGCGCACGTCGGTAATACGGTCCAGCAGCAGCAGAAACGGCACTTTGCCCTCTTCAAACAGGCCGGTCACAATGGTATCGAGCGGCGCGTAGTCGATGGGCGACACGAAAGCTACTGCGCCCTGGTGGTTTTTGCGGGTGAGGTTGTCGAGCTTTTCGCTGGGCACCAGCTGCACCTGGATTCCCGCTGCCCGGGCGGCGCCGAAATATCCGTCACGAGGCTGTTCTTGGTGCCGCGCAGCAGGAAGATTTTCTCCAGCGTACGGCCCGCGTTCAGCGCTTCCTGAATGGGGCGCAGGCCAAACAGCATGTCGATGCTGGCGGCCTGGGCCGGGCGGTTTTCGTAGCGGGGGCGGTCGTTGCCGCCGCGCTCGCCGCCTTCATTGCTGCGCTCGCGGTAGGGGGGGCGGCTTTCGCCGCGGTCCGAGCGGCCGGTGCGGTCGCCAGCGGCTTCGTCGCGGTTGTCGCTGCCGCCGCGGCCTTTGGGGCGGGCGGGGCGGTCGTCAAACTCGCTGCCGCGCTCGGGGCGGAACTGCTTGGGGGTGACGGGGCGGTTGTCGCCGTCGTAGAAGCGGCGGCCGGCTACCGGGCGCGCGGGACGTTCGGGCCGGTCAGGGCGGTCGGTGGGGTTCTCCATTTTTCAACGGCGGCATACCAGAGCAATTCGTACTCGGGCCGGCGCACCAATTCGTAGTAATCAGGCGCAAAGGTACTAGGCCGGGGCCGGAAGGTGTAGGTGATGGGCCCGCCGTTCACGCCGCCTTCGGAATAAAACCACCGTTCCTCGCCGTTAAACAGGCGCCGCACGCTGGGCGGCGGCCCCAGCACCACGTACAGCAGGCCCCGGTCGGTGAGCCAACCGGCCTTGTGGGCCGCAAACAGGCGGTTGGCAGCCGTCACGCGGCCGTAGTAGCGGCGTATCAACTCTTTGCCCAAGGTTTGGTTGCCCTGGGCAATGTCGAGCCAGAATTTATCCACGGCGCGCTTGGGGTCGGCCGCGTTGGTGAGGCGCTGGCGCTCCTCGCTGGTGGTGAGGTAGCGCAGCGGCTCAATCAGCTCGGCGGCGGTGGTCAGGGCTGGGTACTCATTTTCCGCCACCATTACCGCCAGCGGGCCCGCCCCGCCCACGCCCGCCCCGCCCACGCGCAGGCTGTACAAGCCGGGTTCATCCAGGCGCAACGGCTCGCCCGGGCGGGTAGTGGCAGAGTCCAGCACGGGCAGCACCGCCGGCCCACCGGACGTGGCGTTGGGGCGGCTCATGGGCGGCAGGGCCGCCACGGGGTTCACAGCGTAGCGTTTCCAGCGCACGGGCTGGTAAAGGCCGTAGCGGTCCACCCCAAAAGCTTCGCCGGCCTGCACGTAGCGGCGCAGCAAAGGCCGGCCGAGGGAATCGATGAGCACAAACGGGCGCGTCAGGATGGCATCGGTCAGGCGCAGCCAGGCCGTGGTGGTGAGCTCCTGGTAGTCCTCTTTGGCATCGGCGGGGCTGGTGCGCAGCTCCAGCACGGACCCGCGCGGCAGGCGCGCCGCCGCCACGCAGAAGCTAAGCCGGGTGGCGTCCGCTTCGGGGCGCGGGTGCTGCTGGCGGCGCGGGATGCTGTCCTGCCACAGCGGCACCTTGGCTTCGTAGCTGGGCCACGCCGTGAGCTGCAGGGCGTGGCCGGGACCCAGCCGGGCAGGCGCGGGCAGCCGCAGGTAGAAGCGCAGGCTGTCGCCCTCGCGGCGCGTGTCCACTTCCAGGCGCGGGCCGTCGCGGTAGAGGCCCGCGTAGTCGAGGCGCGGGGCCGGGGGGGCGGGCTGAGATGTTGGCACCGCCGCTGTTAGTGCCAAACAGCCAATGACGCAGTACCCAATTATTCGTTTCATGGCGCTACGGGGATTGGTAAGTGCGCAAACGTAGCTACGTCATAGCCTGCCGAGTAGCTGGAAGTTAAAATAAAAAACCAAGCTGCAAATCGGAACCGGTGGTAACGTGCACATCTTGACCTCCCTTGTTGGGCCGTTGAAAATTGAGCGGGACCTGCCGACGACGTGTGAAATCGAGCCCAGTGCTGCCACTGAGCAGCCACCGCTTTTTTCGCAGTTGATAGCCCACGCGGGTAGACAGAGGCACGTGCACTTGAATGTTGCTAACGTAGCCGTATGGGCTGTTGCGGTCTTCACTAAACTCCTCCGCTACCAGTTGCAGGCCTGCTCCCACAAACAAGCCCGCCCCAGCTTGGCGTCCCGGCCGCACTATGTACCGCAGCTGCGAAATGAGCAAGGCGCTGTTGTAGCGCCCCACGCTTTCTACCGTTTGTTGGTACTGGCCCGTGGCAGGGTCTAGTATCACGGTGTAATGGGAAGTGTTGCGATGCACACCTCCGATGCCCAGCCGGGCACTGAAGCGGGCAGTCAGTTGCCGCTCATACGCCAGCCCCACGTAATGCCCACCCCCGCCGTACTCGGCACTGTGCACACCAACATACACGGCCCGTCGTAAGTCAGCAAGAGCAAGGGTATCGGGTGGAAAAAAGGTTTTTGACGCAAATAGCAAACTCGTGGTGAGCAATTGGAGCATAGCAGCAAAGTGACTTTAGAATGATTTTGCCAACGCAAAAAGTCGTTGTTATTGCTTGGCTGAAGTCAGAGCCAGCTAAAAAGGCCGGTTCGCACACTGCGAACGGCCTTGTAGGTTTCTCACGTTATCCGCCTACTAGCGGGGGTAAAACTGCTCCATCAGCCCGCGGGCCTTGGTGCTGCGGGCGGCATCGCCGCTGCGCTCCGCTGCCTGGTATACGCTTTGCAGGCCCAGGAGGTAGCCGCGCTGGTCGTCTTCAAACAGGCTGGCGTCGGGCTTGGTGGAGTAGTAGGCCAGCATCTGTTCCGAGCGGCGCGTCATGGTGTCGAGGATTTCGTCGGCGCGCTTCTTTTCGCCGCCGGCTACCAGGGCCGGTACCAGCTGGGGCGAGTAGTAGTCGTAGGGAATGGTGTTGTCCGGCATCAGCTCTAGCGCTTTCACGGCCACTTCCCGGGCCTTGGCCACGTTGCCTTCGGCCAGATAGGCGTTGGCCAGGCGGGCAAACTTGTCGCGGTAGTTGGCGGGGAAGCGCAGGTGATTTTCGTCGTAGAAAATGGTGGGGTCCTGCAGGCCGCGGTACTGGAAATCCTTCAGCAGGTGCTGGTAGGTGATGTCCTTTTCCACATAGCCTTCGTCGCCGCTGCGCGGGTCGTAATTCGGGTCCTTCAGCGGCAGCAGGCGGTAGGCCATGCCTTCGAGCTGGAAGTAGGGCTGCAGGTTCATGTAGTCGCCGGGGTTCACCGTGGAGCTGAAGTAAATGGGGCGCTCCCAGTTGTTGGTGGCAATCATGTCGAGAATCACCAGGTTTTTCTTCTCAATGGCGCGCTTGCCCATGCTCCACTCCATGCGCGACACCAGCTGCTTCTCGCGGCCCTTGGGGATGATGCCCAGCTTCTTCACCGCCGCCGTGTCGATGGGCAGGTAGAAGTTCGGCGTGGGGAACGACATCATGCCCGGGCCGCCTTCCTGGTACTGCACCTGCAGCAGCGGGTTGTTGTTGGATACCAGCTGAATAAACTCCTTAAGGTTCACGCTCTGCACCGACGGGTTGGCCGCAAAGGGCAGCATGTCGTTGGTGCCCTGGGCGTACCGGTCTTCGCCCATGCTGATGGGGAACGGCGCCGACTTGTAAGAGCGGCGCTTCATCTGGGCAATGTACCAGTCGGTGTTCAGGTAGCTGAGCACGGCCACGCGCACGTCCGTGCGGATGCCCTCCACCTCCTGGGCGTACCACAGCGGGAAGGTGTCGTTGTCGCCGTTGGTGAACAGAATGGCGTTTGGCGCGCAGCTGTTGAGCAGGTTCTTGGCCGAGTCCACCGAGTTGTAGCGGTCGGAGCGGTTGTGGTCGTCCCAGCCCTGGGCCACCATAATGCCGGGCACGAGCAGGCCCGCCGCCAGGGCCAGGCCGGCCCGCAGGCCGTCGGCCTTCACCACTTTGCGCAGTAGCTCGGCCACGCCCAGCACGCCCAGGCCTATCCAGATGGCAAAGGCAAACGTGGCCCCCGTGAAGGTGTAGTCGCGCTCGCGCGGCTCGCGCGGCGGCTGGTTGAGGTAGAACACAATGGCCAGGCCGGTCATCAGGAACAGCAGGCCGGTCACCCAGGCGTCTTTGCTGTTGCGGCGGCTCTGGAAATACAGGCCGATGAGGCCCAGAATAAGCGGCAGGGCCAGAAAGTTGTTGTGCGCCGGGCTCTCGCCAATGCGCGGCGGCAGGTTGGCCGCGCCGGGGCTGAAGGGCGTGACCACGCCCGCCTGCTGTATGTCGGACTCGCGCCCCACGTAGTTCCACATAAAGTAGCGCCAGAACATGTGGCCCATCTGGTAGCGGAACATGAAGCCCAGGTTCTGGCCCATGCTGGGCTTCACGCCGTCCTGAATGTCCACCCACTTCTTGTAGTTGGCCACTTGGTCGGGCTCGTAGTTGTAGATGCGCGGCAGCAGCATCTTGTCGCCGTCGGGGTAGCCAGCTTCCTGCTGGCGGGGCAGAATTTCCTTGTAGGTGCCGGTTTTCAGGTCGCGGGCGTAGCGGGGAGAGCCTTCCTCGTAGTGGTCGGGCTGCGAAAACAGGTGCGGGCCGTAGAGCAGGGGCCGCGAGCCGTACTGCTCGCGCTTGAGGTAGCTCACAAACGAGAGGACGTCCTCGGGGTCGTTTTCGTTGATGGTGGGCTTAAACGAGCTGCGAATCGGCACGATGAGGTAGCTCGAATAGCCAATCAGGATAAACACGAAGCACAGCATGGCCGTGTTCAGCAGCTGGCTGCGGTGCTTGAACGACTGCCGGAAGCCAAAATAAATCAGGCCCGCAAACAGCACCAGAAAGAGTATCAGGCCCGAGTTGAAGGGCAGGCCAATGGTGTTGACGAAGAATACTTCAAACGCGCCCGCCAGCGTGGGCAAGCCCGGAATGATGCCCACCATGATGGACGCCACAATCACCATGCTCACCACTAGTACGATAATGCCGCCTTTGGTGGTAGGGTTGGCCGTGCGGCGGTAGTAGTAGATAAAGCCCAGGGCCGGTAGCGTGAGCAGGTTCAGCAAGTGCACGCCGATGCTCAGGCCGATAACGTAGGCAATGAGGATGAGCCACTTGTCGGAGTCGGCCTCGCTGGCGTGGGCTTCCCACTTCAGCATTATCCAGACCACGGCCGCCGTGCACAGGGCCGACATAGCGTACACCTCGCCCTCCACGGCATTGAACCAGAACGAGTCGGAGAAGGCAAAGGCCAGTGCGCCCACCACGCCCGCGCTCAGAATGAGCAGGGTCTGCGAGCCGCTGGGCTCCACCGATTCAGCGGCCAGGTTGTTGGTGGCCGCGTCGCCGCGCAGCACCAGTTTGCGGGCCATGCGGGTGATAATCCAGAACAGAAACAACACCGTGAAGGCGCTGCTCAGGCCCGACAGAGCGTTGATGAGCACCGCCACCTTGGTCACGTCGCCAAAGGCGAGCAGCGACATCATGCGGCCCAGCAGCAGGAAGGTGGGCGCGCCGGGGGGATGCGGCACCAGCAGCTTGTAGGAGCAGGCTATGAACTCGCCGCAGTCCCAAAACGAAGCCGTGGGCTCCAGGGTGAGGAAGTACGTGGCGGCAGCAATGGCGAAAACGAGCCAGCCAACGAGGTTATTCAGGCTTTTGAAGGAACGCATAGAATCAGTAAGAGCGCAGGCCCCAACGGCCAACGCAACAGGCAGAGGGTCGGGAAACGAAAGTTGGGAAAGTAGCTAAAGGTCAAAAGTAGGCATTGCAACGTTGCAGTGGCACGATGTTCGGCCTTCATAGTTAAGGGCTAATCAGCGCTCTGGTCCGCGCCACCCCGTTGGCAAACCGGAACAGGCCCCCAGTGCGGCTGCCGAACAGGCCAAAAACACGAAAAGCAGCCATAAGCTGCTTTTCATTTTTCTATTTCCGGGAAATTAAGGTCAGTTCTGCAGAACCAGCCGCTTGGTGGAGGCTACTTTGCCGTCTATCAGCAGGCTGTAGAAGTACACGCCGGCGCGCAGGTTGCTCAGGTCCACGGGCAGGCCGGCGGCGGTGAGCTCCGGCTTGAGGGCAATGGTGCGCAACTCCTGTCCAATAATGTTGCTCACGCGCAGCTTGTAGTCGGTGCCGGGTTTCTGGTTCAGCTGCACCGTTACCTGGCCGCGGGTGGGGTTGGGGTACACGTTCAGGGAGATGCCCGCCGTGCGCGCATCGAGCGCGGCCGAAGGGGTGGCCACCACCGTGAGCACGCCGTACTGCCCGAAGCCGGGCGCCCCGTGGGCCTGGCAGTGGTACGGAAACACGCCGGGGGTGTTGAAGGTGATGGAGCGCGTCTTGTTGGCGTTGTCCATCGCGAAAGTGGGCCAGGCGCCAATGTCCGATACCGTGGGGTGACTGGACTGGCCCACGTAGCTCCAGGTCACCACGTCGCCCACGCTGATGGTGCGCAGGTCGGCCGTGCCCGTGGCGTTGCCCGGCCCGCGGTAGTAGTTGTCGCCCACCAGAATGGTGATGTTGGCCGCTACCGACGGCACCAGCGGCAAAGCCAGCAGGGCGAAGAAGGCAACAAACTGAGTAAAGAGTTTCATATCGAAAGCAGAAAAAGGTGAGCCAAAAGGGGCATGAGCCCGAATAGGACAAAGACAAGCACCGTGCCGGAATCGTGCCCCCAACGTAGAACTAACGCAAGACGCCGCCCCACGGATTGATAGACCACCAAAGGAGCCAAAAGTTGCTTGGCCGATGAATAAATAACCCGGTAAGAAGCCCGCCGGATGCCTGCGCAATTAATTTATTTAAAAATTTAAATGCTCAGAACCTTGATGCCAAAAAGGCCGAAAAGGTTGCTATAGGTGCCGGATTTCCTGCATGCCGAAGCGCCGCAGCTCGTTTCCGACCGCCACGGCCAGGCGGCCGTCTTCTTCTACCCCGACAATCTGGCCACTTACCGGCCGGCCCTCCACCGAAAATAAATGCGTCTCCTGGTAGCGGTATAGCGCCTGCAGGTACGCCTGCCGCAGCTGCCCCACCTGCCCGGCTCGTAGCTGCAGGTAGCGCCGCTCCAGGCACTCCAGTAGGCGCGCCGCCAGCACCTCGCGGGCATAGGAGCGCCCCGTGAGCTGGCTGAAGGAGGTAGCCGCGGGCAGTGCAAACTGCTGTTGGTTGATATTCAAACCGATACCAATGATACTGTGTTGAATTTTTGTGCCGCTCAGGCTGTTTTCAATGAGCACACCGCCCAGCTTTTGGTCGCCGTAGTACAAGTCATTGGGCCATTTCAGCTTGAGTTTGGGGCTAGGGCCGAGTAGCGCACCAGCCCAGTCGTGCAGGCCCAGAGCCACCGCCTGGCTCAGTAAAAACTGCTGGGCGGCGGCCAGAAACCTAGGCTGCCACACCACCGAAAGCATGAGATTTTCGGCGGGAGCGGCTTCCCACTGGTTGCCGCGCTGGCCCCGGCCGGCGGTCTGAAAGTCCGTAATTACGGTGCAGCCGTCGCTGGCCCGGTTTTGGACTATGAGGGCCTGGGCCTCCGTGTTGGTGGAGGCGCACACCGGCAACCACAGCAATTGCTGGCCCGTGAACAAGGTTTGGGGGGTAACAACCACTTCCTTCTTTCGCGTTTCGTTAACTTCGTAGACTTTCGGCTGCAAAGCTTAAACCTAATACCTCAATATGAAAAGCACGTTGGTCCGTCAGGATTCAGACACATTGGCAGATTTGGTCATCCGCGGGATGCAGGACAAGAAGGCGTCCGACATCGTGGTGCTGAATTTGAAGGAGCTCAAAAACGCCGTTGCCGACTATTTTATCATCTGCTCGGCCAATTCCGATACGCAGATTGAAGCAGTGGCCCGCTCGGTAGAAGAAGAAATTGAAAAGGTAACCGGCGAAAGCCCCTGGCAAACCGAAGGCCGCACCAACCGCGAGTGGGTGCTGCTGGACTACGTCGACGTGGTAGTGCACGTGTTCCTGCGCGACCGTCGCAAGTTCTACGCCCTCGAAGAACTGTGGGGCGATGCCGATATCAGCTACATCGAAGCCGAGCCGGCCTAATTACGCCGGCCCGGTTAAAATAAATACGCTGGTGAAGCGTCTACTCCAATCCGAACATTTGCTTTCGGCGGGGTGTTGGGCCTGTAGTTATACCTGATTTAACTAGCTATTTTCATGTCGGATAAAAATCCTAATAACAATAAGAAAAAGAAGCCCCTGATGCCCGCGCCCACTCCCCGGCCCGGCATGCAGCTGTGGGTGCTGGCCGGCTTGCTGTTGTTTCTGGTGGGGGTGATGTGGGTGAACAACACCAACTCGCCCACCAAAATCAACCAGCAGCGCTTCGAGCAGATGCTCACGGCGAGCGACGTGCGCGAAATCACCATCATCAACGAAAAAATGGTGGAGGTGAGCCTCAAGCCCGAGGCCCTGCGCAAGACCGAATACGCCCGGGAGCTCACGCGCCGCACGCCGTTTGGCACGGCCACTACCGGCGCGCAGTTTTACTTCCCCATCGTGGACGCTAAAGCGTTTCAGGAGAAGCTGGAAGAATTGCAGAAGGACGTGCCCGCTACCGAGCGCCTGGCGCTCAACATTGACTCCCGCCAGAGCCCCGGCGACTACATCGGCACCTACGGCTTCATCATTCTGATGATTGTCGGTTTCTGGTTCCTGATGCGCCGCATGGGCAGCGCCGGCGGCCCCGGCGGCCAGATTTTCAGCATCGGCAAGAGCAAAGCCGCGCTGTTTGAAGGCGGCGACAAGGTGAAAACCACGTTCAAGGACGTGGCCGGCCTGGAAGAAGCCAAGGAAGAAGTGCAGGAGATTGTGGAGTTCCTCAAGAACCCCAGCAAGTTCACCATTCTGGGTGGTAAAATCCCCAAGGGTGCCCTGCTGGTGGGCCCTCCCGGCACCGGCAAAACCCTGCTGGCCAAAGCCGTGGCTGGCGAGGCCGACGTGCCGTTCTTCTCGCTCTCGGGTTCCGACTTTGTGGAAATGTTCGTGGGTGTGGGCGCGGCCCGGGTGCGCGACTTGTTTAAGCAAGCCAAAGCCAAAGCGCCCTGCATCATCTTTATCGATGAGATTGACGCAGTGGGCCGTAGCCGTTCGCGTGGTTCCACGCCTGGCGGCAACGACGAGCGCGAGAATACGCTAAACTCGCTGCTGGTGGAAATGGACGGTTTCGGTACCGACTCGGGGGTTATCATCCTCGCCGCTACCAACCGCCCCGATACCCTGGACTCCGCTCTGCTGCGTCCCGGCCGTTTCGACCGTCAAATCAGCATCGACAAGCCGGATATCAACGGCCGGACTGAAATTTTCCAGGTGCACCTCAAGCCGCTCACGCTGGGCCCCGACGTGGATGCCCGTCGCCTATCGGCGCAGACGCCCGGCTTTGCCGGCGCCGAGATTGCCAACGTCTGCAACGAAGCGGCCCTGATTGCTGCCCGTCGCGACAAGAAATTCATCACCGACCAGGACTTCACCGACGCCATCGACCGCGTGATTGGGGGCCTGGAGAAGAAGAACAAAATCATCTCGCCCGGCGAAAAGCGCATCGTGGCCTACCACGAAGCCGGTCACGCCATCGCGGGCTGGTTCCTGGAACACGTCGACCCGCTGGTGAAGGTGAGCATTGTGCCCCGCGGTGTGGCGGCCCTTGGCTACGCCCAATACCTGCCCAAAGAGCAATTCCTGTACAACACCGAGCAGCTGATTGACGAGATGTGCATGGCCCTGGGTGGCCGGGCCGCCGAGGAGCTGGTGTTTGGTAAGATTTCTACCGGCGCCCTGAGCGACCTGGAGCGCATCACCAAAATGGCGTACTCCATCGTGACGATGTATGGCATGAACGCCAAGCTCGGCAACGTGTCGTTCTACGACTCCAAGGGCCAGAGCGAGTACGGTTTCTCGAAGCCGTATTCAGAAGCCACGTCGCAGATGATAGACGAAGAAGTTCGCACCATCATCGAAAACGCCTACACCCGCACCAAGGAACTCCTCACCGAGCGCCGCCACGAGCTGGAAGTAGTGGCCAAGGAACTGCTGGAAAAAGAAGTACTGCAGCAGGAAGACCTGACCCGTCTGGTCGGCCCGCGCCCCTTCGACACCCAGACCAACTACCAGGCCCACATGGCCGGCACCGACCGCAGCGAAACCGCCTCGGAAGTGCGCGGCGAGCAAGCCGCCGCCGGTGTCATCAGCGACCTGCCTGAGCTGCACCTGCCCGGCATCGACGACGACCGTTCGACGCGTCCCGGCAACGATGTGGAAGCCGGCAGCGCCGCTTCGCCCATGTAAGCCAATGCTTCTTGCATACTAAAAAAAGCCAGCCCGCAACGGCTGGCTTTTTTTGTGGGCTTTGCGGGGCTGCGCGCTGCTATTGCCGGGCCGGTTACCTTTGACTTTCTTTTACCCGCTTCCCTTTCTATGGCAGAATCATCGCGCGAGGCCATTCTGACCCGCATCCGCCAAGGGCTGGCGCAGCCTGCGCCGCTGCCGCCCCGGCCCGATTTTGCCGCGCCCGTGCACCCGCCGCTCACCAACCCCGACGCGGTGGTGGCGTTTGCCGAGAGCTTCCAGCGCGTGGGCGGCGAGTTCTACTACTGTGAGTCGCCGGCGCATCTGGCCGAGCAGCTGACGGCTTTCCAGAAGCGCCGGCAGGTGGGGGCGCCCTACGTGTGGGAGCCCGAACTGCAGGCCCTGCTGCAGGCGGCTGGCGTTGCCTTTTTAGCCGATGAAACCCGGTTTGTGGAGCAGGCCGACCTGGGGCTGACGTCCTGCGAAGCCTTGGTGGCCCGCACGGGCAGCATACTGGTGGCCGCCGCCACGGCCAGCGGCCGCCGCCTGAGCATCTACCCCGACCAGCACCTGGTGGTGGCCCGCCCCAGCCAGGTGGTGGCCGAAATCGGCGATGCGCTGCGCGTGGTACAGGCCCGCTACGGCAAGCAGATGCCCTCCATGATTTCGCTTACTTCCGGCCCCAGCCGCACCGCCGACATTGAGAAAACGCTGGTGCTGGGCGCCCACGGCCCGCGCCGCCTCGTGTTGTTTCTGCTGGAAGAAGACGAAGTTTCAACGCCCGCATCCTGACCCAACGCGCCGGGATTTCCCGCGCGCAACTCTTTTACCCTGCACTGATTGCATGAAGCCACCCCGCACGTTACCCGACTTGGCGCTGCTGCCCGGCCGCCGGGTGTACTTCGCCTCTGATTTTCATCTGGGGGCGCCCGATGCGGCTTCGTCGCTGGAACGGGAGCGGCGCATTGTGCGCTGGCTGGACGAAGCGGCCAAAGACGCCGCCGCCATTTACCTTTTAGGCGATATTTTCGACTTTTGGTTTGAGTACAAGCACGCCATTCCGCGCGGCTTCAGCCGCCTGCAGGGCAAGCTGGCCGAGCTAACTGATGCGGGCCTGCCCATCACCATCTTCACCGGCAACCACGACATGTGGATGTTTGGCTACTTCACCCAGGAAATGGGGATTCCGGTGCTGCGCCATGAGGTGACGCAGCGCATCGGCAACCAGCTCTTTCACATCGGGCACGGCGACGGGCTGGGGCCGAAGGACTACAGCTACAAGGCCCTCAAGCGGGTGTTTTCCTCCTCGCTGGCGCAGTGGCTGTTTGCGCGGCTGCACCCCAACTTTGGCATTGGCTTGGCCAACAAGTGGAGCCGCCGCAGCCGCATGCAAACCGGCAAAGACGACACCAAATACTTCGGCGACGAAGAATGGCTGCTGCAGTACTGCCGCGAGCAGGAAACGCGCCTGCACCACGATTACTACGTGTTCGGCCACCGCCACCTGCCTCTGGATGTGGCCGTAGGCCCCGGCAGCCGCTACGTCAACCTCGGCGAATGGGTCAATTATTGCTCTTACGGGGTGTATGATGGTAGCGAGCTGGCCCTTCGGCATTTTGAGAAGTAAGCACAATGAACAATAAAAAGAACGTCATGCTGCGCTTGCCGAAGCATCTCTACCGCGCGAGTAATCTAGTTACTGCTGCGGTAAAGATGCTTCGGCAAGCGCAGCATGACGTTTCCTCTGGGTTAGTTCTTTCCTTGTGCCTGCTCACCACCGCTGCCTGCGCCCAGGTCGCGGCGCCCTCCGCGGCGTCTGTGGCGCCCGCGGCCAGGCAGATAGCGGCGCCCGTGCAAGCCGTAGCGGTACCTGCGGCTGACGGTGCATCTGCCGCCGCCTGGAAATTTATCCGCCTCATCAAGCTGCGCAACCCCGGCGCGGCGTCGCTGGACCGACGCGGTGCGCTCTACGTGGCCGATGCCGACAACAACCTGCGCCAGTACAGCCCCCAGGGCCTGCTGCTGAACACCTACGCGCCTGCCCAGCCCGGCAACGTGGCCCAGGTAGAGGCCTGGAACGTGACCACCACGCTGGTCTTTAACGACGACCGGCAGCAGCTGGTCCTGCTCGACCGCTTCCTGACACTCATCACCGAAATGCGTCTGGCCGACTTCCTGGACGGCACGGTGCGTGTGGCCACGCTAGCGCCCGACAACCGCATCTGGCTGCTCGACGAAAGCAACCTGGTGCTGCGCGAGTTCGACCCCAACACCCGGCTCGTCATTCAAAATACCCCGCTGGATTTGATTATTGGCCGCGCCCGGCCGGACTTCCGCTTCCTGCGGCAGTACCAGAACAATACCTACTTAGTGGACCGGAACACGGGCATTTACGTGTTCGACAACCTGGGCACGTACCGGATGAAGATGCCCATCGCCGGCCTGAACATGGTAGGCTTTCGGGGCGATGAGCTGTACTACTTCGCCGACGGGGCGCTGCACTTTACGCACCTCTACAACCAGACCGAACGCCGCGTGGCCCTGCCCGCCGACGTGCCGGCGGCCGAGGTGCGTCAGGTGCTGGTAGGGGAAGGGTTTGCGTATATTTTCACTGCAGCGGGAGTGTCAGTGTATCAATGCAACTAGCGGCTGGTAGTGATGAGCTAGGGATAATGGAGGCGAGGTCAGGGGTAACCTCTGGAAAAGTAGGTGCGTTAGGTTTAGCCAGTCCTTCCATCTTCCATTATTTCCACTTTTCATGAAAGCACTCCGAATTCACGGCATGCGCGATGTTCGCGTGGACACCGTAGACGACCCCAAACTGCTTGATTCCCGCGACGCCATCATTCGCGTGACCAGCACGGCCATTTGCGGGTCCGACCTGCACATCTACAACGGCAGCATTCCGCAGCCCCGGCCCATGGTGCTGGGCCACGAGTTTATGGGCATTGTGGAGGAAGTAGGCAAGGGCGTGGGCAACCTCAAGCGCGGCGACCGGGTGGTGGTGCCGTTCCCCATTGCCTGCGGGCACTGCCTGTTTTGCAACCACGAGCTGCCCGGCCACTGTGAAAACTCCAACCCCGAACACTACGGCCCCGAGGGCGGCCTGATGACCGAAAAAGGCGGGGCTCTCTTCGGCTACACCGACCTGTACGGCGGCTACGACGGCGGCCAGGCCGAGTACGCCCGCGTGCCCTACGCCGACTTCGGCCCCCGCAAAGTGCCGGACAACCTCACCGACGAGCAGGTACTGTTTCTCACCGATATCTTCCCCACCGGCTACTCTGGCATCGACTGGGCCAATGTGAAGGGTGGCGAAGTGGTGGCCATTTTTGGCGCTGGGCCGGTGGGCATCATGGCGGCCAAGTCGGCGTGGCTGCGCGGGGCCAGCCGCGTCATCATCGTCGACACCCAGGCTTACCGCCTCGACCTGGCCGCCAAAGCTGCCAACGCCGAGGGCATTCTTTGGGAAAACCACGACCAGGTGGTGGACGAAATCCGGAGCAAGAGCCGCGGCTACGGCGCCGATGTAGTGGTAGAAGCCGTGGGCTTCGAGCCCGACCGCAACCTGCTCGACCGCGCCAAGGCCGTAATCAACGTGGAAAAAGGCTCCGACAAGGTGCTGCTGGCCTGCCTGAGCGCCGTGCGCCGCGGCGGCTACGTGTCGGTGCTGGGCGTGTACTCCTCGCCCTTCGACAACTTCCCCATCCATCAGTTCTTCGACAAAGGCCTCACCATTCAGGGCGGCCAGGCCCCGGCCCACAAGCACATCGACAAGCTGCTGAAGCACGTGTCGGACGGCGACGTGCGCCTCGACGACATCATTTCGCACCGCCTGCCACTCAGCCAGGCCCCGCACGGCTACGACATCTTCCGCAACAAAAAGGACAACTGCACCAAAGTGGTGCTGAAGCCCGGCGCCTAGCGCCTGCCGCGGAACGCTCACGCGACAAGTTCTCACCGGAACGATTCCATAAAAAAGGAACCTGCTCACTGCAGGTTCCTTTTTTTGTGGACTGCGGCGTTGTAAGACAGCCGGAATAATCTGGTCTGGTTATCTTTGACTAGAGACGAGCTAAGCTGATTTTTCTACCAGGAAACCTGCCTACATGGGAGCACCACAACGCGGGCCTACGGGCTGCAACACAACAAGCAGCACGCTGCGGCGGGGCACAAAAGCGGCCCTGCTTGCGGTGCTGCTTTCGGCGCAGGCCGTGGTGGCCCAAACCCAGCTTCGGCCCGAGGTGCAGGCCAAGTTGGCCCCCGGCCTTCAGGCCATCGCGCTGCAGAAAACCACCCGCTCCGTACGCGTGCGCGTGACCGACCCCGCGGCTTTCCGGCAGTGGCTGGGACAGCACCTGCCCGCCGCCCGCGCCACGCAGCCCACGCCCGCGGCCCGCACCCTCACCGTAGCGAACCTGAGCGGTGCCGCGCTGGCCCAGCTGGCGGCCTGCCCATTGGTGAGCTTTGTGGACGTAGCCGACCGTCCCGCCCACCAGGAGCGGCAGCTGAACAACTCCGACCTGTCGGTGAATGCCATTGCGGCGGTGCACGCCCGCTTTCCGGAGCTGGCGGGGCAGGGCCACACGGTTTCGGTGAAGGAACTGCCCTTTGATGCGACCGACATTGATTTTAAGGGCCGGGTGGTAGGCGCCAACGGTTTTCCGAAGCCGCCTTCGCCCCACGCCACCGACATGGCCACGCTCATCGGCGGTGCCGGCAACTCCAGCCCCCAGGGCCGGGGCGTGGCCCGGCAGGTGCGGCTGGCCACTTCCAACTTTGCCCGCCTGCTGCCCGACGAGGACCAGCAACTGGTGCCGGCCGGCATTTCGGTGCAAAACCATTCTTATGGCACGGGCATCGAGAACTACTACGGGCTCGAATCGCAGGACTACGACCGGCAGGTGCGGGCCTATCCGACCCTGTTGCACGTTTTCTCCTCCGGTAATTCGGGCCTGCTGACCAGCGACGCCGGTCCGTACCGCAACATTCCCCGCGTAGCCAACCTCACGGGCCAGTTCAAGATGTCGAAGAACACCCTGAGCGTGGGCGCCACCGGCCCTGCCGGACAAGTTGATGTGCTCAGCTCGCGCGGCCCGGCCTACGACGGCCGCGTGAAGCCGGAGCTGGTGGCCTACGGCGAAGGCGGTTCTTCCGAGTCGGCGGCCCTCGTTTCAGGCATAAGCGTGCTGCTGCACCAGGTGTACCGCGACCAGAACAACGGCGCACTGCCTTCCGCCGCCCTTGTTAAAGCTGTGCTGCTGAACAGCGCCGACGACATCGGCCGGCCCGCGGTGGACTTTGTGAGCGGCTTCGGACAGGCCGATGCCCTGGGTGCCATTCGCACCATGCGCAACAAGCAGTATTTCAGCGAAACGGTCACCACGGGCTCGCAGCAGCTCTTCACCATCTCGATACCGGCTGGCACGGCGCAACTCAAGGCCACCTTGGCATGGAACGACCCCGAAGCGGCTGCCAACGCCACGGGCTCGCTCGTCAATGATTTGGACCTGGCCGTTCTGGACCTGAGCACCGGCAAGGAAATTTATCCTTGGGTGCTGAGCACGTTTCCCCACGCCGATTCGCTGGCGCTGCCCGCCCGCCGTGGGCTCGACCGGTTGAACAACGTAGAACAGGTGACCGTGAACCTGCCGGCGGCGGGTACCTACGTTCTGCGGGTGCGGGGCACCAGCGTGCTCCAGGGCCCGCAAGCCTTCAGCCTGGCCTATGAGATAAACGCCCCTGGCCTGGAATGGACGAGCCCACCCACCGTAGGCAACGTGCGGCCCGGCGCCACCACCACCCTGCGCTGGCAGTGGCACGGTCCCGCCACCGCCGCCCGGCTGGAATACCGGCCCGTGGGCGCAGCGCAGTGGCGCGTGGTGAACCCCGGCGTGGCCCTCGCCGAAAACCGCACTGCCTGGGCCGTGCCCGATACCACCACACTGGCGCAGTTGCGCCTGGTAGCAGGCAGCCAGGTCTTTACCTCCGATGAATTTGCCATTGTGCGGGTGCCGCCCGTGCAGGTAGGCTACGCCTGCCCCGATGAGGCGCTGCTGCAATGGGCCCGGGTGCCCGGCGCCACGCAGTACCAGGTGTACCAGCTCGGAGCTACCATGCTGGAGCCCCTCTTACGCACCGCCGACACCACCCTGGTGCTCAGCCGCACCCAGCTGGCCACCCGGCACTACGCGGTAGCGCCGGTGCTGCGGGGCCAGCTGACCGAGCCCGGCAGTACCATCGACTACACCACCCAGGGCACCGCGTGCTACTTCCGCTCGTTTCTGGTCCGGCAGCTGGTCGGCGACGTGGTGCGCTTCGACGTGGAACTGGGGAGTGTGTTTCGGTTGAAGTCGGCCACCCTGGAGCGCATGGGCACGGGTAGCTTTG
The DNA here is from genome assembly GCF_001816165.1 of Hymenobacter glacialis. Classification (GTDB taxonomy): domain Bacteria; phylum Bacteroidota; class Bacteroidia; order Cytophagales; family Hymenobacteraceae; genus Hymenobacter; species Hymenobacter glacialis. The sequence continues at coordinate 228,015 of NZ_MDZC01000057.1, forward strand.
AAGCTGTGCAAACCATCTCACCGGTTGCCCAAACCCGCTTTCTGATGACCGATGTGCCGCCAGCTGCCGGCCGCTACCTCTACCGCGTGCGGCTGGAAAACCTGGCGGGCCAGCTGTTCTACAGCACCGTGGAAGAAGCCTTCCTGTTGCAGTCCGGTGCCGCTCAGGCATACCCCAACCCCGTGCCAGCCGGCGACGTCCTGAAACTGGTGGCCAACACCAGCGCCGCGGTCAGCATTCAGCTATTTGATATGCTGGGCAAATTCCAGCGCGAAACCAAAGTCGATGGGGTCATCAACACCATTGACACCCAGGGCCTGAAGCCGGGTTTGTACCTGCTGCGTGTGCGACTGGAAAACCAGGCCGAGCAAATCATTCGGGTCGTCATTCAATAAGTCCATTATTGCGGCCACGGCCGCACCCGGCAACAACAAAAAGCCCCGACTCGCAGGAGTCGGGGCTTTTTGGTAAGAGTGCTAAGCGGCTAGTACAGCGCGTTCAGAGCCGTTTTGTCATTGGAATTGAACGGGCGGTTCTGACCGCCGCCGATGCAGGCCAGCATGAAGGAGTTGGGGTCGGCGGCGGCCGGCGTGCCGGGAATCAGGATAGCACCAACCGTGCTGGCGCCTTCGTTGCTGGTCGAACCACCACAGCTGTAGCTGCGGTCCATGTAGTCGGTGTGGCGGAAGCCGATGCAGTGGCCCACTTCGTGCGCCAGAATGGTGGCGATGTAGGTGGTGGGGTTGGCTGTGCCAATGGCACCGGAGTTAATCAGAACCTGGTTGTGGGGGTCGCCAGCGCTGGTAGGAAAGCCCGCCGATGCCAGATAACGCGCACTCTTGGGCGCCTGTGCCAAAACGATGTCTCCGCCCGATGACACCCGCGTCATGGAGAGGGTCAGGTTTTCGGCGTTGTAGCGAGCAATCATTTCGTCAGTGGCCGTTACATAAGCAGCGGGCAACGAAGTTGATACCGAAATCGTGATGTTGCGGCCCGTGCCGGCGTTTACCAGGTTAGTGGTGCGGTACTGCTCCTCGGCACCCACGCGCATGAGCTTCACCGGGCTGGGGTTGGCCAGGTCTTGTGGGGTGAGGAAAATGTCGCCTTCCACAATGTAGCCGCCTTCTACGGCCATAGCGCCTTGGGAAGTAAAGCCCAATTGCTTGATTTGGCTCAGGACTTCCTTGCTCACCTCGTCGGATTTGGTCAGCGACTCGCTCTCTTTGGAGCAGGACGTGAAGGAGAGGGCGGAAACAAAGCACAGGCCGGCGGCAAGTATGTTTTTTGTGTTCATAGGAGGGAAAAGGGTTTTAAAAAAAAAGAAAAGGTTGAAAATGTGCCAGTAAGAAAATGATTGGCTGAATTCCTGGGTTTCTGACTTAAAAGAATGCGGTTGAAAATTAAAGACCCTGGTTTGCAAACAGTCTTTAGGCGCCTAGAAGTAGCTGAGCAAGTACCTGAGCTACTAGTACACGTAGCTAAGGGCCGTTACGTCGCTCGAAGTGAACGGACGGTTTTGGCCGCTGCCTACGCAAGCCAGCATCCACGAGCCAGCGCTAGCGGTGGTAGGAGTGCCGGGAATGTGGATAGCGCCCACTGTGCTAGCACCTTCGTTGGAGAAAGCACCGCCACAGCTGTAGCTGCGGTCCATGTAGTCGGTGTGGCGGAAGCCGATGCAGTGGCCCATTTCGTGCGCCAGTACGGTTGCGATGTACGTGCTGGCGTTGGCAGTGCCCATGGCGTCGGAGTTTACCTGAACCTTGTTGAAAGGATTGCCGCCCGAAGGGAAACCTGCGGAAGCCAGGTAGGAAGAGCCATCAGGCGCCTTGGTCATAAGGATGTTATAGGTACCCGACGAAACGCGCTGAAACTTTATCAGCAAGCTCTGGGCGTTATAGCGACGGATAGCCTCGTCCGTGGCCGTTACATAAGCCGATGGAAGGGTAGTAGAAACGGCAACGGTGATAGTACGGCCCGAGCCCACGCTCACCAGGTTGCTGGTGCGGTATTGCTCTTGGTCGCCCACGCGCAGCAGGCTGTACTCAGGCTTGGTGGCCAGGTTCTCATCGGTGATGACGATGTCGCCCTCCACCAAATAGCCGCCTTCCACGCGCTGAATGCCGTCGGTTGTCAGGCCCATTTCCTTAATCTGGCTAATGACTGCCTTGGACACGCCAATTTCTTGAATTGGTGCTACAGCCTCCTTTTCTTTTGAGCAGGAAGAGAGTGCCAACACCGAAGTGGTGAATAAGGCGGCAGCGGATAGTACATTTTTGAGTTTCATTTGTTTGTTTTCTTTTGGTAGGTGAAAAATTGTTAAAGGATGGACGCAATTAGAAGAGAATTAATGTGATTGACAATAGGATAATAGCTAAATATTAAAAATATTTCAAAATAAGCGTTCAATTGACTCTAAAGGCATTTGTGACTATACCTATAATATCCATTTGCCAAAATTTTGTACGTTTCTTAACAAAGTCACAATGTTTTGTTCGCAGTGCTTGTTTAATCTTATGCTTAAATTCCCTCATCAAGCCAGGAATGGCTTACTTAGCGGGGCCTGCGGGCCCAAAGTGCCCTAGCCGAATTTCGTATCTTTGCTAGGACCTGAATTTTCGTGGAAAACTTATTTTCCCTCAACTATATAAAACTGTACTAGTGGCTTGTTCATCATGTTCTTCCGCCGGGGGCTGCGGCACCAAACCGGGCGGCTGCAAATCCAACGGGGGCTGTAGCACCGGAGGGTGCAACCGCCTCAATGTATTCGATTGGTTACAAGACGTGGAAATGCCGGACTCTTTTGCCGGCTTCGATATCGTAGAAATCCGCTTCAAGGGCGGTCGTAAAGAGTTTATGCGCAACGACCAGCGCCTGCCGCTGGTCACCGGCGATGCCGTGGTGGTAGACGCCGCCGGCTCCGGCTGGCACCTGGGCCACGTGAGCCTGAAGGGCGAACTGGTGCGCCTGCAGATGCGCAAAAAGAAAGTGCCCACCGACTCCAAGGAAATCCGCAACATCCTGCGCATAGCCTCGCCCGACGACGTGGAGCGCTGGGAAGCCGTGCGCGACCTGGAAAACGGCACCATGTTCCGGGCCCGCGCCATGGTGGGCGAGCTGCGCCTGCGCATGAAGCTGAGCGACGTGGAATACCAAGCCGACCGCACCCGCGCCTTATTCTACTATTCGGCCGAGGACCGGGTCGACTTCCGCGAGCTCATCCGCCGCCTGGCCGACGAGTTCCGGGTGCGCGTGGAGATGCGCCAGATATCGCTGCGCCAGGAGGCTGGCCGCATTGGTGGCATTGGCGTGTGCGGCCGCGAGCTGTGCTGCTCTACGTGGCTGCAGGACTTCAAAACCGTGAGCACCACGGCCGCCCGCTACCAAAACCTGAGCCTGAACCCGCAGAAGCTGGCCGGCCAGTGCGGCCGCCTCAAGTGCTGCCTCAACTACGAGCTTGATGCCTACCTCGACGCCCTGAAGGACATTCCGCAGGTGCAGCGCCCGCTGCAAACTGCCAGAGGCGAGGCGTTTTTGCAGAAGACGGACATCTTCCGCCGCCGCATGTGGTTTGCCTTCAAAGGCGACAACAACTGGGTGATGCTGGACACGTCCCGCGTGCGGGAGCTGCTGGAAATGAACAAGCGCGGCGAGAAAATCGAAAGCTTGCTGCCTCCCCGCGAGGAGGCCCCCGAGCCCGAAGTATCGGCCATTGTGGAAGGCTCGCTCGACCGCCTCGACGACAAGATAAAGTCGAGCAGCAAGCGCACCAAGCGCAAGAAAACCCGTGGCGAAGGCGATGCGCCCGAAGCCCGCGCCCCGCGCGAAACCCGCGAGCCGCGGGAGCCCCGCGCTGCCGGCGAAACCCCCCACCGAGCCCCGCGAGGCCCGGCCGCCCCCGTGAGCCGCGTGACGGGCC
>NZ_MDZC01000058.1 GCF_001816165.1 Hymenobacter glacialis
AGGGGCATACAAAGGCCCATTCATCGTCAGAAATGTCGCTCGGGTAATGCGCTGCTTGTGACATCCCCAAATTTAACTCCAAGTACAGAACAGACTCTAGCTCCTTGCCTCAAACATCAAAAAAGCCTCGACTCCAGCTGGAGTCGGGGCTTTTTTAATTTCATGTGTCATGCTGAGCTTGCCGAGGCATCTCTACCACAATACTAAAATTGATTACTATTGCGATAGAGATGCTTCGGCAAGCTCAGCATGACTTACAGGGTGACAATTGCCGGCTACTCGGCCATCATTGCCTCGCGGGCTTTGATGCGCACTTCGTTGTTCACAGCCGTGGGTACCACCGTCACCACCACGTACTTGGAAGTGGGCGTGTTGCTGATTTTGGCCACGCTGCCGATGGGAATCAACGGGTTGGCCTCGGGGAAGTAGGCGCAGACGTTGCCCGTGGGAATGTCGTAGGGCACGGCCACAAATCTCTCCACCCGGCGCTCTTCGCCTTTGAAGTGGCTGGTGATGTCGATGAGGTCCTTGGCTTTGAGGCCGCGGTCGGCCATGTCCTGCTCGTTCATAAACAGCACCCGGCGCTCGCCCTTGATGCCACGGTACCGGTCGTTGTACTCGTAAATGGTGGTATTGAACTGGTCGTGGCTGCGCACGGTCATCAGCACCAGCTGGCCTTCTTCCAGCGTGTGCTTGTCAAGCGAAGTCGTGGTGAAATTGGCTTTGCCGTTTTCGGTGGTGAATTTCCGCTCGCGGGGGCCGTTGGGCAGGTAAAATCCGCCGGGCTCGCGCAGTTTTTTGTTGAAGTCCTCGAAACCGGGAATCACGCGCGAAATGTGGTCACGGATAACGTCGTAGTTCTCCGTCATGGCCACCCAGTCGGCAATGTCGGTTTTGTCGCCCAGCGTGGCAATGGCCATGCCGCTGATGATGGCCACTTCGCTCATCATCTCGCCGGCCAGCGGCACCAGAATGCCCTTGTTCTGGCTCACAACCCCCATCGAATTTTCGCAGCTGGTCATCTGGTGGCCGGCCTTCTGCATGTCGATGTCGACGTGCGTGAAGCAGGGCAGCAGCAGGCTGGTTTCGCCGGTCACGAGGTGGCCGCGGTTGAGCTTGGTGCCCACGTACACCGTGAGTTTCTGCCGACGCATGGCCTCGGCTATCACCTCGGTGTCGGGGCCAGCGGCGAGCAGGTTACCGCCCAGGCCAAAGTACACCTTGGTTTTGCCCAGGCGCATGGCCTTGATGGCTTCCACCACATCGTAGCCGTCTTCGGTGGGCGGCGAGAATTTGAATTCCTTGGCCAAAGCGTCGCGGAAGGTAGGCGACACCCGCTCCCAGATGCCCATGGTGCGGTCGCCCTGCACGTTGGAGTGCCCGCGCACCGGGCAGGTGCCCGCGCCGGGCTTGCCAATGGCGCCCTTCATGAGCTGCAGGTTCACAATCTCCTGAATGGTTTCCACGCCCTTGCGCTGCTGCGTGACGCCCATGGCCCAGCAGGTCACAATTTTCTGCTTGTGAGCCAGCAGGTTGGCCGCTTCCAGCAGTTCGGCGCGCGTCACGCCGCTTTCGCTTTCAATGTCTTCCCAGCTGGTGTTGCGGATGTTTTGCTCAAACGAGGCGAAGCCCGTGGTGAATTCGGCCACGAAGGCGTGGTCGACCACCTGGCCGGGGTTCAGGTCCTCGGCTTCGAAGAGGTGCTTCATGATGCCGCGCAGCAGGGCCATGTCGCCGTCCACGCGCACCTGCAGGTACACGTCGGTGAGCTGGGTGCCGTCGCCGAGCAGCGCGCCCAGGGCCCGCAGCGGGTTCATAAAGTCCTGGGGGTTTTTGAACGCCACCAAGCCGGCTTCCACCAGCGGGTTTACGCTGATGATTTTGGCGCCGTTGCGCTTGGCCTTTTGCAGGGCCGAGAGCATGCGGGGGTGGTTGGTGCCCGGATTCTGGCCTATTACGAGGATAACCTCGGCTTCTTCCAGGTCGTTGAGCGTGACGGAACCTTTGCCCAGGCCCAGGGTGGGGCTCAGGGCCGAGCCGCTGCTCTCGTGGCACATGTTGGAGCAGTCGGGCAGGTTATTGGTGCCGAACTGGCGCACAAACAGCTGGAACAGGAAAGCCGGCTCGTTGGGCACTTTGCCCGAAGTGTAGAACACCGCTTCGTCGGGGTTGTCGCAGGCATTCAGCTCCTTGGCAATGAGGCTGAACGCATCGGGCCAGGAAATGGGCGAGTAGTGATTGTCGTTGGGACGCTTCACCATGGGGTGCGTGAGACGGCCGGCGTTGTTCTGGTCGCGGTCGGTCATGCGCGAAAGCTCGGCCAGGCTGTGCTTGGCAAAGAACTCGGGCCCAGCGGCCTTGTCGTCGGCGTCGGAGGCGGTGGCTTTGGCTCCGTTCTCGCAGAATTCGGCTACCGAGCGGTGCTCGTCCGGGTCGGGCCAGGCACAGCTCGAGCAGTCGAACCCGTTCTTCTGGTTGAGGCCCAGCAGGGCCTTGGAGCCCCGGCCCACACCGCCTTCTGCCCAGCTGAACTGCATGGATTTGATGACGGCCGTAACGCCGGCCGCCACCCGCTGCTGGGCTTCCAGCTTGAGGCCGGTCAGGGCTTCGGGTGGCTGGGCCAGCACGGGGTTCAGGAACTTGGCACCAGCTACTTCGGGGGCAGGAATGTGAGCGTGCACGTGCGTACGGTTGGGTTCAGAACTGTAGTTGTCGGGGGCGGGGGCTTTTCCTTGGTCGGGCCGCTCACCGCTTTTGGGGGCGTTGTCCTCAGCCAGTTGCTGGTGAGTCTTGCCAGCCTTGCTGGGGTCGGTTTTGGGTGAGTCTTCCATGTGTGTAGTTATTAGTTAAAAGTTAAGAATTATGAGTTGAAACGGTGGATAAACAAGTCAGGCAGCGGCTTATCGCCAAAATAACGGCAATTCATAACTCCTAACTTTTAACTCATAACTCACTTAGTGGTGGCAGTCCAGGTCTTTCTCAACCAAAATACGGAGGCGCTGGTTTTCGGGCAGCGGCAAGTCGTGCGTAAAACCGTTCTGGTCGGTTTCAACCCATAGTTTGGCCAGGTCAAAAGGCACGAGTACCGTGATGCTGCCCGGCTCGTAGTGCACCTGCACGGGCTCGGTAATAGCCGCGGTTTCCGGGGCTTCGGAACCACGCTGCAAGGCGTAAGTAAGCTGCTGCTCGGCTGTGGTTCCAAAATGCACCGTGGACGCCACGCGGCCAGTGGTCGCGAATTCCTGTATTTCGGAGCCGGAAAGGCGCAGCCGCAGCGTGTCGTCTTCGATGCGAAGTTTCATGGATGGAAGAGCCGGAAGGGGCTTAACCCCAAATGTAACGTAAAGCCTGTGCGGTCGTTGCAGGCAGCTATAACAATTGAGCAAAATTCCTGGCCGCGTCAGTTTCCAGTTTCGGTCAGGCGCCAGCCGTGGCTGTATACGTTGTAGCGCCCCTGGCGTACAAAACCCAGCACGGTCATGCCAAAACTTTCGGCGGCTTGCACGGCCAAGCTGCTGGGGGCACCCACGGCCGCAATAATCCCAATGCCCGCTGCAGCGGCTTTCTGTACCAATTCAAAGCTCACGCGGCCGCTCACCAGCAGCACGTGCTGGTGCAGGGGCAGCCAATCGGCCAACAGCGCGGCCCCAATCACCTTGTCAAGGGCGTTGTGGCGGCCCACGTCTTCGCGCAGCAAGAGCAAGTTGCCGGCCGGCGTGAAGAGCGCGGCGGCGTGCTGGCCACCGGTCTGCTCGAATCCGGCCTGGGCGGCGCGCAGGCGCTCGGGCAGCTGGTGCACCGTTTCGTAGCTCAGGTACGGCCCGGTGGCGGGCAGCACGGGGCAGGAGGTGGTGCGCACGGCGTCGATGCTGGTTTTGCCGCACACGCCGCAACTGGAGCTGGTGTAGAAATGCCGCTCCATGGCTGCAAAATCAACTTTGACATGGGCGGCGAGCTCGGCCCGGGTCACGTTGCCGGCTTCCTCGGCCTTCTGCACATCGGGGCAGGGAATGATGCCCAGCACATCGGCTTTGTGCTGAATGATGCCTTCGGTGAGCAGAAAGCCGGCGGCCAGCTCTTCGTCGTGGCCGGGCGTGCGCATGGTAACCGACAGGGTGCGGTGCTGGCGCTGGCCATCCAGCTCATAGCCCACGCGGATTTCCAGCGGCTCTTCGGCAGCCAGCTGGTCGGATGCCGACACGGGCGGCCCCGCACCGCTCACTTTCTGGATGGTGGCAAATTCGTAGCTGGCAGCGGGGAGAAGGATGGCAGGGTCCATGAGGGAGAAAGAAAGGAGTCAGATACAAAACAAATTAATCATCTGCTCATTAACAGGTGATTACGAAAATAATGCGCTAAACGACCGAATATTTGACATCGCAAACGATTCCGGTGACATCGGGCAGTTTTAATGAGGTTAAAACAGTACATTGCAGTAGGCTGTTTCGCGCAAGTAGGGGTGCAACGTTATTAATCCGGACTTGGGCCCAGCTTTCCTGGTATTTTCAGTTGATGTGGCCCAGCGCCTTTTCCTTATTCGGTTAAGAATACTTATTGTTGGCTATGCGCGTGCTCTCCAATACTCCTGTTCCTGCCGTGTGCGTTGTGCCCCCGTGCGACGCAGACTTGGTGCAGGCACTGGCCCAGGACAATGAAAAAGCCTTTGCCGAGATTTATGAGCGGTACTGGCAGCCCTTGCACCAGCAGGCTGTGCGCAAGTTGGGCCGGGCCGAAGACGCCGAAGAGGTGGTGCAAGACCTGTTTGTGACGCTGTGGAACAACCGTGGCACGGCCCGCATCCAGCAGCTTGATGCATACTTGTTTTCGGGCCTTAAATACAAAATTATCGACTGCATCCGGGCCCAATTGGTGCGCAAGGCCTACGCAGCCACAGCCCCGCTCCGCCACAAAGCGCCCACCCATTGCACCGAAGAAACCCTGGCCGCCGCCGACCTCTCGCTGGCCCTCGACGCCAGTTTGCGCAGTCTGCCGGGCCACACCCAAGAGGTATTTCGGCTTAGCAGGGTCGAATACCAGTCGGTGCCCGAAATAGCCGCCCGCCTCCAGGTTTCGCCCAAAACAGTGGAGTACCACCTCTCCCGCTCCCTGCGCCTGCTGCGCCGCTACCTCAAGGACTTTCTGGTGGCGGTAGCTGTGGCTGTGCAGCTGGCCAGCTAGAAGCTGTTGTGCTGGTGCTATCCCGAGGCAATGGTTGGCGGCTCTCAATAAATCTCCTTCTGAAAGCCACGGCAGCTGTGGGCACCAGCAAGCGCGAGGGCAGCCCAAGGTGGCAGATTGGGCCTGGTTCAAAAAAAAGTTTGAGACCTGACTAGGGCAAACCCGATATGGCCCGACTATGCAGATACCGGGCCTCCTATCGGGCTCGTTCTGAATGAAGCAATCTTACTTTTCTGAGCTACTGAAGCGCTACCTGCACGACGACTGCACCGAGGGCGAAGCCTGGACGGTGGACCAATGGTATGAAGCCCGCGACATGCCCCGGCCCGCCGACCGGCCCACCCCGGCAGAAGAGGCCGTTGCCAAGGCAAAAATGTGGCAGCAGGTGCAGTACCGTACCCAGCCGCGGCCCACGCGGTGGCACACGCCCGCTTTGCGGTGGGCAGCGGCGGCCGTGGTGGCGCTGGGACTGGGCGTGGCAGGGCTGGGAACGTGGCAGCCCACCGCCGGTACCCGTCCGGCAAGCGGCCGCGAGGCGGCGGTGCAGGTTAGCACCGCCCAGGGCTGGGTTACGTGCACCAACGCAACGGGCCGCCCGGCCCAGGTGCTGCTGGCCGATGGCAGCACCGTGGTCCTGCAGTCTGGTAGCTGCCTGCGCTACCCGCGGCGGTTTGCGGAGCCCGAGCGGCGAGTGGAGCTGAGCGGCGAAGCCTTTTTTGAGGTAGCGCACGACGCAACCCACCCTTTCCGGGTACTCACGAAACAACTGGAAACCATGGTGCTGGGCACCAGCTTCACGGTGCGGGCTTTTCCGGGCCAGGCGGAGGCGGCGGTGATGGTGCGCACCGGCCGCGTGCACGTGGTGCCCAACGCAGTGGCTGACACGCAACAGCCCAGCCGGCCCCCCGCCGGCGTTCTGCTGCTACCCAACCAGCAGGCGGTGTATTCGGCCGCGGTGCGGGAGCTGCGACGCGAGCTGGTGGCCCAGCCCGCCGTGCTTCAGCCGCAGGCCCTCGCCTTCACAGAGCGGCCCGTGACGGAGGTACTGGCCTCGCTGCAAACTGCCTACGGGGTGCCCATTCTCTACAACGGTGCGGCGCTGGCTAGCTGCACCGTGAGCCTGGCCTTTGGGCAGGAAGAGTCGCTGGATGGCAAGCTCACCTTGCTCTGCAAAACCCTGGGCGCCACGTATGAGCGGGCCAGTGAAAAAATTATTTTCCGCAGCCGCGGCTGCCAAAGCGAATAGCTCCGTGCCCTTGCTCTCACTCATCTTCAAAAACCCACCAACCCTTTTTCCCATGAGTCGTCTCTTACAAACCTCTCTTCGTTTTGGTCGGCGCTCCTGCTCGCTGCTGGCCCTGCTGGTGGTGTTGCTGACAGCCGGAGCGGCGGCAGCGGCCCGCCCCGTTGCCGACAATGTGCTGGCGCGCCACGTGACCCTGCAGCTGGAAGCGCAGCCCGTGAAAACGGTGCTCACCACCATCGAAAGCCAACTTGGCATTCGCTTTCTCTACAGCCAGCAGCTCATCGGCGCCGAGCGCCGGGTGAGCGTGCAGGCCGTGGACCAGCCCCTGAGCGGCGTGCTGCAAACGCTGCTGGACCCGTTGCGCATCAACTATGAAGTGGTGACCAGTGGCATTTTGCTGGCTCCCCGGCCCGCCGCGGCCCCGCTGCTGGCGGCCGACGTGCCCGTGACGGGCCGGGTGCTGGACGCCGCAGGGCAACCCATGGCGGGGGCCACGGTGCTGGAACAAGGCACCACCAACGGCACCGGCACCGACGGCGAAGGGCGGTTCTCGCTGCGCGTGCAGGAAGGCGCCACGCTGGTGGTGTCGGCCATTGGTTTCAAAACGCAGCAGATTCCGGTGAATGGCCGCGCCACCATTGAGGTGCGGCTGGCCGTGAGCGCCACCGACCTGACCGACGTGGTGGTAGTGGGCTCGCGCGGCCTGCCCCGCACCGACGTGGAGCGGCCCTCGCCCGTGGACGTGCTCAATGCCAAGGAGCTGCAAGCCACCGGGCAGGTCGATTTGGGCCAGCAGGTGCAGTTCAACTCCCCTTCGTTCAACTCGGCCAAAACCGGCGTGAACGGCGTGGCCAACTACGCCGACCCCGCCTCGCTGCGCGGCCTCTCGCCCGACCAGGTGCTGGTGCTGGTGGACGGCAAGCGCCGCCACCAGTTTTCGGCTCTAAACCTGAACGTGACCGTAGGCTCGGGCACGGTGGTGACGGACCTGAACGCGGTGCCCTCGCTGGCCATTGAGCGCATTGAGGTGCTGCGCGACGGCGCGGCGGCCCAGTACGGCTCCGACGCCATTGCGGGCGTGATTAACCTGGGCCTGAACAAGAGCACGGGCGTGGCCACGGTGCGCACCCAGTTCGGCATCACGCAGGAGGGCGACGGCGCCCAGTACCTGGCCGGCGCCAACTACGGCGTGAAGCTGGGCAAAACCAACCCCGGCTACCTCAACATGACCCTGCAATACCAGCGCCAGGAGCAAACCAACCGCAGCGATGACTATGTGGGCGGCATCTACACGGCTTTTCCGGCGCTGCCGGCCCAACCCACGGCGGCCCAGATTGATAACGAAAACCGCCTGCGCACGGAGCGGGGCAATATTTACCCGCAGGTGGGGCAGCCGCTGAAGGTAGGCGTGTACGGCAGCAACCAAGCCAACATCTACCAGGGGTTCTACAACCTGGGCATACCCGTGGGCAGCGCCGGGTGGTCCGTATACAGCTTTGGCGGCGCGTCGCGCAAGGACATTCTGGCTTATGGATTTTTCCGCAACGCCCAGCCCAACAACGTGAACTATAGCCCGGTGCAGCCTAATGGCTACCTGCCCGAACTGCCCGGCCGCAGCGACGACTACTCGGCCGTGGTGGGCCTGAGCCGCAAGCTGGCCGGCGGCTGGAACCTGGACTTCAGCACCGGCTACGGCTACAACTTTCTGGACCTGTTTGTGAAAAATTCGGCCAACCCATCGATGGGAGCCGATTCGCCGACCGATTTTTTTGTGGGCCGCAGCTCCTTTGGGCAAAGCACGAGCGAGGTCAACGTGTCGCGCAACTACGCGGGCCTGTTTGGCACCAAGTCGTTTAACCTCGCCCTGGGCAGCCAGTTCCGGGTCGACCGGTTCCAGCTGGAGCGGGGCAGCCCGGAGTCCTACTTTGTGGGGCCGTTTGCCTTGGCTGCACCGGCTACGCCCACTTCGCCGGCCCGCACGGCCAAGGCCCCCGGCTCGAGCGGCCGGCCGGGCATTGCGCCCGACGACGAAACCAACGCCACCCGCTCCAACGTGGGCGTGTACGTGGACGTGGAAAGCGACGTGACCGAGCGCCTGCTCCTGACCACGGCCCTGCGCTACGAAAACTACTCGGACTTCGGCAGCAACATTTCCGGCAAATTTGCTTCCCGCTTCAAAGTGACCGAAGGCGTGTCGCTGCGCGGCTCCATCAACCGCGGCTTCCGGGCGCCTTCGCTGCAGCAAATTTTCAACAGCGTGACCACTTCTACGGTACAGTCGGGGGTGATTGTACAAACCAAGCAGCTGCGCAACGACGACCCGCGCCTGGTGCCGCTGGGCGTGGCCGCCCCCAAAGCCGAAACCTCCTGGAACTACAGCGTGGGCGTGGCCGCCCGGCTCACCGAAAGCCTGCTTTTCACCCTGGATGCGTATCAAATTGACATTTCCGACCGCATCATCAACAGCGAACGGCTGATTAAGGGCAGCGCGGCTGCTAACACGGGCATCCGGGCCCTGCAAACGCCGGCATTTGACGGCGTTAGCGAAATTCGCTTCTTCACCAACGCCATTGATACCCGCACCCGCGGCATCGACCTGGTAACGACCTACAAGACTGAGTTCAGCGAGCGCAGCCGCCTGAGCACCAGCCTGGCCCTGACCTTCAACGCCACCAACATTGTGGGCACGCGCGACACGCCGGCGGCCCTGCAAGCCGGTACCCCCAACCGCATTTTGCTGATTGACACGGTGAGCATTGGGCTGATTGAGCGGGCGCAGCCGCGCCAGAAGGTGCTGCTTTCGGCCACGTACCAGATGGGCAAGTTCAGCATCACGCCCCGCGCCTCGTACTTCGGCTCGGTTACGGCCTTTGAGAAACCTACCGCCTCTACTGCCCGCCCGAACCCGCGCCACATCAGCCAGAAATTTGACGGCAAAACCTTGTTCGACCTGGCCCTGGTGTATAATCCGGCGCGCGTGGTGTCGGTGACGCTGGGCGCCAACAACATCACCAACGTGTACCCCGACAAAGTGGATTCGTCCCGGTTTGCGAGCTACTCCAACGGCGAAATCCCCTATTCGCGCAACGTGGCGCAGTTCGGCTTCAACGGCGCTTATTACTACACCAACGTCACGCTCACGTTTTAGCGGTCACCCAAGGCAAAAGAACGTCCTGCTGAGCTTGCCGAAGCATCTCTAGCGCTTCGCCTAAACCGTTGTAACGAAGCGGTTGAGATGCTTCGGCAAGCTCAGCAGGACGTTTTTTTTGTAATCAACCCATTCACTACTCCCCATGACCAACCTGGCTCTGCTACTGGTGTGCCTGGGCCTGGGTGCGGCGCTGCGGCGCTGGCAGCTGGTGCCGCCGGGTGCACACGGCGTGCTCAACCAGCTGCTCATTGCGGTGCTGCTGCCGGCGCTCACGTTTCTGCACCTGGCCGAGGCGCGGCTCGACCAGCGGTTTTTGCTGCCCATGCTCATGCCGTGGCTGATTTTTGGGGTGGCGTGGTTGTTTTTTGCGGCGGTGGGGCGGCGCCTGGCGCTGCCTCGCGGCACGGTGGGCGCCCTCATTCTCACGGGCGGCATCAGCAGCGTCTCGTTTGTGGGGTTTCCCATTTTCGAGCTGCTCTATGGGCGGGCCGGCCTCGAAATGGGCATTGTGATGAGCGTGGCCGGCTCCATTCTCATTTGCGTGACGCTGGGCGTGGTGGTGGGTTCGCTGTATGGCGCAGCCAAGCCCTCCTGGAAGGCCATAGTGGGCAATGTGGTGCGGTTCCCACCCTTTCTGGCGTTTGTGCTGGCGCTGGGAGCCAACGTGCTGGGCTACCGCCACCCAAGCCTGGTGCGCGGGGTACTGGAGCGGCTCAGCTCGCCCTTTCCGGTGATTGCCCTGCTCTCGGTGGGCCTGCAGATGCGGCTGGTGGTGCCGCGGGCGCAGCTAAAAATGCTCAGCCTGGGCCTGGGCTACAAGCTGGTGCTGGCCCCCCTGCTGGTGTGGGCCGTGTACCGGGGCCTCACCAACCACCACGGCAGCACGGTGGATTTGTGCGTGCTGGGCGCGGCCATTGGTCCCATGAACACCGCTGCAGTTGTGGCCGACCGCTACGGCCTGGACCCTCCACTGGCTGCCCAAATGGTGGGCCTGGGCATTCCGCTCTCCCTGCCGCTGCTGGCCGCGCTGGGCTGGTGGCTCACGGCGCACTGAAACCTTTGTCATCTTTGGGGCCCGGCCCCTTTACGCTACCTCACGCTTTGCTGCCATGACCGTTAAAACACTCAGCCGCAACCTCACCTTTTGGGTGCTACTGGCCATTGTGACCGGAGCCCTGCTGGGGCATTTCGCCCCGGCCACGGCCGTGGAGATGGAATTCCTGGGCAAGCGCTTCATCGACGTGGTGAAGCTGTTTATTAATCCCATTATTTTTCTCACCATCACGCTCGGCATCAGCACCATGGGCGACCTGAAGAAGGTGGGGCGCATTGGGGGCAAAGCCCTGCTGTACTTCGAAATTGTGACCACGCTGGCCCTGGTTATTGGCGTGGCAGTGGCGGCAGTGGTGCGGCCCGGCGACGGCGTGTCCGTGGGCAAGCTGAGTACTGAAAAGGTGGGCGAGTTCACGAAGCGGGCCGGCGATTTTTCGTGGGGCCACTTTCTGGCCGACAACCTCACGCTGCAGGTGCTGCTGCTGTCCATTGTGATGGGCGTGGTGCTCAGCAAGTACGCCGGCCGCAAATCCATCATTCAATTGCTCAAAAAAGCCTCCGGGTATGTGTTCCGGGGGCTGCACTACGTGATGTTGCTGGCGCCCATCGGGGCATTTGGCGGCATGGCCTACACCATTGGCAAATACGGCATTGCCACACTGCTGCCGCTGGGCAAGCTCATGGTGACGGTGTACGTGACCATGGCGTTGTTCATTTTCATCATCCTGGGAGGCATTCTGCGGTATTGCCGCATCGGCATGCTTTCGTTTTTGAAGTACATCAAGGCCGAGCTGCTGATTGTGCTGGGCACGTCGTCGTCGGAAGCGGGCCTGCCGGGCCTGATGGAAAAGCTGGAGCGCATGGGCTGCGCCCAGCCGGTGGTGGGCCTGGTGGTGCCCACGGGCTACTCCTTCAACCTCGACGGCACCACCATCTACCTTTCGCTGGCCACGCTTTTTCTGGCCCAGGTGTTCCACATCGAGTTATCGGGCGCGCAGATTCTGACCATGATGGGCATTCTCATGGTGACGAGCAAGGGCGCTGCTGGCGTGGCGGGTAGTGGCTTTGTGGTGCTGGCCAGCACACTCACGGCGCTCAAAGTCATTCCGGTAGAGGGCCTGGCCCTGCTGCTGGGCGTCGACCGGTTTATGTCGGAGGCTCGCTCCATCACCAACTTTATTGGCAACGGCGTGGCCACCATTTTCCTGGCCCACAACGAGGGTGCGCTCGACCACGACATGGCCGAGGAGGCGCTGGGCAAGCGCATGAAGCCGTTCCGCTGGCGCAAGGATTACACCAGCGGCGAGTACCTGGGCGAGGTGGCCGAGCAGGCCAGCGAGGCTGCGCGCCTGCTGAAAAACAAACAGGAGGGGCCGTTGTAGATTCTATGCGCTCGGGCCAGTCGCGGGCTCGCAGAGTCAGCGCTTCTAGCCGACCTTTGCCCCTGTGGAACCCTCAACCCTGACCCAAACAGAACCCCGCCTCGCTCCTACCCGCCCGCCCATCCGCTTCGACCGCAACGAACTGGCCGGGGCCTTTGGCGACCTGGGCACCGACCTGCCGCTGCTCATCGGCGTCATCGCGGCCTCGGGGGTCGACAGCGCCGGCGTGCTCATTCTATTTGGGCTGATGCAGGTGTTTTCGGGACTGTGGTACCGCATGCCCATGCCCGTGCAGCCCCTCAAGGCCTTCGCCGCGCTGGTCATTGCCCAGAAAATTCCCGGGCGGGTCATTTTTGGCGGCGGGCTGGCCATTGGGGTCAGCATGTTTCTGCTGTCCGTCACGGGGCTGATTGACGCCCTGGCGCGGCTCGTGCCCAAGCCCGTGGTGCGCGGCATCCAGTTTGGGCTGGCCCTGCAGCTGGCCACGCTGGCCCTGAAGCAGTACGTGCCCGCCGATGGCCTGCCGGGCTACGCGCTGGCGGCGGCGGCCTTCATCATCACGGTGGTGCTGCTGGGCAACCGGCGCTGGCCGGCGGCGCTGGCCGTCATTGCGTTGGGCGTGGCGTATGCGCTGGTTTTCAAGCTGGATTTGGGCACGGCGCAGCGGGCCATCGGTCTGCATCTGCCCTCTTGGCACGTGCCACAGCCGGCCGATATTCTGACCGGGGCCGTGCTGCTGGCGCTACCCCAGATTCCGTTGTCGTTGGGCAACTCGGTGCTGGCCACCCGCCAGATTGCCGCCGACTACTTCCCGGAACGCAACCTGACGGTGCGCAAAATCAGCTTCACCTACTCGCTGATGAACCTGGTGAGCCCGTTTCTGGGCGGCTTTCCGGTGTGCCACGGCTCGGGCGGCATGGTGGGACACTACGCGTTTGGGGCGCGCACGGGCGGTTCGGTGGTGCTGTATGGGGCGCTGTTTCTCACGCTGGGCCTGTTTTTCAGCCAGGGCTTTCAGCAGGTGGTGCAGATTTTTCCACTCCCGATTTTGGGCGTGCTCCTGCTCTTTGAAGCCCTGACGCTGGCCGCGCTACTGCGCGACATCAGCAGCCGCCGCACCGATTTGGTGGTGGCGCTGCTGGTAGGATTGCTGTGCGCCGGGCTGCCCTATGGCTACCTGGTGGGCCTGGTGGTGGGCACGGGCGTGTACTATGCCATTCAGCGCGGCTGGGTGGCACTGGGAAAGTAAGCGCGCAGCCAATTGAAACGGCCTGCAGCCTGTACTTTTCAGCGTTCGTCATCGTTGGCACCCACGCCTCGACACTGGCCCTTTTCAAATCAACTATGCTGCTTGTTCAAGACTTGAACATTGTAACCGATGTTCTGCCAATTTTCAATTTCACGCATACTGGGCAGGCTGAAACTGCCCTGTTGCACCTGTTTCGACAGGCTCCCGGGTCAGTGATGGCTATTTTGGAGCGCCAAGAAATCCTAAAGGGGTTCCGCCAAAACTGGGAAGTACTGAGCGAGTTCTCTTACTCGCCCATTTATCAGCGCGAAACACAGACCTTTCTCAATAACCTAAAAAGCGGCCGGACATCACTAAAATCGTCCCCTATCATAGCAAGATTGGGCTACCTCTGGTCGGATGAACATAGGCATCGCACGCAGGCCTCGTTGATTCAGATGGTACTGTTGCTCGACCGCTTTCACGAGCGTTACTTCCGACGCCTCAAGCCTGCTGATTTTCCGGAGTCCTTCGCGGCGCAACTGGATTCGGCCAAGCAGTTTTTAGAGAGCTTTGATTTGAGTTCGTATGCGGTATCTATTAGGGAAAAAACATTTTCGATAACGCAAACCGTGCAACTAACCCGCACGCTGGAGAGCATATCGTCCGTAAAAATTACGGCTTTTTGGGAGTTTCTGTTTCTATTTGAGGCCTACTGGTCGCTCACGAAAGCGGGGCTGAAACACGCTTTTTGTACACCGACATTCCACGTGTCAACCTTTGAGGTGAAGGGGCTCTATCATCCGGCAGTGGTCAATGCGGTGCCGAACGACTTCCAACGGCCCCCAGATGAAAACGTGTTTCTACTTACTGGACCTAATATGGCCGGGAAGTCAACACTGCTTAAAGCGTTGGGCTTGTGCGTCTACCTGGCCCATTTGGGCTTCGACGTGCCGGCCACTACCTGCGTCCTTCCGTGTTTTGATACCATTGCCGTCTCCATCAACCTCAACGACGACCTACGCAGCGGTTACAGTCACTTCATGACCGAACTGCTGCACCTGAAAACGGTACTTGAGCAGGCCTCCGGTGACCAAAAATGCTTTGCTGTTTTCGACGAGCTTTTCCGGGGCACCAACCCCGATGATGCACTCGACATCACCCGCGCCACCATCACCGGCTTGGCGCGCTTTCCACATTCAATTTTCTTTATTTCAACTCACCTTAGCCAGTTGGAGCCCTACGCTGCTAACGACGCCCAGGCAGCCGTGGGCAGTTACCACATCGACTGCGTGCTCACTGATGGCAAACCTGTTTTTTCCTATCAGCTCAAGCGCGGCTGGTCTCGACTGAAGATTGGTCGGATTCTATTTGATGAAGCGGGATTACCTGGTTTACTAGCGCAGTAGGCAGAATGAACCACCGTATCCTATTCGGCTAGCGGCGGCGCTGCACTATTCGTCTTTCGCAGCGGCAGCTCAGGCACAAATAGCGTCATCACCAACCCACCGACCACCAGCAGAATATTGATGAAGTAAACCCGCGAGATACCCTTGGAGAAGGCCGCACGCATCTGTGGGGAGGTAGCGCCGGCAGCCACTGGCAATGCGGGCCCTTCTGCAACCACGGCTTGCGCTGCGGGCGGCGCGGTAGTAGCGGGCATGCTTTGCGTGAGGGTGAGCGTAAGCACCGTACCGAGCACGGAGGCGGTGATGGCGCCGCCAATCTGCCGGAAAAACTGGCTAGCTGAGGTGGCCTGGCCCAGCAGGCGCGGCTCAATGGCGTTTTGAATGGCCAGCGTGTAGAGCGGCATGGTGGGCCCCAGGCCGATGCCGCACAAGAAAAGGTAGCCCAGTATCCGATAGTAGCCCACATCGGCGGACATGGTGGCCAGCAGCGACAGTCCCCCCAGCAACACCACCAGCCCCGATAGCATCCAGCGCTTGTAGTGGCCGTAGCGCGACACCATTTGCCCCGCCAGCAACGAACCCGCTACCACACCCATGGAAAGCGGAATGAGGCTGACCCCGGCTTTGGTGGCCGACACGCCCAGCACATTCACCATGAACAGCGGCTGGAAGATGATGATGCCCAGAAACGCCCCGCCCAGCAGAAACAGCGCCGCGTTGGCGGTGCGGAACACCGGGTTTCGGAACAGGCCAAAGTCCAGAATGGGATTCTCGTGGCGCAGGCTGCGAAACACGAACGCCACGATGGACGTGACCGACACAGCCAGCAGGCCCAGCGTGAATGGGTCGGTCCAGCCATACACAGCCTTGTTGAGCTGCAGGGCCATCACCAGCGGCACCAGGCCCAGCATCAGCAGTACGGCCGAGAGGTAATCAAAGGGCTTGGGCTGGCCGCGCGGGCGCAGGGCCGGCATCTGGGTCAGAATAAACCAGAGCGCCAGCAAGCCCAGCGGCAGGTTCACGTAGAATACCAGGCGCCAGCCCGCCACACCGGGGATCAGGCCACCGCCGTTATCGGTGAGAAAGCCGCCCAAAAACGGCCCCAGCACCGACGACGTGCCGAAAACCGCGCCCGTGAAGCCCTGGTAGCGCCCCCGCTCGGCGGGTGGAAAAAGGTCGGCAATGATGATGAAGGCCATGGCAAACAGCCCCGCGCCGCCTAGGCCCTGCACGGCCCGGAAAATCACCAGTTGATTCATGCCGTCGCCCAGCAGCGGCAGCGGGCCAAACTCACCGGCCAGCCCGCACAGCATTGAGCCAATGAGGAAGATGACGACGGCCGTGACCTCAATTTTGCGCCGCGAGTACATGTCGGCCAGCTTGCCATAAATGGGCACCAGCGCCGTGCTGGCTACCAGGTACGCCGTGGCCACCCACGTAAACCGCTCCAGCCCATCCAAATCGGCCACGATGCGCGGCAGCGCCGTGGACACTATGGTCTGGTCGAGCGCGCCGAGGAACATGGCCAGCAGCACACCGGCAAACGTGAGCATCTTCTGGCGGTGGGCGAGGGTGTTGGCGGGCGTGGCGGGGGTAGGCATGGGGAAAACCAGAACGTCGTGCTGAGCTTGTCGAAGTATCTCTACCGCTTCGTTGAGCCGATTGGATTACTGTTGCGGTAGAGATGCTTCGACAAGCTCAGCATGACGTTTCTAAAACATGTAGTCCGCTGCCTACAGCAGCGAGCGAATCCAGCCCCCGTCTACGGCAACGGAGGTGCCGGTGATGTAGCTGGCGCGCTCCGAACACAAAAAAGCCGCGAGCGCCGCAAATTCCCGGGGCTCGCCCAGGCGGCGCATGGGGATTTCGGCTTCCCACCGGGCGGTGCGGCGGCGGCGGTAATGCCGTCGCGCGCGGCCAGGACATCGGCCAGGTTTTCCACCCGCTCGGTGCGGGTGTAGCCGGGCAGAATGTTGTTGACGGTGACACCGAACGGCGCGACTTCGTTGGCCAGCGTGCGGGCCATGCCGGTCACGGCCGCCCGCAGGCTGTTGGAGAGCAGCAGGTTTTCCACCGGCTGCTTGGCCGCAATGGACGTCACGTTCAGAATCCGGCCCCAGCCCCGCTCCTTCATGCCGGGCAGCACGGCGCGCGTGAGCTCCACCACGCTCGTGAGCAGCAGGTGCGTGGCTGCTTCCCACATTTCGCGGCTCAGCGTGTCGAAGGTGCCGGCGGGCGGGCCGCCGGCATTAGTCACCAGCACATCCACGCGGCCAAACCGGTCCATGGCAGCCTGCACCACGCGGGCCACGTCGGCGGGATTCGATACGTCGGCCGCCACGCCGAGCACGGGCACACCGGTGGCCGCCGCAATGGCCGCGCACGTTTCCTGCAGTGCTTCCTCGCCGCGCGCGCAGAGCACCAGCGAGGCACCTTCAGCCGCCAGCTCTTCGGCCACGGCGCGGCCCAGGCCCTTGCTGGCTGCCGCCACCAGGGCTACTCTTCCTTTAAGTCCAAGGTCCATAGGGCTATTTCTTACGCAGGTAATCGTCGGATTTGTCCAACCAGTCCTGGCGGGGCGGGCTGAAAATATCCACGTCCAGGGTGTCTTCCAGGGCTTCGGCCGTGTGCGGCACGTTGGACGGAATGTGCAGCACCTCGCCGGCCCGCACAATGATTTCCTCGCCGTCTTCGGCCCCAATGTGGAAGCGCAGAGCCCCTTCCAGAATGTATGTAATCTGCTCGTTGATGTGGTGGTGCAGGGGTACCACGCAGCCTTTCTTGAGGTACACATGGGCCAGCATCATGTCGTTGCCGGTGATGAGGCGCCGCGACAGCTGGTCCGACAACTGCTCCTTGGGCATGTCTTCCCAGGTGTACTTGGTAACGGATTGGTTTTCTTCCATGGGGGGTTGGGATGAGGTTTAGTGGGTTGTTGACGTTGTGGATAATAAAAAAGGCCGTCTTGCTGAGCGGAGCGCAGCGCAACTGAAGCATCTCTACCTCAATACTAACCCATTTGTTAGAATTACCGATGCGGTAGAGATGCTTCAGTTGCGCTCCGCTCCGCTCAGCATGACCGTTTTCTCCTCTCAATCCGCCCCACCCGCTACACCCGCACCCGGCTGGCTACCGCCGATACGCACAGGCCCATTACCGCAATAAGCGCAAACGACACCCGTAAGTTGGTAGCCCCGGCCACTAATCCGATAATAGGCGGGCCTAGCAAAAACCCCAGAAAGCCAATCGTTGAAACCGAAGTCAGGGCCATGCCGGCCGACATGTGCGTCGAGCGGCCCGCCGCGCTGTACACCAGCGGCACCACCGCCGATGTGCCGAACCCCACCAGGAAAAAGCCGAACAGCGCCGTGCCCAGCATCGGCAGGAGCACCGCAATGAGCAGGCCGGTGGCCGTGAGCAGGCCGCTGAGCTGAATCACGCGCCGGGCGCCCAGCCGTTCGGCCAGCTTATCGGCCCCGAAACGACCCAGGGCCATGGTGCTCATGAAGGCAACGTAGCCCGCGCCCACCCAGTCTTTATCGGCCTGAATTACCTTCTTGAAATACACCCCGCTCCAGTCAAACATCGCCCCCTCGCAGATGAGGGCACAAAAAGCAATGGCGCCCAGGCCCAGCAATTCCTTGTCGGGCTTCACGAAAATGGGCTGGTCGGGGTCCACGCCCGCGTCCTGGCGCACGGTGTAGCCGGCGCTCACTGCCAGCCCCGCCCCCATCAGCAAGGCAATGAGCAGGAAGTGCACGCCCGGCGGCACGGCGTGCCCAATCATAAACGAGCCCACGGCCGCTGCCACAAACCCGGCCAGGCTCCAGAGCCCATGGAACGAGGCCATAATGGGCTTGTGCTTATAAAGCCGCTCCACCCCCACGGCCTGGGTATTCACCGAAATATTGGTCAGGTTGCCGCCCACGCCAAACAGGACCAGGCAGGGTATCAACTGGTAAAGATTGCTGGCCCAGCCTGCGGCTACCAGGGCGGTGGCGTACAGCACCACGCCCCACAGCACCACTTTGCGGCTGCCCTCTTTGGCCACCAGCCAGCCCGTGGCGGGCAACGACAGCAGCTGGCCCAACGGCAGCGCCAGCAGCACTAAGCCCAGCTCCGCCTCCGAAATGCCCATGCGCTGCTGCACGCTCGGAATGCGCGAAGCCCAACTGGCAAAGCACAGCCCCAACAGAAAAAACAAAACCCCCACCGCCAGGCGGTGGGCTTTGCGGGAAATGGGCGGGGCCGTTGCAGTCAATGAAATCATCACGTAAATCTTCTTGCCCCAAGCGCCGGACGGGAGCCCTCTATCGCTATTGTATCTGGCAAATTATAAGCCTACCCAACGCCAGCCAGCGCACAGTAGTTGCCTGTTTGGCAGCAGTGACGCTTCACTTTCATTTGCGCTACCACACGCCCCCATACGGCAGCCACCCAAACGCAAAACCGCCGCTGCCGCAGTCCGTGACCTCAGGTATCACGGGCCGTGGCAGCGGCGGATTATGGTACTGCGTTATTTTTTGGTATCCAGCCTGATTTGGGCTACCACTTCGCGCAGCAGCAGGATGATGGAGTCCACCAGCGGCTGGAGCGTGGCGGCCTTGAAACCGCCCTGCCATTGGTCGAGCACCTCCACGGGGGCCAGTAGGTGTAGGGCCTGCAGGTGCACCAGGCTGGGAAGTAGCGTGTGCGCTGTGGTTTTCAGCAGGACCAGGTCGCTGGTGAGCATGCCCTGGCTCAGGCCTTGCATGGCCTCTTCGCAGCTTTCCACGAAAGTCTCCAGCATAAAGGTCACGAAGGTGGGGTCGCCCTGGCCCACCTGCAGCAATTCCTCTACGCCGTAGAGCTGGGGAGCCAGCGGCACGGCCGGCGGTGCCGGGGCCAGCAGGAAGCCGGGCTCTTCGGCATCGGCGGTCAGGCTGGCTTCAGGCACGGGCTGCAGCAGGGTCCATTCGCCCACTATTTTCAGCAGCTCCTCTTCTTTGAAGGGCTTGGTGAGGTAGCCGTTCATGCCGGCGGCGAGGCATTTCTCCCGTTCGCCTTTTACGGCATTGGCCGTGAGGGCCACAATGGGTGTAGTGAGGCCCATTTGCTGGCGCAGCAAGGCCGTGGCCGCGTAGCCGTCCATCACCGGCATCTGAATATCCATCAGAATCAGGTCGAAGCGGCGGTACTGGGCCAACTCCACAGCTTTGGCGCCGTGCTCGGCTTCGGTCACCTGCACGTGGGCGTGGGCAAGAAAAGTCTTGGCAATCTGCCGGTTGAAGCGGTTATCCTCCACCAGCAGCACCTGCTTGTTGCGCAGGCTTTGGCGGGTGGAGCTGTCGAGGGGAAGCACGCGCTTGGGAGCCAGGTCGGTGGCCACGCCCTGCGGCAGGCGCAGCGTAAACTGCATCACGGTGCCCTGGTTCTTCACGCTTTCCAGACGCACATCGCTGCCCATCAGCTTTAGCAGATTGCGGCAAATGCTGAGCCCCAGGCCCGTGCCCCCAAACTTGCGCGTCACCGAAGAGTCTTCCTGGCTGAATTCGCTGAAAATGTTCTTCACGAACTCCGGCTCGATGCCCACGCCGGTATCGGCCACCCGGAACGTTACCTCGCCGTTGCGGCTGTCGGCATCGGCCACAAAGTCGCAGGTGATGGCCACATGGCCCGCTTCGGTGAACTTAATAGCGTTGCCGGCCAAGTTGAGAAGCACCTGCCGGATGCGGTAGGGGTCGCCGAGCAGCACGCGGGGCACGGTGGGCGCCACCTGTACGCGCAGGCACAGCCCTTTCTCCACAGCTTTGTAGTGCAAGGTCTGCTCGATTTCAGCAAGCATGTGCACCGGTGTAAAGCCCACCTGCTCCAGTGTCATCTTGCCGGCCTCCAACTTGGAGAGGTCCAGAATGTCGTTGATAATCACCAGCAAATGCTCGGCCGATGTGCTGATTGCGTGGCGGTAGCTTTCTTGGTCGGGCGCAAGCTCCGTTTTGGCCAGCAGCTGGCTCATGCCCAGAATGGCGTTCATAGGCGTACGGATTTCGTGGCTCATGTTGGCCAGAAACAGCTCGCGGGCCCGCACCGCCGACTCGGCCGCCAGCTTGGCGTGGCGCAGGGCCTGTTCGGTTTGTACGCGTTCCGTCACGTCGAGGCCATAAGTCACAATGAGGTGCGGGCTGCCATCGGCGTGGAACACGGGCTGCAGGCAGCGGTACTGGTGGCTCGGGCCCGAGCGCCGCTGGGAGGCCTCCTCAAACGTGACCAGCCGGCGCTCATCCAAGGCCTGGTTCAGGCGCCTGTGCCGCTCCTCGGCAAGGGTCATCGAGTGGTTGTAGTGGGCGCAGTACTCGGCGTTGGTTTTGCCGATAATCCACGCCCGGGCCGTGGGGTCTTTAATGGCGCTGGCGTTCACGAACAAATAGCGCAGTTCGGCATCAAAAATAGCCAGGTCGCAGGGCACGTGGTTGAGGGCGTACTCGTAGAATTTGCGCTGCTCGTCGAGCTTTTTCTCGGCTACCTGCCGGGCCGTCATGTCGGTGCCAGTGCCCACCACCATGCGCAGCGAGCCATCGGCCGCGTACACCGGAATGAGATGCCGGGACACCTGCCGGAATTGTCCTGCTACTTCAAAGTCCTCGGCCCACGTCGCTTCCTGTCCCGAGGCCACAGATTCGGCGAACTTCTGGCGGCGGCGTTGGGCCACTTCCACCGGCCGCTGCCGGTACGAGCAGTACTCAAAATCGTCTTTTCCTACCACCCACTCCCGCAGCGCCGGGTCTTTAATGGACTTACTGTTCACCAACAGGTAGCGGTTTTCGGTGTCGAACACCGCTACTTCCACCTT
Source organism: Hymenobacter glacialis (assembly GCF_001816165.1). GTDB lineage: Bacteria > Bacteroidota > Bacteroidia > Cytophagales > Hymenobacteraceae > Hymenobacter > Hymenobacter glacialis. The sequence continues at coordinate 21,477 of NZ_MDZC01000058.1, forward strand.
CAGGTTGTCGAGAACCGTGACATAAAAATCCTTCTGCTCAGCCAGCTCCTGCTTTGCCGCACCCAAGGCTGCCTGCGCGTTGGCAAGGGCTTTTTTAAGTTCAGCAATGCTTGCAGCCGGCTCCTGCTCGTCGCCGCAAGTGGCAACGGCACTCGAAACATACGGCAAAGGCAAATCGCCTAAATGGTATAATTCAGACATATAATATAAGCGCGACTTAGTAGATAATTAGCAAATATACATTAATACCCAAAGCTAAAGCGCTTACCACCGTGTCTTTAAACTTTATTAAATTTAATTTATCTAATAGGTTTTATAATGAATGTCTTTAAATTTATGTAACCCTTAGCAGTAAGCACAAGCACTATTCAAGTAATGTTCTTGTAGTCCACTGCTTGCTTCGATGTCATCACGCTCCGTAAAGCAGGGTTATTTGATTGAAATTTTCGCCTCCATTCGCACTAGTTTATGCGGCTCTGCTTAGCGGAGATACTACCACAGCAGCTGAGCCTGTGCCGGGCTTAGGCAGCGCCCGCAACTCAAGGCCGAGCCACACTAAAGCACCTTTTCCTGGTCACCGAGACATATTGCAACAGGCCGGCCATACTGATGGTCAGCATGATAAGAAAAACACATAAGCACGGTGCCTTCCGGCTACGGCTAGCCGCCAATGGTGGCCATGCTCTCGAAGCTGAGTTGGTGCAGGGGGCGCTGCCGTTCGGCCTCAAAGCCGTTAGCGGCCCGAAAGCGGAACGCGGCGGCCAGCGCAGCGGCTATTTCCTCATCGTCTTTGCCGCCGCGGAGCAGGGCCCGCACGTCGAGCACGCCCTGGTCGTAGAGGCAGGTTTTGATGCCGCCTTCGGCCGTCATGCGCAGGCGATTGCAGGTGCCGCAGAACGTGCGCGAATACGCCGCAATGATGCCAACATGGCCTTGATGGCCCGCAATGGCATAGTCCGAGGCCGTGGCCCCGGCTGCCATGGCTATTGGCATGAGCTCGCCAAAGTGCTGCTCCAGGTGCTGGCGAATGCGTACGTGGTTCCAGGGCAGGGAGTCCGGCCCGGCCTCGTGGCTGCCACCGTTGAAGGGCATCTCCTCAATAAAGCGCACGTCTACGGGCAGCGTGCGGCTGAGGTCGGCTAGGGGAACAAGGGCGTCGATGTTTTGCCCGTCCATCACCACAGCATTAATTTTCACCTTAATACCCGCCTCGAGCAGCGCGTAGAACGTCTCCATCACACGCGGCAGTTCGTCGCGTCGCGTGATGCTGGCAAACCGGGCGCGGTCCAGTGTGTCGAGGCTGAGGTTCACGGCCTTCACACCTATACGGGCCAGGGCCGGCACGTGGGGCGCGGTAAGTACGCCATTGGTAGTCAAGCTGATGTCTTCAATGCCGGGCAGTTCGGCCAGGTGCTCCATGAAGGGCACTAGGTCGCGCCGCACAAAGGGCTCCCCGCCGGTGAGGCGCACTTTACGCACGCCCATAGTGGCCAGCAAACCGGTGAGGCGCAGCATCTCCTCGTAGCTCAGCAGCTCGTGCTTGGGCATATACTTGATGCCTTGTTCGGGCATGCAGTAGAAGCAGCGCAGGTTGCAGCGGTCGGTCACGGCCAAGCGCAGGTATTCCAGCGGCCGGCCGTGCTGGTCGTAGAGCGTAGAAGCCATAGGAGTGGCCGTAGGGGAAGCAGTCGGTAGCACGTTTATCACCAAATTTGTCGGGTTGTACGTAAGACACCCCGCTTGCGCTAAACCCTCAATCACCAAAAGGTGTTCAGGTCTTGCGCGCGGCAGGGCATCAATTCCTTGCCTGGTGCTGGCTCAGGTCCAAAAATAACATCGAAAGATATGTCTTTAAAAGTCGCCCTCTTTGGTATTACCCGCGACATCGTGGGCACTTCGGTCATTGAGCTGCCCGCCCCCGCCCCCGCCACGGTGGGCGAGCTGCTGGCCGAAATGCGTAAGCAATACCCCGCCCTGGGCGAGCTGCGCAGTTGTGCCGTGGCCGTAAACAACGAGTACGCCACCCACGACCACCCCCTGCGCACCACAGACGAAATTGCACTAATTCCGCCCGTAGCCGGCGGGTAGAAAACCAGTTAACTGAATAATGACTCCTCATCTTTCCATCACCGACCAGCCTGTAGACGTAGCTAGTGCCCTGGCTGCCGTGCAAACCGACGCTGCGGGCGCGGTCAATGCCTTTATCGGTACAGTACGCAATCAGTCGGGGGGTCGCCCGGTGCGTCGGCTGCACTACGAGTCCTACGATAGCATGGCCCTCACGCAGCTTGGCCACGTGGTGGCGCAGGCCTACGAAAAGTGGCCCATGCTGCAGGAAGTGGCAGTGGTGCACCGCAAAGGCACTCTGGAGCTAGGCGATGTGGCCGTGGTGGTGGCCGTGGCCACGCCGCACCGCGCCGAAAGCTTCGCCGCCTGCCAGTTCATCATCGACACGCTCAAGCAGGTGGTCACCATCTGGAAACGCGAGGAGTACGAGGACGGAACCGAGTGGGTGGCGGCGCACCCGTAGGGCAAATTATTTTCACAAAAAAGCCCGGTTCTGCGCAGGAACCGGGCTTTTCATTGCTATTCAATTACCCTTTTATGCTGAATTCGCGAAGTGTCTTTTCACATTCGCATGAACTGTTCTGCGGTGACAAGATGCTTCGCAAGTTCAGCATGACAGGTAGCTTCAGACTTACTTGCTGCCAATCAGGTAGCCGAGCGAGAGCTGGAAGGCCGAGTGGCGGGCATTTTTCAGGTCGCCGTTGAAGTAGGTGTTGTCGTCGCTCTTCACAAAGTCGCTGAAGGCGCCGGTGTAGCGCAGGCTTAGGCTCAGGCCGTTGTTGGCCTGGTAGCCCACGCCGGCCAGGTAGCCAAGCTCGTTGCGGTTGAGGCCGCTCACGTCGTTTTTATCGTTTGCTTGGGTGGTGGAGGGCGCGCCGCCCAGAGCCGGAGTCGTGGTAGTTTTGGTTTCGTTGTTGGAACCCAGCAGGTAGGAGTACTGCGGACCAGCCTCCACAATGAAGCCACCGGCGTTGATTTTCAACAGCACGGGCACGTCGAGGTAGTTGTAGTTCACGCTGCCTTCGCGCTTCTGCTTGGCACCGAGCACGGTCGTGAATTCGGTGGGCTTATTATCGAAGCCTTTCTGCGAATACAGAATCTCGGGCTGCACGGAGAAGAAGTTCTCCACGACGGGTATGTTGACCATCACACCACCCAAAAAGCCAATTTTGTTGTTGTAGGTGTTTTCGTTTTTGATGTTGCCGGACAGGTTGGAGTAGTTAGCGCCGGCACGCAGGCCAAAGCGCACATCCTGGGCCTGAGCCGATGAAACAGCCGCTGTAGCGAACAATGCTCCGATTAAAAATGCAGATTTTTTCATGGTGAGTGGAGAGTGTAAATGATTACTCGGGTTGGCTACATTCGAAAAGTGTGCCAATTGTGAACCATAAACGAACTTTTTTACAATTCTTGTATACAACACCCCGGCAAGGGAGTGACTTACCAGCCCGCACCGCAGCCACAGCAATTAATTGCCAATCAATTAGCCTATCAGCTCGCGCTCTGCAGCGGCTCGCTCTTCGGGCGTGTTCACGTTGCGCAGCTCCTCGGGCACGGGTGGTGCCAGCAGCTCAATATCAGAATTAATTAGCGCCTTGCGGGGACACGAATACCCCAGGCTCAAAAACCGCAGCAGCTGCCCGTAGCTGCGCGGCTCCCAGATGGTGACCAGCGGCTCCGGGAAATCATTCCACGGGCTGCGCAGGGCCGTGGCGGCGCGACTGGCTTGCCGGTTTGTCACCAGAAAATCCAGCGTGGTGCGGGTTAGGAATGGCAAGTCGCAGGCCAGCACCAGCCACGCCGCGTTGGGGTCGGCTTGAAATGCGGAAAGCAAGCCGCCCAGTGGGCCCAGGTTGAGGAAGGTATCGGGCAAGGGCTTCAGGCCGGCGGGCAGGGCGGCAGCCTGGTCGGGCCGCACGGACACGCGCACGTCGGGGCAAAACTCGCCGAGCAGGGCAGCGGTGTGCTGGCGCTGGTCGAGGGTGTGGTAGTGCAGCGCGCCTTTGTCGGTTTGCATTCGCTCGCTGCGGCCACCCGCCAGCACCAGGCCGCGCAACACGGGCGCCGCCAGCAGGTACCACTGGCGGATGAACGCGGCAATGCCGGCCGGGTCGGTAAGGCGCAGCACGGGTGGCAGCGGGGCGGTGCTCAGGTGCTGGGCCAGCACGGCGGGCAGTTCGGTTTGGCCATCAGCCAGCAGTATCAGGCGCACATCGGTGAGGCGGTCGAGCTTCTTATCCAACGGCTTGCGCGGGTCCACAATCACCACCTGCTGGCGGGCACGGAAGTGGTTGCCGTTCACCAGCACCACGCTTTCGTGAGCCAGCAATTCGGGCTGCGAGAACTTGTCCAGTGCTCGCACTAAGTTGAGCTGGCGATGGGTAATTTTATCAACCAATTCGGCCGAGAGGCCCTTTTCGGCTACCTGAGGGGCGGGGCGCGGTTCTGTGGCCAGCAAATCCTGGGCTTCGGAGGCCGCATCGCCGGCCGCGTGGTCGGCGTCGACGTAGGCCACGCGCAACGCGGGGGCCAGGTGCGGCAGCAGGTGCGCCACCAGCGCCTGAATGTCGCCGCAGGGGGCGCCCAGTATCGCCAGCTCGTGCCGGCCAAACTCCCCCAAATCGGGGCGGGCCAGGGCGGCGTGTTTCGAGCGTTTTGCAGCGGGGGTTGAAGAACTGTCCATGAAGAAATTTACAAATTTTCGGACCGATGAAAGTCGCTTTTACCGCCGGTTTTTTCCACCAACTGCACCGCGTCGATGGTGATGTCGTGCGAGAAGGCCTTGCACATGTCATAAATGGTGAGGGCCGCGATGGTGGCACCGGTCAGGGCCTCCATTTCTACGCCGGTGCGGCCCGTGACCACGGCGGTGCACTCCACGCGCAGGGCGGCGGGGCCGTCGGGCACGATGGTGACCTGGCAGTCGTCCAGCCCCAGCGGGTGGCAGAGCGGAATGAGCTCAGCGGTGCGCTTGGCCCCCATGATGCCCGCCAGAATGGCCGTGTGAATGACGGGGCCCTTGTGCAAGGGCATCTCGCCGGCCTGCACGCGGCCCAGCAACTCGGAGCCCAGCACCACGCGGCAGTGAGCGCGGGCCACGCGGCGGGTGGGCATTTTGGCGCCCACGTCCACCATAGTGGGCTGGTTGGCGGCGTTGACGTGGGTAAAATTCTTGGTTAGCATAAGATAGTATAGACGCGTAATTGCGTCTAATCGTTGGTAGTTAAAAAGAAAAGCGAGGGCGCAGCTCCAGGCAAGCGGCCACTTTGGCAATGCTAACAGCCAAAAATGGCGGCCGATTGTTTAGTCGCACAATAGGAATACCGATGCCTGTTTCCTGGCCGCGACTGGCCGAAAATACGTTGGCAGTTCTACAGGCCGGGCGCGTTAGGCCTGCTCGTGCTTTCTATTCGACATAAATACCCATCATGACCAATACCGCTTTAGTAGTGGGTGCCAGCGGCATTATCGGCAGCAACCTGGCCCGGGAGCTGCTGGCTAATAACTGGATAACCTACGGCCTGGCCCGCCGGCCCAGCACCGATGTTGCCGGCCTGCAGCCCGTGGCCGCCGACTTGCTCGACGTGGCCAGCCTGGAAACGGCCCTGGCCGACTTGGTGCCCACGCACGTATTCATCACCAGCTGGATGCGTAACGACACCGAGGCCGAGAACATTCGCGTGAACGGCGCCATGGTACGCAACCTGCTGGCCGTGCTTGGAAAGAAAGGTTCTGTGCAGCATGTCGCTCTGGTCACGGGCCTAAAGCATTACCTGGGGCCGTTTGAGGCGTACGTAAACGGCGGCCTGCCGCCCCCTACGCCGCTGCGTGAGTCGCAGCCCCGGCTGGCGCTCGACAATTTTTATTACGCCCAGGAAGACGAAGTGTATGCCGCGGCGGCCCGCGACGGCTTCATGTGGAGCATTCACCGCCCGCACACCATCATCGGCAAGGCGGTGGGCAACCTGATGAACCTGGGCACCACGCTGGCCGTGTACGCCAGCATCTGCAAAGAAACCGGCCGGCCGTTTCGCTGGCCCGGCTCGCAGGCGCAGTGGGACGGCCTGTCTGATGTGACCGATGCCCGCGTTATCGCCAAGCAACTGGTGTGGGCCGCGACTACAGAGGCGGCTCGCAACGAAGCCTACAACATTGTGAACGGGGATATTTTCCGTTGGAGCTGGCTGTGGGGGCGCCTGGCCGAATGGTTCGGCGTGGAGCCGGTGGGATTCGATGGTACCATGCATCCGCTGGAAGTCGAAATGGCTGGCGATGCCGACCTCTGGCGCGACATCGCCACGCGGCACGGCCTGGCCGAGCCGGACCTGAGCCGCCTCGCCTCGCCTTGGCACACCGACCTGGATTTGGGCCGTCCCATTGAGGTGATGACCGACATGGCCAACAGCCGCCAGCGCGGCTTCGCCGTGTACCAGCGCACCGAAGACTCGTTTTTCGACTTGTTTGCCCAACTGCACGAGGACCGATTGATTCCGTAGGTTCGCGGCAGCCGGCTCACCCCTGAACACTATTTCATTACCCCATGCTCTCTGTTTCCGAAGCCTTTACTCGTGTATTAGCCACTGCCCGCCCGCTGCCTGCCGAAACCGTGCCCCTACCCGAGGCGCTGGCTCGCGTGCTGGCCGAAACGCTCACGGCCGACCGCGACTTTCCGCCCTTCAACCGAGTGGCGATGGACGGCATTGCGGTGGTGCACGCCGCCTGGGCGGCGGGCCAGACGGAGTTCGCCATTGAGCACACGCAGTATGCCGGTGCGCCGCCCCAGCCGCTGCAAAACCCGCTAGCCGCTGTGGAAGTGATGACGGGCGCCGTGCTGCCCCCCGGCACAGACGTGGTGGTGCGCTACGAGGACACGGTGCTGGAAAATAACCGCGCCACCATTCAGATTGCTCCCCCCGCCGCACCCGGCGTCAACGTGCACCGCCAAGCCGCCGACCGCCGCCGGGGCGATGCGCTGCTAGCCCCCGGCACCCGCCTGGGGCCGGCCGAGCTGGCCGTGGCCGCCACCGTGGGCGCCGCCGAAATCCGCGTGACGCGCCGCCCGCGCGTGGCCGTGGTGAGCACCGGCGACGAGCTGGTGGGCATCAGCGAAACGCCGCTGCCGCACCAAATCAGGCGTTCCAATGCCTACGCCCTCCAGGGTTTGTTTATCCAAACGGGCGCCGAGGTGTCGCTTTTTCACCTCACCGACGAGCTCACGGCGCTGCGCCTGGGGCTCACCAACATCATCAATGCCGGCTTCGATGCTGTGGTGCTGAGCGGGGCCGTGAGCAAGGGCCGCGCCGACCACCTGCCGGGCCTGTTGCGCGAGTTGGAGGTAGTTGAGATTTTCCACGAAGTGAACCAGCGCCCCGGCAAGCCCATGTGGTTTGGGGCTAAGAGCGAAGGCCCGGTGGTGTTTGGGCTGCCCGGCAACCCGGTATCCACCTTTCTCACCGCCTGCCGGTACGTGCGGCCCTGGCTGCGCGCCGTGCAGCAGCCACTTGGCACAGCAGAAGCAGCAGATGAAGTGCCCGCACCCGCCATGCTGACTGTGGAAATAAATTTCAAGCCCCAGCTGGCGCATTTCGTGCCCGTGCGCCTGACCGTGGACGCCGAAGGGCGGCGGCTGGCCACACCGCTGCGCGTGGGTGGCTCCGGCGACCTCACCGGGCTGGTGGGAGCCAACGCTTTTCTGGAACTGCCGCCAGAGCCAGTGGTATTTGCGGCCGGCAGCGTGTGGCCGGCGTGGGGGCTGTAGCACATGCTTTCGCTTGTGCGTAGTGGGACAGTAGAGGAGGCCCAAGCGAAAGCATGTGCCACAAGTTGTATCTTTGTACTACGCTGCTATCCAGAAAGACCGAGGGACCGGGCCCGATGACGTCTTGGCAACCTACCACGAGTAGGTGCCAACTCCCGTTTCACCGCGTTTTTGGTGGAAGAAGATGACAGCCGGAACCGAGCCTCACCGCCTGGGTTTCTTTCTGGATACGCGCTTTTTGCCCGTTACTCAATCCGAAAGAAATGCCCACCGCCACCCTCGCCGCCGCCTCTCCCCTTCCCGAACTGCTCCGCCAGCGCCTGCTGATTCTCGACGGCGCGATGGGCACCATGATTCAGCGCTACCCGCTGACGGAAGAGGACTTCCGCGGCGCCCGATTTGCTGACCACGACCGGCCCCTGCGCGGCAACAACGACCTGCTGAGCCTCACGCGGCCCGACATCATCAAGACCATCCACGCCGAGTACTTCGCCGCGGGGGCTGATATGGTGGAAACCAACACGTTTTCGGGCACCACCATTGCCCAGGCCGACTACGGCCTGGAGCACGTGGTGTACGAGCTGAACTACGAGTCGGCGCGCTTGGCCCGCGAGGCGGCCGATGAATACTCCACGCCCGAAAAGCCGCGCTTTGTAGCCGGTGCCGTGGGACCCACCAACCGCACCGCTTCCCTCTCGCCCGACGTGAACCGGCCCGGCTTCCGCGCCGTGACCTTTGACGAGCTGGCCACGGCCTACCTGGAGCAGGTACGCGGCCTCGTGGACGGCGGCGTGGACACCCTACTCATCGAAACCATTTTCGACACGCTGAATGCCAAAGCGGCCCTCTACGCCGTGCAGAAATTCTTTGACGAAGGCGGCCGGGTGGTTCCCATCATGATTTCGGGCACGATTACCGACGCCTCGGGCCGCACGCTGAGCGGCCAGACGGTAGGCGCGTTCTGGAACTCCATCAGCCACCTGCCGCTGCTGAGCGTGGGCCTTAATTGCGCCCTCGGCGCCGACCAGCTCCGCCAGTACGTGCAGGAGCTGAGCCGCATTTCCGACGTGCACATTTCGGCCTACCCCAACGCCGGCCTGCCCAACGCTTTTGGCGGCTACGATGAGTCGGCCGAAGAATTTGCGGCGCTGGTGGAAGAATATCTGAAGGAAGGAATCGTGACGGTGGTGGGCGGCTGCTGCGGCACCACGCCCCAGCACATTGCCGAGCTGAGCAAGCTGGCGGAACGGTACAAGCCCCGGGCATTGCCCACTGAAATTCCCCCAGCCACCCACTTGAGCGGGCTGGAACCGTTCGCCATCAAGTCCGAAAGTCTGTTTGTGAACGTGGGCGAGCGCTGCAACGTGACCGGCTCACGGGCTTTCGCCCGCCTCATCCGTACGGGGGCTTATGAAGAGGCCCTGGCCGTGGCCCGCGTACAGGTGGAAGAGGGCGCCCAGGTGCTCGACATTAATATGGATGAAGGCATGCTTGACTCGGAGCAAGCCATGACCACTTTCCTGCACCTCATTGCCTCGGAGCCTGATATTTCGCGGGTACCTGTGATGATAGACTCCTCGAAATGGAGCGTGTTGGAAGCTGGCTTGAAGTGCGTGCAGGGCAAGAGCATCGTGAATTCAATCTCGCTGAAAGAAGGTCCCGAAGTGTTTTTGCAGCGTGCCCACACCGTGCGCCAGTATGGCGCCGCCATGGTGGTGATGGCTTTTGACGAGGATGGCCAGGCCGACACCTTGGAGCGTCGCAAGGAAATCTGCCAGCGCAGCTACGACCTGCTGATGGGCATCAATTTTCCGGCCGCGGACATCATTTTCGACCCCAATATCCTCATCGTTGGCACCGGCATGGAGGAGCACCGCAACTACGCCATCGACTTCATTGAGTCGGTGCGCTGGATAAAAGCCAACCTGCCGGGTGCCCTCACCAGCGGCGGCGTGTCGAACATTTCGTTCTCGTTCCGCGGCAACGACGTGGTGCGCGAGGCCATGCACGCGGCCTTCCTCTACCACGCCATTCAGGCGGGGTTGGACATGGGCATTGTGAACCCCAACCAGCTGGCGGTGTACGACGAAGTGCCCAAGGACCTGCTGGAGCTGGTGGAAGACGTGCTGCTCAACCGCCGCGCCGACGCCACCGAGCGCCTGCTGGAATTTGCCGACACGGTGAAGCAAAAAGGAAAAGTGGAAGTGGTGGCCGATGCCTGGCGGAGCCTGCCGGTGCAGGAGCGCCTCTCGCACGCGCTGGTGAAGGGTATCACCGAATTCATTGACGAAGACACCGAGGCCGCCCGCCAGGAGTTGCCCCGCCCGCTCGACGTGATTGAGGGCCCGCTGATGGCTGGCATGAACGTGGTGGGCGACCTGTTTGGCGCCGGCAAAATGTTTTTGCCGCAGGTGGTGAAATCGGCCCGCGTGATGAAAAAGGCCGTGGCCTACCTGGAGCCCTACCTGCTGGCCGATAAGCGCGGGCAGGACCGCCAGACGGCCGGCAAAATCCTGATGGCCACCGTGAAGGGCGATGTGCACGACATCGGCAAAAACATTGTGGGCGTGGTGCTGGCCTGCAACAACTTCGACATCATCGACCTGGGTGTGATGGTGCCGCTAGAGAAGATTCTCGACGAGGCCCAGCGCCAGCAAGTGGACGTCATTGGCCTGTCCGGCCTTATCACGCCCTCGCTCGATGAGATGGTGTACGTGGCCCAGGCCATGCAGAAGCGCGGTATGAAGGTGCCGCTGCTCATCGGCGGCGCTACGACTTCGCGCCTGCACACGGCCGTAAAAATCGCGCCCGCCTACAGCGGCGCGGTGGTGCACGTCAACGACGCTTCGCGCTCGGTGGGTGTGGCGGCGGGCCTGCTGGGCTCGGGCGAGGCGGCCTATGCCCAAACCGTGGCCGACGACTACGCCGCCCTGCGCGCCGACTACGCCAGCCGCCAACGCGACAAAAACTACCTGACCATAGCTGCGGCCCGCGAAAACGGCTTCAAAGCTGATTGGGCCACTACGCCCATCACCAAACCAACTTTCCTGGGCACGAAGGTGCTGGAAGACTATGACCTGGCCGAGCTAGCCGAGTACATCGACTGGACACCATTCTTCCACACCTGGGAGCTGAAAGGTCGCTACCCGCGCATCCTCACCGATGAGACATTGGGCGAAGCCGCCACCAAGCTCTTTGAAGATGCGCAGGCGCTGCTCAGGAAGATTATTGAAGAAAAGCTGCTCACGGCCCGCGCCGTACTGGGCTTCTGGCCGGCCAATACCGTGGGCCACGACACCATCGAAATCTACGCCGACGACTCGCGCGACACGGTGGCCACGGAGTTTTTCACGCTGCGGCAGCAGGGCGAGAAGGGCCCGGGCATTCGCAACGTGGCCTTTTCCGACTACCTGGCGCCCAAAGACTCGGGCCGGGCCGACTACATGGGCGGCTTTGCCGTCACGGCCGGCATCGGCATTGAGGCGCTACTGGAACAGTTTGCGGCCGACCACGACGACTATTCCAGCATCATGGTGAAGGCCCTGGCCGACCGCTTGGCCGAGGCTTTCGCCGAGCGCCTGCACGAGCGGGTGCGCCGCGAGTTCTGGGCCTATGCCCCCGACGAGCACCTGAGCGGCGAAGAGTTGGTGCAGGAAAAATACCGCGGCGTGCGCCCGGCCCCCGGCTACCCCGGCTGCCCCGACCACACCGAGAAAATCACCCTGTTCCGGCTGCTGGACGCGGGCGCCACTACTGGCATCACCCTCACCGAAAACCTGGCCATGTACCCGGCCTCGTCCGTGAGCGGCATGTACTACGCGCACCCTGATTCGCGCTACTTCGGCCTGGGCCGGATTGGCAGGGACCAGGTGGCCGACATCGCGCAGCGCAAGAATATGCCGTTGGCAGAGCTGGAACGCTGGCTGATGCCGAACCTGAACTACGAACCCAAATAATTAAGCCGTTAGCTTTTAGCTGCTAGCCATTAGCTCTCCTCCTATAAAATTACTATTGCCAAAAGCTCTTAGCTAAAGGCCAACAGCTAACCGATGAAAGTTACCGACCACCTGGACCGCGCCAACGGCAAAACGCTGTTTTCCTTTGAAGTGCTGCCGCCGAAAAAGGGCGAAAACATCCACACGCTGTTCTCGAATATTGAGCCGCTGATGGAGTTCAAGCCACCGTTTATCGACGTGACGTATCACCGCGAGGAGTACGTGTACCGCCACCACCCCAACGGGCTGCTGGAGAAGAAAACCGTGCGCCGCCGGCCGGGCACCGTGGGCATTTGCGCGGCCATCAAAAACCGCTTCGACGTGGACACCGTGCCCCACCTCATCTGCGGCGGCTTCAGCAAGGAAGAAACGGAAAATGCGCTGATTGACCTCCATTTTCTGGGCATTGACTCGGTGCTGGCCCTGCGCGGCGACCCCATCAAGAGCGAGGGCATCTTCAAGCCCGAGCCCGACGGGCACGCCTACGCCGCCGACCTCATCGGGCAGGTGGCCGACCTGAACAAGGGCGAATACCTCGACCAGGAGCAGGACGACAGCTGGGCCACCGGCTTCTGCATTGGCACGGCCGGCTACCCCGAAAAGCACTTCGAAGCGCCTAACTACCAGTCCGACATCCGCTACCTGCGCCACAAAGTGGACCGCGGCGCCGACTACGTGGTGACCCAGATGTTTTTCGACAACGAAGAATTCTTCCGGTTCGAGCGCCTGTGCCGCGAGGCTGGCATTATGGTGCCCATCATCCCGGGCCTCAAGCCGCTCACCTCCAAGTCGCAGCTCACCATGCTGCCGCGCACGTTTTACCTCAACCTGCCCGAGCCGCTGGTGGAAGCCATCAGCCAATGCCGCGACAACGAGGATGCACGGCGCATCGGCATTGAGTGGTGCATCAACCAGAGCCGCGAGCTGATGGCCCACGGCGTGCCCTGCCTGCACTACTATTCCATGGGCAAGTCGGAGAGCATCCGGCGCATCGCGGCCGAGCTGTTTTGAAATTAGTGCGCAATCATTCGGTTCCTTCCAGCGTCGTTTATTCTACTGGAGTAACTTGTGTTATTGTTCACTGCCAACTGTTCACTGCTAACTGTCTATGCTAGACGAGCTTTTTGCCCGCTTGCGGCTGGCGGCGGCGCCGGCCGAGATTGAGGTGCTGCAAAACGGCATCTGGCAGGTGTGGTTAGCCACCGGCGAAGTAGCCCTCGACAAGGAGCTGGAGGCGGGCATGCGCGCCATGCAGGCGGGCGAGCACGCCCTGGCCATTGCGCACTTCACCCGCATCATTGAAGCCAAACCCGAATTTGCCGAGGCTGGAACAAACGGGCCACGGCCTACTACCTGCGGGGTGAGTACCGGGCGTCGTTGGCCGACATCCGGGAAACGCTGCGCCGGGAGCCGCGCCATTTCGGCGCGTTGTGGGGGCAGGCCACCATGCTGCGCCAGCTGGGCGAGTACCGCCGCGCCCTGCGCATTCTGGCACGGCTGGCCGCCATTTGCCCGCACTTGCCCGGCCTGCAGGAACAGCAGCTCAGCCTGCGGGAGGACTTGGAGGGAGGCGGCTTATCGGAATAGCACCATTGCGGAGCTTGGGAGTTTATAGTACCTTTCCTGTCCCCAAACGTTTGGGGACAGGAAATATTTACTAATTCGCAAATCCGCACGCTGTTATACCGTGAAAAATACCATTTTGCCATACTGCTGGCTATTGCTGCTTGTGGGAATGGCCGGCACTGCCGACGCCCAGAAGGTGCGGACTACCAAGTGGGAAAGTGGCTTGCTGGACCACCGCACCAAAGTAGGTGTGTGGGAGTACTACGGCATTACGCCTTCTAAGGAAAAGGTGGTGGTGCAACGCTACGACCACTCGACCAAGCAACTGGTTTACTTCCGGCCCAACGGCGAGATGCGCTACCGGACCCAAACCAGCCCCGGCCAATGGGCGCACCGCGTGGTAGACCGCCCCCCGCTGTTTATTGGCGGCGATGCAGCCCTGGCGGTGTACACCACCCAGCTGCAATACCCGCAGCTGGCGCAGGAACGCCGCATTCAGGGGCCGGTCACCATTGGCTTCGTGGTAGATACGCTGGGCCACGCCACCAGCCACCGGGTGCTGCGCAGCATTGGAAGCGGCTGCGACCAAGAGGCCCTGCGGGTGGCCCGCACCATTCCCGACGAATGGATACCGGCGCAGATAGGGCCCGCGGCCGTGGCCGCCGAGTATGAGTTGACGTTGACCTTTCGGCTGGCGCAGCCGTAGAAGGCACCATCGCAACCATCTCACCACTACTTGCGGCTCCCTTTTGCTATGGAAATACGGTTCGAAAAAACAAGCACTGCGCTGCGGGCCACGTGCGGCTCGTTGCTGGCCGCCCTGCTGCTCACCGGCTGCGACTCCACGCCCCGCGAGCGGCAGGAAGTAGCCCGCGAAGGCGTACGCGAGCTGGACACCCTGGCCCGTACCGCTGCCCAAAAGGTAGCCCGCCTGGGCAAAGCCACCGCCAGCTACGACGCTGCCAACCGCGCCCGCCGCAACCAGCCCCTGGACCCGCGCCAGGAAATTGCCATGGAAACCAAGCTGATGGGCCCGTACTCCGGCCAGCTCGACAACCTCACGCCCGCCGACCTGCCCAATGCCTATGCCCAGCTCATTCGCGCGGCCCGCGAGCAGCGCGACACCTGGACCGACCGCGACTGGGACTACGCCCGCGCCGTGTACCGCCGCCTCAACGACCAGGTGAAGCAGATTCGCATGGACCTGCCGGCGCGCGAGGAAGTGCGCATCCGGGCCCGGCAGGCCGAATTTGTGGCCCTGCAGGCCAGCCGCACGGCCGAAGACATCAAGGATGCCACCCGGCAGCAGGCAAAATAAGCTTTGAGTGTTGAATGTTGCGTTGTGGATTGGTCGAAGAACTTGCTCATAGATTCACAACTTAACATTCAGCACTCAATACTTTTGAGCATGGCCAGTCCGGATTCCGTCATTTTTCTTGAGTCGTACTACGAACCCATTGCGGCCAACCTGGCCCGTACGCGGTTGGAAGCGGCGGGCATTCCGTGCTTTCTGAGCAACGAGAATCTGGTGTCCATCATGCCGCTCTACAGCCCCATCACGGGCGGGGTACGGCTGCACGTGCGCCAGCGCGACGCCGAAGCGGCCATTGCCGTGCTCAGCGAAGTACCGGTGCCCCTGGCTACCACGCCCGATGTAGCTTCTTTTGCGGCCGATGCGCCCGACCCCGTGGCCCCGCGCTGCCCCAACTGCGGCTCTTCGGATGTGGCTTACGGGGCGGCCACGCGCAATACCTACAGCTTCTGGTCGGGGGTGCTGTCGGTGCTGCTGCGCTACCCCTTGCGCGGCAAGCGGCACCACTGCTTCCACTGCGGCCACGAATTTAAGTAGCGGCTCCGGGGATTCGGGGGTTAATAAGTAGTAGACCAAAACCGGTTCAAAATCCATACTGTATTTTCCCAAATTACCGTTATTGCGGCATGGCTTGGGTTACTTACCGGGGGCGACGGGGCCCTGTGTTGCTTATGGGGCTGCTGCTGGGGGTGTGCCTGCTGGGGCTATCGGCTCGGGGCCAGGCACAAGGGGCCGGCAACGGCATCAAAGGTGATTATTACGAGGGCACCGACTTTGAAAAGTTCGTGCTGAGCCGCCGCGATGCCAGCATCAATTTCAACTGGGGACACCAGCCGCCGGCGGACGGCATGCCGGCTGAGACTTTTTCGGTGCGATGGACGGGTTGGCTGGTGCCGCCGGCCAGCGGGCGCTACGTCTTTCACGTGACCGTAGACGACGGCATCCGCATCTGGGTCAACGACAAGCTCATTCTCAACGAATGGCGGGGCCAGGCCGTGAGCAGCTACACCGCGGCCATCAACCTGAGGGCCAACGAACCCTGCCGCTTGCGCGTGGACTATTGCCAGTACAGCATGGACACCCGGGCGGTGGTGACCTGGGAGCGGCCCGACCAGCCGTTGACCACGCCGCCCCCGGCCACGTGGCGCAACCTGTGGGGCCTGAACGCCGAGACCCCAACCCCGCAGCCTATCCCTACCCAATTTCTATACACGCGCAACCCCAGGCCAATGCCGCCGCTGGCTGTGCAGCCGCAACCGGTGACAGTACAGGCCAAGGTGCCCGTCCGGCCCCAGCCTCAGCAGGCGGCGGCACGGCCGCGCCGCACCCAAAAGCCCTCGGTTGGTACGGCCAGGCGGGTTCGGAAGGTCGTTCCAGCTGTTGTCATAGCGCCCGGCCCACTGCCCGAGCCAGCGCGACCAGTAGCCGATTCGGGCCGCACAGCGCAGCTGTCACGCTTGACGGTGGGCGAAACGGTGACCTTGCCCGAGCTGTATTTCGACCAGGGCCAGGCCCAGCTGTTGCCCGCCGTGCGCACCGCGCTCGACGAGTTGGCTGCTACGCTACGGGCCCGGCCCGAGCTGCGCTTCGAAGTGCAGGGCCACACCGACAACGTGGGCAACGCCGAGCTGAACCGGCAGCTCTCGCAGCAGCGGGCCGCCGCTGTGTGCCTCTACCTCACGGCGCACGGCGTGCCCAAGCCCCAGCTGCGCCCCGTGGGCTACGGCGGCACCCAGCCGGTGGCCGATAATACAGACCCCGCCCAACGGCCGCTGAACCGTCGGGTGGTGTTGCGGCGGCTGTAAAAACCAGTCCGGCCGGCGTGACTTGATGTGACCATTCTGCCCTTTTTCGCGTAAGCAAGGGTCCACATTTTCGCCCATTTGCATGACTACGAAAAAAACTGCCGCCGCCAAACCTACCCCTAAGGAGCCCGCTACGGCCGCCAAGGCCGCACCCAAAGCTGCCCCTGCTAAAGCCGAACGCCGCCCCATGGCCACCGATTTTAAGGAGGCGGCCCAAAAGCTGCCCTACCCCGCCAGCCAGGCCGATATGAAGCTGCAGCCCGATTCAGACCTGGCCAACTACCGCGCCGCCGGCAAGCTCCAGAACAAAGTAGCCCTCATTACCGGGGGCGATTCGGGCATTGGGCGGGCCGTGGCCATTGCCTTTGCCAAAGAAGGTGCCCACGTGGCCATCCTCTTCAATGAAAACGTAAAGGATGCCGAAAAGACCAAGCAAATGGTCGAGAAAGAAAAGCGCAAGTGCCTGTTGCTGCAGCTCGACGTGCGCGACCCGGAGCAGTGCCGGCAGGCCGTGCGCCGTACCCTGGACGAGTTGGGCGGGCTCAACATTCTGGTGAACAACGCCGCTTTTCAGATGAGCCAGGAGAAATTTGAGGACATCAGCGAGGAGCAAATCCGGCGCACGTTTGACACCAACATTCTCGGCTACATCTGGATGGCGCAGGCGGCCCTGCCACACCTCAAAAAAGACGACTGCATTATCAACACGGGCAGCATTGTGGGCATCACGGGCATTCCGATTTTGGTGGACTACGCGGCCAGCAAGGCCGGCATCCACGCCCTCACCAAGTCGCTGGCTCTGTACTTGGGCGAGCGCGGCATCCGCGTAAACTGCGTGGTGCCCGGCCCGGTCTGGACGCCCAATATCCCGGCCACCATGCCCATGGAAGAAATCAAGAAGTTCGGCCACGAAGTGGCGCTCAAGCGCCCCGGCCAGCCCGAGGAAATAGCGCCCGCCTACGTGTTGCTGGCCAGCCAGGACGGCTCGTTTATGACCGGCAGCCTGGTGCACGTGACGGGCGGCAAGCTCAGCAGCGACGAATAAGGCCCCGAATAACGTGGCCCCGGAGGCGGCCGAATTATCAGATGATATCGGCCGCCTCCTTTTTTATAGCCACCCAGCTATAGCTGTTTAGCAAACTTTTCAAGCGTTAAACAATCAATCTATTTAAAAGCCGGTTACCTTTCGCTAACGGCCCTATCAGCCATGCCAATGGCATAGTGGCTGCCACCTATTCACACTTTCTTTCACTCCCATTCCCATTCCTTATATGGCTGAAAATTCCGCATCTCTGCTTGACCGCAGCCGCACCGTGGCGGGTCCCGGTTACAACCGCTGGCTGATTCCACCGGCGGCGTTGGCCATTCACTTAGCCATTGGCCAAGCCTACGCTTTTAGCGTGTTTAAGAAGCCCATGGGTGCCCTCATCAGTGGCAACGTGGACGCTCCCGCACCCACCGACTGGACGGCCGGGCAGCTAGCCGTTATCTTCTCCATTGCCATTGTGCTGCTGGGCCTCTCGGCCGCCGTGTTTGGCAAATGGCTGGAGCGCGTGGGCCCGCGCAAGGCCATGATGGCCTCGGCGCTGTGCTTCGGCGGCGGTTTTCTGATTGCTGCGCTGGGCATCAGCATGCACAACATCTGGGTGGTGTACTTCGGCTACGGCTTCGTGGGCGGCATTGGGCTGGGCATCGGTTACATTTCGCCGGTGAGCACCCTGATTAAGTGGTTTCCGGACCGGCCGGGCGTGGCTACCGGCATGGCCATTATGGGCTTTGGTGGCGGCGCCATGATTGGCTCGCCGCTGGCCGTGGCGCTCATGGCGCAGTTTAAAGGCGTTGCGCCCCTGGGCGTGGCCCCCACGTTCATTGTAATGGGCCTCATTTACCTGGCTTTCATGATGTTCGGCGTGTTCACCATTCGCGTACCGGCCGACGGCTGGAAGCCTGCTGGCTACGTGCCCAGCACCCAAACCAACGCCCTCATCACGTCTTCGAACGTGGATGCCGACAATGCCATTAAGACGCCCCAGTTCTGGTTGCTGTGGGTGGTGCTGCTCTGCAACGTGACGGCCGGTATTGGCGTGCTCGAAACGGCTTCGCCCCTCATTCAGGAAACGTTCTCAGACAAAAACATGGGCGATGGCCGGGGCGTGACCGCGGCAGCTGCGGCGGGCTTCGTGGGCCTGCTCAGCTTGTTCAACCTGCTGGGCCGCTTCTTCTGGTCGTCGGCCTCCGACAAGATGGGACGCAAGCCTACCTACATGATTTACTTCGGCCTGGGCATTGCCCTGTATGCCCTGGTGCCCTCGCTGGCAGCAAGCGCCTCGCTCACGATGTTTGTGATTGTGTGCTGCGTGATTCTGAGCATGTACGGCGGTGGTTTTGCCACCATCCCGGCTTACCTGCGCGACTTGTTTGGCACCATGCAAGTGGGGGCCATTCACGGCCGCCTGCTCACGGCCTGGTCTACGGCCGGCATCCTGGGGCCGCTGCTGGTAAACTACCTGCACGACAGCCAGAAGGCCAAGGGCCTGACCGGCGCTGCCGCCTACCAGACCGTGTTTTACACCATGGCCGGCTTGCTGGTGGTGGGTTTCATTGCCAACCTGATGGTGACGGCCGTGAACGAGCGGTACGCTTTCAAAGGCACCGTGACCTCTGCCTCGGCGGGCCACTAGGTTTCAGTTTTTCACTTCCTTATTCATTCCCGATATGAATCCGCAACCGAATTCGCACCCCAGCAACAGCGAAGAGCCCAGCTCCACCATGTCGGTGGCATTGGCCTGGCTGTTTGTGGGCGTCCCCCTGATGTGGGGCGTTTCGCAAACGTTCATTAAAGCTCTGACTCTGTTCAAGTAGTCCTGCTTTTTGTTAATGCAGACTGAGAAGCAGCCGGCCTTGTGTCGGCTGCTTTTTTTTGGGTTGGCTAGTACTATTTTCAGTATAAAGCTGAGCAGCTTTTTACCGCTCGAAATTGGCTTTACTTTACGGTTATGAAAAAGCTATTCGCGCTGGCCCTTTTGGCCCTGTTGGGGTCGGTATCGGCCAACGACCCACTGCAAAAAATCCGTCAGTTCCGGCAGGCTCACGAACACGAGTTGCTGACTGAGTTTGAGCAACTGGTAGCCATCCCGAACGTAGCCGCCGACACGGCCAACCTGCGCCGCACGGCCCTGTTTATACAGGACATGATGCGCCGCCGCGGCATTAAGACGCAGCTGCTGGCGGCGCCCACGGCGGGCGTGCCGCCGGTGGTTTTCGGCGAAGTACGCACGCCGGGCGCCACCCGCACCGTCATTTTCTACGCGCACTACGACGGCCAGCCCGTGAACCCCGCCCAGTGGCGCGAAGGCCTCAGCCCCTTCACCCCTGCGCTGGCCACGGGCCCGCTCGACCGCGGCGGTCAGCTGGCAGCCCGGCCCGCGCCCGGCCAGCCCTTCAGCCCCGACTGGCGCCTGTATGCCCGCAGCGCCTCCGACGACAAAGCCGGCGTGATGACCATCCTGACTGGCTACCAGGCGCTGATGGCCAGCAAGCTCAAGCCCAAGGTCAACATCAAGTTCTTTTTTGAAGGCGAGGAAGAGCGGGGCTCGCCGCACCTGGCCGAAATTCTGGCCCGCCACAAAACGCTGCTCGCGTCGGACGTATGGGTGATTTGCGACGGGCCGGTGCACCAGTCGGGCCGCAAGCAGGTGGTGTTTGGCGCGCGCGGCGACGTAAACATGAGCCTGAAAGTGTACGGCCCGCGCCGCCCCCTGCACAGCGGGCACTACGGCAACTGGGTGCCCAACCCGGCCCTGGCCCTGTCGCGCCTGCTGGCTTCCATGACCGACAGCACCGGCCGGGTGCGCGTGGCGGGCTTCTATGATGACGTGACGCCGCTTACTCAGGCCGAGAAAACAGCCCTGGCGCAGGTGCCGAATCTGGACAAGACCATTCAGCAGGAGCTGGGCTTTGCCCGGCCGTACGGCACCGGCCAGTCGCTGGTGGAGCTGCTCAACCAGCCTTCGCTCAACATCAACGGCATGCAGAGCGCCAACGTGGGCGCGCAGGCGGCCAACGTCATTCCCACGGTGGCCTCGGCCGTGCTGGACCTGCGCCTGGTGCCCGGCAACGACGCCCAGCGCCAGGTGCAGAAGGTAATCCGCCACATTGAGCGGCAGGGCTACCACGTAACCACCGCCGAACCCACCGACGCCGAGCGCGCCCAGTACCCGCTGCTGGCCCGCGTGCAGCCCGAAACCGGCTACAATGCCCAGCGCACCCGCCTCGACCTGCCCATTGCCCGCCAGATTATTGCCGCCGTGCAAACCACTACCCCCGACCGCGTGGTGGTGCTGCCCACCATGGGCGGCAGCCTGCCGCTATACGTGTTTGAGCAGCAGCTGCAAGCCCAGACCATCACGGTGCCCGTGGCCAACTATGACAACAACCAGCACGCTGAAAACGAGAATATTCGCCTTGGTAATCTATGGGATGGGATTGAGACCATGGCGGCTATTATGCTGCTGAAGTAGGCGGTTGTCCTTGCATTTGGCTTACCCTAGAACTGTTCAGTTGGGTCGTCCTCCGGTTGGTTGAAGTACTTGATAAGGTTACTTACGACAACTCATTTGAAATCAGAGTAAACGGCGAACGCACCGCATTGATTTCAGCTGAAGTAAGCTGCAA
>NZ_MDZC01000059.1 GCF_001816165.1 Hymenobacter glacialis
CACCCGTGCGGGCGGGCAGGTGGGGCAATATCCAGCGGGTAATCATATCTTTGGTCAGGACTTCCATGAGGGAGGGAAAGGAGATGGGTCGCACCTCAAATTTCCCGCTTTTTTGGAAGTCTTTTCTGTTTTGCGCGCTGCTGGCTACTTCCTAAACAGCTTCTTGGTATAAATACAATCTGTGCAAAGGGACAAGTGCTCCTGAATTTAACGCGATTTTAAGGTGGGATAAGCTATTTGGTACGGGAGGCAAATATGTTCGCGCAGCGTGGGCAGAAAGAGCACATGCGGTCACCATTAATCCAAAAATATGGGTAGCTCTGCTGGTATTAATGGGCGGAACGCAGCGCATAAGCGCACAGTGTGTGATTCCCGCCGCCTGTACGCCGGGCTCCGCGGCCGCTGCCAACTCAGTCTATGAGATGGGCATTTACCGCGTGCAGCTTGCCGGGCTGGACACCACCACCCGCGGGGGGAGCGACGGATACGGAAATTACGACTGCCAGCCCGGGGCAGAACTCCAGCGGGGCGGCACGTATGGCCTTGCCGTACGCACCAACCCCAATGCCGACGAAGCAGTCAGAGCCTGGATTGACTTTAATGGCAACGGGCAGTTCGACGCCGGCGAATTGGTGCTTGCCTCAACAGGCCGCAATCACCAAGGCCTGTTCACCGTGCCTGCGGCGGCAGTTCTTGACCAGCCGTTGCGATTGCGCATTGCCGCCGACTATGTCAACGCGCCTATCCCCACACCCTGCTCTACTCCCGAATACTCTCAGACCGAAGATTACCAGCTCCTGGTGCGGGCTAACGCCTTGCCTCGCCCTGTGGCTCGCTTCGTAGCCGATGATTCGGTCAGGTGCGGCGGCCCGATTGCCTTTCGCGATCAGTCGCTTAACTCTCCTACGGCTTGGCGCTGGAGCTTCGGCGACGGAACGACTAGCGTGTTGCAGTCCCCTCAGCACACGTATGCCGCACCCGGCGCCTACACCGTGCAGTTGCGCGTCTGCAACGCTACGGGTTGCGATTCGCTCACGAAGGTCGGCTACGTGCAGGTTCGCGCCGATGCCCCCCGCCCCGCGCCGTGTCAACCCGCAACCACCGCGTTTTGCTGCGGCTTTGGTGTGACGCGGGTTCGGCTCGGCAACTTAGATCGTACATCCCTGGACGGCCGAGCAGGCTTCGAGGACTTTAGCTGTGCCGCACGCGCCACCCTGACGGCGGATCGGCCGGTAGCCATGCAGTTGGCTACCGGCCCCAATGCCCATGATGTCCGGGTGTATTTGGATGTGAATGATAACGGCCAGTTTGACTTACCAGCGGAATTGCTTTACGAAGGCCTTGGCGTCCAGAGTCCGAGCATGCAACTGACTGTGGCAACGACCTTGAGCGGACTAGTGTACCATCGCCCGTTGCGCTTGCGGATATGGGCTGATGCCGCTGGGACTGCGCCTTTCGGACCCTGCTCGGCGCCATTGCGGGGACAAGTAGAGGACTATTCAGTTGTAGTACTGCCCAACACGACGGCTCCCACTGCAGCTTTTGCAGTAAATTATGCACAATACTGCGGGCCCACCCGGGCAGCATTTACGAATGCAACGGTGGGAGGAGCAACCAGCTACCGCTGGGATTTTGGAGACGGCAGCATAGCTACAACGGCTTCTCCTCCGACCCACAGCTATTCGACCGGAGGGGTTTACGACATCACGCTGGTGACTGCCAATGCCTTTGGGTCGGATACGGCGCATCACACCGTGGTGGTAGCGGCAGCCTGCGCAGCGTATTGCCCGGCGGACGGCACCGGGGGCTCGGTTTCCTCGGCAGCATATTTCACCCGCGTGCAGCTGGCTAACCTGGACAACCAGGACGTGCGGCTACCTGGAACGGGTTACCGGGATTATACCGACCGCGCCGCGGAGCTGATACAAGGGCAGGCCTATTCGTTACAAGCCGAATCGCCCCGCTGGTCCACCGGCAGCAATGGTCCCTGGGTTCGGGTGACTGCCTGGATAGACTACAACCAGGATGGCAATTTTTCCAGTACCGAGCGGTTGGGACAGGTATCTGCGCTGAGTCCTTACCTGCTGCCTTTTCAAGTACCGTTAGGCGCACGCGCCGGAGCCACCCGGCTACGGGTGCAAATCGCCAGTTTATTCCAGCCCTCGGACCCGAACAACAGCTGCCCGCCAGCTTATCAAAATGCGACTACCGAGGACTACACCGTCCTCATTTTCCCGGCCGCGCAGGCACCCCAGGCGGGCTTCGCAGCGGATATTACCGTGTCTTGCAGTGGCACCGTGCAGCTGCGCGATACCAGCCTGATAGCCCCCAGCACCTGGCAGTGGTCGTTTGGTGATGGCGGCACCAGCACGCAGCAGCACCCGCAGCACACTTACGCCCAGCCGGGCACTTACTCCGTATCGTTGCGCGTCGCCAATCGCTACGGGGCCAGTACGGTGACCAAGACCAACTATATCGTAATTGCGAACCTCAGCCAGGGGCCCCGGCCCGCTAGTTGCTTACCATCAATGGGTCCGGACATCAATTTCCCGGTCACCGTTGGGACGGTGCAGCTAGGAGGCTGGACATACACCAATGCGGTTCCCTTTGCCCCCTATCGGGACGAAACCTGCAACGCGCCTCTCATTACCCTGGCACCCGGCACGGGCACGGCGGTTACCGTGCTCACCCAGAGCCCGTCGACCTTCAGGGGGTTCGCATTCCAAATGTGGCTCGACGCCAACGACGACGGGGTACTGGAACCAACTACGGAACTGGTTTACAACTCCAATCGGCATTCCTCCACGGTCAATCCCTGGACAGGCACCCTTCACGTACCGGCAACGGCTGTCCGTAACCGGCCGTTGCGGCTGAGGATCTGGTGGATGCCTAACATCATTCCTTATAACGTGGTGGAAGAGTTGCCCTGTTATCGACATGACGAAGTGGGGCAAGTGCGTGATTTCACCGCCTTTATCGGTTCCACGCCCACGAGTACCCGCGTAACCGCGAAATCTTCGGAATGGTCGTTTGCGCCAAATCCAGCTTCTGAACAACTCAATATCATCAATGGCGGCTCCTCAAAAGAGGTACAAATTTGGGACATGGCAGGGCACCTGTGTGCTACCCTATACCTATCAAAAGCCTCCAATTCCGTCGACGTGTCAGCCTTACCACGGGGTCTTTACATCATCCGACTACCTGGGCACCTGGGTGTCAGAAGATTGACTCTTTTGTAACAAACAACTCCAGCTTTTAGTATGAAAATACTCTTATTCACAAAGTCTTCCTGGATACTACAATGTTGCGTACTGGCCCTTGGCCACGGTGCGTTTGCGCAACCATCCACTCTAAACACACCCTCGGCCTTTCCCCCCGCTCCCAATGCCGCGTCTTTGGGCGAGTACGGCGCCATTCCCGTATCCTTGTATACGGGGTTACCCAACATTTCCGTGCCGCTGCATACGGTTGGCTCCAAATCCAATCAGGTAGACATCAGCCTTTCTTACCGGGCATCCGGCATTAAGGTCGAGGAAGAAGCATCGTGGGTAGGCTTGGCCTGGGTACTGAATGCCGGCGGGGTGATCACCCGCAGCTTACAGGGGGTGGACGACTTAAAGCAAGACGTGGGCTATGCCGTCACGGGAGCCATGCCCCCATGGGACGCAGCCAATCACTACGACCCGACGGGCCGGAACACGACCACCGATGGCGACTACTTCCGAGATGTATGCCTCAAGTATAGGGATACGCAGCCAGATATATTCTACTATAATTTTGGAAATCACAGTGGCAAGTTTATCTTGGAAAAGGCGTCTACTGTTGGGCTATTTCATGTTCGGCTGATCGATAATGCGGACAATAGTTTAGTTGTTTACGACTACGTTGCAAAAATTTGGTCAATCAAGACCCAAGACGGCTACGTCTACACCTTTGGAAATACCGAACGAACTCAAGTAAAATCGGAGGGGGGGACACTCCTTATAGGCCCTTACACAAGTGCTTGGTACTTAACCGAAATAATAGCGCCGGACGGGGAACGCGTGACCTTCGCTTACGAGGAAAATAAATCCACTAGTCAGCTCGCCAGCTCGCTAACCAAAGCTGTATATTTTGATTATGAAGTTATCAGAGACAACGGAGGGTGTGGGACAGATAGGCGCCTTTATGGGAATGTTGACGGTTATCCTACCCACGCTAGTAAAAGCTACTCTACAACAAACGGGTTAATTTTAAAATCCATAACGCATGCCACGGGGACGGTAGAGTTCGCACATGCCAACCGGGATGATGTCATGGGCATTGGCACTACCAAGTCCAAGCGTATCACCGGGTTTACCGTAAGAAATACAATCCCGGGGGGTACCGCAATAACCAAAACCGTCACTTTTCGGCAATCCTATCTTAACGCGGGTAGTACGGACGCAGCAAGCCTACGCCTCAATCTGGATGCGGTCGGGGTTGCCAATGGCAACCACGCCATCCCCGATTACCGCTTTGAATACGACGTCAGGGGCACGCTGCCGTTAAAGACTTCTTACAACAAGGATTTTTTGGGTTTTTTTAATGGAACCAACAACGATGGACTGGGCACGGATATTCCAGAAATGCAGTCTCGCCTTGTTAGTGATCCCTCGGTCACCATCACATTGCCATATGATAATAACTCTGTTGGTGCTGATCGAAATCCTAATCTAGATCATGCAAAGATTGGAACACTAAATAAAATCATTTACCCAACCGGAGGGGCTACACGCTTTACTTATGAAAGCCAGGAATACAGAGACCCAATGGGAAACAACCGGACAGGCTGCGGGCTTCGCATTGCGGCAATAACATCGGTTGATGACTTGACCGGCAATGAAATAGTAAAGACTTATAAATACCAGCTGCCGAATAGTTCTACCAGTAGTGGGCGGCAGCTATCCCCTGCTTCCTACCTTCATTTCGGTGTAACTAGATCAGTCTATAGCTGTGACGGCACTACTTCACCAGTTAAAACTGATTATCATGGCAATTTCTTTGCCGTTCGCAGTTCGTCATCTCGGTTGGCGCTTTCAAATTCCGCCCAGGGCCAGCCATACGGGTATGATTTCGTGACGGTGCTGGAAGGGGCCAACGGGGAAAACGGTAAAACAGAGTACACTTACACCAACGTTGAAGATGTAACCCCTTTGGGCCCGCCTGATGATAACGGCCAGATTCAGCCGGTTAGCTTTTTTGTGCCGGTGCCTAATAAAATCAACATAACCAACGGGCGGCTTCTCAAAGAAACGGTTTACAAAAAAAATAAAACGACGAATGCCTTCGACAAGGTCATAGAAACGGAGAACGTGTACGCCAGCGGGTACGAGACGGGGAATACCTTGAAAACCATCAAAGGGTGTATTGTCAGCAGTGACTTTTACTGCGGCCCTGTTCCGTACACTGTCCCAAAAATAATGCGGTTAGGCACGCAGTATTACGATATTGACTGCCATTGGGTGCGCTTGGTGTCGTCGACGAAACGGGTGTATAACCAGTACTCTCCCGCCATTTACACCCAAACCGCCACCAATTACAATTACGGCAACCCCGTTCATCGCCAAGTCACTGCGGTGACACAGCAACTGCCAAATGGCGACGTTCTGCGGGAGTACAAGAGCTACCCGTCTGATTACACCCTGCTTTTCTCTGGGCCCGTGTTTGACATGGCCAACCGCCTGCGGCTGCTTGCGCAGCCGGTAGAGTCCTACACCACCCTCATGCGCAATTCGGTTGAGTGGCTGACCGGCGCGAAGCTAATTACCTACGGTTATGCCATGAACGGCAACGCGCTGGTGCGCCCCATTCAAACGGACCAGTTGCGCCTGCGCGACCCCATTAACCTGGCCAATTCCGGCTTCATTCCCGCGCAGCGCGCATCCCAAAAAGACAGCCGGTACGCTCCGGTACAGTACCTGGGCTACCACATGGCATCCGGTAATGTCGACCTTTCGCGAAAAGCACACGACATCACAGAATCGTATCAGTGGGACCATCGCTACCAGCAGCAGGTCGCGCAGTTCGTAAATGCCGACCGGACGGTTGTTTCTGGACTACCTGCCTATTTGGGCAACGAAGCCAGCTATTTGGGATTTGAAAGCGGGCAATCAGTTGACGCCAACCCGCAAGAAGATTACTGGTTCAACACCGGGACGGGTGACAGCCGCAATTATCTTACCGGGAATGCCCATACCGGCCAATACGCATGGCGGGTAGGCCCGATATCAGCCTGGAGCTATAACTACGGACCGACCAAGCACATCGCTCCGTCCAGGCAAGCTGCTCGCTATAAATTGTCAGCCTGGGTGAACACGGAACCTGGATTTAGAGCTGGAGGGGGGAATTTAATATTGTCCGTCAATGACCATAATGGCAATCAGGTGAACACCGCTTCCAGCTATGTTGGCGCTTCCTTCGGTGATACGCAGGGCAAGTGGAAGTACGTAGAAGCAATCATTGACTTGGACGCCGTGCGCCAACAAGCGGGCGCCGCTGCCGGCGACCGCTACCGACTAGTAGCCTATGTGTGCAACACCGGTGGGTCATCCGGCAACCCGGTCGGCTTTCGCGTCGATGATCTGCGCTTGCACCCCGTAGATGCCCATGCCATTACTTATACATACGATGCCGCTACTAACCAGCCGACCAGTGTCAGCGACGTGAACAGCCGCCCCGTGTATTACGAGTACGACGCGCTCCAAAGACTAGTGGTGGTAAGAGACGACCAGCGTAACATCGTCAAGCTCTACCACTACAACTACAAGCAATAGGGTTCGCTGCTCCTTTCAAAGACAACTTTCCATTTTGGGCGACATAAACGCGTTTTTCTACTGCGCATGAAAAAATATATACACATCTGTTTATTAAAGTTGTTGGTTGGGCTGCAACTCCTATTGGTAAATACGGCCGCGTGGGGACAGTGCACCTCTCAGCCAGCTGGCGCCAACATGACTTCCCCCCTTAACATCGGGACCATCTATTCCTGCGGCTTCTCATACTCGGATGCCTCCCGAAGCAACGACCCGGCGTATTGCTACGGCAACAACTACAACGGGCAGCCCAGCGATGATATTTATTATCAGTTCACCCTGGCAAATGCAGCCCCCGTCCAAATCACCACCTGTGGCCCCAACCTCTCCACCTACGTTTATTTGTTGGATGCTTACGGCAGCCTTATCGCGTCGAGCACCAACTGCAACAGCACGCCGCAGATACAGCAGTCGCTGCCCGCTGGCACATACTACATTGTATGTGAAAAAGCCGGGACAAACTATGGGATGATTTACTTGAGCTTGCACGTCCCTGCCACGTCGCCGGCGCCCGCCGGGGCTACGATGACGAACCCGGTTAATGTGGGCTCGCTGGCTTGTGGCACTAATTATAGCGACACGAAAAATAATGCTCGGAGCAATTGCTTCGGTAATGAGTACGGGGAAGCCAGCGATGACATTTATTATAAGTTCACGGTGCCCAGTGCGATGGAAGTAACCCTTTCCAATTGCGCACTCGGCTACCCCACCCTGTTGTACTTGCTGAACAGCCAAGGCACCTTGCTGCAATCCAACCGGGGGTATGGGCCGGCGTGTCCCTCGAGTGTCTCGCCCTCGATTCGAACGACCCTGCCCCCCGGGGAATACTACGCCGTGGTGGAAGGGCCTAGCAGCAGCACCTGGAACATCAACACTCAGATTTCGGCCACAATTACCGGGCAGCCGGTGGTATCAGCCAGTGCCGCCCCCGCTAGGGTTATACTCGGCAGCAGCACCACGCTTACGGCCCTGGGGGCCTGCCAGTACAGCTGGGCCCCGGCTACGGGCCTGAGCGCGACCTCGGGAGCCAGCGTGACGGCCACGCCGGCTAAAACCACGACCTATACCGTCACCGGCACCTCGGCTTCGGGTCAGACGGCGCAGGGCACCGTGACCGTAGTGGTGGGGCAGAACATGAATTACGTGGCCACGACCAACGTCCTAGTGGAGGGAAAGCTCACGGTTGAGGACATTCAAGGCTTAACAGTTGACCAGCGGCGGGAGCAGCTCCAGCAGCAAACCGTGTACCTCGACGGGTTGGGCCGGTCCATACAGACCGTAACCACGCAAGCCAGTCCCAACAAGAAGGACGTCGTGGTGCCGGTCACCTACGACCACTTTGGCCGCACCCCGTTTGCTTACCTGTCCTATTCGGGGGGAGCTGTCGGAAGCGGAGAGGGCGGCTTGTATCAATCCGACGCGGTGCAACAACAGGCCCTGTTTTATCAACGCGGGGGCGACCGGGTGGCCAATGATGCAAACCCGTACGCCAAGAAGGTGTTTGAAAACTCGCCCCTGAACCGGCCCGAACAGGTGGGGGCAGCAGGTCAGACCTGGCAACCCGACGAAGCAACGCCCACGGCGAGCACCAACCATAGCGTCCGGGCAGAACAGCGTACGAACACCGGCGCCGGGACTGGCAACGACGACGTGCTGCAGTGGACCTACACCGCTGGCGCAGCGCAGCCTATCGCCGTAGGTGCTGCCTATTCTGCAGGCCAGCTGGCGGTGGTGGAAACCACCGATGAGCATGGTAGCAAATCCTACGAGTTTAAAAACGGGCAGGGTCAGGTGGTCGCCAAGAAAGTAATGGCTTCGGATACGGAGTTTGCAGAGACCTATTACGTATTCGATGACCTGGGCTTGCTCCGGGCCGTAATTCCGCCCATGGCCGTGCAGGAGGTCCGTACTAAAGGAACGGGCATTGTCATGGCGGACCTGCTGGTGAAGTGGTGTTTTACCTATACCTACGACGACCGACAACGGCTAATTGAAAAGTATATTCCGGGTGCCGGCACCAGCCGGTTCGTGTACAACCAGCGTAATATGATGGTGCTGCAGCAGGACAACAAAGGGCAGTGGATTTTCACCAAGTACGACGCGCTGAGCCGCCCTATATTCACGGGTAGGTACTATCCCAATATCTGGCCAGTTGACCGCGAAGTGCTACAAGCTCAAGCCGATAATATCTTGATGCAGTGGGAGGTTATGCGTCCCATACCAGGCAACCCTACCAAGATGGAATACACCACCGACCGGAGCTTTCCGACCGATGTCTACGACTGGGATTTCCTTACCCGTAGGTTTTACGACTCGGAAGCTTTTAACGACTTGAGCAAGCACCCTTTCACGCCCGTGACTTTACAGGCGAGCGACATCTCCGGGTATGCAGCGCAACTAGGTTTTTCCTTGACCGCCAGTGGTTTGTCAAGTCAAGTAACCGGGCTTACTACCGGGCGTCAGGAAATGGATCTGAACGCCGGCACGTGGCTTACTACTGTCCTTTACCACGATGACAAAGGCCGCACGGTTCAAACCGTGGCGGACCATTCGGGAGGTGGAGAGGAGCGCACCTCTGTGAAGCTAGATTTTGCGGGTAAGATCCTGCAAAATTACCGATCGCATTCCTTTGCCTCAGCCTCGTCCGGTGGTTCGTTGTCAACCCACTGCATCTACCAAGAGCAGGAATACGACCATGCCGGTCGTCCAACGAAAAGCTGGATGAAAATAGACAATCAGGGAAAGATTCTCTCCATGCAGTTGGAATACAATTCTGCGGGGCAGATTGTGGACAAGAAGCTGCACAGCCCGGACTGGCTGACTGGCACCGCCCTGAACCCGGGGCTGACTTTTCTGCAATCGGTAGATTACCGGTACAACATCCGCGGGTGGCTCACCAACATCAACAACCGCAACATCAGCAACAACGAGTGGCTCGACGACGCCGACCCGAACACGGACAACGACGGCACCGGCGCGGATGCCTATGACGCGGCCAGCCCCCGCGTGGAACCCGATTTGTTTGGCTTTGAGCTCAAATACGACAACCGCCATGATATCGGCCTGGGCCACCCGGCCCAATACAATGGCAACATCGCCACGGCCTTGTGGAAGACGGGCAACCCGGCTACTGGCCGCGTGTTACGGGCATATGCCTATAAATATGACCATCTTAATCGGCTACTGTCTGCGGATTACCGCACCTACGAAGCACCGACCTACACCTGGCAGGTAAACAATACGAACTATTCTGCGAAGAGTGGATATGACCTTAATGGCAACCTGCGCTCCCTGACCCGTCAGGGAAATCGCACCAATGGCGTGCATGGAGCGATAGATCAGCTATCGTATCATTATTCCCCCACAAACGGCAACCGCTTGGTGGCCGTTGATGACAAGGTAAACCAAGTGTTACCAGCAGGCACTACGCAACCGAATGACTTCGAAGACCGCACCGGACCGTACGTGCAAGGGTTTAATTCGGAGGAGTATACCTACGACCAGAATGGCAACTTGACGGCCGACGCCAACAAGGAAATCACCGATATCTCGTACAACGAGCTAAACCTGCCGGTATGGATTCACCTGACCAATTCCCGGTACATTAATTTTAAGTACTCCGGCGCTGGCACCAAGCTTCGGAAAATAACTTATGAATGGAACGGTTCGACATACCTGACTCACACCACGGACTATCCCAGCGGCTTTGTGTTCGAAGACGGCACCCTCAAGAGTGCGCCCACCCCGGAGGGCCGCATTCTTTACACTCCCTCAGCCAATCTAAGCCCCGGTGAGCTAAACTGGAAGTACGAGTACTTCATCAAGGACCACTTGGGCAACCTGCGCTTTGCCTTTCGCGACCACGGGGCGCGTACACAGCAGCGCACGGCCTCAATGGAGCCGGCGAACGCGGACAAAGAAGAGCAGGAATTTGCCCACGTGGCCGAAACTCGCCAGCGAGACGCGCAGCACGCGCGCACCGGCGATTATGTGGCCCGCTTGTCGGCCACTGAAGGCCGCCGTCTAGGGCCTAGCATAACGTTGGCCGTTCACGCGGGCGACAGCGTGCGGGCCGAAGTGTACGGCCGCTACGACCACGGCTCGCCCGTTGGTGGCTTAGTGCAGCGCGGCGCCGTTGTAATAGGGGCTGTGGTAGCGGGCAGTCCCGGCAGCATCAGCTCCGAAAAATTACAGCCCCAGGCTGGACGGAATCGGTGGCGGCCCTATTGGGGCCTAAGCGTGGGTCTCATCCCACATTTATTGAAACAACGCGAGAAAGAGCTGCCACGGGCGTTCCTTCGCTATGAGCTGTTCGACCAGGACAGCCAATTGGTTCGCTCATCCATTCAACCACTGCAACGCACTGCTACCGACGAATGGCAGCACTTGGAGGCCGGAATCAAGGCTGATAGCGCAGGCTACGTGCAAGTCTCGCTGGTGAACGAGAGCGGTACGCCGGCTTATTTCGATGATTTTGCACTGCGTTCGGTCGACCCCAATGAGTATCAGGAAAACCATTACGACCCATGGGGCCAAAACTTGGTGGACATCGAGGACTTGGGGAACCCCGACTCTAAGTTTCAGTACAACGGCAAGGAAAAGCAGGAGGATTTTGGACTTAACTGGACTGATTACGGTGCGCGCTTTTACGATGCACAGCTAGGGCGCTGGCACGTTGTTGATCCATTAGCAGAGAAAATGGGCAGTCATAGCCCATATAACTATGTATTTAACAACCCAATAGCCCTAGTAGATCCAACGGGAATGGCGCCTCAGACAATATATGATTTTGAAGGTAAAGCACATCAAATTGACGATGACGATCAAGAAACACTTTACCAAGCCACCAATTCCCCTGATAATGAATACGAGGTTAATGACAAAACAGGGTCATGGGTAAAGACCAGCAATCTTGGAGGAAACGATATTGATTTTTACCACCACGTCGGTGACGATCGGGATGGACAG
The DNA here is from genome assembly GCF_001816165.1 of Hymenobacter glacialis. GTDB lineage: Bacteria > Bacteroidota > Bacteroidia > Cytophagales > Hymenobacteraceae > Hymenobacter > Hymenobacter glacialis. The sequence continues at coordinate 11,802 of NZ_MDZC01000059.1, forward strand.
ACGGAAATAACAGATGTTGAATCTCAGGATACCCAGTGGATGTCAAGTTCCAAATTTATTCAGGGCTATAAACGGCGCTCTACCGCTACAAACTGGCGAGACCTATTTAATGAATTTTACGATGGAACTGGTCCAGAGAAGAGTCTGATAGCAGGTGCGAGCCATCCGATGATCAAACAGATCATGGCATCTGAGCAATTCGCTAAGGCATTTCTGATGTACAGGAGACAATCCGCTAATAACAAACCATATCTTTTTAAAGGATCATTCGGTTTAGGAGGCCTTATGAACTCTGGGCTAAACATGACATCCCAGATGCTCGGTAAAACGGCCTACAGCTTTTATCCCGTAGGTAATAAACTGGTCATAATGGGTGCGGATAGTAAGTCACGGTCTTCCTGGACCCCGTGGTGGTGGGATGGTGATGAAGTAAATACCCCCCGAGTTAATGGCTTAGGTGGACCTCAAAGCACTACACATCAAACTTACCTTTGGTATATAAATAAGTCTAAGTAAGCAATGAGAGCACTTTTCTTTTTTTTATTAACTGTGTCCACTCTGCTTGTTTCTTGCGGTGTTCGCCAGGAAGAAGTAGCAGGAGTATATATAGTTAAGAACCAGACTAATAATTGGGATACTCTTAGAATTTTGAATGATGGCACTTATACAAGACGATTGCGTTCCAAACATAATTCTTTTGTTTTCACAAATACTGACAAGTGGAGTTTTGAGGAAGGGCGCATAACACTATTCAATTACCTTCTTGATGAGGACTATAAATATAAGACCCAGACAAACCTACAGGGCTCTACAATAACTTCTTCACTGCCTATTGAAAAAAGGGCAGGTAAAGTCGTTATCTACTATCGCCAAAGCACAGATGATTTTTTCTATGAGAAAATGTAAGTAGGTAAAGTTGCATGCTTAGGGTTTCAATTAATGTATGAGGTAGTGTAGAGATAACGGACAGAAGAAGGTCGTCTATTTCTTCTGTTATGACAGCCAAAAAGAGCGGGGCGTCGCCCGACAAACGGCGTAAATACGAAGAGGCGTTCAAGGCCGAGTGCGCTTGGCGGGCGAGAACCGCAGCACGCAGGCCGCCGCCTGGCAGTTGGGCATCAGCCCCAAGCTGCTTTACCGCTGGCAAAAGGCGCAACTCATGCCCGAAGTGGGCAGCGAGGAAGTGGCCCGCGACCCGGTGGTGCGCGCCCTGTGCGCCTGCCTCAAACGGGCGAAGCAGAAGCTCGACATTTAGAAAAAGCCTTGGTCATCTTTTGCCAGCCGACTCGGTGAGCACCTACCAGCACATCGCCAGGTACAGGCGCGGGTACGCCGGCTCTGCCAGTTGCTGCGCGTGGCCTCAGTCGCGTATTATGCCTAGCAGCGCCGCCACCAAGGGGCACCCATTGAGCCGGCTTGGCAAGTGGCCGTGCGCGAAGGGTTTGCGCGCCACAGCCATAGGTATGGCATGTGCCGGCTGCAGGCCAAAATGCAGGCCCAGGGCCATGCGGTCGGCCGCTGGCGCAGCCGCCGCGTGCTCAAAGCCCACGGCCTGCGCGCCCAGCAGCCCCGCTCATTTGTGCCACGCACCACCGACTCGGACCCGGCCGTGCGCGCTGCCCCCAACCGCTTGCTCGGCCAGCGACGTATTACCCCGCACCAGCACGCGCCCGCAAGGTGGAGGCTGATACCCACCATGTGAATCTTGAGATGGTATACTGCCGCCAGTCGGTCTTCGCCGATTGTAGAAGGCGGAACAATGGGTGGGAGCATAACTTTCACCGATCGGGATGGGCTCCCAAGTCAAGCCATGAGGTAGTTGACTGCCACTGCCCCACACAGTTTGATGCTCTCCTATTACAACCACCTGCGCCCACACCATGCGCTGCACTTTATGGCCCCAACCGAGTTTCATCAAGCCGCCTGACCTTTACTTATCACTGGACCACCGAGGGGCGCTTATAAACGGTTTTATTGAACTGTGCTCGCCAACCTTTCAAACTCTTAACGGCGATAGGTAAAGGTCTGGGTGAACTGGCCAGCGGAGCCCACCTCAACTTCTTGGTAGACTAGGCGGTGGGTGCTTAGCTCACTCACCGTCCACCGTACGTCGTAGGGACCCAACGCAACAACAATCGTGCTGCCATCAAAACGGTAGGGACGAAACGAGCCTGTAGCCAGTGGCCGTTGGAACCAGACCCGGCCGTCGGCGGTAAACTCCTGCGGCGACTCCCCTGGTTTGGCCACGTAGGTATCGTCGGTGGCGGGATGGCCGTGGCTCGCGGCCAACTGGTAGCGAATGGATTCCAGGTTCCAGATGCCAACCAGCGTGGGTGGGGCAGGTTCCGTTTTGTCGCATCCCGTCAGTATCAGCGCGCCAGACAGGACCAGTACAGTAGTTCTCATATGCTCAAAGATAGCGAGTGAACATGCAGCAGGAAAGGGCGTAATGGGAATTTATCGTTTTGCTAATTGAAACATAGCTGTAGAACTCGAAAGCTCCTGCGTATGCAAGCCTGGTGCTTGGTCATAGGCATTATGTAGCCCCGACGGACTTACTTTTTCTGTAGTAGCTAGCCTCCTACCCCTGCTTTTTGCTCTTTCCTAACCAGTAATGCATGAATAGGTCCACTCGATTTTGCCCCGATGCAGGCCTTGGTTAAAAGTTTGGTACAAAGGTTAAACGAGCGGTCACTCGATGGGCGTGTCAACGCGCCCTACTGCGCAGAGGCAGGAGCCAGAAAGGTACACTTTGCCGGACCCAGCTAACTGGTTGCTGTTATGTAAGTAGAAATGGGGCCAGAAAGTGGAACCACTTACGTATCCTGATGGCCCCACCTTGTTGACCTGTTTAGCTCGTTTGAGAGATGGCTATTGCGGCGAGTGCGACTTCTGCGGGAAACCATGTAAAATTCCGCTCATCTGATGTAGGGGTATTATTCATGGTTAAGTGGCAGCCGATTTCCAGCCTGTCGTTTAACCTTTGTACCAAACTTTTAACCAAGGCCGATGCAACAGGCTTTTCCACCCATGAAGCGTACCTAGCCATTGAGCTACCCCAGGACAAAGCCGAAAAACAGCGCTTGGAGCAGCTTCGGCGCTACGTTCAGTCCCATATCCAGCATGCCACTTGACGCAGCCTGGCCCCAGCCTTGCGGGAACTGCTGGGCGCCAGCTACCATGTGGGTTGCGGCAGTTCCCACGTCTGGATTAAGCAGCTACCAGGCAATGCCACCTCTTCTGCCCCGAAACGGCTAGCCATAGTGGCCGACTGGCTTACCACGGCCTTTTGGAATTGGTACGAGCCGAAGCTGCCAAGCGGACCTAGCCTGAGCATCCGACTGGAGCAAGGCTGAGGTGGTCGAGTTAGGCTGGACACGAAGAAAGCAGGGAAATATTCAGGGCTTAAGGCAATTCTACCCTCTCGCTGCCATAAATATGCCTTCATGGACTATTTGAGTAACACAAGTAACACCGGTAATACTGATTAAATGAAACCATCTTAAAGCGCTACGCAATGAGCTTATGTTGGACCGGCAATAACCGCTGGACTGTGGTAGGATGGAACGTCCGGCCTCGGCGGGTGCGGTAGCCGGCTTGGTTCAACTCATTGGCAACCTGTTGCAATGTGTACCCCTGGGCGCGCAGCAGCCCCGCGACCCGGGCGGCTTGGCGGTTAGCTTGGTGCTCGCGGGCATTAGCCTGCATAGCTGCCTGGCCCTGGGCGATGACCGCCGGCGTAAAATTGGCCGGACTACCCAACTTAACGCCGCGGGCCTTCTTGGCGGCCAGCGCGTCCTTGGTGCGCTTGGAGATGGTCTCGCGCTCGTGCTGGGCAATGACGGCGAACAGGCCCACAGTCAGCGTATTCGCGTCGGGCATGTCGCAGCAGACAAAGTCCACGCCCGAATCGCGCAGGGCGAAAATGAAGCCCGCGTTGCGGCTGAGCCGGTCGAGCTTGGCAATGAGCAGCGTCGCGCCCACGCGCCGGGCCTCGGCGATAGCGGCCAGCAGCTGCGGCCGCTGGTCCTTTTTGCCGCTCTCGATTTCCACGTATTCGGTCCCAAGCTGGGCCGGGTCCGGCACGAAGGCCCGCACGGCGGCCCGCTGGGCCTCGAGGCCAACCCGGAATTGCCTTGCTTCTGGGTGGAGACTCTATAATAAGGGGTATAGCGGCGCGCCGGTGACATCAACTCAGAACCAAAGGGAAGAAATGCCCGCAAGGTAAGCCGTTTTACATGTTGTAAACGTTCGTTTGCAACATGTAAAATCCAGTACCTTGCCCTTGGCCGCTATAAGTACCTTGGAGAGCGAATCAGTTTTTGGCGCGGGGTGCGGCTTTTTTAGCTGGCTTGGGCACCGCTTTCGTGGCCGGTTTAGGTATAGGCTTAGCGGCCGGCTTGGCAGTAGGTTTTGCAGTTGGCTTGGGCTTGGCTCCTACCGCTTTGTTTTTAGCTAGGGCCTTGGCTTTGGCAATGGCTTTGGATTTGGCAGTAGCTTCAGGAGTCGGGACTGCTTTAGCAGCAGACGGGGTTAGTCGCTTAGGGGAGGCTGGAGCAGCCGCTTTTTTCGGGACTGCCGGTTTAGCGGCGGTGGGTTTCGCGGTGCCTGGCTTCAGGCCGAAGATTTTCATCACCATGGCACAGAGCCGTGCCATCTCCTTATTCCGCTGTGGAATGGTCAGTGCCTCTAGAGGTTTATCTGGCTTGTTAAAAGCCTGCAGCTTGCTAAGCGGCGAGTTGGCAAAGTGGCAATACCCGACCACGACAGTCAGCAGCGTTACCCCTTCTTGCTTGGCTGCCAGCAGCAACGGCGGAAGCTCATCGGAATGAATAAAATCCGATGCCATGAAATTGTGACTAACGAGCATAATACCCACCCGGGCCGTCGCCAGCTCGCGTCGGATTCGGGCCAGCCACGGCTCGCCGGCTTTTAAGTTCTGGTCACTCCATACCCGTAAACTATGGTCGCGTCCGAGCGGAGCCAGATGCTTTTCAACCAGTTTACGCCATCTTTCATCAGCATGGCTGTAGCTAATAAAAACGCTGGTTCGCGAGAATGTAGGCATGGAGTGGCGATACGTGGCAAAAGTATATTAGGCTGTTAGGCTGGTAACATAGGCAATACCAATATTACCGGTATTACCTATGTTACCAATATTACTCTTAATGGTGCACTATTGGCCGTGGTTAAAAGTTTGGTCCAAGAGTTAAACGGGACGGTGCGTGCTTGCTGGGGGCCATTATGACCTTTTCGTAGCGGTGGGGGATAGAGCTACCCAAAGGCGATGGGTGCCATTGTGCAATTACAAAAAGGAGGCAGCGCTAACTTATTACAGCTCCGGTATTGTCTCGTCCATCACGATATAGGGCACGTAGGGCGGCAGCTCGTTCATTTCTTCCATCAGCGTAGCCATTTCTGCTGCATAGGGGTACACCCGGCCGGGCTGCTCCGGCGGCAGCGGGCGCACGTCTACCGCTGGGGCCACGTCAGGCCGGTACCACCGCATCAGCTCGTCGTGGACCTGCACCTGGTCAATCTCGCCGGCGACGTAGCGCAATTGCAGCTGTGCCATTTCCGGGGAGGGCACGGCCCGGTCACTGGCGCCTATGCAAATGGCCCATCACACCGTTTCCCATCGTTGTGAGGGGGTTTGTTCTTCCTCGTGGAATTGCGGCGTATAGCTCATCCGAATGCTTCAAATGAAAAGCGGCGCGCCGGCTTATTGGGCGTGTGCTGAATCCGCACGAAATGGCGGCTGTCGTGTACGCCATCGACGGAAAGGCTAATGCTGGGCGGGAATTCGAAGTGTTCCGGCAGCCGCTGCGTATCGAGCGGCTGGGCGAAGCCATACATGCCCAATCCATCCCGGTTGTACTCGAACGCGTCAGCGGTAGCCGGCGTGTTGCCCTGGGCTTTTAGAAAGTCAATGAGGCCTTCTTATAGCAGCGGGGGGATAAAATTACTCTAAGCTCCCATCGGGGCTGCTTCCGATGGCTTTCGCAGGCTGCGCAGTCCGTTGGGCTCCACTTCCACCTGGCTGGGGAAGGTGTACTTGCCCAGGCGATTGATGTGCTCGTAGCGGGCGGGCGAGAGTCGGGCCAGGTCTTCGTCGCGCACTTCCACGCCTTCGGCCCGTAGCGTTTGCACCACCTGTTGCAGGTACACCGTGTTCCAGAGCACCACCAGGTTGGTGACCAGGTTGAGGGCGCCGACGACCTCCTGCTGGGCTTCTTCCTGCTTGCGGCGGATGAGCCCGTCGCCGCCAAACCAGAGAAACACCCGCAGCGCGTGCAATCGCTCGCCCTTGTTGAGCTGCGTGTGAATCTTGCGCCGCAAGGGTTGGCTGAGCAGGTAGCGCAAAATGAAGTTGGTTTTGATGAGCCGCCCGTACTGCTGCAAGACATAGGTCAGGTTATGCTGGCGCGGGTAGGCCTGCAGCTTGCTGATGAAGAGCGAAGCCGTGACGTAGCCGAGCTTGAAGGAGCCGGCCACCCGCAGCAAGTCATCCAGGCGGGCTTCGATGTAGCCGGGCTGCACGTGGCCGGTGAAGTGCAGGCCCGGGTAGGCCAGTTCCCGGCCCCGGATGCGGCACAGCTTCTGGTCGCCGATGTCGCGCAGCCGCGGCGAGTACTGCAAGCCCAGCAGGTCAAAGAGTCCGAAAACCAGGTCCGTGTAGCCGTGCGTGTCGGTGGCGTGCTCGACGATGACCACGTCGGTTTCGTTGCCCAGCACCTCGTCCAGCACGTACGTCGCGTCCCGCTCGGTGGCGGGGATGACCTTGCTGCCGTACTGGGCGTAGTGGTCGGCCGTGTGGGTGTAGAAGGTCACGCCCCGGCCGTAGCCGAAGTAGCGCGGCAGCGCCTTGGCGTTGCGCACGGCCCCGCTGACGGGAAAGCGCTGCCCGTCCGAGGACGACAAGCCCCCGCCGCCCCAGTGCTGGGCCAGCCACTGGCGGTGCTGTTGGTTGACCACGCGGGTGGTAGCCGCCCGCAGCGGCTGCTCGTGCAGGAACTGGTGGGTTGCCCACCAGACCGTTTGGTAGGGCAAGCCGGTGCTGCGCGCCATGTCGGACAAGGGGATGTTGCAGGCGGCGGCTAGCAGGGCCGCATACACCGACTCCGGGTCGTCAACAGCCCCCGCCGATGATTCACGTAGCAGCTCCGAAAAACCAGTCCAACCGTCCACTTCGACCAAGATATCGGTGAGTTCCACGACCGGCATGCGCGCCCGAATCTGCTCGTCCAGCGCCTGGAGCGAGGCGGGTAGTTCTTCCGCTTGCAGCGCCGTGAGCACCAATTCGCCGTCTTCCAGGCGCACCTCCCCGCCTTCGGCCAGCAGGTTTGTAACCTGTGGCAGCAGCGCTTCAAGTTCGGCCAGGCGGGCGTGCAGGCGCTGGCGGGGGTCCTCCGGCAGGCCCAACTGGCGCAGCACTTCCCCGCGCAGGCCGGGCCACTGGGCAGCCGGAATCAGGTAGCTCTCCAGGTCGGCGTACTTGCGCGAGCCGGGCACGAACACATCACCTGAGCGCAGCCGCTCGCGCAAGGTGGCCAGCACGCACAACTCGTAGGGTAACCGCTCCGGGGCCTGCTGCGGGTGCACAAACCCGTGCCAGGAGGGGGTAATGAAATCGGTCGGCGCATCGGCCGGCAGCCTGCGCCGGGTCCCGGTCTGCAAGTCCACCACCAGGGCCAGGGCCTCGGCGAACCGGTCGCCGGCAAAGGCGCTGGCAAACGACACCTGCCGCAACAGACGGGCGGAAAACTGCTTCAGGTGCGCGTAGCGACGCAGCAAGAAAGCCAGGGGCGAATCCAGGCGGGTATCGCTCAGCGCATAGTAAGCCTGCAAGGCCTGCTCCACCTGCTCCCGGGGAATGGCCTCGAACACGGCTTCCCGTACCAGCCCCGCCGGTATCTGCTCGTCGACCACCGTGCGCGCGACCTGGGCGAAAACGCGCAGGGCCGTTTCGCGGGCCTGGCGGATGGCCAGCAGGTGCGTTTCGTACTCGCGCTGGGCTTTTCGCTGGGCCCCGGCCCAGTAGTGGAGAGCATCAAAAAGTGTGGGGCAATGGATTTAAGCAGCCATTGCTAGAGGTTCGGCTGCCATTGACCGGAAGCCGGGGTACTGCTTTCGGAAACAGTCTTCCCATTCTTCGTTGAGCACCTTGGTGCGGGCCTGCACGAGCAGGTGCGCCCCTTTTCTGGTCCACTGCATCTGCTGGCGCTTGACCAGGCGTTTTGACAGCACCTGGTTCACCGCCGACTCGACAAAACCAGTGGAGACACGTTCGCCATAGCGCTGGCGCTCCGAGTAGTCCACGATGAAGGCCCTGTTCTGTTCCACGTAGGTGTGAAAATCAGCAAGTAGCCGGGCCAACGGCTTTAATTTGCTGTATTGCTTGGTCACCAGCGGGTCGTCTTGGTGCACGGCCAGCCTGTCGTCCAGGTCCAGTATCTTGTCCAGGGCCCGCTCAGCGTTGCCGTGCCAGAGGTGCCATTTGATGCTGGTCAAGCCGTCCTGCAGCGCTTTTCCCCCGGCCGCGTCGACCTGGGCGAAGCCCAGCGCGTACTGCTGCAGCACCGTCAGGCGCATGGTCAGGTGAAACCAGTCCAGGATATGCGTGGACTCCGCACTCAGATAGCTGGTCAGCGACCGCAGCACCGCGGCGCCATCGGTAAAGAATTCCACGGCCTGATTGGCCTGTAGCCCCTGCGAACGCAGCACCTCAAAGACCCGTCGGCGCGGCTTGGCATCCACTTCCTGCACGAAGCCAAAGCATTTGGCGGCCCCCTCCGCGGGAATGCTTTTGCCCGCAATCACCTCGAAACAGCCTTTTTTATGCCAGTGCCGGACGTAGCCGCCGTCGAGGCCGACCACCAGCGGGCGGGGCGGGCACGGCAAGGCCTCGCGGTCGCGCTGGCAAACGCCATGAAAAGGGGCCACTTCCTGCGGCAGCTGCTGTTCCTGCGCCTCGACCACGGCGTGCAGGTGCTGCTGGATGGTCGTGCCCGATAGTTTCGCACTCAGGGGCAGCACGTCGTGGAGCAAATCGGCCGTTTTCTGGTAAGGAATCAGGCTGGCCCACTTGGTTTCCAGGTACAGCCGCTCCGGCGTCACGTGCTGCGGAAACAGGTGCTGGAGGGGGCTGAAGGTTTTCGGTCCTGCCTCGGTGGGTGGCAGATAGTAGCGCGGGCTATCGACCGTGACGTTGCCGAACAAGGTTTTCAGCTGGAGCGGGTAGCTGCCCTTCTTCCGTAAGCCGACGGGCTGTTGCAGTTGCAGGTGCGTCGCTATCTGCTGCCCAATCATCGTTTGCTGAAGGCGCTGCAGTAGCTCCTTCGATTCGGCCAGCGTCAGGCCCACGCTGGCTAAGCTCAGGTCCTCCCGGCTCCAGGTGAACACGTCTTCGAGGGTGGTCTCGTCGCCTTCTGAGGGACAAGCCACCAGTTGTAATTTGAAGTTCATGGGGCTGGAGGGTTAAGGATTACAGCAAGGCTTTCACTTTACGAACCGTGTTGATGGCCACGTCGCACAGCTTTGCCGTGTTACGTACGCTCAGGCCCGCGCGCAACTGCCGGGCGACGGCCGCATACTTTTTTAGAAAGACGGCTTTGTCTTCCGTTACGCCTACCGGGCGGCCAATCGTGACGCCTTGCCGCCGCGCCTCGTCCATGCCCGAGAGAATGCGCTCGCGCAGGGTTTCCCGTTCCAGACGGGCAAATTCCGCCAGCAGCGTGAACATGAACTGAGCGACTGGATTGCGTTTGCCGTTTTTGAGCGTTTCAATCCCAAAGTTTTGGACGTAGATGCTGATGCCCAACTGGGTCAATTCCTCGACGATTTGCAAGACTTCGACCGTGGAGCGGCCCAGACGCGAGACTTCGCTCACCAATACTTTCTGGATAGTGCCCCGGCGGCTCAGCTCCAGTAATTGCTGAATCCCCTCCCGGTCCTGGTTCCGCTTAGCTCCACTAATCTTCTCCGCAATCTCGGCCACGACCTGCACCGCCTGACTCTGGGCCACGGCGCGCAGGTCTTCGACCTGCCGCTGGTAGTCTTGCTCCTTCTTGGAGACCCGCACGAAAATAACCGCCTGTTGCATGGCGCAAAGCTATCTGGGCTGTATCAAGAAAACCACTTGGTTTTTATAATACAGGTTTCAAGACTTCATATCGGCGAAGAAATAGTCGTAGCTGCCCTGCGAATACAGAAAATCAGGGTTACCCTTAAGTTGATACACTTTCGCTAGTTTCTGGTTGACTTGGCCCTTATCGAAATGCTCCGGTCGATAGGTCCAAAACCAGGTCGGCACGTCGTCCTCCCGGATATCCTCGCCGGCCAGTAAGCGGTCGTGGGCTTCGTAGGCCCAGCTGAACTGGTCGAGCGTGCGCTGGTCATAACCGCTGGGGCCACCGACTTCCTCGGGTGGGCAGGCCCGGCGGCCACTCACGCACACCGGATGGTTCACCAGCGCGGTCGGAGGCAGCACGTTCTCCACCCGCACCTGGTGGAGCCAGTAATCGCCGAAGTCGTAGGTGTAGGTGAACTTGTCGTTCGCCCGCCACGGGAAATCGCCCAGGTGAACCCGGCGGGCATCGTCGGCAAAGTAGAGGCCGCCGGCGTAGGGCATCCCGTACTCTTTACCCCAGAGCTTGAAGCTGTGCAGGTGCCAGTTGCCCCAACCCATCACCACCTGGAAGACGTGATGCAACTCGGCCAGCGTCGTATCGCCCCGCACCAACACGCGCCGGCAAATCTGCGGGCTGATACCCAGCAGATGAATCTTGAGCTGGTAGACCGCCGCCAGCCCGTCAGCACCGGATAAGATAGGAGCAGCAGCTGGTTGGGGCATGGCGTTTACCGACAGAAAGGTACTTTCAAGTTACGCCAGAAGGTGATTATCCCCTATTGCCCCACACTTTTTGATGCTCTCCTAATAGTATGACTGCCCATATGGGCTTAGCGCAATTTTATCCTCCGCTGCATAAGAAGGCTTACTTGAGGCACAATCCTACCACATTCTTTGCAAAGAAAATGTCCCGGATAGAATCACCTTCCAGGGTGATTATAGTACCCTTACCATCCCAATCAATGCCCTTGGACCCAAGATTCCCGGCCATTGCAGTTGGCACATAGCGCGTGCCAGCGGGAGCTTTTGCCGTAGAAGAATATAGGGAGGTAAGGTCGAAGTTGTAGTTCTGCCCGGCTTTGATGGCCGTGCAGTGAGCCGACTTCGCTTTGTCCGAAACAATCTTGTACGTGACGTTATTTTTCTTCGCGTATATCAAATACACGCTATTTAGTGAATCTACCCTTGTTACCCGATAGCCTTCTACTGGTCCAGCAGGGCTTGATTCAGGATTAGGCACAGTCGCGCTTGCCATTTCAGACGGTTTGCAGCTAAGCAAAAGATTGACCAGCAAAACGAGCAGTAGACGCATGAGGGATTCGTTCGGAGTGTGGCTTAACGGACGGTCTGAATAACTTGGAGGGGTCTAGTGCCCTCCTGAGCATAGTTCTCCGTTCGGCCGACCTTACCGGGATTCTGCGAAGCCTGATAGGGATTCATCGGATTGCCTGCTTTATCAAAGTACCTGGTAGAGTAAGTACCGGATTGTGGAGAAGCCGCCGCATGAGCAGCAGGGTACACGCTACCAGGAGCGGCATAGTCACCTGACGAAACGCCTGCTTTCTGAGACATTTGCCCGCCTACATAGGATTCAGTTACTTCATGCAGAACAGTTGCGCCGGGCTTCTGGTAGTACCCATCTAATTTACCCAAAACTTCGGGCACAATGGTTTGGGAAGTCTGCACCGTGCCATCTTTTGCAACGGTATTGCCCCCGAACATACCCCCAGGGATTATTTTATTATCTGCTGTTACCTGTTGGTCAGTTCCAACCGCATTCACATTGACCGTCACAGAGTGGTCATCGACGGCGCTCATTAGCTGCGAAGCGCCTTGTGAGGGCGGATTAGAGCCATTTTGAGTATAGCTCACTTTCCCTGCATCATTCATTGTTAGCGTTAGGGAACTGGCCACCGAAGCTTGTAGCTGTTGAAAAGCTTCCATCTTTTTCGGTCCGCCCAGGATAACATCTTTTTCTGCTCGTCCGTCCGGGTCAATCTTATTGACTGGATTGTTGGATACGTAAGCATAGGGGGTGATATGCGAAAACTGCTCAGCCAGCGGGTCCACAACCAGCCAGCGGCTAGTAACTTCGGACCTGGCCCGGCCCACGAGTGAATCAGCCGGCAGCAGGTAGGCAATGCGATGCAGGCGTGTGTTGTAGACCACCGAGCCGATGCGCCGCAGGCTGTCATTACCGAAGTACTCGGGGTACTTGCCGTTGCTGAGCGTTACCACCTTCACCTTGACCCCAAACCGCTCAAATGGTTGTTGAGCATGTGCCGCAAGAGAAGTACCAAGCAGCAGTGCCAGTGAGCAAGAGTAAAATTTAAGCATGAGCAGCAGGTGTAGAAGTCTAGCAGACCGGCAAGGTACTTGGTGATAAGTCGAAGCTCGACAAGCTACTTTTTTGAATACCGCCTCACATCGGCCATTAAATAGCTAATCAATTCGCGCTTGGAAATTTCGTCAATTCCCGGCAATTCAGTTACCCTAGCGATAACTGAATTTCTGGTTTGCACAGTATCCTTGCCCATTGTGAAAGTGTTGAGCTTCGCATCGGTCGCCTGATTTTTAGTGGTTAAAATCCAGGTTGGGCTCATGTGCATTCCGCCTACACGGTCGAAGATATTAAGGACAGTGTATGCACCATTTGATGTTACGTCCTTGTAAGCGCAAAATTCAGCTAAATCAAGTTTTCTGCGCCGTGATACGATTTTGGTTTGCAAAACGGCCCCTACTTCCGCTCGTATCTTCTTATTCAAGCCAAGCTTGCTAACAGGAATACATTCTTCGCTGGTAGCCGAAGTAGGAGTAATTTCTTTGGCACAAGCAGACACCAGCCCCGCCACGATTAACAAGTGCAAGGCAGCGGTAGCGGCTTTACTATTGCGGGTAGGTAGCATTGGCCTTTTTTTCTTCCTGATTGGGAATTACCTCAATGGCATCCTTTTGCTTTTGCTCCAAATCTCTGCCAGTTGCGCCAGTTTGTTTCGCGCCTTTCAGTGCTTCCAGGTTGTTTAGTACGTGCCGGCCTTCATGTGTTCCAACGCCATTTACAAATTTGCCTTCTGAACTTTCGGCATATTCCCCCTCTTTCTTCTCAACACCGTCTTTATAACTGCCTTTAAAGAGGGTTATTGCCGCAGATTTGTAGACTTCCTTACCCGTTTTGGGGTCTATCATAGTGCCGGTAGAAAGGTCCGTATGACCGAGCAACTGCTTGCCGTTCAAGTCCCGGTATGCCTCCCCGGTTTCTTCGGTAATTTCAACACTTACTTTAGTGGCGACACTAACCAAGCCGGTAAGAGTTTCGCGCCCAGCATCGTTCTTGGACATTTCACCCACGAACTGAATAATACTGGCATCCTTTCCAGCGTATGAAAACCCACCATCTTTGTTGATGGTAACGGCCTTGCCCTTGGAATCGACAATCTCCCGCCCGTCGTGGTCCATATAGCGCACTGGGTTATTATTGCCGTAAGCGTAGGGAGTGATGTACGAATACTTCTCCGCCAGTGGGTCCACGGCAAACCAGCGGCTCGTAACTTCGGATTTAGCCCGACCCAGCAACGAATCGCCAGGCAATAGATAAGCAATGCGCCGCAGGCGGGTATTGTAGACTACTGAGCCAATACGCCGCAGACTATCATTGCCGAAAAACTCCGGGTAGCGGCCGTTGCTGAGGGTTACGACCTTTACCTTGACCCCGAACCGTTCAAAGGGCTGCTGCGCGTGAGCCGCCAGCGGCAGGGCCAGCCCCAGCAGCAACGTAAGTGAGTAGTGATTCCGCATAAGGGAGCCGGGCTAATGTTGGGTTTGGTACTTGGCTTTCTCTTTGACGACAGCTTGCAGCCAGTCCGTGTACATCTGCGCCGGCATTTCACGATAACCTGTCTCGAAGATACGGGTGTAGGCCGCTTCCATTGCCGCGAATGCCTGTTGGGAAGTGGCGGTACTTTGTTGCCGCTCGAACTGGTGCCGCAGGGCCTCAGCGCGTAACAGTTGAGCATTGATATAATGGGGGAAATGTAGCAATGCAAGCTCCGTGCATTTAAGAATGAAGGGCTCAGCTGCTGCTGGCCCTACTCGGCGCTCATAGCCTTTGGCCAAGTCCACGAGGCAGAGCACTACGTTTTGCTTGGCGCTAAGCGTGTCCATGTAAATGCCACTCACAATCGTTTCCTTGCTGATGTAGCCCGAGGCCGTGAGCCAGGCATCATTAGGAAAGGTCCGGCTCGTCAGCTCCGTGTTATACCACCCGTCTTTCTGGTTGTGCTGCTTCAGGTAAATGTGATTCGGAGCCAGGGAAAGCCAGGTGGGTGCGCCGGTTTCGTCGGCAATCATTTTATAGAGGAAGGGTAGTGAGTGGCAGTTTCCTTTATGGGAAATCAGAAGCTTGCTCACAAACATTTTCCGCCAGTCTGCATCCCCGTTGAAATCATCAAAATCATAGCGAAAAGGAGCAACTACGCGGCCTTTCCCCAGCCGGGTAGAGTCCTTCATCATCATAAAAATGGCCGCGTTTCGGGCTACCAACTCCTTATCGGCGCGGTCATACAGAAAATAGGGGTCGTTAGACGTTTTCAAGAGCCGGCATAATTGGCTAAGCGCGACAATTTGGCTGTTAAATTCTTCGTAGTCCAGACGACTATCGAAATAGGCATTTTCCGATATAAAGACCGCCCGCTTGAAACTAAGGGGATATCGGCCATCCAGCATTTTAGCCAGCTCTTTATACGCTTGCTCGTAGGCATCATGGGTCACCTCGACGGCTGAGGGAAGAATACGGGCAGGAGGCAGTACCTCCAGTGGAAGGCCTGGGAGTTGCGCCGGCACCGAGGCCGGCCCCCGGTCCGGCACCGCGACGTGGTAGGCACTGCTGCGCACGGCCAGCGGCTCCAAGGCCACCGGACGCCGAGCGCAGGCCACCGAGAGCACCAGCAGCAACAAGTAAAGGAGAGGACGGGTAGCGAAGGGCATAGCGGCTTATTTCTTGGCGGTTTGCTCGAAGCGAGAGGCGGCTTGCTGGCCGGCCACGCGGGTTTGTTCCTGCTCGACCTGCTTTAACCAACGGGCGTACTGGTCGGCCGGCATTTCTTCATGCCCTAGTTCCTCGACGGCCCGCTTGCGGCGCTCGACTTCTTCCATCAGTGGTCGTAGCTTAGGGTTCAGGCGGGCTTGGGCTTCGGTGGGCTGACCATTGGCCTTCACCGCGACCATGAGTGCCATCAGGGCCGCATCATGGGCCAGCATCCGGCCTTGGACACTTTGCGGGTAGTAACGCAGCCCCAGGGCCGCGCACTTGGCCGAAAAATCATCGTGCCCGTAGCGCCAGGCATAGCTTTGGGCTAGGTCGAACACGCGGCAGGCCATTGTCTCCCGGCGCGTGAGCGTGTCCAGGTAGGAGCGATTTTTCAGGGCTCCCGCCTTAATGAAACCCGAACTCATGTAGTAGGAATCACTGACGAAGAAGCCGCGGGTAGTTTCGTAGCTATACAGCACCCCCCGGTTATCCTTTACCTGAATGTAGGAGTGGCTAGGGGCCATGCTCAGGTAGGACTTGATGTCCAGCTCGTCGGCCACCAGCTTATAGAGCAGCGGCATGGAATGGCACTGGCCGCCGTTGGTGGCCAGGAGCTTATTTACAAACTGATTGGAGTAGTCCTCCCGGCCCCAAAAGTCCTTGAAATCGTAGCGCGGCGGTAGATGCACCGAGGCAAGCTTGCCGTTGTAGGTTACCCGGATGGTATCGGTCATGAGCCGGTGCAGGGCCATAAACCGCGCCGCCAGGTCGGGCCGCGCTGAGTCCGCCGCAAGGCCCCGGCAGATTTGCGTTAGTTCGTGAATGTCGGTGCTGAATTGGGCGTAGTCCAGGCCCCCGTTCATGAAGGCGTTTTCAGTCAGGAAAACGGCCCGCTTCAAATCCCAGTGGCGACGACCTTCCAGCATTCCTTGCAGCGTCTGGTACGTCGATTCGTAGAGCTGCTGGTTGGCCACCTTGTACTGTTGGCGGGCTTGCTCCTCGCGGGCGCGGTGCTGTTGCTCCGACTGGATTTCTTGCTGCAGTGCTCGTTCCCGCTGCTGTTGGGCAGCAATGTAGCGGTCCGCCTGGTCAATGGAGGCTTGGTTGATGGCGCGGGTCCGGGCCTGTTGCTGCTCCAGAGAACTGCCCATAGTAGGCAACTGCGAGCCCTGGGGCTTGGGGACCAGGCTGCCCAAGTCGGTATTTGGCGGCTGCCACACTTGCGCCTGCCCAGCGTGGCTGAAATTTACAAGAAGGAATAGAAGCCAGCCGGGTAGAAAATAGCGCATACGGAATAACCTAAGCTCGTCAAAAATAAGGCTTTTCAAAGAAATTCCTGCTTAGAGTAATTTTATCCCCCCGTTGCTATAAGAAGGCCAATGACGGGCTGCAGGTGCGCCGTATCCGAACCGGGTACCCCGGCCGCAATAGCTACTCTGGCCGGCAACGGGGGCAGTGGGGAGAAAAAAGGCATGCTTAGCCGCTGATAAGAAAGTCCGGCAGGTTATCTGGCAGGGGATGCGCTTCCAGGCGCTCCGCAACCTGCGCCACGCTCAGGCCCGTCAGCAGCAGCTGGTACGCCCGCAGGATAGAAACCTCGGGCTCCTTCTCCGGCGAGATGCCGAACTCCTGACCTGCATCCAGCGGGGGATTTACGTAGCTCAGCAGCGACATCCACGCCGTTGTTTTTGGCGTGTTGAGCCCGCCTGGAAAAGTTGCTCCCCGTTCCAGCCACTTGCGGCACGCCAGCTCCGCGTGCCACGCGAAGCTGGACATGCGCAGGAAAGTATCCAACTCATTATAGCGCGTAAACGGCGGGCCATACTCAGGCCAAAACAACGGCTTTTTGGAGGGTTGTTGCATCCTACAAGATACGTTATAAAAGCCGTTCAAACTACTTTCAAGGCGATTTTAAGCCTCTCTAATCGCTTGGCTGCCCTGCCTGGGAATCCCGGTATTTCACCTTATCTCGAAGCCGTCCAAACCCATTATTTGGCTTTTTTAGCAGTCGCCTCTTTTTCCAGTACTACCGCCTCCGCCCGCTTCCGCTGTGCTTCCAGCAGCAACCGTTCGCGTTCCTCCAAGCGAATGGTCGCTTCCTGAAACTTGACCGAGTCCTGCCGCCACCGTTCGGTCACCGACGTGGTGTAAGCCGGGTTGGTTTGCCTGGTCTCGCGCCACAACCACGCACTGCGCTCGCGCTGGTCGCGCACGGCCGCGGCGTTCCACCACCCCCACCAACTTGCCAGCAGCAACGCCAGCACGCCCACGAATACCCAGACTCCATACTGCACGGCTTGCGTCAACGGCCGGTCCGGGTGGTGCCGCCGCACTTCCTCCGCCACGGCTTGCCGCAGCTGCTGCTCCAGTTCCTTGCTCACCCCTACCGGGGGTGGACTCGCGGGGGCCGCCGGCCTGGCCACCGTCTCCTGCAGGGCCAGCACCATGGTTGCCATCCGTTCAATACTCGGGCGGTAGTCTACTGGGGCCTGCTGCGCTGCCAGACTTTTTTTAACGCTGGCCACGTCGTCGGTCAGGCCCTGCAGGAGTTCACCAATGAGTTCGTTATTCATAAGGAAAGGGTAGATGATTGTTGCTTACTGGTTAATAGCCCAAACCCTGGTCAGACGACCGGGGGCGCGGTGTTACCGGTTGGGAGAGTTGCTGTCGCTGCGCTTGCTGCTCATTCTGTTCAAACGTCTTGGTCAGGCCCGCCAATGACAACGGACGCGCCAGCTGGCTCCCTTTGAACCGTTGCCCGTCCTGCTCAAAGCTGATGCCTGTTGCCTGCCCAGTGGCGTTGTAGTGCAGCTGTACCGTGATGCCCCGAGTTGCCGCGGCTTGGGTAAACTCGGGCAAACTTTTAGCCTGTTGAGCGCATGCCTGCACCGCCTCCCGCAGCTGGATGCGGGCCTGTTCGTGGTCGGGCACGTTGGTCAGGCTTTTGCGTTTTTCCAAGCTCAGGACCGGGGTCAACTCATACTTCTGCTCCAGTTCCCGCAGCAGCGTTTCACTGCGGGAGTAGTTGTGGCCATCTCCCACCGTGTGACCATCGTCCGCCACCCGGTTTGCCACGATGTGAAAGTGCGGGTGAGGCCGGTCGTCGTGGCGAATCACCGCGTACTGCCCCTTGGCGAGTCCCATCCCTTCCAGGTAATCCAAGGCAATAGCCGCCATTTTGTCATTGGTCAACCGCTCCTTTTCTTCCGGAGGAAAAGAGATGGACGTATGCCATACCGCCCGCCCCAGCGCGGGGTTGAGCCGGCGCTGCAACTCAAAGTCCTGGGTCATGGCTTCGGCGTCGTAATCCCGCACGCCCCGGCTCAGCAGCACCTCGCCCTCGCCCTGGTCGAGCTTTTTGAACTGGTACGCCACGCAGCCCCCGAAGCTGCGCCCGATGACGGTCTTGCCAATCATACGACGAGTAGTTTATTAAGCTCGTCCAGCAGGGCGTCGGCCTTGATGGCAATGCTCCGCACCCCATCCCCGTGCGCCTTCTTCACCAGTTGATTCAGCGTGTTGCCCAGGGCCCTTAACTCATGCAGGGCCGGCAGCGCAGCCGGGTCCAGCGTGGGCAGACCTGGCCGGTGAGCACGGCCTGCCGGCAGTAGTCGGCTACCGTTAGCCGCGCCGACTGGGCCCGCCGCTTTACCGCTAAGTATTCAATTTTAGTGAAGCGTACCGTGGCCCGGTCCGGGCGGGCCTCCGGGTTGCGGGGGCGCCCGCCATTACGCTTGGGCCGGGGCTCATCAGGAATCAAGGGGGCTTCCATAGCAGAACATGGGGAGTAGGTCTTTGGCGACGGCAGGAGCCAAAGCCAGCCGTTGTTGGCGCAGAAACCGCAGGTTTTTGCCGCCAACAACATGGCTGGCTATAACACGCGTCAGGGGTCGTTGAACAGACGGGAAAGAACTAGGCTAGGTTACAGCTAGGAACTAAATAGTTGGAGCAACGGACCGTCGGCTTAAGGAAGTCTTGAGTAGCCCGGTTTTATATCATCGTCTCATTCCAGTGAGTCTTAAGAGCAGCTGGTCAAATAATTCCTGAGGTCGAATGTCCCGAATAATCTAGTTTTTACACCTTTGAAAACAAGAGATGACTGGAGGTAGGATTCCTCCTTTGGGGATTCGAATACTTGCTGGACCTAAGGTGTGGTCATTGGTTAGCTGGATTAGCTATTCTGTTTTTTTGCTCACCCAGTCGGAGCTTCCGGGGCTGGTTTCATCCCGGGTAATCTGAGTGCCGGGATATCTCTGCTATCCTCCCTTAGGGGTTCACGCTTGGTTCACCGGTTGGGCTCGTTCAGCTTTACTCAGCTAATACGCGGTTACCGAAACGAGCACTTAACTAAGCAAGCCAGGTCCGTAAATGGGTTCGGACGGAGGTGCACCGGCCGCCTGCCTGCTGTTGAACGCGTGCCTTTTCAGACGCCGGACTTAACCTGCTTTCCCTCCTGATTGTACTCGCATCGCGGGTCGCCCGACCAGTTACTAACCATTCAGTAGCAGGCGTTGGCTCGCTGCTGGGCCGAGCGGTCCCGAAGTGCTCCTATGACATATTGTCTGCCTTAGTTGCGATGGCTTGACCATGGGCTCCACCGCTCATACCCACGCACTACCTGGCGAGTTCAGAGTAGGGCGGCTAGCTGCAGAAGATTGGGACGCGCGGGGCCGGGACGGAGTACCGGTTGATTGGCTCATGATTGGCTCACCACGAGCCGGCACCAAGTGCTATTCGTTGAATGAGGGCGGTGGAAAGACTTTTTCTAACGGGTGAATTGGCTCACGATTGGCTCAGGCAGTAGAACTTTACCGGCTTGACTCTCACCAGCGCTCCAGCTGCGGAGTGCTTCCCCGCGGCTGCCCCGGCGAATACAACCTCTGCGACCCGCCCCTGCCTCATTTGACCTGGACCTGATTGTGTCTGGCCTCCCCGAACAAGCCTGCGTAGGGCCGAGTCGGAGGTTTTACCCTATTTCTTTAACCACACCCCTCCCAGCGCGGCCCGGCTACCACTCCCATTGGGTGTCCTCAAAAGAGTCGTCCGAAAATACTTCCAGCAACTCCCCTTCCGGGGCGGGGCGCTGGGCCAGGGCCTGCTGAAAACGCTCGTCCCAGCCCTGGCGACGGCGCTTCACCACGGGTTTGATGAGGAGGCCCTCAGCCGTAGGCTGCAGGTCGACCTCGCCGACGAGGTGGTACTGCTGCAATAATTTCCTGGGCAGCACAATTCCCTGGGAATTACCCACTCGAATCAGGCGTGTGTTCATAGCAGCAGGTACGGACAATGAGGTTCACGTGACGGGTTAAAACGATACTGAACAGGATTTAGCAGCTGGCAGTGGTACGCGACAGGTAAATGACCGCTCGAAAAACGACTTTTTATCAGTCAAAATCCTGGATCTCCCATTTTGAGACGCTGCAAACGCCTAAGACAGTTGCCGTGGCGCAGTGGAATAGACCAATGACTGATAAAAAGCCGTCGTTAGAGAGGCACCAGTTGAATTGGCCCTGTGCTGCTTTGCAAGTACCAGAGCGGAGCAGTCTCAGAATCGGAAAGTATCTGGAGCAGCGAAAAAGATAGGGTGATTGGCCAGCCTACGTAAAGAAACAATAAATCACGCAATTTAGTATAATTAAGTATTAAAAAAATGCAATCGCTCCGCCCCACAGTGTACTTTTTTGTGCTCCCCTTTTTGCTGTTTTTTCCCGGTTTGACCATTCCCTTTAAAAGCTTTTTTACCTCTCGCGCGAGTCAACAACTTGTGTATTTTTTTTATTTGTCTATTTGCAGGGCTCAGAACGTGTTGATTTCATGGATGTTATAAGCACTTTAAACGGCTTTTTATCAGTTAAAAACGGCTTTTTATCAGTTAAAAACGACTTTTTATCAGTTAAAAACGACTTTTTATCAGTTAACCTCTTGCTGAACTACGACTTTTTATCAGTTAAAAACGACTTTGGTAAACCAGGGTAGTTTTTAGACTTCTTCCCCTATATTTGCGGCCTACTCCCGCCCCATGGAAACTTCCGACGCTCTTCAGGTCCGGCAGCACAATGCCATCACCACTGCCCGGTATGACTACACCGCCTGCCAGCTGGACCTACTCTTCTTCCTGCTTTCCAAGCTCCGGCGGGAGGACGCTCCCAACCAGGAGTACCAGATCCACATGAACGAGGTCGTGGCCATGACGGGCCGGGAATGGCACTACAAGCAGCTGAAAGAAGCCACCGAGTCCATGGGCTCGCGCATGTTCGAGGTGGAGAACGACGAGGCCTACGTGCAGCTCTGGATGTTCCAGAAGGTGGAATACGTCAAAGGGCAAGGCTACTTGCGCATCCGCCTCTCGGAAGACATCCGGCCCTACCTGTTCGAGCTCAAGAACAATTTTACCTCGTTTCAGCTCTTCTCGGCTCTGAAGATTTCCAGCAAGTACGCCAAGCGCATCTACCAGCTGGCCTCGCAGTGGAAGGACATTGGCGAAACCAAGACCTACGACCTGGAAGAGTTCAAACTGATGCTCAAGCTCAAGGATGCCAAGGGTAAGGAGCCCGAGCAGTTCCAGCGCATCAGCGACCTGAAGGCGAAGGTGCTTGATATTGCCGTCCGGCAAATCAACGAAAACACCGAACTCAAGATTGGCTACACGCTGCTCAAGCAGGGCCGCTCGTTTCACGCCGTCCGTTTCTACGTCACCCGGCAGCAGCCCAAGCAGTTGCCCATTCCCTTTGAGGAGTCGCCGGAGCAGGCCCGGGTCGTGATGGCCCGTCGTCACCTGGAAACGCTGGGTATCAAGGACTCCCAGCTGGTCAGCCGCATCCTCGGCGACGAGCAGCTGCTCAATGAGCTGTTCAAGTTCATGTACCGCCTGAAAACCGACAAAATCCGGGCCGATAAAAACCCCGCCGGGCTCCTGCTCACCGTCCTGGGACTCAAGACGGCCAAAGTCAGTTAACCCCGCGGCTCCCTGGTCCAATGCCAACGGCAACCTGCATCACCTAAACATCACTGGTGTTACCTGTATTACCAGTGTTACTTATGTTACCAGTATTACCGTTAGTACCATCCCTTGCTGACTTTGCTGGGAGTTCTGGGAAATGGCAAGCCCTGCCCCAATCAGGCAACCCGGCCCTAGACCCGGAACCAGCGTCCCACCGGGCCACTTGTCCTCGGCGTTAATTAGCCCAGAAACGGGCCGCGGTGCGACGCTCACGAAAATCCTGCTGCCGGGGACGCTTGGCCCAGTGCCGCGCTGTTTACTGTGCGTTATTCCGCTTTCTCCTCGCAAGAGAGGAGTGGGAAAGGTGTCAAGTTTTTACATGTAAAAACTTGACAAAAAAGTCCCCTATGCTACTCGCTGGCCCCGGGGCGTCGGCCCTGCTGGATGCGCTGCCGGCGCTGCTGCTCCTGCTCACGGGCCTGGGCCGGACGTGGCGGGGCGGGGGCCGCCCCGGCAAAGAGCAGGTCCAAGGCTTCCTGCAGGGCTTGCTTCTGGGAGTACATGTAATCGCCCTGGGCCCGGCGGGCGTGGACGTAGTCGCGCAGCTGCTCCAAGTGGCCCCGGCTCAGCACAAAGGTTTGCCGTACGCCGTCGGGCGCGGCACCGGCAGTAGCGGGCCCGGCGGCGGGGGCCGCAAGCACACCCGCTTTTTCTGCCAGATTACCCGTGTTACTGGCATTACCCGTGTTACCAGTGTTACGCATCGTTTCCGGCTTTACCGCCGGCTTTTTCACGGGTGCCCGCTCGTCGCTGAGGTCGAAAAAGTCGCGCTCGGACGTGGGCTTGGGCACGGTTGACTCACCGGGGCGGGGCAGGTTCTTGAAGGTCTTGGCCATGGAAAGCGAAAAGATTAGCGGGTGAGAATTTCGGCGACCAGCGCCTGGTAGTCGGCGGCCCCCGCGCTTTGCGGGGCGTAGGTGAAGATGTCCTGGCCCAGGTGCGGCGCTTCGCCCAAGGCAATGCTCTCGCGGATGAAGCTGGTCAGCACCAGCCCCGGATACAGCGCCCGCAGTTCCTCGGCCGTCTCGCGGCGCAGCACCTTCCGGCCGTCGTGGCGGGTGAAGAAGATGCCGCCCACCGACAGCTCCGGGTTCAGCCGCCGCCGCACCCGGCCGACCAGCTCCAGCACTTTCTCCAAGCCGTCGGCGGCATACATCTGGGCTTCCAGCGGCACGTAGAGCGCTTGGGCACAGGCATAGGCGTTGAGGGTGACCAGGCCCAAAGCCGGCGGGCAATCCAGCAGGATGTAGTCGCAGCGCTCGCGCACGGGTTCGAGCAGCTCCTTCAACAGAAACTCGCGGTCCAGCTCGTCGCCTTTGACCTTCTCGAAACCCGACAGGGCCGACGAGCCGGCCACCAGCGCCAGGTTCTCGTGCAGCGGGTAGGCTTTCAGGCGGTACTCGCCGAGCAGGGCCCCGTACACGTTCTGCTCGGCCTCGACCAGGCCCAAGCCCTTGGTCAGGTTGGCTTGGGGGTCCAGGTCCACCAGCAGCACGCGCTGACCGGCGCGGGCCAGGCCTGCCCCGACGTTGGCCGTGGACGTAGTTTTGCCGACTCCCCCTTTTTGGTTGGTAAACGCCAGAATCTTGCTCATGGCGCAAACATACGCAACGGCGTGTTACCGGTGTTACTATTCGTACCAATGTTACTTATATTACAAGTAATACCTGTATTGCCGGTATTACCGGTATTACCAATGTTACCAGCACCAATTGTTTCTCCTTGAAAAGCCCGTAGAACGCTGGAGTTGGCCTTCCTACGCTTTTCGCTTACCCCTGCCCATCACCTACCCCATGCCCCGTCATCCGCTGCGGCGTCCCGCTGCCCGGCGCGCATCCGCCCTTCCCCGCGTGCTGCCCGCCACCTGGCTCCCCGACCTGACCACGGCCCCCTTGGCCTACAGCGGCTTGCAGCTCGACCTCTTGTTTTACTTGCTTTCCACGCTGAAAGAGGGGCCTGCCTCCCGACCGGTGGAGTTGTGGCTTGGTGGCTTTTCCGCCGCGGCGGGCAAAAAGCATAACTACAGCTACGTGGCAGCCGCGGCCGCGGCGCTGGTAGCTCAACCCCTGACTATCCGGGGCAAGCAGGAGCAGTACCGTCCGCTGCGCCTTTTCGACCGGGTTCGTTCCGTGCCGGGACAAGGCCTGCTGCAAATCAAGCTCGCCCGGGCCGGCCTCCCGTATCTACTGGAGTTACGCGACTTGATTCCCGCGACCAGCTTGCGGGCATTTCTGCAGCTTTCCAGCAAGCACGCCAAGCGGATTTATGCCCTGTGCTGCCGCTATAAAGCCAAAGGCCGCACGCCGACCTTCACCGTCGCCGACTTCAAGCAGATGCTGGGCCTGGTGGATGAGCAGGGCCACGAAAAGCAACAAGGCTTCACGTCCCTTCGCAAGCACGTATTGGAAGCGGCCGTACAGCAGATTAATGCCACTACCGACCTTCGGATTGCCTGTCAATTGGAAAAACACGGCCGGGCTGTTTTCTACCTCGCGTTTACGGTTAAATGCCAAGCCTTGCCCGTGCTGCTGCCGGCTGCCGGCCTGGATGCTGAACCAGCAACCGGATAACACTGGCGCTCCTGGCCCCACCATGGTGTGTTACCAGAATTACCGGTGTTATGCATGTTACCAGTATTACCGGTGTTACTTTCTATAAAAGCCCTTCAAGTTACTTTTAACGGCTATTTTCGGCCAATACTTTTCTGGTACGTTCCTGATTTTACCCAATGTCACTTGAACACCACGCGGCTTACGTGGCCCTGCGCGCCTACTTGGATTCCCTGTTAGTGGCCACTATCGACCAAGCCTTTTCCGACGTACCGGTGGCATTACGCCCCAACCTGGCCGTGTTCATGGCAGGCAGGGCGGTGTATCAGAACCGCGCCGGGTAACGGATGGTGTACGCGGCGGACCTGGCGGCATGGGCCGATGACGTGGTGCATGGGTCCGGCTTGGCTATTGCCCTCCCGTTGGCCTCCCTCAGCGTGGCCGAGTTGCAAGCGGCAACCAGCCGACCAACGGAATGCTAGCCGCAGGGCGTGCGCGCGGACCTGGTTCCGGGGCTGCTGTACGCCGGGCAGTCCGGCTACATCACCAACACCGTGGTGCAGCAGGGCGTAAGCAGGCCTTTGGCCACGCCCTACCTGGACGAGTTGGAGAAAGGGGCTACCTGCAGAATACCGGGACCCGCGGGTCCGGCACGGAGTACCCCTTGATGGGCTCATGATTGGCACACCACGAGCCGGAACCAGGTATAACCCGCTGAATGAGCACTGGGGAGGCGGTCTTTTAACAGGTAAACTGGCTCACGATTGGCTCAGGCAGTAGCAGCCTACCGGCTTGACTTTCGAGTCTACTACTAGCGGTGTTACCAGTGTTACTAATATTACCAGTGTTATCCCTCTGCTCATTGGAGCTTCCAGAATTCGACTAATTTTGCCGGTGTAGTAGTCAGGCTACCGCGCTTCCAAGCCCTCCGTATGGACATCGACGTTGTTAATAAAATCAAGCACCTCGCCCTTATTGCCCTCGCTTCCGATGACGAGCTGAGTGAAGCCATTGTGCTAAAGGGCGGCAACGCCATTGACCTGGCCTACAGCGACCAGCAGGGCGCGGTTTCGCGCACTTCCTTTGACCTGGACTTTTCCCTGGCCGACGGCGACTTTCTGGAAGACCTTCAAGCCATTAAGGACCGAATTGAAAGAACGCTGGTGCAGACCTACGCCGAAAACGGCTACGTGGTGCTGGAATACAACTTTCTCATCAAGCCCAAAACCAAGCCGCAGATAGCTGATTTCTGGGGTGGTTACCTGGTCGAGTTCAAAGTGGTGGAGCAGCACGTGTTCGACCGGCCGACCGCGAACCCCAATGCGCAGCGGCGGGATTTTATCCCCCTGCGCCCCAACCATTCCCCGAAGTTTCAAATCGAGTTCAGCAAGTTCGAGTACATGGGCGCAGGCAGCAAGCGTCCCATTAAAGTGGGCGGCTACACGGTGCAGGTGTACACGGCGGAAATGATTGTATTCGAAAAAGTACGGGCCATTTGCCAGCAGCTGCCGCAGTACGCCCAGATAATCCCCTCCCATACCCCCCGGCCGGGCCCGGGACTTCTACGACATTCACTTAATCATGGAGTCCCAGGGAGTGACCTGCCACTCCGCCGAGAGCCGGGCCCTGCTGCAGCACGTCTTCGACGCCAAGCGTGTGCCGCTGGCGTTTCTACAGCAGATGCGCAACCACAAGGCCCTGCACCGCGACGACTGGCAGAACGTTCGGGCGACGGTTTCCCAAACGGAAGAAGTCCATGACTTTGACTTCTATTTCGACTACGTGATGAACGCCTTTGGCGGAATTACAGCCCTTTAG
This sequence comes from Hymenobacter glacialis, assembly GCF_001816165.1. Lineage (GTDB taxonomy): Bacteria > Bacteroidota > Bacteroidia > Cytophagales > Hymenobacteraceae > Hymenobacter > Hymenobacter glacialis. The sequence continues at coordinate 38,324 of NZ_MDZC01000059.1, forward strand.
GAAAGTAGAGCTGCCAGTCCGCGGAATAATCCTTCTCCTCCAGGTCGTACGTCAGGTAGAAATCGAACGCTTTCGGGCGCTCCCGTAACTCGTCTAATTTCTTGCCCTGGTAGCCGGCGCGCTCCAGATAGAACCCCACGGCCTGGAAGTAGGGGTAAATGAAATCCAACGCGTCCAGCGTAGCCACCAACTTATTTAACGAGAGCTTGCCCCGGGCCTGGCGGTAGGCCTCCAGCACGGCCGAAACGCCCCCCGCGTAGCCGGGCCGCACGGTGCTGTCGAGCAGGGTGCGCTCCACGTTGGTCGTGGGAAGGCCGTCCAGTTGATGCACGCCAAGGCGGTTCGTAAAACCACCATTGAGCACCATAAACATAAATTCTCCGTAGCGAATGCTGGCCGTGGTGCGGCGCTGGGGCTTGGCAAAAGCCGCGTCAATACCGGCCTGCGTCAGGGATGCCTCCCGCTGGGGCTTCTTGGTCTGCTCAAATGTCACGTAGATAATCTTCGGTACCTGCGTGGTTAAGCCGTTCACCCACACGGCCGAGTAATGCGACAGGTAGGCCCGGGGGGCCAACGCCGTGGCGATGTGCAACACCGAAAACTCGTCCTGCACATAAAGTTCTTTTGAGGGCAGGTACCCGTCGGACTCCAGCTTTATCTTCTGGAGCACCTCCTTGGCCAGCAGCTGGTCAATCAGCTTTTCTTCCGTGGTGGTCGGCGCAATGTTCCAGGTCGTCCGTTGCTGCTCCAGCACGGCAACCAGTTGCAGCTTGGTAAAGGCCTTTTTGGGATGCTGCTTAAAGAACGCCTGTATCCGGGCTTCGGCGATAACAAACCGCGATTTACCGGCCATAGCAGCGGTTGAACATACCGAAACGCTGGAAGTATATATACTTCCAGCAAAGGTAAGGCTTAAAAAGCAAAAAGTCAACTTGCAGGCTGCTACACTGGTTAGAGGAGTGTTGAGTTGCATGATAGTTTATAATACAAAGTGTATACACTTTGTATTACGCAAGTTAAAACTTTTAGTTCAATAATGCGCCCCCCATGCTCTATGCGTCCTTACTTATGGTAGCGGGGGATAGAATTATCCCAAGCCATGCCCGGGCTTCTTCCCAGTCTTTGCGGGCCGTGATACCAAATCACTGCCTGCCCTAACCACCGTGGCTGTTGCAGAACCCAGTGGACAAGGCAGTGACAACCGCGGCACCCGACCCGTGGGCTTGTATAAGGCCGTTCCCATCTGGTTTCGGCTTATTGAGGCTCGTAAAGGACTCGCTGAGGGCTCCGAATGGACTGTGCCATGTCCGAATTCCTTACTTTTTAACATGATAATGGTAAGAAGAAAATTTATGCAAACCTATGATAATGAATGCGTTGACATTCACAAGAATATGAAATATGTTGTATTAATCAGATTATTTATTAAAGTTCTACTCATTATCAGAGTTTTATAATGTCACAATCAGAGTCATTCTGTCCTTTTTGGGGGCCAATTTAAAGTATTTCTTTGTGCCTTAGCCAGGTTGTGCAAAGTTCAAAAAGTAATATTTCCCTGCTCTGACTGACAGCCTTGACTACCATGCACTGGATACCTCCTAGTTTGTCATTTTATCTACTCTCTTGGAAGCTGTTTAGGAAGTGGGAGGCGGGACAATTTTACGGAGCAGTAGCACCGTGAAGGCCACCCAGTGCAGGGCCATCCAGTTTTGCAGGCTG
>NZ_MDZC01000060.1 GCF_001816165.1 Hymenobacter glacialis
TTCGGCCTGGGGCATTTTCGCTTAAAAGCTCAACTCTATTTGACTGGGCTCAAAGCCATGCACCAGCAACTAGCCCAATTCACCGCGTAACATCAGTTATTTAGTAAGCTAGATTATGTAAAAGCAATTATCGATGATGTGAAATTTAAATTCGAAGGATATAATCTCACTATTCATAATATCACCACAGATTATAGACAGCATTTAGAGAATGTTCGGGAATCTGTTGCAGACGCTGCAGAAAGCATCAGGCAAAAGCATCCGTTATTCCAAGCTGAACCTCTGTTCGTGTTCTTGAATCAAACACTTGTAGATTATTCGCAAAAAATGCCAACGAGCGCAGGAATTGAATGGCATCACCCCAACTTTCTCCGTCCTTTACAGGAGCATCTTGCTAAACATTTCTTGCGTGACAGCCGGATACAAAATATATTGGTTGAAGGGCGTAGGGCATCTATTTTAGCTGGCCGTATAATTCATGAGGCAGAGTCTATTATCTCTATACTAACACAATACAATGCTGCATTAAGCAAGGTATTAAAGGAATTAAAAACCGAATGTGAGTTTATTGAAGCCGTATTGGTGACGACTTGAGGACATTATTTCCGAAGTTGTAATTTTTGAGAGTGTATTTCCCCGCCAAAAAGTCTGCTTTCCACCTCTCGCACCCCATTTGCTAGTCCCTTCGTACAGCTTCCTAACTCGAAGCACCCACTTAGAGACGAACGGAAATGGACTTTAAAAACTTCACCATCAAGGCGCAGGAGGCCGTGCAGAAGGCCACCGAAATTGCCGGCGCCAACCAGCAGCAGGCCGTTGAAACCGGCCATTTGCTGAAGGGCATCTTCCAGAGCGACGAGAGCGTCTTCTCGTTTCTGGCCAACAAGCTGGGAGCCAACCTCAATATTCTCACGCCGCGGCTCGATGCCATTGTGGCCGCCTACCCCAAGGTGAGCGGCGGCTCGCCCTACTTCGCCAACGACGCCGCCGCCGCCGTGCAGCGCGCCAACGCCGCCATGAAGGACATGGGCGACGAGTTCGTGTCCATCGAGCACCTGCTGCTGGGCATCCTCTCCGGCCGCGATGCCGTGGCCACGCTGCTCAAAGACACGGGCTTCAACGACAAGGACTTGAAGGCTGCCATTCAGGAGCTGCGCGGCGGGCGCAAAGTCACCAGCCAGAGCGCCGAAGACCAGTACCAGAGCCTCAACCGCTACGCCGTGAACCTCAACGAGCAGGTGCGGCGCGGCAAGATGGACCCCGTGATTGGCCGCGACGAGGAAATCCGCCGCGTGCTGCAAATCCTCTCGCGCCGCACCAAAAACAACCCCGTGCTGCTCGGCGAGCCCGGCGTGGGCAAAACCGCCATCGTGGAGGGCCTGGCCCAGCGCATCGTGGCCGGCGACGTGCCCGAAAACCTGCGCGACAAAGTCATCATGAGCCTCGACATGGGCCTGCTCGTGGCCGGGGCCAAGTACAAGGGCGAGTTTGAGGAGCGCCTCAAGGCCGTCATCAAGGAAGTGACCGACTCGGATGGGCAGATTGTGCTCTTCATTGACGAGATGCACACCCTCATCGGGGCCGGCGGCGGGGGCGAAGGCGCCATGGACGCTGCCAACCTGCTCAAGCCCGCCCTGGCGCGCGGCGAGCTGCACGCCATCGGGGCCACCACGCTCAAGGAATATCAGAAGTACATCGAGAAGGACAAGGCCCTCGAACGCCGTTTCCAGGCCGTGGTGGTGGACGAGCCCACCCAGGACGACGCCATCAGCATCCTGCGCGGCATTAAGGAAAAGTACGAGCTGCACCACGGCGTGCGCATCACCGACGACGCTGTGATTGCCGCCGTAGAGCTCAGTTCGCGCTACATCACCGACCGGTTTTTGCCCGACAAGGCCATCGACCTCATGGACGAAGCCGCCGCCAAGCTCCGCATCGAGCTGAATTCCATGCCCGTGGAGCTCGACGAAATCCAGCGCCGCATCATGCAGCTCGAAATTGAGCGCGAAGCCATCCGCCGCGAAGACAACCGCGACCGCGAAGCCGTCCTCAGCAAGGAGCTGGCCGAGCTGAACGACAAGCGCGACACCCTCAAAGCCCGCTGGGAAAGCGAAAAAGCCGTTCTCACCGGCATCCAAACCCAAAAGGAAGCCATCGAGCAGTTCAAGCTGGAAGCCGAGCAGGCCGAGCGCCAAGGCGACTACGCCCGCGTGGCCGAGCTGCGCTACGGCAAGATTCAGGAAGCCGAAGCCAAGCTGAAAGCCCTCCAGGACGAAGCCGCCGCCAACAAGGACGGCGGCACCATGCTCCAGGAAGTGGTGACCAGCGAAAGCATTGCCGAAGTGGTGGCCAAGTGGACCGGCATTCCGGTGAGCAAAATGCTGCAATCGGACCGCGAGAAGCTGCTCCAGCTCGAAGCCGAATTGGGCAAGCGCGTAGCAGGCCAGGCCGAGGCCATCGCGGCCATTTCGGATGCCGTGCGCCGCTCCCGCGCCGGCCTGCAGGACCCCAAGCGGCCCATCGGCTCGTTCATTTTCCTGGGCACCACCGGCGTGGGCAAAACCGAGCTGGCCAAGGCCTTAGCCGAGTATTTGTTCAACGACGAGAATGCGATGGTGCGCATCGATATGAGCGAGTTTCAGGAGCGCCACTCGGTGTCGCGCCTCATCGGGGCACCTCCCGGCTACGTGGGCTACGACGAAGGCGGGCAGCTCACGGAAGCCGTGCGCCGCAAGCCCTACTCGGTGGTGCTGCTCGATGAAATCGAAAAGGCCCACCCCGATGTGTTCAACATCCTGCTGCAAGTGCTCGACGATGGCCGCCTCACCGACAACAAAGGCCGGGTGGCGAACTTCAAGAACACCATCATCATCATGACCTCGAACACGGGGGCCGACCTCATCCAGAAGAACTTCAAGGACCTCAACGAGTTCAACCACGACGAAGTAGTAGACCGCACCCGCGACGAAGTGCTGGAGCGCCTCAAGCAGCACATGCGCCCCGAGTTCCTGAACCGCATCGACGAAATCGTCATGTTCCAGCCCCTCAAGCGCAAGGAAATCCGCAAGATTGTCGACATCCAGTTCCGGCAAATCCAGCAGCGCCTGGCCGAAGCCGGCATCCAACTCGAAGCCACGAGTGAGGTTCTGGATTACTTGGGCGAAGCCGGTTTTGACCCCCAGTTCGGTGCACGTCCGCTGAAGCGCGTGCTCCAGCGCGTCATTCTGAACGAGCTGTCGAAAGACATTCTCTCCGGCCGCGTGACGAAAGATGCCGTGGTAGAAGCGGTGCTGGAAGACGGCGCGGTGAAGTTCGAGAACGTGGAGATGCCGGCGGTGTAATTTGTTGGTTGCGTTTTGAATGGAAAAGTCCCGCTGGCATCTGCTGGCGGGACTTTTTTATTAGCGCAAGGTTCTGACTAGTAATGCCTGAACATTAGCGATAGCGGGGAAGGGAATTGACTGGAATAAAATGCTCTGGCCGTAACCTCTTTGCAAGTTTTCTGGGCAGCGTACGTACTTGCGTGTACTGAAAAATTACTTGCTCCTCTTTAGCCTTGGCGCCTCGTGACAGTTGATAAATTCCATAGGCCATTATTGGAGTTGCGATGGCTAATCCTAGTTGTGCACCGAATACAAAAGCACCAAGGCTCCCATGTTTCTTATTTGACGGGTCGTCGGCGGAAGCAACCACCAAAGGGGTTAAAAATAAAGTTATGCCTCCCAGTGCTGTTGTTAATACCCCTCCTGCGCGTCGGTTGGCAAACACCCGGTGCAGCGCTGCAACAGTGTCAGCCAGAGTGCGCGCGGGGGGAGTGTAGATGGGAGGCAGCTGGCTTATCCGAGTGGAATCGGAAAGGGTTTGCCCACAAAGTGGGCCGGAAAGGAACAGCAGCAGGCAGAGGATACGCAACATAGCAGTACGGTAGACAAAGCGAAAGGTACGTCGCGGCCCTCAGGTGCCGCAAGTTTAAGCGCAGTCATAACTCGGCAATTGGCAAATGCGCCCCAGGGTGGTTTCAAGGAAATTATTTTGGTGCGAGTTATAGCTTCGCTCAGTGTCCGGACCGCAGTTGCGGTTCGCTAAACTTGCGCCGACGCTATGACCTAGGAAACTCCCCGAGCCTTCGCCGCTGCAGCCACGGCGGCTGGAGAGGGGTAGAAGCTAAAGACAATTTCGCTACTGGTGCCGCTGGGGTAGCAGCATGGGCTGTTTCATGTGTTAGCTGATGGCTAGTAGTCGTTAGCTCTATTTTATCGTATTTTTGACTACTACTCACTCATTCCAATCCGCATGGATACCGCCGCCATCACCGCCCACATCGAACTGAACCCGCAGGTGCGCTTCGGCAAGCCGGTGGTGAAGGGCACGCGCACGACCGTGGCCGAAGTGCTGGAAATGTTGGCCAACGGCATGAGCGCCACCGACATTGGGGAAGATTTTCCGGTTATCGGTGCGGCGCAGGTCCGGGCCTGTCTGCTGTATGCAGCCTATAAGGAAAGCATCGTGCTGCTGGCCGCTGCATAGCTGCTTATGCGCCTGCTGCTAGACGAGAATATCTCCTGGCACTTGGCCGCCTACCTGCGACCGCATTGCGCGGCGGTGCTGCACGTTCGCGACATTAACCTCGGACAACAGCCCCGACACTAGTATCTGGCGCTACGCTAAGCAGCACGGCTACGATGTGCTGACCAAGGACGAGGATTTCCTGCGGCTGGTGCTGGTCGAAGGGTTTCCGCCCCGCGTGGTGGCGGTGCAAAATGCACAGGTACCCGTGGTGAAGCTGGCGGAGTTCCTACTGGCGCGGCTGCCGCAGATTCAGGCGTTTCTGGGGCCACAATCGGAATTTGGGCTATTGCAACTGCGGCTGCCGTAAGCAGAAACTGAAGACACGCCCGCTACAATTGCCGCTGGGTTGGCGGCCGGGGCTAGCGATTAGCTGATGGCTAGTAGTCGTTAGCTTTCAAGAAATCCAATTCCAATTCTGGCCCTGAACCAGTTGCTGAAAGCGGGCGTTATCTTTACCTCACCCCCAAACGCCTACCGCCATGTCCATTACCCTTGAGTTGAGCGACGAAGTGACGCAGCAAGCCGAGCACTATGCCCGGCAACAGGGTCGCAGCTTGGTGGCGCTGGTAGAGGAGTATCTGCGGCAGTTGGCTGCGAAGCCGGTGCCGCCGCTGGCCCCGGCCGTGCAGGAACTATATGGTATCCTGGAGTTGCCGGCCGGCTTTGATTACAAAACGCAGCGCGACGAGCAGGCTTCCTGATGCGCCATTTCTTTCTGGATACCAACGTTGTATTCGACTACCTGGGCCGGCGCGAGCCAAATGGGGCAGCGGCGGTATCACTGTTTCAGGCCGCCTACGATGGGCGAATAATACTGCACGTTTCGAGTCTGAGTTTTAGCCACGTCTTCTACACCTTGCGCAAGCAGTTCGGCGCGGAGCCGGCGCGGGAAATGCTGCGCAAAATAGCCCGACTGGTGCAGGTGACAGCCGTAGATGCTGCCGTGGTGGAAGCCGCGCTGGAATCGACCTTTACGGACGTGGAGGATGCGATGCAGCATTTTGCAGCGTTGGCTTTGCCGGAGGTAGAGGCCATGGTGACGGGCGACCCAAAAGGATTCAAAGAGAGCCAGTTGCTTGTGTTGAGTCCAATGGAGGCTTGGGGACTGGTGAAATAGCCAGAAGCTGATAACACTTTTGCTACTTCGGTCGATTTGGGTGGGGGGCGGGGCGTGGGGGTGGCGGTTAGCTTTTGTTCTGCGTATTTTTGTCAGGTTCCCACAAAAGGTACCCAACGCCATGCTTCCCGTCCAGACCAAAGCCGAAGTTATTGAGCGTCTGCAGCAGCAGCGCGAGCAACTGCGGGCGCTGGGCGTGGCGCAGCTGGGCTTGTTCGGCTCGTTCGTGCGCGACGAGGCCGGGCCGGAAAGTGACGTGGACTTGCTCGTAGATTTTCAGGAAGGACGCAAGACGTTTGAGGGCTTCTTCGCGGTGATTGACTTTTTGGAAGCGTTGCTCGGGCGTGAAGTAGAGCTGCTGACCCGGCCGGGGTTGTCGAAATACATCGGACCGCATATTTTAAAGACGACCGAATATGTCCTCCCCGTTGCCGCTTGAGCGGCTGATGCACATCCGCGACGAAGTACAGTTCTTACAACGATGCCGCGCTAAACTGCCTGATTTGGTAGCACTCATAGCCGACGAAGTGATGAGCCGCGCCATTATAAAAAGTATTGAGATTATCGGTGAAGCAACCAAGAATGTGCCAGTAAGCTGGAAAGAGGCATATCCACAAGTCAAATGGCGCAACATTGCCCGTATGCGCGATAAGCTGACCCACCATTATTTCGACACGGATTTTGAGTTCGTGTGGTTGGTACTGCACGGAGAAATCGACCTGTTGGGAGAAACTGTAGGGCGAATGATAAGGGAGTTGCCAGAATCTGGTGAGCTTTTAGGGCGATGAGGGGCTTAATGGCCACTGTTTACCAATATATTTTTGTTGCTGGTGCCGGCGGGGGGGCGAACGCTTTACAATTAGTGGCTTTTGTACCCAAAATCGTATCAAAATTCCCCAAAGGATTGCGTTTGGCACAGCGTAACCCGTAGCCAGCTACGCTGAAAGGGATGTACTTCTACTTTCGCACCACGACAAAGAGATAACCACAGCCTCACCAAGTGCCTGCTCCGCGATACGCTGCTCCCTTGTAGATTTGCCGCATGTCCGTTTTTCAGACTTACCTCGAGCTCGGGTTTCTGCACATCTGCACCCCGCGCGCGGCCGACCACCTCACGTTTCTGCTGGCGCTGTGTGCGCCTTATGTGCTGGCCGACTGGCGGCGGGTGCTGGTGCTGGTCACCAGCTTCACGGTGGGGCATTCGCTCACGCTGGCCCTGGCCACGCTGGGCGTCGTGGCGTTCGACCGCACACTTATCGAAGCGCTGATTCCGGTTACCATCATCGTGACGGCGCTAGCCAACCTGCGCGCCACCAACCGGGTACTGCGGCCGCGGGAGCCCGTGCTGGCCGCCGCGCCCAATGCCCTGGCCCTGGTATTCGGCCTCATCCACGGCTTAGGGTTTTCCAACTACCTGCAGTCGTTGCTGGGCAACAATAGCCGGCCCGTGCTGGAGTTGTTCGCCTTCAACGTGGGCGTGGAGCTGGGGCAGGTGCTGGTGGTGGGAGGCATCCTGCTGCTGGGTGTGGTGCTGCTGCAGGCCGTGCGCGTGGCGCGCCGCGACTGGCTGCTCACCACCAGCGGCGCGGCACTGGGAATTGCCACGGTGCTGCTGGTGCAACAGTTGTGGCCCTAAGAGGGTATAGGGTAAAAACATAGGGATTTACCTTTGCAGGATGAATCGCCGTGCTTATTCAACCGATTTAACTGACGAGCAATGGCTTGTGGTGGAGCCCTACGTGCGTACGAGTGGCTATGGACGGCCGCCGCTGCATACCAAACGGGAATTGCTCAACGCCATTTTCTACCAAGGGCGGGCCGGCAGCGCCTGGCCGTTGTTGCCGCACGACCTGCCACCCTGGCGCACGGTCTACAAGCAGTTCGGGGCCTGGCGCAAGGACGGGACCTGGGACCGGCTCATGGACGGGCTGCGCCGGGCCGTGCGCCAGCCCCAGCGCGCGGCCGAGCCCACGGCCGGGGCCATCGACACGCAGTCCGTGCGGACGGGCGCTAAAAGGGGGGCTGTTACGGGTACGATGCCGGCAAGCAAGTAGCTGGTCGTAAGCGCCATATCGCGGTCGACACGGAAGGCTTGCCGCTGGCCGTGCAGGTCCAATCGGCCAGTGTGCAGGACCCGGTGGGGGCCGGTTCGGTGCTGGCCGAGGCCAAAGCCCGCGCCCCAAACCTGCAACTCGTCTGGGGCGACGGCCGCTACCAAGGCCCCCTCGTGAACCACGCGGCCCAGGCGCTGGGCCTGCGGGTGGAAGTGGTGAGCAAACCACCCGGCACAAAGGGCTTCACCGTGCTGCCCCGCCGCTGGGTCGTCGAGCGCACGTTTGCCTGGCTGGGCAAGTACCGGCGCCTGGCCGGACGGGATTACGAGACCAATCCACGCAACAGTGAAGCCTGGATTAAAATCTGCCTCAGCAACTTAATGCTCAGACGGCTCGCCAAACGGCCAATATCGAAACCTGACGATTAATTTATCCTATACCTTCTAAGGGACGCATCTGCTCGCCGGCTGGCACTTTTTGCAGTAAGCGGCGGGTTTTGCTTTTGTTGGGGCCAGCGCGCTTTCCCACAGCCTGCTACCTATTTGGCGAACCTGCCGCAACCCTGGCGTATCTTCGACGCCTTTCTCGACTATTGCTTCAACTGCTTTTTTCTCTTTACTTTTTTTCCATGCGTCGTTTTCTATTTGCCGGCTTGGTGCTGGCCTTGGCGGGTTCCCAACCGGCTTTAGCGCAGAACACCAACTCGGGTACCGACAAATTTGCGCAGCTCGAAACGCTGCTGCCTACTCCCAACGTGTACCGCACCGCCAGCGGCGCGCCGGGCAAAGAATACTGGCAGCAGCGGGCTGATTATGACATTCAGGTCACGCTCGACGATGCCAAGCAAGCCATCACGGGCCGCGAGACCATCACCTACACCAACCTCTCGCCCGACGTGCTGCCCTACATCTGGATGCAGCTCGACCAGAATATTCTGGACAAAAACTCCATGACCAAGGCCACCGAGGTGAGCCAGCTGCAGGACCGCATGCCGTTCCAGTCGGTGGAAGCCATGCTGGCGGATTTCGACGGTGGCTTCAAGATTGATGCCGTGACCAGCCGCGACGGCAAAACCCTCAAAACGGTGATTAACCACACCATGATGCGCGTAGACCTGCCCACGCCCCTGCGGCCCGGCCAGTCCTACTCCTTCAACGTGAAGTGGCACTACAACATCAACGACCAGCTGAAGGAAAACCAGCGCAGCGGCTACGAGTACTTCCCCGAGGACAAAAACTACCTCTACGAAATTGCGCAGTTCTACCCGCGTATGGCTGTGTACTCCGACAACCAGGGCTGGCAGCACAAGCAGTTTCTGGGCAACGGTGAATTCACGCTGCCCTTCGGCGATTACAAGGTGAGCATCACCGCGCCCGCCGACCACGTGGTGGCCTCCACCGGCACGCTGCAGAACGCCGCGCAGGTCCTCACCGCCACCCAGCAAAAGCGCCTCGCGCAGGCTAAAAATGCAAAGAAGCCCGTGCTCATCGTGAGCCAGGCCGAGGCCGTGAGCGCCGAAGGCAAGCGCGCCACTGGCACCAAAACCTGGGTGTACGCCGCCAAAAACGTGCGCGACTTTGCCTGGGCCAGCTCGCGCAAGTTCATCTGGGATGCCATGGAAATCAAGCAGAGCGGCAAGCCCGTGCTGTGCATGAGCTACTACCCCAAGGAGGGCAACCCGCTCTGGGGCCAGTACTCCACCGAAGTGGTGGCGCACACCATCAAGACGTATTCCAAGTTCACCATTCCCTACGAGTACCCGGTGGCCATCTCGGTGCACGGCCCGGTGGGCGGCATGGAGTACCCCATGCTGTGCTTCAACGGCGGCCGGCCCGAGAAAGATGGCACCTACTCGGCGCAGCGGAAATACGGGATGATTTCGGTGATTATCCACGAAGTGGGCCACAACTTCTTCCCCATGATTATCAACTCCGACGAGCGGCAGTGGTCGTGGATGGACGAGGGCCTCAACACCTTCGTGCAGTACCTCACCGAGCAGGAGTGGGAGCGCAACTACCCCTCGTCGCGCGGCGAGCCCCGCAACATGGTCAACTACATGAAGACCGATAAGACGCTCCAGTCGCCGATTATGACCAACTCGGAGTCGGCCCTGCAGTTTGGCAACAACGCCTACGGCAAACCCGCTACGGCCCTCAACATCCTGCGCGAAACGGTGATGGGCCGCGAGCTCTTCGACCACGCCTTCAAGACCTACGCCCAGCGCTGGGCCTACAAGCACCCCACCCCCGCCGACTTCTTCCGCACCATGGAAGACGCCTCGGCCGTGGACCTGGACTGGTTCTGGCGCGGCTGGTTCTACACCACCGATTACACCGACCTGGCCCTGGAGTCCGTAAAATCCTACACCCCGAGCACCGGCGACCCGGCCGTGGAAAAGGCCCGCCTCCAGCAGCTGCAGGCCGCCGCGGCGCCCTCCATCTCGGCCCAGCGCAACGCCACCGACCTGAAGAGCACGCTCATCGACGAGAAGCCCGAGCTCAAGGACTTCTACAACGAGTACAACCCGCTGGCCGTGACCGCCGCCGACCAGCAGCGCTACGCTGCCTACCGCGCCGGCCTCAGCCCCGAGCAGCAGCAGCGCTTGGGCCAGCAGCAGTACTTCTACGAACTGACCCTGCGTAACATGGGCGGCCTGGTCATGCCCGTCATCGTGCAGCTCACCTACGCTGACAACTCTAAGGAAATCCAGACGATTCCGGCCGAAATCTGGCGCAAAAACAACGAGCGAGTGACCAAGGTGATGGTGACCAAGCAGCCCGTCATCAGCTTCGTGCTCGACCCTTTTCAGCAAACGGCCGACACCGACCAGAGCAACAACGCCTTCCCGCGCCAGCCTGCCGCCTCGCGTTTCGACCTGTACCAGCAGCAGCAGCAGGCTCCCGCCAACCCCATGCAGCAGGCGACCAAAGCGGCCAGCCCCATGCAGAAGCAGGAGCAGAAGCCTGTGGGTGGGCAATAATCAATGATTGCGTCCAACTACAACGCATAAAAAAAGCGGCTCAATTGAGCCGCTTTTTTTATGCGTTGTAGTTGGTTAGCGTTTGCGAGCTTCGCCGCCTACCATGCGCGAGATAACCCCGTGGTCCTTGGTGAGCTCGGCCCACACCACGGCAACTACGTGCACCACGAAGAAGCCGAGAATGAGGTACATCGTGAAGTTGTGGACTTCTTCAACCTCGTGCTTGATGCTGCGTAAAAAATCCGCGTCATTTCTGTAAATCAGAAGGAGGCCACTGATGACCATGACGGTGAGAAACGCATAAAACAGGGCGTAGGTACCCTTGGCAAACAGCAACTTGCCGGCTTCCCTTTTGCCCGTGGCGGGGGCGAGGCGGTAGCGCCGGGCCACTTCCATCAGCCGCGCCGAAAAGCGCATTTCCGAAGGGCCGCGCAGCTCCTGTCCCACGCGGAATACAAAAAAAGCCGCCATTGCCCAGCCAAAGTAAATGTGCCACTCCCAGATACGTTCGCTGAGAATGTGGGTGAGTGAGCGGGCCTGCTTCACGGTGAGGGCAATGTTTTCCTTGGCCATGGTTTCCTGAAACTCCGGCCCGGCCGAGCGGGCATCTACAATCACCTCCTGAAACAGGATGGTGATGAGCTGCAGGCTGACCAGCAAGGAGTTGCCCCAGTGCCAGAACCGCAGCGGCGCGCGGTAGTCTTTGGTAGGAGCTTCGGTGGTTGGGGTAATGGTGGGCGTCATGAGCGGAAATAGGGGAGCAGGTAGTAGTTAAGAGGGCCGCGTGGCTGCGTCCAGGGCCGTGGCCGGCTGCGGCGTGGTGCGGCCGGGGTATTCGCGCAGGGCGTGCTCCAGGCAGGTGAGGGCCGCGGCCAGGTCGCTACGGTTGAGCACGTAGGCAATGCGCACTTCTTGCCGGCCCAGGCCCGGCGTGTGGTAGAAGCCGGTGGCTGGCGAGAGCATTAGGGTCTGGTTTTCATAGGAAAAGCTCTCCAGCAGCCATTGGCCAAAGGCATCGCTGCTGTCGATGGGCAGGTGCGCCAGCACGTAAAACGCGCCGCCGGGCCGGGGGCACACCACGCCCGGCATGGCCTGCAGGCGCGCCACGGTAAGGTCGCGCCGGGCGAGGTACTCGGCCTTGCTCTCGTCGAAATACGATTCCGGCAGATCGGCCGCGGCTTCGGCCAGCAGCATGCCTAGCCCGGGCGGGCTCACCCGCATCTGGGCAAAGCGAAAAGCCGCACTGTACACTTCTTGGTTTAGCGTAACCAGGGCCCCAATGCGCGCCCCGCACGCGCTGTAGCGCTTCGAGATGGTGTCCAGTACCACCACGTAGGGCGCGGCACCCGGCAGCTGCAAGGCGCTCACGTAGGGCGCATCGTAGCAAAACTCCCGGTACGCCTCGTCCGACAACAGGTACAGCTGGTGCGCCTGGCACAGGCCCAGAATGCTCTCCAGCTCGGCGCGGCTGTACACGTAGCCGGTGGGGTTGCTGGGGTTGCAGATGAGCACGGCCCGCGTGCGCGGCGTAATCACGCGCTCAAAGTCGGCCAGGGGCGGCAGCGCAAACCCGTCTTCGATGCGCGCCGTGACGGGCACGATGGTGACGCCCGCCGCAATGGCAAAGGCGGTATAAGTGCCGTAAAATGGCTCGGGAATGATGATTTCGTCGCCGGGATTAAGGCAGGTGAGCAGCGCAAACAGGATGGCCTCGCTGCCGCCGGTGGTCACAATAATGTCTTCGAACGCCACGGGCAGGTTGGCCCGCTGGTAGTAGGCTGCCAGCTTGTGGCGGTAGCTTTCGGTGCCCGCGCCGTGGCTGTAGCCCAGCACGCGCACGTCGGCGGTGCGCATGGCGGCCATGGCAGCGGCCGGCGTTTCAATATCGGGCTGCCCAATATTGAGCGGGTACACAATCTTGCCCTGCTGGCGGGCGGCTTCGGCGAAGGGACCCAGCTTGCGAAACGGCGAGACCGGCATGTCCTGCCCGCGCTGCGATACTTTTAACATGAAGCAAAATTAAGTCATTTGGCCATGATAACTACCTTACTAACGGGCCCAATAACCCAGCGCATTTTTTAAGTCGGTATGCCAATTTTCAGGCTCCCCTCTCCTTAGGAAAGGGGCAGGGGTGAGGTGCCTCGGCTGCGCCATGTACACCAACCTACAGATACTTCTTATAAAGATTGAACAGGATGCGCCGGTCGGCTTCCGTTAGCGGGCCATTCACGTTCTGCTGAATAAAATGCAGCTTGAAGGCCTGAATCGCGGCGGGCAAATTCCGAGTGTCGTACCCAATAATACGTAACGCTTCCTGGGGCTTGAAAGTGGAAACAGGAGCGTTTGCCGCCGCCAATTGCGCGTCGATGACGGCCGTGTTCACCGGCGCCAGCACCGTGCCCGGTACCGCCCCAACACCCGCCAGGGCAACTAGGCTATCCAATGGCAGGGGAGGCGCGGGGTCCGGGCTGGGCAGTGGCCCGGCGTCGTACCACAGGCCAAATCCGCTGTCGGCCAGCCGCTTCCAGGGAAACAGCACGCTTGGGTCGGTCTTGCGACTGGGCGCAATGTCGGAGTGGCCGATGAAGTTGGCGGTGGGGATGTTGTAGGTTTTCTTCAGGCCCGCCAGCACTTTCAGCAGGCTGGCTAGCTGGGGTTCGGCAAAAGACTGGAGGCCGTTGTTGTCCAGCTCAATGCCGATGGAGGAGGAGTTGATGTCGGTGTCGTTGCCCCAGCGGGCCACGCCGCCGTGCCAGGCTCGTAGGTAGTCGTTCAGCATGTGATACACCCGGCCGTCGCGCCCAATCACATAGTGGGCGCTCACTTGCGTGCGCGGCAGCGTGAATGTCCTCAGCGTCTGGCCCGTGGAGTCCTGCGCCGTGTGGTGAATGACCACTATGTTGGGCTTGCGCATGTTGAAGTTGGTGGTGCCCACCCAGTACTGACCCATCAGGAGGCTGTCGGCGCCGGGCGTGAGCACGGGCGTGGCGCGCAGGGCCTCCGCGTAGGCCTTCACCTGCTGCTGGTAGGAGCGGTTGGTGGTTGCGTAGGGGTTTTTCTGGACGGCGCAAGAAGCCAACGCACCTGCTAAAACTAAGTAGCTAAGCCTTATTGGGCGTTTCCAGAACATCCATCTATATTCGCAAAATAATGTACGCTTCTTAGTCTCTACCATTGATTTGATGAATCATTCAAATTTAACTGCTGCTGCAGTCTTCACAGCTATTCTGGGCCTCGCTAGCTGTAAAAAGGAGACTGAAATTATTGTAAAGGAAGTCGAGAAGAAGAATAGTTGGTCAGAGGTGGGGGTATTTAACGGTTTCGAGCGGGTGATTCTCAGCACTGGCAGCAATGGCCAGTCTCTTTACTTTCAGCATCCTAACCTGTTTACTCGCTTTACCAATCAAAATCCCGTACGGGGAAGGCGTACTTCCGTCAACCCGGTTTCGGATGTGAGGGTGCGCCTAGCCATCGGAGCTCAGATTCATGCTTATCCAGAGGTGGACAGCATTCTGGCTATTGCTCGCAACGACGAACCGCTGAACTACCGCCACTACGTGGAGTTGAAAAAGGTTGACCCAACAGGTATCCGGTTAAATACTCGACTGTTTAGCTTGTCTAAAGGGATGGCGATTAACCAGAACAACTACGTGCTGGCCCCCTACGATAACAATCGTCCTTCCAGGCCCTTCACGTTTTTGCTGGTAGCTGTTACTCCAGGAGCCCCTGGAATGCCGGTTACGGGCAGTACACGCCAAGTGGTTATCCCTCAAATAAATAACTCCGGAGGATACGTGCGCAACCTTGCGGCCATTGATGATTATTTCCTGGTTAATCTGGGCGATGCCGGCATTTACAAAATCAAACAAGATGGCACTTTTCGTAAAGTGCACCCAGGGGCAATCGTTGATGCTTTCTACAAGTGGAACAACGTGGTTTATGCTCCAGCAGAATACAACGAAATCCTGACCTCCACTGATAATGGTGACACCTGGCTGAAATCCACCGGTACGCCCGACCAGTTCACCTTAGCTAGTTACTACCCGGTACGCGACAGCTTGGTGGGAGTGCATTTCGGTAGCCTCTACACGCTGCGCTGGAACGGCCCGCGCTTCACCATGCGCGCCCTTAAGAATGACGGCTTGGAGCGCGCCACCATCACCGGCATCGAATACCTGCGCGACACCGTGTACGTAGCCACAACCTCGGGTTTGTTTGCCCGGCCGGTTAAGACGTTTTTTGAAACCAAGCTATAAGTGGTCTGCTACAGCAAAAAAGCCCCCGCGACTTTCGTTGCGGGGGCTTTATCGTTTTGGTAGGCACCCGCTAGCGCAGGCGCTACGGCGGACTTACTTGGCGTAGGCCACGGCGCGCATCTCCCGGATTACGGTGATTTTAATCTGGCCGGGGTACTGCATTTCCTTCTCAATCTTCTGCGAAATTTCGAAGCTCAGCTCGGCGGCGCGCTCGTCGGTCACGTTCTCGGCGTCTACCATCACGCGCAGCTCGCGGCCGGCCTGAATGGCGAAGCACTGGTTCACGCCCTTGAAGCCGTTGGCGGTTTCTTCCAGCTGCTTGAGGCGCTTGATGTAGCTTTCCATCATCTCGCGGCGGGCGCCGGGGCGCGAGCCCGAAATGGCGTCGCAGGCCTGCACCAGCGGCGAAATCATGGCCGTCATCTCAATCTCATCATGGTGGGCACCGATGGCGTTTACCACGTCGGGGTGCTCTTTCCACTTCTTGGCCATCTCCATGCCCAAAATGGCGTGGGGCAGCTCGGGCTCCTCGGTGCTCACCTTGCCGATGTCGTGCAGCAGGCCGGCGCGCTTGGCTTTCTTCACGTCGAGGCCCATTTCGGCGGCCATGGTGGCGCAGAGGTTGGCTACTTCGCGTGAGTGTTGCAGCAAGTTCTGGCCGTAGGAAGAACGGAAACGCATCCGGCCCACCATCTTAATTAGCTCTGGGTGCAGACCGTGAATGCCCAGGTCGATGATGGTCTTCTCGCCAATCTCAACGATTTCCTCCTCAATGTTTTTGCGGGTTTTGGCCACAATCTCCTCCACGCGGGCGGGGTGAATCCGGCCGTCCTTTACCAGCAAGTGCAGCGAGAGGCGGGCAATTTCACGCCGCACCGGGTCGAAGCCCGAGATAATGATGGCCTCCGGCGTGTCGTCCACGATGATTTCCACACCCGTGGCGGCTTCAAGCGCCCGGATGTTGCGGCCCTCGCGGCCAATAATTTTGCCCTTCACGTCGTCGCTTTCAATGTTGAAAATCGACACGCAGTTCTCAATGGCGTGCTCGGAAGCAGTGCGCTGAATGGTTTCCAGCACAATCTTCTTCGCGTCTTTGGTAGCGGTCAGCTTGGCCTGGGCCACGGTGTCCTTCACGTAGGAGCTGGCCTGAATCTGGGCCTCGTTTTTCAACGATTCCACCAGTTGCTCGCGGGCTTCGGCGGCGGTCAGGTTGGCAATGGTTTCGAGCTGGCGCTGCACGCTGTGCAGCTGCTCGTCGGCTTCTTTTTGCTTCTCCTCGAGTTCGGCTAAGGCTTCTTCGTGGTCGGTGCGGCGCTTTTCGGCCTGACTTTCCAGCTTCTCGCGGAGCTGCTGGGTGTCGGTCTGGTTTTTCTCGCGGGCCTTGTCCAGCTCCACTTCCTTGCGCTGCAGTTGTTCCAGCTGGCGCTGGGTGGTTTCGGTGAGCAGCTTGATGCTTTGCTCCTGCTCCACCACGCCCTGGCGGCGCTCTGTCAGCTCCTGCTCCAGGGTTTGCTTGAGGCGGCGGCTTTCGGTGTCAAATTCGTTGCGCAGGTTCTTGAACTTGTTCTTGGATTGCTCCAGTCGCTCGTCGGCCTGCTTTATCTTTTCGTCGCGGAGGCGGTTGCCTTTCTCCTCGGCGTCGCGGAGGATTTGTTGGGCCTGGGCCGTGGCCTGGCCTTCGTGGTCCAGCCGGGCTTTGCCGGCCAGCATCTTGCCAAGCACGAAGCCCGCCGCAAGGGCGACCACCGCGGCCAGCAAGATGTACATTATGGTTGGTGACATGTAATTATGGTTTTGGATGGGTAAAAACCATAACTGGAGGGAACAATTTTGCCCGGGCTACAGGCGGGAGCGGCCGATTGCCGCGCTCGCCCTGCCGGGCCAACGAGTGTGCGGTGCTGCGCGCGGGTATTACCGCGTCAGCACCACGCCTGCCAGCAGCTCGTCGAAACGAGCCAGCCGCTCGGTCAGCGCCGCATCGGTGCCGTCCTTTTCCTTGCTCACTTTCAATTGGTCGGCCATGGTGGCCAGCGCAATCATGGCCAGGAGGTCCTGCTTGTCCTGTATGCCGTAGCCTTCTCTGAATTCGCGCAGCTTGTCGCCCAGCAGCCGCCCGGCCAGGCGCAGCCGTTCCTCATCCTGCACGTCCACGCGCATGGGATAGTCCCGGTCAGCAATACGAATTTTGATGGCTAGCTCGCTCATAAAGCGGGTGTTACGGCGGTGGGGTGAGGGTCAGTGGGTTAGTCTCTCAAATAGGCAAGACACTTGTCCAGTTCGCGGATATATTCGTTGAGGCGCAGTTTTAATTCGTTGGCATGGGTGGGTTCCCCAGCTATGGTGTGTACAAGTTTAACAATATTTTCCTGGTTTTGGCGCTCCTTGAGTTGCTTGTCCCGCTCGCGCACGTCGGCCCGCAGCTGCTGCACGTTGGTGTTGGCATCGGCCAGCTCCTCACGCAATTGCTGATAGGCAGCCACTAAGGTGCTAATCTGCCGTTCCAGGCGGTCGAGTTGCGCAAGCTGTTGGGAGGAGGCCACGGGCAGGATAAATTTTTGCGTGAAGATAAAGCCAGTCCCCAAAAGCTACGCTTTACCCGGAACTGGTTTGCAACTTACTACTCAGGCAGCTTTGCAAAAGTTGATAGGCCGCCCACTTGCGCACGCCTGGCCCGCAAGCGGAACCGTGCCAGCCGGAAAAAAAGAACGTCCTGCCGGGTTTGTCAAAGCCGTTCGCCTGGAAAGTAATGGAATACTCTCGCAGTAAAAATGCTTCAACAAGCTCAGCAGGACGTTCCGCTACCGCTCAAACGGGGGCATCAGGCCTGAAGGATTACGACTTCTCTTTCTTCTCCTTCTTGCCTTTTTTGGTTTTAGCCTTGAATTTGCTTCCGTCATCGTCTTTGGACTTTATTTTCTGGTCCTCTACCGGCATGGGGGCGGGAGCTGGCGCGGCCATGGCCACGGGCTTGCCTTCCAGGTCGAGCTGCACCACGGGGTAGCCCAGGGCCTGCAGCGAGGGCAACTGCTTCTCATCGCCCACCACCACGATGTACATCTTATCGGCTGGCAGGTACTGCTTGGCAATGGCCTGCACTTCTTCCTTCTTCAGGCCTTTCAGGATGTCCGTCTGCTGGTTGACGTAAGTAGGCTGCAGGTCATACTCCACCAGGCGGGCCAGGAAGCCGGCTTTCTGCTGGCCGGTCTCGTACTTAAGAGCGTCGCTCTGGCCGATGGACGACTGCACGAAAGCCAGCTCCTCATCGGAAATGCCGTCCTGGTAATTGGTGATTTCACTCATGAACTCCTTCACCGACGCGGCCGTGGCATCGGCGCGCACACCCGCCTGGGCCGTAAACGGACCCGCGTAGCGGGTGCCGGCAAAGCCCGAACGGGCGCCGTAGGTGTAGCCCTTGTTCTCGCGCAGGTTCAGGTTGATGCGCGAGTTGAAGGCGCCGCCCAGCAGGTAGTTGGCCAGGTAAGCTTTGTAGTACGGGCCGGTAGCATCGTACTTCATGTCGGTGAGGTAGCCCACGCGGATTTCAGATTGGGCCGCGCCCGGCTTGTTCACGAAATACACGGTGGTTTTGTCGGGCTGCACGCCGGCCATGTCGGTCGGGATGGTCACGTCCTTTTTACCCCAGTTTTTCAGGAAGCCCAGCTGTCCCGTGAGGGCCTTCTGGTCCACGTCGCCCACGGCCACCAGCGAGCTCACATTGGGAGCGTAGTAGGTGTTGTAGAAGTTCTTCACGTCATCCAGCGTGAGGCTGCTCACCGACGCGGTGGTGCCGGCCACGGGCGTGCCGGCAATGTTGCCGGTGCCGTACAGCAGGCGGTTATAAGTCAGGTCGGCGATGATGGCCGGCTGGTTGACGAAGTTAGCAATGCCTTCCAGCTGCTGCTTCTTCACGCGGTCAAAGTCGGCGGCGTCAAAACGGGGGTGCAGCAGGCGCTGGTCCAGCAAGGCCATGGTGGCGGGCAGGTTTTTGGTAAGGCTCTGCACGTACACGGTGGTCTCGCTGTCGCCGGCGCTCACCGATACTGAGGAGCCCAGCTTGTCGAGCTCGGCCGAGAACTGCTCGCCGGTGTATTTCTCCGAGCCCTCGTTCAGCATTCTAGCCGTGAGCTGGGCAATGCCGGCCTTATCGGGCATGGCTTGCTCCAGGCGGTGGCCACCGCGGATGCTCAGGCGCATGGTCACGGCCGGAATTTCGGTGTTCTTGGTGCCTACTATTTTCAGGCCGTTGGCTAGTGTTTCCTGGTACAGGGCGGGCACTTTCACCACGGGGTTGGTGCCGGAGGCGGGCTGCTTGGTGCGGTCGAAAGTGTCAGTGGGCTTCACGTACTTCAGGCCGGCGTAGCCGTAGTCGGGCGCTTTGTAGCCGGACTGGTCGATGGTGAAGTTGTCGGGCTTGGCCGCGGTCACGCCACCCGTCTTGGGAATGACGCTCAGAATCACGGCCTTCTTGCCCTTAATGTATTTATCGTACACGCGCTGCACATCTGTCTTGGTCAGGGCCTTGAGTGCCTTGCTTTCCTGTACAATGCGGTTGGGATTGTTGAAGTAGGTCTGGTTGGCGGCCAGCTGGCTCACCTTGCCGCTCACGCTGGCCAGGCCGTTGATGGTCTGAGCCTCGGTCTGGGCGCGGAAACGCTGCACATCCTCATCGCTCACGCCGGCTTTTTCAAACTCCTGCATCGTGCTGCGGATGATGGCCTCGGTGCTTTCCAGCGTGTTGCCAGGCAGGGGCAGGGCTACGAAATCGAAGAAGCCGCCCAGCTCCGAGTTCTGCTGGTAGGCTCGGGCCTCCACGGTTTTCTGGTTTTTCACCAGGTTTTTGTAGAGCAGCGAGGTCTTGCCGCCGCCCATGATGTCGGCCAGGGCGTCGAGGGCCAACTCGTCGGGATGGCCGTGGGCCACCGTCGGGAACACCATCTGCAGCATCGGGAAGCGGATGTTGTCGGTGTAGCTCACGTAGCGGTCCTGGGTGAGCACGGGCGCGGGCAGCTGCTGCACCGGCACGCTCGGGCCACGCTTAATGGAGCCGAAATACTTCTCGGCCAGCCTCACCACCTCGGCGGGCTTCACGTCGCCGCCCACGGTCAGGGTAGCGTTGTTGGGCCCGTACCAGCGCAGGAAGAAGTTCTTCAAATCCTCCACGTTCGAGCGGTCCAGGTCCTCCAGGTAGCCAATGGTGAGCCAGGAGTAGGGGTGGCCGTAGGGATAGAGCGTTTTCGAGATGTACTCGCTGGCCAGGCCGTAGGGACGGTTGTCGTAGTTCTGGCCGCGCTCGTTTTTCACGGTGGAGCGCTGGATTTCGAACTTCTTCTGGCTCACGGCGTCCAGCAGAAAGCCCATGCGGTCGGCCTCCAGCCACAGGCCGGTCTCGAGCTGGTTGCTGGGCAGCGTCTCGTAGTAGTTGGTGCGGTCCTGGTTGGTCGAGCCGTTGAGGGTGCCACCGGCGGCGGTCACGAGCTTGAAGTGCATCTGGTCGCCCACGTTGTCGGAGCCCTGGAACATCATGTGCTCGAAGAAGTGGGCAAAGCCCGACTTGCCAATCTGCTCGCGGGCCGAGCCCACGTGGTAGGTCACGTCCACGTGCACCAAGGGGTCGGAGTGGTCCTCGGTCACCACCACGGTCAGGCCGTTGGGCAACACGTACTTCTCGTAGGGAATCACGAGCTGGCCGGGCTGCTTGGTCACTTTCTCAATCAGCTTCGTGCCGCTGGGTAGGGTGGCCAGGGCCGATTTGGAGGCCGAAGCCTTGGTGCCCTTAGCGGCAGGCTTTTGCTGGGCAACGCCCACCGTGGTGACCAGGGCCAGGCCCAGCGTCGTTAGAAAACGTAAACTCATTCTTGCGGAAAAATGGAAAAAATGGAGGATGAAGTAAAACGAAAGAAAGCCGTTGCCTGAATGTTATATTCAGGTTAAGCCCTGCGAAAGGTAAGCCCACAGATTTATTTCATACAGAGGCGTGAGCAAAATTCCGGCCGGAGAAGCCCGAAAAACCCATGTTTACACGGGGCCACGCGCCAGCTACCGGCACCACGCGCCACCAAAAAGCCCGTCCTGCTGGGCTTTCGCTTCGCAGAACGGGCTTGCTATGGTTCAGGTGCTGCGTGCACCCCAGAACTACGACTTGTCCTTCTTGGCTTTTTTGGTCTTAACCTTCATTTTGCCGCCGTCTTCGGTTTTGGTTTTCATCTTCTCGTCTTCCACCGGCATCACGTTTTGGGCCGGGGCGGCCATGGCCACGGGCTGGCCCTCCAAGTCCAGCTCCACCACGGGGTAGCCGAGCTCCCTCAGGGCCGGGAGCTGCTTGCTGTCGCCCACCACCACGATGTACATCTTGTCGGCCGGCAGATACTTTTTGGACGCGGCCAGCACCTCCTCCTTGGTCAGGCTCTTTAGAATAAGGCTGCGCTCGTCCACGTAGGTGGTGGGCAGGTTGTACTCCACAATCCGGCTGAGGAAGTTGGCTTTCTGCGGGCCGGTTTCGTAGCGCAACGCGTCGCTCTGGCCAATGGCCGTTTGCATGAAGCTCAGGTCGTCGTCGGAAATACCGTTCTGGTAGTTGGTGATTTCGCTCATGAATTCTTTCACCGATGGCGCGGTGGCATCGGCGCGCACGCCGGCCTGGGCCGTGAACGGGCCCGCGTAGGTTGTGCCCGCGAAGCCCGAGCGCGCCCCGTAGGTGTAACCCTTGGTTTCGCGCAGGTTCATGTTAAGGCGCGATAAGAAGCCGTCGCCCAAGGTGAAATTTGCCAGGTAGGCACGGTAGAATTCACCTGTGGCATCATAGGGCAGGGCCAGGTAGCCAATGCGAATTTCGGACTGGGCCGCGCCGGGTTTGTTCACGAAATACAGGCGGGTCTGGTCGGGCTGCGCGGCGGGCAGGGCCCCGGGCAGGGCCACGTCCTTTTTGGGCCAGGCCTTGAGGAAGGCCAACTGGGGCGCAATGTCTTGCTGGCCCACGTCGCCCACAATGGTGAGGAAGCTCACATTGGGCGCGTAGTTCTGCTGGTAGAACTGCTTCACGTCGTCGAGGGTGAGGGTGCTGGCGGTGGCGGTGGTGCCGCTGGCCGCTACGCTCATCACGTTGGCGGGGCCGTAGAGCAAGCGGCTGTACGTCTTGTCGGCGATGACCACCGGCAGGGTATTCTGGTTGGCAATGCCTTCCAGGGCCTGCTTCTTGAGGCGGGCAAAGTCAGCCGGGTCGAAGCGCGGGTGCAGCAGCCGTTCCTCCACCAAAGCCAGCGTGGCCGGCAGGTTTTTGGTCAGGCTCTGCACCGACAGCAGGGTGCGGTCGTCGCCGGCCGAAATTTGCACGCTGCTCCCTAGCTTCTCCAGCTCGGCCGCAAACTGCTCGCTCGTGTATTTCTCCGAGCCTTCGTTGAGCATGGCCGCCGTGAGGCTTGCCACCCCGGCTTTGGCCGGGTTGGCTTGCTCGAGGCGGTGGCCGCCGCGAATGGTGAGCAGCATGGTAACGGCCGGAATCTCGGTGTTGCGGGTGCCAATTACTTTGAGGCCGTTGGCGAACTCCTCGCGGTACAAGGCTGGTATTTTAACGACCGGGTTGCCGGCGGCGGCGGGCTGCTTGCCCCGGTCGAAGTTGTCGGTTGCCTTCACGTATTTCAAGTCGGCGTACTCGTCTTTGGGGGCCTTGTAGCTCGACTTGTCCAGCGTAAAGTTGTCGGGCTTGGCCGCCGCCACGCCACCGGACTTAGGAATGACGCTCAGGATAACGGCCTTCTTGCCTTTTAGGTACTTGTCGTACACGCGCTGCACGTCGGCCTTACGTAGGGCTTTAAGCTCCTTGGTCTCAACCGTGATATAATTCGGGTTGTTGAAGTAGGTCTGATTGGCGGCCAGCTGGCTCACTTTGCCGCTCACGCTGGCCAGGCTGTTTACCATTCGGGCCTCGGTCTGGGCCTTGAATCGCTGCAGGTCCTCATCCATCACCCCGCGCTGCTCAAACTCGGCCATGGTGCTGCGCACCACGCTTTCGAGGCTGTCGAGGCCTTTGCCAGGAAAGGCGCGGGCCGTGAAACCCAGCACGCCGTCCAGCTCCGAGCTCCGCTGGTAAGCGTTGGCTTGGGTGGCTTTCTGCGTTTTTATCAAATTTTTGTAGAGCAGCGAGTTTTTACCGCCGCCCAGGATTTCAGCTAAGGCAGTCAGGGCCAAATCGTCGGGGTGGCCGGCAGCCACGGTGGGGTACACCATCTGCAGCATGGGAAAGCGGATGTTATCGGCGTAGCTCACGTAGCGGTCGGTGGCCAGCACGGGCGCAACTGGAGTGGTTTTGGCCACGGCCGGGCCGCGCTTGATGCTGCCGAAGTACTTCTCCACCATTTTCACCACTTCGGCGGGCTTCACGTCGCCGCCCACGGTCAGGGTGGCGTTGTTGGGGCCATACCAGCGCAGAAAAAACTTCTTCAGGTCCTCCACATTCGAGCGGTCCAGGTCTTCGAGCGAGCCAATGGTGGACCAGGAGTAGGGGTGGCCGTAGGGGTACAGCGTGCGGCTGATGTACTCGTTGGCGAGGCCGTAGGGGCGGTTGTCGTAGTTCTGGCCGCGCTCGTTTTTCACCGTGGCCCGCTGCACCTCAAACCGCTCCTGCGTCACGGCATCGAGCAGGAAGCCCATCCGGTCGGACTCCAGCCACAGGGCCTTTTCCAACTGATTGTTCGGCAGGGTTTCGTAGTAGTTGGTGCGGTCCGTGTTCGTCGAGCCATTATTGCTGCCGCCGGCGCCAATCGTCACCTTATCGAAAGTGCCTTTGGGTGCGTGGTCGGAGCCTTCGAACATCATGTGCTCGAAGAAGTGAGCAAAGCCTGACTTGCCAATCTGCTCGCGGGCCGAGCCCACATGGTAGGTCACGTCTACGTGTACCAAGGGGTCGGAGTGGTCCTCGCTCACAATGAGCGTCAGCCCATTGGGCAACACGTACTTCTCGTAAGGAATCACGAGTTGGCCGGGCTGCTTGCTCACTTTTTCCACCAGCTTGGTGCCGCCGGCAGTAGTCGCCAGGGCCTTGCTGGAAGCCGCAGACTTGGCACCCGTTTTGGCAACTGGTTTTTTCTGGGCTACAGCCGGAGACGCGGCCAGCAGGGCCGCGCACAGAATGGGTAAAGCGGAGTACTTCATACGCAAAAAAAATCAGGGTAGTAAAAAAGCAAGATGAATCAGGGCGCAACTTAGCGACGCGGGCGTGACTGGAGCGCCGGGCAACTGGGCAGCACGTTCTCGCGCCAGACACCCGCAACACAGGGAACAGTTCCAGCAGGTGCTCTGGTAAGTTTCTGCCGCGCGTCAAGGCCAGGCAGGAGCTTGACATGCCACTTACCGACTGCTGCATCCAGCTGCAGTAAAAAGCGGGACGCCGGCTCAACGCCAACGTCCCGCTTCCGGACTCAATCAGATAATGACAAGCGGCTTACTTGCTTTTCCCTTTTTTGGTCTTAACCTTCATTTTGCCGCCGTCTTCGGTTTTGGTCTTCATTTTTTCGTCCTCCACCGGCATCACGTTTTGGGCTGGCGAGGCCATGGCCACTGGCTTGCCTTCTAGGTCCAGCTCCACCACGGGGTAGCCCAGAGCCTGCACAGAGGGCAATTGCTTGCGGTCGCCCACCACCACGATGTACATTTTATCGGCCGGTAGGTTTTTCTTGGCCGAAGCCAGCACGTCCTCCTTGGTCATCGTGCGCAGAATTTCGCTCTGCTGGTTCACGTAGCTTGGCTCGAGGTCATATTCTACCAAGCGGGCCAGGAAGCCGGCTTTCTGCTGGCCGGTTTCGTAGCGCAAGGCATCACTCTGACCCACCGAGGATTGCAGGAAAGACAGCTCCTCGTCGGAAATGCCGTTCGAGTAGTTGGTAATTTCGCTCATGAACTCCTTCACCGACGCGGCCGTGGCATCGGCGCGCACGCCGGCCGAGGCCGTGAACGGACCCGCGTAGCGCGTGCTGCCGTAGCCCGAGCGGGCGCCGTAGGTGTAGCCCTTGTTCTCGCGCAGGTTCAGGTTGATGCGCGAGTTGAAGGCGCCGCCCAGCACGTAGTTGGCCATGGTGGCGCGGTAGTAGTCGCCGGTGGCGTCGTACTTCATGCCCGTCAGGTAGCCCACCCGGATTTCCGACTGCGCGGCATCCGGCTTGTTCACGAAGTACACGGTGGTTTTGTCGGGCTGCACGCCAGCCATGTCGGCCGGGATGGTCACGTCCTTTTTGGCCCAGTTTTTCAGGAAGCCGAGTTGGGGCGTCAGCGCTTTCTGGTCCACGTCGCCCACTACCACGAGGTAGCTCACATTGGGAGCGTAGTAGGTGTTGTAGAAGTTCTTCACGTCGTCGAGCGTGAGGCTGCTCACCGACGCGGTGGTGCCGGCCACGGCCGTGCCGGCAATGTTGTTCTGGCCATACAGCAGCTTGCTATAAGTCAGGTCGGCGATGACGCCCGGCTGGGTGGCGAAGTTGCCAATGGCTTCCAGCTGCTGCTTTTTGAGGCGGGCAAAGTCGGCGGCGTCGAAGCGCGGGTGCAGCAGGCGCTGCTCCAGCAGCGCCATGGTAGCGGGCAGCTTTGAGGCGAGGGTTTGCACGCTCACGATGGTTTCGTTGTCGTCGGCGTTCACCGAAATGCGCGAGCCCAGCTTGTCGAGCGCGGCGCTCATCTGCTCGCTGGTGTACTTCTCCGAGCCTTCGTTCAGCATGGCCGCCGTGAGCTGGGCAATGCCGGCCTTGTCGGGCATGGCCTGCTCCAGACGGTGGCCGCCGCGGATGGTCAGGCGCATGGTCACGGCCGGTACTTCCGTGTTTTTGGTGCCCACTATTTTCAGGCCGTTGGCCAGCGTTTCCTGGTACAGAGCCGGCACTTTCACCACGGGGTTGGCTCCGGAGGCGGGCTGCTTGCTGCGGTCGAAGGTGTCGGTGGGCTTGATGTACTTCAGGCCGGCGTACTCGTCCTTGGGGGCCTGGTAGCTCGACTTGTCCAGCGTGAAGTTGTCGGGCTTGGCCGCGGTCACGCCACCCGTCTTGGGAATCACGCTCAGGATAACGGCGTGCTTGCCCTTGAGGTACTTGTCGTACACGCGCTGCACGTCGGCCTTGGTCAGGGCCTTTAGCTCCCGGGCTTCAACGGTAATGTAGTTGGGGTTGTTGAAGTAGGTTTGGTTGGCAGCCAGCTGGCTCACTTTGCCGCTCACGCTCGAAAGGCTGTTCACCAGTTGCGCTTCGGTCTGGGCCTTGAAGCGCTGCAGGTCCTCGTCCATCACGCCGCGCTGCTCAAACTCGGCCATGGTACTGCGCACTACGGTTTCGAGGCTGTCGAGGCCTTTGCCGGGGAAGGCGCGGGCCACAAAGCCCAGCGCGCCGCCCAGCTCGGAATCGCGCTGGTAGGCCTGGGCCTGCACGGCCTTCTGCGTTTTCACCAGGTTTTTGTAGAGCAGCGAGTTCTTGCCGCTGCCTAGGATATCGGCCAGGGCCGAGAGGGGCAATGCGTCGGGGTGGCCCGCCGCCACGGTGGGGTACACCATCTGCAGCATCGGGAAGCGGATGTTGTCGGCGTAGCTCACGTAGCGGTCGGTGGCCAGCACGGGCGCCGGGTATTTGGCCTTGGCCACAGCCGGGCCGCGCTTGATGGAGCCGAAGTACTTCTCGGCCAGCTTCACCACCTCGGCGGGCTTCACGTCGCCGCCCACGGTCAGGGTGGCGTTGTTGGGGCCGTACCAGCGCAGGAAGAAGTTCTTCAGGTCCTCCACGTTCGAGCGGTCCAGGTCCTCCAGCGAGCCGATAACGGACCAGGAGTAGGGGTGGCCGTAGGGATAGAGCGTGCGGCTGATGTATTCGCCGGCCTGGCCGTAGGGGGCGTTGTCCACCCGCTGGCCGCGCTCGTTCTTGACGGTAGAGCGCTGGATTTCGAATTTCTTCTGACTCACGGCGTCGAGCAGGAAGCCCATGCGGTCGGCCTCCAGCCAGATGCCCGTTTCCAGCTGGTTGCTGGGCAGCGTCTCGTAGTAGTTGGTCCGGTCGGTGTTCGTCGAGCCGTTGAGGGTGCCACCGGCGGCGGTCACGAGCTTGAAGTGCATCTGGTCGCCCACGTTGTCGGAGCCCTGGAACATCATGTGCTCGAAGAAGTGGGCGAAGCCCGACTTGCCAATCTGCTCGCGGGCCGAGCCCACGTGGTAAGTCACGTCCACGTGCACCAAGGGGTCGGAGTGGTCTTCGGTCACCACCACGGTCAGGCCGTTGGGCAGCACGTACTTCTCGTAGGGAATCACGAGCTGGCCGGGCTGCTTGGTCACTTTCTCAATCAGCTTCGTGCCGCTGGGTAGGGTGACGGTTTTGGCAGAAGGTGCCTTAGCGCCTTTGGCGGCGGGCTTTTGCTGGGCAAAGCCTACCGTGGTAACAAGGGCCAGGCCCAGCGTGGACAGAAAACGTAAATTCATTTGTGTATAAAACAGAAGTTAAAAGGACAAAACGAAAAGAGTACACCACAACTCAGTTGTAGCTGCCTGAAAGATAGGTTGAGGCCTTGTGAAAACGGGTAGAATATCGACCAGCAATGCAACTCCATAGAGCAGGACATAAAAAAGGAACGTCATGCTGGGCACGACGTTCCTTTGTTTGTAGTAGTTGCTGTTGCGCAGATGCGCGCCAGCCCAACGCTATTTCCGAATGAGCGCCCCGGCCTGCTTCTCAAACTGCTGAATCAGCCGCTGCATTACCTGCTCAATGGCTTGCTCGCTCAGCGTCTGGGTGAAATCCTGCAGGGTGAAGCTCACCGAGTAGGATTTCTTGCCCGCGCCCAGGTTTTCGCCGGCGTACACGTCGAACACGTTCACGCTTTGCAGCAGCTTCTTTTCGGTGCGCTGCGCAATCTGGCGGAGCTGGTCGAAGGTCACGCCGCTGTCCACCACCACGCTCAGGTCGCGCCGCACTTCCGGGAATTTCGAGAGTTCGCGGGCCGTCAGGGTGGGCTTGTACTTCTTGCTCAGCGCGTCCCAATCCAGTTCGGCATACCACACCGGCTGCGTCACGTCGAGGCGCTTGAGCACGGAGGCCGCCACGGCGCCCAGCTGGGCTACGGGCTGGTTGTGCACCAGCAGCGCGAGGCCGCCCGCCAGGTAGGCGTGCTGCACCGGCTGCGAGCCCGCCCCGCCAAAGCCCAGGGCCGCCAGCACCTGCTGCACCGCCCCGGCCAAATCGTGGAAAGCAGCCTTTTCCGACTTCTGCTGCCAGGTTTCGCCGGCGGCATTGCCGGTGAGGTAAATCACCAGCTTGTTCTTTTCCAGGTACTTGCCGTTCTCGTTCTGCGCATACACTTTGCCGAATTCGTACAGCTTCAAATCCCGCTGACGGCGGTTGATGTTGTGCCGAATAATCTCCAGGCCTGAATGCAGCAGCGTGGGCCGCATAGCGTTCAGCTCAACGCTATTATAGTTCAAGATGCGCACCAGCGAATTGTTCGATTCGCCTTCCTTATCGAAGTACTGCGAGTTGGTGAGCGAGTTGGTGAGAATCTCCGAATAGCCTTGGCCACTGAGCAGCGAGGCGATTTTTATGCGCGTTACCTCGGGGTCGGGATTGGGGAAACGGGACAGGAACGAGGCCGAGTTATTGGGCCGCAGCGCCACGTTGTTGTAGCCGTAAATGCGCAGGATTTCCTCAATGATATCGGCCTCGCGGGTCACGTCCACTTTGTGGGGCGGCACGGTCAGCGTCCAGGTATACTGGTCGCCGGCATCGGGGTTTTCTTCAGTGATTTCGATTTCCAAATCCGTCAGAATCTGGCGGATGCGCTCGGGCGCGATGTACTGGCCCACCAGCCGCTCCACGCGGGGCAGGCGCAGGCGCACGGTGGCGGGCAGCACGGGCGCGGGGTACTCGTCCACGATGGGCGCGGCTACGGTGGCACCGGCTACTTCGTGCAGCAGCAGGGCGGCCCGTTGCAGCGCGATGATTACCATATTCGGGTCGGTGCCGCGCTCGAAGCGGAACGAGGCATCGGTTTTCAAATTATGCGTTTGCGAGGTGCGGCGCACGGCGGCGGGGCCGAAGTAGGCACTTTCCAGAAACACGCGGCTGGTGCCCTCGCTCACGCCCGAGGTCTTGCCGCCAAACACGCCGGCCAGCGCCATGGGCGCGCCGTTGGCATCGGCAATCACCAAATCCTCGGCTTTGAGGCTGCGCTCGATGCCGTCCAGCGTCACGAACTTCTCGTCCGCTTCGGCGCGCTTCACCCGAATCCGGCCGCCGGTAATCTGGTCGGCGTCGAAGGCGTGCAGGGGCTGGCCCAGTTCGTGCAGCACGAAGTTGGTCACGTCCACCACGTTGTTGATGGGGGAGAGGCCAATGCTGCGCAGGCGGCGCTGCAGCCACTCCGGCGACGCGCCCACCTGCACGTTCTCCAGCAGCAGGCCGGCGTAGCGCGGGCAGGCTTCGGGGTCTTCAATGGTCACGCCGATGTTGGCAGCGGCCGAAGCGGGCGCCACGAAGCCGCTCACATCAGGCAGGTGGCAGGGCTGGCCGAGCAGGGCGCGCAGCTCGCGGGCCACGCCGTAGTGCGAGGCGGCATCGGCCCGGTTGGGCGTGAGGCCAATTTCATACACCGTATCGGAGCCCAGGCCGAAGTAGTCGGCGGCGGGCGTGCCGTTGGGCAGCTCGGTTTCCAGCACCATAATGCCGGCGTGCGACTGGCCCAGGCCAATCTCGTCCTCGGCGCAAATCATGCCCTCGGAGGCCGCGCCGCGAATCTTGCTTTTCTTTATTTTGAACGGCTCGCCCTGGGCGGGGTGCAGCATGGCGCCTTCCAGGGCCACCACCACGCGCTGGCCGGCGGCCACGTTGGGGGCGCCGCACACAATCTGGCGGGGCGTGGAGTCGCCCACGTCCACGGTGGTCAGGCTGAGCTTGTCGGCATCGGGGTGGGCCTCGCAGGTGAGCACGGTGCCCAGCACCACGCCGCGCAGCCCGCCGGGAATGCTTTCCAACTCCTCCAGACTCTCCACTTCCAGGCCCGAGCCGGTGAGTAGGGCGCCGATTTCGGCAGCGGGTTTGTCGGTCGGGATGAGGGTTTTAAGCCAGTCTAAGGAGATGCGCATTTTCGGTGAACAGTTAGCAGTGAGCAGTTATCAACCGCGTTGATAAGCAAGGCAAAGGTACGGCGGGGCGAAAAGAGGAAATAGCGCGCGTTGCTGAGCCGGCAATAATAAAAAACCGTCATGCTGAGCGGAGTCGAAGCATCTCTACCGCAGCACTAAAATTGATTAGTTGCACGGTAGAGATGCTTCGACTCCGCTCAGCATGACGGTTCATTAATCCAAATGCCCTGCGCTTAATCGTGGTACGACTTTTCCCCAGCCGGAATACCAATTTTGAGGCGGTTGTCGGTTGGCGGGACCGGGCAGCTGTACTCGTTGTTGTAGGCGCAAAACGGGTTGTAGGCGGCGTTGAAATCCAGCTTTATTTCACCCACGTTGAGCTTGGGAATGGGCGCATCGAGGTAGCGCCCGCCGCCGTAGGTTTCGCGGCCGTTGGTGAGGTCGGTGAAGGGAATAAATAGCGTGGAATCGGTGCCGGTGGCTTTTAAATAAATAGTTAATTGCTGCGCGGCTTTGTCGATGGTGAAATTAGCTTTTCCCCAATTTAAATATTTCTCGGTGCGGTTGTCGCTCATTTGCATCGTTACCGTGTCGGGCGTTTCGTTGCGCGCCACGGTGGCATTAATTACAAATTCCAGCGAAGCCGGATAGTACTTGAGGCTGTCGAAACTGGCCTTTTCGGCGGCAACGAGGGGCGAATTTTCGCCCTGGCGAAATGATTTATTTTTCTCTTTGCGGGCTTTATTTAATTGAGCGGCGTACGTGCTGATGTCGAGTTTCGTGTCGTTCAAGGAATAGAAAATAATTCCTATTACGGCGACGGCAATGGCAATTTTTTTAATCATGCGGCAATGGTTTTTTTGAAAAGGTAGGCAACCCCGGCCACATGTTGCGGCATCTTTAGCCCCGAATACCGCCACTGGTACTCGCTTGTTCTGCCTCATGCGCCAATTTCTGCTGCTGGTTCTGTGTTTGGGTATCCTCGTGCCGGTCGTCGGCCAGCCGCTGGCGCCGGTGCCGTTTCGGCCCGCCGCCCGCCAGGTCAACCTGCTGGTGCACACCCGGCTCGACGTGAAATTTGACTACGCCAAACGCTACCTCTACGGGCGCGAATGGGTCACCCTCAAGCCCCACGCTCAGGCCACCGACACGCTGCGCCTCGACGCCAAAGGCATGGACATAAAAACCGTGGCGCTGGTGCAGGGCAGCGTCATTACGCCGCTCAAATACAACTACAACCAGCGCCAGCTGCTTATCCAGCTGGGCCGCCCGGTGCCCGTGGGCGAGGCCTACACTGTGTACATTGAATACACGGCCAAGCCCGACGAGCTGGGTACCCAGGGCGGCTCGGCTATTCGCGGGGCCAAGGGCCTGTACTTCATCAACCCGGACAGCGCCATCTCTGGCAAGCCGGTGCAAATCTGGACGCAGGGCGAGCCCGACGCCAACTCGGTCTGGTTTCCCACCATCGACGAAACCAACCAGAAAACCACCCAGGAAATCAGTCTGACCGTGCCCAGCAAGTACGTCACGCTCAGCAATGGCCTGCTGGTAGCCCAGGTGCCCGCCGGCCCTACCGGGTCCGACCCCGGCCTGCGCACCGACACCTGGAAAATGGACCAGCCGCACGCGCCGTACCTCTTTATGATGGCCGTGGGCGACTTCCGCATTACCAAAGACACGTGGCGCGGCAAGGAAGTGAACTACTACCTGGAGCCGCAGTTCGCGGCGCAGGCCAAGGCCATTTTTGGCAAGACGCCGCGCATGCTGGAGTTTTTCTCGCAGCGTCTGGGGGTTGATTTTCCCTGGAGTAAGTACAGCCAGGTGGTGTGCCGCGACTTCGTGGCCGGGGCCATGGAAAATACCACCGCTTCGCTCTTCGGCGAACAGGCCCAGGGTTCAGCCCGCGAGTTGCTCGACTGGCAGTACGCCGGTGTGGAGCGCGAAATTGCCCACGAGCTGTTCCATCACTGGTTCGGCGACTACGTGACGGCCGAAAGCTGGGGCAATCTGACCATCAACGAATCATTCGCCAACTTCAGCGAGGTGCTCTGGGCCGAGCACGAGTACGGCCCCGACGCCGCCGCCCAGCAGGCCGACCTCAGCCTGCGCACCTACTTCCGCAACCCCGCCAATTTCAGCAAGCCGCTGGTGCGCGAGCAGTATCGGGAAAAAGACGAGATGTTCGACGCCGTAACCTACCAGAAGGGCGGCAATATCCTGAACATGCTGCGGGCCTACCTGGGCGAAGACGTGTTTTTCCGGGGCCTGCAGCAGTTTCTGAAGCAAAACGCCTTCGGCACCGCCGAGCCCCACCAGCTGCGGCTGGCCCTGGAAGCCGCTTCGGGCCGGGACCTGAACTGGTTTTTCGACCAGTGGTACTACCGGGCGGGCCACCCCGTGGTCACCATTGCCTACCAGTGGGACGCGGCCCGCCAGCGCCAGGCCGTAATTGTGCGCCAAACCCAGGCCGGCGCGCCCTACGTGCTGCCGCTGGCCGTGGATGTGTACACCAACGGCCGCGCCCGGCGCTACGTCGCCACCCTACGCCACGCCGTGGATACCCTTTATTTCCCCGCCGCCACCAAGCCCGATTTGGTGAACGTGGACGCTGAAAAAGTGCTGGTATGGCAGAAAAACGACCAAAAATCCCTGGCCGAATTCAACTACCAGTACCGCCACGCCCCGCGCTACCTCGACCGCCGCGAAGCCCTGCGCGCCGCCCAGCTCCAACCCACCAGCCCGACGGCGCAACGCCTGCTGCTGGCCGGCCTGGGCGATAAATCAGCCGCGCTGCGCGAGATGGCCATTGAGCTGCTCGACCTCAAAAACGCCGCCCAACGCAAAGCCGCCGCCCCGCTGCTGGCCAAGCTGGCCGGAGCTGATGCCTCGGTGCAGGTGCAGGCCGCCGCCCTCACCGCCCTGGGGCCGCTCAAGGACAAGCGCAATGCGCCAGTCTTCACCAAAGCCCTGGCCAGCCAGTCTTATCGGGTGCAAGGGGCGGCGCTGCTGGGCCTGGCGGCGCTGAATCCCGCACAGGCCCTGGCGCGCGCCACCGCCTTCGAAACCGATAACAAAGGCTCGCTCACGGCGGCGATGGTGAATGTGTATGGGCAGGCGGGCGGCCCGGCCCAGTGGCCCCTGATGCTGGCTAAGTACGACGCCGCTAACCCGCCCAGCCGGTTCGAGATGCTGCCCGGCCTCGCCGAAATACTCGGCCGGCTGGATGACCCTGCGGCGCTTTCGCAAGGTGTCGGTCGCATCAAGGACCTCACGGTGCAGTACATCAAGTTCGTGGATTCTGAGCGGCTAATTGGCCTACTGCGGCAGATTCAGACGCGCCAGGCTACCGGGCCGAATGCTGGCGCAGCGGCTGGCCTCGTAGACCGTGCCGTAGCTGAGATTCAGGCAGCCAGGTAAACGCCTGCCAAGTTTGGTTTCTACCGCTCGAAGCGGACCGCCAGAAACAGGTTGCGGCCGGGCGCGCTGATGCCCGAGGCAAAAACGCGGTAGTTGCGGTCCAGTAGGTTTTCCAGGCCGGCTAGCAGGGCCCAGCGGGGCGTGAGCTGGTAGGCGGTGCGCAGGTTGAGCGTGTACCAGCGCAGGGCCCCCTCGGGCGTGGCCTGGGGCAGGTTGTCTTCGCCCGAAGGGCTGTAGTCTTCCGCACGCTTGCGTCCGTTGAAAACCACCGAGCCTTCGGCCGTTAGCTTGCGGTGCCGGTAGGTGAGGGCGGCCCGGCCGAAGAGGGGCGGAATGTGGTCGAGGGGCACCTGGGCGGTAAGGTCGCGGCCCTGGGTGTAAGTAAGGCTGCCGTCGAGGCGCAGGTGGGCGGGCAGCACCACCTGCGTGCGCGCCGACAGGCCCATAATGCGCGCCCGGCCGGTGTTCACGGTGGCCACCGTGACAAAGGTCTGGCCGTTGTACACGGTGGTGCTGCGGCCGTCGGGCGTAGCAAAGGGGCGCACCACCAGGGCATCGCGCAGGTTGGTCACGAAGCTCGTCACGGCCACCAGCAGCCGGTCCGGCACCGTTTCCGACAGTTCGGCTTCGTAGTTTACCACGCGTTCGGGCCGCAGGCTGGCGTTGGGAATAATGAGGGTGCCGTTGAGCTGCTCAAAGGTTTTGTTCAGGTCGTCCACGTTGGGGTTGCGGAAGCCGGTGGCGGCCATTGCGCTCAGGCGCAGGCCGGCCGGCAGCATGGCCACCAGGCCCAGGTTGCCATCCAGCGACGAGGAGCGCTGCCGGACGTCGGGGTACGCCGCATCGAAGAACTGCGGGTCGAAGCGGGCATTCACGCGCACATGGCTGTAGCGCAGGCCGTCGGAGAGAATGAGGCGGTCGGTGATTTCCCAGCGGTGCGCGGCGTACGCGCCGGCCGTGCCGTAGGTGGCCCCGTTGGGGTAGCGGGTGGCAATGGGCGTGGTGGCGCCGGTGGCCACGTTCACGCCCCGGCCCACGCTCCGCACCGCGTTGTGGGTGAGCTCGGCGCCGTAGCGCAGTTCGTGCCGGCCCACGGCCTTGAGCAAGTCCAGGTTGGTGCTGAGCACCCGCACGTTTTCGAGGTTTTCCTGCCGCACCGGCTTGCCAAAATCGCGCACCAGGCGGCTTTCGGCCACGGCCTGCACGGCGGGCGTGAGGCGCAGCTGGTCGTAGAGGCCCGTGCGGCGGGTTAGCTCCAACTGGTAGCTGCCCAGGAAACGGGTTTGCGGGCCGTAGTTCCATTCTGTGTAGCGCAAGGCGCCGTTGCGGTAGGTCTGGAGGCGGTCGAAGCGCGGCACCTGGGAAGTGGTAGAATACTGCAGGTTGAGCAGGTGGCGCTGGCCGGGCCGGGGTTGAAACAGCACTTTCTGCACCGCGTCGAGCTGACTATAGCCGGTAAATTTCTGGCGGTTGGGCTCGTCGTTGTTCACCACCACATCCTGACCGTTTTGGCGGGCGGCATACTGGCGTACCTGCCCGAAGCCGGGGTAGCCGGGCAGCCCGGTGGTGCCCTTGCGCAGGTCGTCGAAGTCGGTGGCCGTAAGGCTGGTGAAGGTGGCCCAGCGGCGCCAGCCCAGCGAAAAATCCGTGTGTGCGGTTTTCTCGCGGGCGGCGGTGGCGTAGCGCAGCAGGTTGCTGGTGTGCACGGCCAGGCCGGTGCTGTCGGCCAGGCGGGGGCTTTTGGTAAAGAGGCTGACCACGCCGCCCAGGGCATCCGACCCGTACATCACGGCTCCTGCGCCGTTGAGAATTTCGACCCGCTCCAGCGAGTTGGCGTCTACGCTGAGAATGTTCTGCAGGTGCCCGCCGCGGTAAATGGCGTTGTTGAGGCGCACCCCGTCCACCACCAGCAACACCTTGTTGGCCTCAAAACCGCGCAGCACCGGCGAGCCGCCCCCGAGCTGGGACTTCTGCACAAACACCCACCCGGTGTGCTGCAGGGCGTCGGCCATGGTGGCGGGGTTTTGCAGGCGAATGCTGCGGGCCGTGAGCACGTCAATCTGCTGCGGAATATCGGCTTTGCGCTCCAGCACCCGATTGGCCGACACCACAACTTCGTCCAGACCAAAAAACCGGCTCGAATCCTGCGGCTGCTCCTGGGCCCAGGCATCGTACCCAACCAACAACGCTAATAGCAGCAAGGCGTACTTCTTGCAATGGGGCATAGAAGGAATGGGGATGCGCGTGCTTGCCGGTATCTAATTTGACTGCGTAAAGCTATTGATAAGAGGGCTAAGTGAGGGAGACTGAAGCGGCGCAGTGGAAAAATTTGCTCAAAGGACTTTAAGTGAGAAAACCACAGAAGGGAATGGAGGTCACGAAACTCAGCGCAGCGACTGGTTCACTAAACTTTGAATGGTGAACCAGTTTCTTGAACTTTTACGAGGCTGAAACTCACCATTTGTAGACTTGAGTGAGTTTTCTGATTGCGTGTAGGAAAAGGAGAATTTGATTGATGCAACCGAATGGGTGTGCGAGCGGTCAGGCGGTTAGTCCTCAGTTATACCTTGTTTGTTGCACATTTACCTTGTTGTTACACAAAACCCTAACTACTTTGAAAACGACATTAGGTCTTTCGGTTTTCTTGGCTCTCTTGCTGACGAGCGTTGGTTGCTCTGATAAGACTGATGCAACGCCGATGGGACAAACGTGCGAGAATGAGCACCTGTTGGAAACCTATCACGACCGCGAGGGAAGGGTCATTCAAGCAATTGACCAGTATTGGCTGTCCGTAGCTCCCGAAGATTTTAACAGAGAAAGCTTCAGCATTGGCAATGTGCTGGTTCCCACAACGCCTATACCAACGGCGCTCAGAATTAACGGGCTGCAGGTAAAGGTGAGCGGTCGCAAAAAAAGCTGCTACGGCTTGGTGACGTTGCCCAGTTTAAGGACGAATTTCGGCCATAAAATTGAACTTGAGCGCATCGAGCATGCTCCCGAGTAGTAGTAGAACCCAGAACTAGGCCGTGAATGTCTTGATGACCACGTCCTGTTACCGTGCCGGGGATACTTCTGTGTGTGGCTAGTTAAGTCAAATAGCCGAATTTAGAGTTTGTCAAAACGGTAGTTTAAACACCACCCTACAGCATCCCCTCATCGGCAAAGCTGTAGTAGCCCTGGTCGGAATAAATGAGGTGTCAAATCGGCAAGTCCAGAAAGCTGCCGGCTTCCTTCAGCTTCTTGGTGAGCTGGATGTCGGCGGCCCTAGGGTTGCGGTTGCCGCTGGGGTGGTTGTGCACCAGGATAATGCTGCTGGCCAGCTGCTCCAGGGCTTCTTTGAAAATCATTTTGGGGTCGGCCACGGTGCCGGCCACGCCGCCGCGGCTGATGGCCGTTTTGCGCATCACCACGTTGGCCCGGTTGAGCAGGATGACCCAGAATTCCTCGTGG
>NZ_MDZC01000061.1 GCF_001816165.1 Hymenobacter glacialis
TTCCGGCCGGTTTTTCGGGTCGAGGCCCTTGAACCATTCCTGCACGTACATCTTGGCCACACGGCGCGGCGTGCCGGCCAGGCTGTCGTCGGTCAGGTCGAGGCCCAGCTCGCGCATGATGGCCTCAAAATGGCCACTGATAGCGGTAATCTTAGCTTCGTCAGATTCCGCGAAAGCGTTGTCGCGGAGAGGGGTGCGCAGTTCGGCGGGAAGGTGCGCGTCGGGTGCCGGGTCTGG
Organism: Hymenobacter glacialis; assembly: GCF_001816165.1. Lineage (GTDB taxonomy): Bacteria > Bacteroidota > Bacteroidia > Cytophagales > Hymenobacteraceae > Hymenobacter > Hymenobacter glacialis. Next base: position 238 of record NZ_MDZC01000061.1, read on the forward strand.
GCCGGAAGGGTTATCCATGGTATTCTACAAAGTTGCGGTCCGTCTCATAGAGCGTGACCGAAAGGGCAAGGGTTTCGGCCAGATGAGGGCGTAGCCGCTGCCAGATTACCACGGCCATGTTTTCGGCCGTGGGGTTCAAATTACGGAAATCTTCCGTGTCCAGGTTCAGGTTGTGGTGGTCGTAACGGTTCAGCACTTCCACCTTTATCAGGTCGCTCAGCCGCTTCATGTCGTATACGTAGCCGGTTTCGGGGTCGACGGTACCGGTGAGGCGCACGGTCAAATTATAGTTGTGGCCGTGGTAGTTGGGGTTATTACACTTGCCAAATACGCGTTGGTTCTGCTCGGCATCCCAGGCGGGATTGTGCAGGCGGTGGGCGGCGTTGAAGTGCTCGGTACGGCAAACAGTGACTTGCATAGGAGCCTACAACTGCTGTCCTGTCCGCATTGTTGCACCCCAGCCAAGCAAACTACCTAGCGACACCAGTTGTCTTTGTATTGATTAGAATTTAAAAAAGCAGAAATATAATTTAAGTAATAAAATCGGCCATATTTATAAAAAAGTTTGGGTACACAGAATTTGCATCGAAGAAAGACACTAAATTTGAAATGCCAGACAACGATATTTTTGCAAATACTCTTTCCCCATTGCCATTTTTAAAGCTCTCATCAGTTATTATCTCATGAAGAATAGCCTACTTACTCTGCTCTTTATATGCCTGGCTACGCTCGGCAGTTATGCCCAGAAGTCCCCTGTGGATGAGGTTGATATGTCCATCAACAACATTCCCCGCAAAGGCCAGCGCGTGAGCATACAGCTCGACAACAAGCGCATCGAAGCAGCTTGGCTGAAACAACTCAGTGACAAGTTCGGCAACAAGCTTAAGAACAACAAGGGCGTGCTGAACCTGGACGGCATCATCATCGAAGAAATTGCACCCACTCCCATTCGCGTTATCAGCAAGGTAGATGGTACTCCTACCGGTACCACCGTGTGGTGGAGCATTGACCTGGGCAACGCTTACCTGGGCAAAGAAGCAACCCCGGTACAGTGGAAGTCGGCCGAGAAGTATTTGAAGGATTTCGCCCGCACGATGTACCGCGAAGACTTGGTATCGCAGATTGCCGAAGCCGAGCGTGCCTTGGTGGCCTCGCAAAATAATCATAACGCCGTGATTGAGAAATCAAGCGCCATCAAGAAGGACGTTGAAAAAAATAAGGTGCGTAAAATTGAAATTCAGCAGCTGCTGGCCGCCAACGCCGCCGAGCTGCAGCAGTACAACAACCTCATCGACGCCAACCTGAAAGAGCAGGAGGCTGCCCGCGGCGACATTGTGAGCATGCGCATCGCCCTGGAGGCCGTAAAAGACCGCATGACCAAGATTGAGTAGCCATTCGGCGCTATTTGAGCTGCTAACTAAAGCCCTGCCCCTCACCGGCAGGGCTTTTTGTTTGGGGGTAGGGGCCAACCCCACGGGGGCGAAATACGTTGGCAACATAGTCCGCTACAGTAGCGGCTGCTTACCACACCCCACCCATGGAAAAGAAAGAAGTTCAGCACCAAGTGCACCTTGACAGCGCCATTAAGTTCCTCTCCGGCGACCTCAACGAAGAAGCCGAGCGCGCTGGGCTCGACAACCAGTTCCAGCGTTGGATAGAGGACCTGAAAGATGCCAATAACCCCGCTTTCCACCAGTTGGTTGTCGACATGCAAGCGCTAAAGGCTCACTTTGGCAGCGGCACACTCGACGTAAACGTTATTGCCCCCCTCTTAGCCCGTCTGGGCACCAACACCAGCCAGGCGGCCAACTTCGCCGAAGGCAACACCGCCCCCCGCGTAACCAAGCTGGGCGAGGTGCTCAGCGCCGTGGCGCAGCAGCTGCAAGGCGGTTCGGTAGAAGTAGACGGCAGCCTGCCCCAGGACTTCTCCTCGCATAGCTAAGCCAATTGTAGCGGGGCAGCAGCATGCTTGCTGCCCCGCACGAACCTAAAAAAGCCGGCCCCACGTGTGGGGCGGCTTTTTTGATGTTGATAGCAGCCGAATAGCTGCGGCAGTGCTTAAGCCTTGGCCTTAGCAACTGGGTTGAGGCGACGCTCCTTGATACGGGAAGCTTTGCCGGACAGGCCACGCAGGTAGAACAGACGGGCACGACGTACTTTACCGCGACGGATAACCTCGATTTTATCGATGTTAGGCGACAGCAGGGGGAAAATACGCTCGGTGCCGATTTGGTTGGAAATCTTGCGAACGGTGAAAGTTTCACCGTTGGAGCTTGGGTTGCGGCGCTGCAGTACCACGCCCTGGAACTGCTGGATGCGCTCCTTGTTGCCCTCGCGGATTTTCACGTGAACATTCACGGTGTCGCCCGCAGCGAACAGGGGGAAGCTGGCGCGGCGCTCCTGCGATTCGGCCTGGATAAAGTCAAGTAGTACGCTCATGGCTGGGAAATTGCAAAAGACGGCGCTGCCGTCGGGAAATAGTATTTTACAAAACGGACCGCAAAGATAATGCTTTCGGGTGAGGATAGCAAGCGGTTTGTAGAACATGCGTCAGCTTGTTCCTTGATTTGCTGATAATTCAACGCTGCACAGGCGAAAGCACGTGCTACGACAGCAAATCGGGGCGGCGGGTTTGGGTGCGAGCCAGGGCCTGTTCGTGCCGCCACTCCTCAATTTTGGGCGTGTTGCCCGATAACAGAATGCCCGGCACGGCTTGCCCGCGCCACTCCGCCGGGCGGGTGTACACGGGCGGCGCCAGCAAATCGTCCTGAAAAGAATCCGACAGCGCCGACTCCTCGTTGCCCAGCACGCCCGGCAGCAGCCGCACCACGGCATCTACCAGGATGGCCGCGCCCAGCTCGCCACCGCTCAGCACGTAGTCGCCCACGCTGATTTCGTGGGTAATGTAGGTTTGGCGAATCCGCTCATCAATGCCCTTGTAATGACCGCAGAGCATGATGATGTTCTGGAACAGCGACAGCCGGTTGGCCAGTGGCTGGCGCAGGGTCTGGCCATCGGGCGTGAGGTAGATGATGGCGTCGTAGGGCCGTTCGGCCTGCAACGCATCCATCCAGGCCGCAATGGGCTCCACGCGCAGCACCATGCCGGCCCCGCCGCCAAACACAGCGTCGTCAATTTGCCCGTGCTTGTTGATGGCCTTGTCGCGAAGCTGGTGCACATGGATTTCAACCAAGCGCTTGTCTTGGGCCCGCTTCACAATGGAATGAGCAAAGGGGCTGACCAGCAACTCCGGCAGGCAAGTGAGAATGTCGATACGCATGTTTTTAGCTATTAGCCAATAGCGGTTAGCTCACCGCAATACTCACAAGCTAAAAGCTGACGGCTGATAGCTAAACGCTGGTCTAGGCCTCTTCAGATTCGTCTGCTTCGTCCTGCTGGCGGGTGCTGGGCTTGAGGTACACGTCCAGCAAGCCGTCGGGCAGCTTCACGTATATCTCCTTTTTGCCGTGGTCGGCGTGGGTCACCAGCTCGTCTACCACCGGAATCAGCACTTCCTGGCCCTGGTAGCGCATGGCCAGCATGTCCTGCTGGGGCAGCTCGTAGAAGTTCTCCACGGTGCCCAGCGGACCCATGTTTTCGTCAACCACGGTAAAGCCGATGACGTCGTGGAAGTAGAACTGGTCTTCGGCCAGCTCGGGGAGCTGCGCCAGGGGCAGGTGCAGCTGCGCACCGCGCAGGGGCTCGGCTTCTTCGATGCGCTCAATGCCGCGCAGCTTCAGCAAAATCCTGGAGCCGGGCTGGGGCTGTATTTTTTCTACCTGGTGCTCCACCAGCTTGGTGGGGGCACCGGCCAGGGCAAGGTGCACCGTTTTCAGCTTGAGGTAGGCTTTGGAGTCGTCAACATCGAAATGAGCCACCACGTGGCCGCGCAGGCCATGGGTCTTGATGATGTAGCCGAGCTGATAGGTTTCGTCGAGAGTCATAAGCAGGGAAGGGGGTAACGAAAAAAAGTTTGGGGGTTGCGTGCCGGTCCGGCTCACAACCCCCAAACCCTTTCGGTTTAGAAACCTAAAAACTACTCGGCAGCTTCGGTAGCAGCTTCTTCGGCCGGAGCCTCGGTAGCAGCTTCTTCGGCAGCGGGAGCGGGCGTGTTGGCAGCCAGCAGCGCAGCAGCTTTCTGGCGCTGCGACTCCGAGCGGGCTTCCTTAACCTTAGTCTCGGCGTCGAAAGCAGCCTGCTTGGCAGTTGCTTTGGCGTCAACCAAGCCGGTACGCTTGCCTTCGATTTTAGCGTCTTTCTCTTCTTTCCAAGCGCTGAAACGCTCGTCGGCTACATCTTGCGTGATGGCGCCTTTGTCAACACCCAGCTGCAGGTGACGACGGTAGAGCACGCCGCGGTAGCTGAGCATGGCCCGAACGGTGTCGGTGGGCTGCGCACCGGTCATCATCCAGTAGAACGCGCGGTCGGCGTCGTAGTTGATGGTGGCGGGGTTGGTTTGGGGGTTGTAGGTGCCGAGCTTCTCAATGAAACGGCCGTCGCGGGGAGCGCGGGCGTCAGCTACTACGATGTCGTAAGTTGCGGCCTTCTTGCGGCCACGACGGGCGAGGCGGATTTTAACTGCCATAAACCGATGGGTTTGGTGCGACGCAGCTCGTGCGTCTGGTGATATTTTCCCGAAATTGGGAGTGCAAAGGTAGCGTTTGTTCAGGGCATTAGCTAGGAGCGAGCATAAAAAAAGCGCTAACCAGGAGGTTAGCGCTTTTCGTCGTTGTCGTCATTCGCTCCGCTCTAAATGACAGACGTTGAAAACTACGCTGCCATGGCTTCGCGCTTGGGCTTTGGCTTGGCCAGCTTGGATATGGCGTTCAGGTTCATGTTTTTGCGCTTGATTTTAATGACGCCGACCTTGTCGAGGCTCCAGATGGCCACGTAGGTGGGGTCAAACTCCCACCACTTCACGCCGAAGTTCACGCGCATGGGCAGCTTGTGGTGGTTGTTCTGAAACAACTCGCCAAAGGCCAGAAAGTCCAGGGCCAGCGTGTTTTTCGATTTGTCACGGTTGTCGAAATTCTGGTAGCCGTACTTGTGGCCGCCCCAGTTCACAATGGCGCCGTGGATGGGGCCCATCAGGAAGTGGATGGGCAGCAATAGGTATTGCCACCACGCCGTGGCAAAGTTAATGTAGAACAGCACGTAGACCGTGCCCCAGCCCAGACGCGAGTACACGGTGCCGCCAAACTTGTCGAGCCACTTCCACTCCGGAATGTCGCCGTCGAAGCGCTTAGCACCTTCGTGCACGTCCTTCACCACGTCGTTGTATATCACCTTCGTCTTCCACATCATATCAAACGCGTTGTTTGAGAAGTGCGGGGAGTGTGGGTCCAGTTCAGTATCGGAGTAGGCGTGGTGCATGCGGTGCAGCAGCGCGTAGGCCCGCGGCGAGAGGAAGCTGCTGCCCTGGCACACGTAGGTGAAGGCAAAAAAGAACTTCTCCCAGAATTTATTCATCGTAAACATCTTGTGCGCCGCGTAGCGGTGCAGGTAGAATGTCTGCGTGAACAGGGACAAATAGTAGTGCGCAACAAAGAAAATGAGAATAGCCATAGGAATGAATAGCGAACAGAACTGCCCGCACAAGCACAAAGCCCGGGGGAAGGTTCAGAATAGGTAACGCAAAATTACGGCCAGAGTGTCCCTGGCAGGTATGCGGGGCTGGGAAGGCCAAAATGTTGCACGTAGCACGCAGTAATGCTTCGTGTCCCGGCGCGCGCTGCGCTACTTGTAGAACTCCCGTGCGGCGTCCCAGTGCGGCGCGTCGGGCAGGGGGGCCACAAAAGTCATGGCTTCTTTGGTGACGGGGTGCTGCAGCTGCAACTGGCGGGCGTGCAGGGCAATGCTCACGTCGGGCAAGGGCGCAATGAAGCCGTACTTCACGTCGCCGATGATGGGGGTGCCCAGGCCGGTGGCCAGCTGGGTGCGAATCTGGTGCGGGCGGCCCGTCACGGGGTTCACCTGCAGCAGGTAGCGGTTGCCGGCCGGGCCCAGCAGCTCGTAGTGCAGCTCGGACCGCAGGCCCTGCGAATGCTTCTCGGAATAGGCTTTGGTCACGTTGCGCACCGTGTCCTTCACCAGCCAATGCACCAGGGTGCCATTTTCGGGAATGGGGGGCTTGCCGGTGAGGGCCCAATAGGTTTTGGTCATCAGCGAGTCGCGGAACATCTCGTTGAGGCGGCTCAGGGCTTTGCTGGTTTTGGCCAGCACCACAATGCCGCTCACGGGCCGGTCGATGCGGTGGCACACGCCCACGAAGGCCTCGCCGGGCTTCTTGTACTTGAAGCGCAGGTACTCGGCGGCTTTTTTGGAGAGGGGCTCGTCGCCGGTGGCGTCGCCCTGCACGAGCAGGCCAGCGGGCTTGTTGATGACGAGAAGGTGGTTGTCTTCAAACAGAATTTCTCTGCCTTCGGACCAGATGTTGGGACGATTCACGCGGCGGTTGCGGGCGGGATAGGAAATGTAGCAGGAGGGGGACCAGGGCCCACCAAGGGGCTACCGCACGTCGTCAGACCACACTCACCGGGCGCTCCGCTCTTGCTTTTAAGTAGCACGAAGATACGAAGAGGCGCGGGAGTAGGAATGAAAGAATGTCAAGCGCTTCAATTGAGTGAATAAGCACAAAAGCACGTCATGCTGAGCTTGCCGAATCATCTCTATCGCAGTGCCAAATCCTATGCAAAATGGAATAGTTGCGCGGTAGAGATGCTTCGGCAAGCTCAGCATGACGGTCTGATTTTTCAGTTCAAATAAGCCTTTAATATCCCTCTTCCTTGCTCGGAAACTCGCGGCTTTTTACGTCGGCCACGTAATGCTGCACGGCTTCGGTCATGATGTCGTGCAACTCGGCGTAGCGGCGCAGGAAGCGGGGCTTGAATTCCTTGGTGATGCCCAGCAGGTCGTGCACCACCAGCACCTGCCCGTCCACGTCGGGGCCGGCGCCGATGCCGATGACGGGAATGGTGAGCTCCTCGGCCACTTGCTTGGCCAGGGTAGCGGGAATTTTTTCCAGCACCAGGCCAAAGCAGCCGATTTCCTGGAGCAGGCGGGCATCTTCGAGTAGCTTCTGGGCTTCGGCTTCTTCTTTGGCGCGCACGCTGTAGGTGCCGAACTTGTAAATGCTTTGGGGGGTGAGGCCCAGGTGGCCCATTACTGGAATACCGGCCGTGAGAATGCGAATGATGCTGTCCTTTACTTCGGCGCCGCCTTCAAGCTTCACGCCGTGGCCACCGCTTTCCTTCATGATGCGAATGGCCGATTGCAGGGCCACCGACGAGTTGCCCTGGTACGAGCCAAAGGGCATGTCCACCACCACGAAGGCGCGCTTCACGGCGCGCACCACGCTTTGGGCGTGGTATATCATCTGGTCGAGGGTGATGGGTAGGGTGGTTTCGTGGCCGGCCATGACGTTGGAAGCCGAGTCGCCGACGAGCAGCACGTCGATGCCGGCACCATCCAGAATCTGGGCCATTGAGAAGTCGTAGGCCGTGAGCATGGAGATTTTTTCCCCCCGCTCTTTCATGGCGAGCATTTGGTGGGTGGTAACGAGCTTAACTTCCTTGTGCTGGGACATAATGGGCGAGGGAGGGCAGGAATACGAGGCAATGCGCCGTTTGGCAGGGCAAAGCTGGCAACAATTTCGTTAGCCCGCACCGCAAGGCCATAAGAAAGCCCCTGGCCAAGCACAGGGGCTATGTAAAGTGAACAACGGATACTCCCAGACGGCGCCTGGTTAGGCCCCGGCGGTGGCGGCTGCTACCGGCAGGGCGGCGGCTAGCAGCTGGGCTTGCACAACCAGCAGGCCCGGCAGTTCCGCAGGGTCGGTGACGGTGAGGACTGGTATGGAAATGCCAAGGGGCACTTGCAGGGACGTGGCCAGGCCAGCACCGTCGAGGGGCCCGCGCAAGGGGCCACCCACCACTACCAGGTCGGGGTGAAGCAAGCGGGCAGCTTTCAGGGCCGCATCGCCGCGGGCTTCGGCCACGATGATTTCGTCGAGGCCAGCGGCGCGCAGGTGCCCCACCAGGGCCGCAGCACGCTGAACGTCATCAATGGCTACTAAGACACGCAGGGGGCTGGCAGACATAACCGTTGGAAGAGGGGCAGGAGTACAGCCCGAAGGTCCGAACACGGACGCGCTACGTAGGGCTCTACCAGCCCAACAGCGTGCCGGGCCCGCCCAAATAAAGCCTGCTCCGTGCGAACGGAAACCCGGCTCAATGTTGCCCCGGCCACTCTACTGGAACTGAACCTGGCGGTTGCGGTTGAGCTTGAGGTCCTGCAGCAGGCTGCTCTTGGCCGCGATGGTGAAGTTGTAGCCCTTCAGCTGGCCAAAGGGTATCCAGCTGCCCACAATCTGCCAGCAGTGCAGGTCTCGGAAAAAGGCCAGGGTGGGGTAGGTAATGGCGTTTTGGGTGATGTCGTAGCCCAGGTTGTAGGTGAAGCGCAGGTTTTCGGTCAGCTTCACCGAGCCGTCGACGCGCACGGTGTTCAGGGCCAGAATGGGCGGGCGGGTCTGGCCTTTGCGCAGCGGAATGGGGGCGGTGGTGTAGCCGGCCGCGTAGGTCATGTTCAACTCCCAGGGAATGTCAAAATTCACGTAGTCGGCGTAGTAGTTGGGCTGGCCCACCGTGCCCAGGGTGGGGTCGTTGGTGGGCGCTACCGTGCGGGGAATGGCGCTTTTGCGCTCGCCGTTGGCGGGGTTGAAGGCGTAGGTGGCCCCGAAGCTGGCCGAAGCCAGGCGCAGCAGCTTGCGCGGGTCGGACTCAAAGAGGAACTTGTTGATGGCCCGGCCCTCGCTGTCGCGCTGGTAAGGCTCAAAGCTGGCCGTGCTGTTCAAATTCAGCTTCCGGGCCACCTGGGTGCGGAAGTTGACGTTGATGGGCTGCAGCTGAAAGGCGGTGTCGGCGAAGTTGTAGCTGGTGGTGAAATCCAGGCCATCAATAAGGCTGGATTTGCGGAACGTATCGGTGCCGGTGGTGTCCTTGTCGTTGCGCACCTTCATTTCCACCGCGTTCTGAAAGGTGAAGGAAACCACGCTCTGCCGGTTGCCCCCCGGCGCGCCGTACAGGAAGTTGCTGTAGCTCTCGAACGGGTAGAGGCTGCGCCCGGCGCGGTCCCGGGTGGGCACCTGCACCCCAAACTGGTTGGTGAGGCCGAACAGGTCCGGCTGCGGAAACACGCTGCGCCGGTCCGCCAGGTTGGGTGCAAAGCTGTAGGAAAGGCTGGGCGTGGCCTTGTGCCGCAGCGCCTGAATTTTGCGAGTGCCCTTGCGCACAATGGTGCCGTAAAAGGTGGTGTTCAGGCTGGCCTGCGCCGAGTAGTTGTTGATGCGGTTGAAGCCGTAGGTGGTGTCGATGCGCACGGCCTGGGCCGTGGGGCTGAAGCGGTAGTCGAGCCGCTGGCCATACCACACTTCGCCGTAGCTCACGGAGGGCGTGAACTGGAAGTGCTGGGCAATGGGGTAGGAGCCCAGGCCGATGCCGAAGGTGTGCTGCAGGCCGTTGCGGCCGCCGAGCAGCAGCTGGCCCAGGTTCTTCACATCGAGCGGAATGCGGGTGGGCACGGTGGTGCCGCCCAGCAGGGGCAGGCCGTTGGCCAGTGCACGCGGGGCCTGCACGTTGGTCACTTCGTTGCGGCCCGTCAGGTTGTAGCTCACCGTGAACTGCTCGTACACCTTGCCCAGCTTGGAGGCCCCCGGCTCGATGCCGAACCACTGATAGGGGAACTGCCGGGCCACGCCCAGGCTCACGTCGGGCAGCGTGAAGGTCATGGTGCCGTCGGCGCCCTGGCTCTGGCTCAGGCGCAGGTCGTAGTTCACGGGCGAATTGCGAATCTGCTTGGAGTAGCTAATGCTGGAGTTAAACTGCGTGGCCAGGTAGCGGCGCGCATCGAGGCTATTCACCTTGTTGAAGGTGCTGGAGCCCGCGTTCACGCTGGCCGAGAAGCGGCCGCCGCCCGGCTTGGGCACGGGCGTATGGTTCCAGGTAATCCAGTAGGTGTTGGCCGACGGCGGCTGAATGTAGACCGGGCTGGTGGTGAGGGCATCGGTGGCCAGAATCTGGGTGCCGGGCCGGGTGGAGTAGCGCAGGTTGAAATTGCCCTGAAACGTGTAGCGCTTGAGGTAAGACACGTCGGCGGTACCGCCCCAGCCGCCGAAGGTCTGAGCGTTGCCAGCGTAGATATCCCCCGTAAGCCGCACGCCGATGTAGTCGTTGGGCGCAAAGTAGTAGCCGCCATTGGTCAGGAAATAACCGCGGTCGGCGGCCTGCCCAAAGGTGGGGATGATGACGCCCGAGCCCCGGCTCTTGCTGGGCGTGGGGAAGAAGCCAAACAGGAAGCCCAGCGGCGTGGGCACGTCGCCAACCACCAGGTTAAAGGGGCCTGTCACCACCTTGTCGCCCGGAATCACCTTCATGTTCCTGGCCTGGATGTAGAAGTGCGGGTGTTCCAGGTTGCAGGTGGTGTAGCGCCCCACCAGGCCGTTGATGGTGCCATCGGGCAGCCGCTTGATGACGGACGCACTCACGTAGCCTTCGCCTTGGGTGGTCACGGCATCGCTCACGCGGGCCTTTTTGGTTTTAAAGTTGTAGGCAATGTTGGTGGCCGTGTACAGGCCGGCTTTGTCCTTGAGCACAGGCCGGTCTTCCAGGCGGTTGGTCAGGGTGTCGCGCCGGCCGTCGGCGGTCATGGTATTTTTGCCATAGTCCACGGTGATGACGGCCGCCGTTAGGTCGGTGTCGCCGTAGTCCACGCTGGCCTTGTTGTAGAGCCGCGCCACTTTCCGGGTCACGTCGAACTGGATGGAGTCCTTGGCCGTGTACTTAATGGTGGTTTCAATCTGGCCACGGCGCCGGGCCGCAATCTGCAGCGAGTCGCCGCTACGAACCACGCCGTTTACCGGAGTGGTGGTGTCGGTGGTGGGAGTGAGGCCGGGCCGCCGGGCGGTGCCGCCAGGCGTGAGGGTATCGGGCACGGCCTTGTTGGACGTGCCGGGTACCAGGGGCTTGCCGGTGTTGCGCACGCCGGGCGGCGGCGGCCCCACGGGGTCGCGCGGGTCGGGCGAGATGTAGCGCACCGGCGGGGTGGGTGCGCTGCCGGGGCGCTGGCCGGGCTGGGGGCGGGCGGGGGCCGCCTTCTTGGGCGGAGTCACCTGCGCGTTGGGCGACGGGGTGGCAGGCGTGGCCAGAATGGCTTTCGTACGGGCTTTGCGCTCCTGCACTTTTACTGCCTTTTTGGGCTTTGGCTTGGGTTTGGGCTGGCCCGGTGCTACCGTTTGGGCTCCGGCCGAACCGGCGAGGGCCAGCAGGAGCAAAAACGCCATTCCCGGCAAGCCCAGGCGGGCCCCGGCCGGGGCCGGGCGGCGCTGCCCAGGCCAAAAACCGGCGTTAAAACAAGGGCCAAACCGAACAGGCAAAGTATGGTAGCGTTTAAATCGTTTACTTTTGGGGCTTCTACAAAGGTAGCAGGTCGCTACCACCCCTTCAACGAACGCCGTGCGGATTATTGTCAACCTGGCCAGTGCTGCCCTGCTTTTGCTGGGCGCGGGCAGCGGAGAGTGGAAAGCGGAAGCCCAAACCCCGGCCGATTCTACGAGTGCCGCTCCCGATTCCGCGCTTATGGCTACCGGCTTGCCCTACCGTTACCGGCTGCGCACCGTGGTGCTCGATGCCGGCCACGGCGGCAAAGACCGGGGCTGCGCCGGTGTCTCGGCCCGCGAGGCCGACGTGGCCCTGAAGCTGGTGCTGGCCCTGGGCCAACAGATTCAGGAAAACATGCCGGAGGTAAAGGTTATTTACACCCGCAAAACCAACGTGTTTATTGAGCTGGACGAGCGCGCCGCCATTGCCAACCGCAACAAGGCCGACCTCTTCATCTCCATTCACTGCAACGCCGGCCCCAGCCAGAGCCACGGCGCCGAAGTGTGGACCATGGGCTTGCACAAGTCCACGGCCAACCTGGGCGTGGCCCAGCGCGAAAACTCGGTTATTTTGCAGGAAAAGGACTACCAGAAGCGCTACAACGGCTTCGACCCAAGCTCTCCCCAAAGCCACATCCTGTTCTCGCTGTTTCAGTCGGCCTACATCACCAACAGCCTGCGCTTTGCTCAGCAGGTAGACCGGCAGCTGCGCACCACCGTGAAACGGCCCAGCCGGGGCGTGAAACAAGCCGGGTTTCTGGTGCTTTGGAAGTCCACCATGCCAGCCGTGCTCATCGAGTCGGGCTTCCTTACCAACCCCGCCGAAGAGCGGTACCTCAACGACAAAGCTAATCAGTCGTATATGGCAGCGGGAATTTACCGCGCCTTCCGCGAGTACAAACGCGAACTGGAAGGCGGCTCCTGATTAAGGGCGCTGGAGGCACTGCCAAGGCCGGATTCAATCTCTGGAAGCAGTTCTCACGTACCCTGTTTATGAACCGGTGCTATTGCCGCGCCCATCCACCCATTCACCCTCGCCACTCGTGTCAAAAGAAATAAAAGTGGGGCTACTTGCCCTCGTAGCCATTGCCGCACTCATTTTCGGCTACAACTTCCTGCGGGGCAGCAATATTCTTTCATCTGACCGTACGTTTTACGCCACCTACCCCGACGTAGACGGCCTAAACGTGGGCGCAGCCGTTATTCTGAACGGCATTAAAGTGGGGCAGGTGAAGAAAATGGAGCTGATGCCCGAGAAAGGCAATGCCGTACGGGCGTCGCTGGAGCTGGGAAAAGACATCGTCCTCGGCGACTCTACCGTGGCCAGCCTGGGCGGTTCGCTGCTGGGCTCCAAAACCATTACCCTGAGCTTGGGCCGCAACAATAAGGTATACTCCGGCGGCGAAGAGTTGAAGACCGAGTCCTCGGCAGGCATTGCAGGCATGGCCACGGCCCTACAGGCCCGCGCCCTGCCCGTGCTCAGCAGCCTGGATTCCACGCTGCGCCACGTGAACAGCATCATCAACAAAGACGCCGAAACCAACATTCAGAGCACGCTGCTCGGTGCCCGCGCCAGCACCGAGGCCCTGCAGAAGCTCATCATCGACAACCAGGCCAACATCAACCAGATTACCCGCAACCTGGCCCAGATGACCTCCGCCCTGAACCAGACCACGGGCAAGCTCGACCGCATCGCCGTGAACTTCTCGCAGCTGTCGGATTCGCTGAAGCAGGCGCCGGTGGGCTCGGCGGTGCGCCGCCTGGATGCCACCATGGCCGAGGCCCAGACCACCGTGGCCAGCCTCAACCGGGCCCTCAACGACCAGAAAGGCTCCATGGGCAAGCTTATAAACGACACCCTGCTGTATAACAACCTGAACGCGACCGCGGCCAGCTCCAACGCCCTCATCACCGATTTCAAAACCAATCCCAAGCGCTACGTGCACTTCTCGGTGTTTGGTGGCGGCAGCAAAAAGAAAACCGAAGTGGAAACCACCACCACCAAGCCCAACGGCACCGTTATAGATAAAGAAGTGAAGACCACCGTGAAGTAAAACCGGGCCTTGGCTCGTTCACCGCTTGGCCAGTAAAGTCCAAACCAGTAGCGCCAACGATTGAACCCGCCGAGGCTGTACCTTTGAAATCCGCCTCCGGGCGGATTTTTTTGTGCTCCATCTCCCAAAATCCCACCACTGCCTTTCTTATGAACGTCGAGTTCAACCGCAACGAAGACCAACTCAAGCAGCTTAGCTTCAACCTCAGCCAGAAATTTCAGAAAGTAGCCCTCGGCGGCGGCGAAAAGCGCATCGCGGCCCATAAGGCCAAGGGCAAGCTCACTGCCCGCGAACGGATTGACTACCTGCTGGATGCGGGCGCGGCGCAGGTCGAAATCGGAGCCTTTGCTGGCGATGGCATGTATAAGGAAGAAGGCGGCTGCCCCGGCGGCGGCGTGGTGGTGGTTATCGGCTACGTGGCCGGGCGGCAGTGCGTGGTGGTGGCCAACGACGCCACCGTGAAAGCCGGCGCGTGGTTTCCCATCACCGCCAAAAAGAACCTGCGGGCCCAGGAAATCAGCATCGAAAACAAGCTGCCCATCATCTACCTCGTGGACTCGGCGGGCGTGTACCTGCCCATGCAGGACGAGATTTTCCCCGACAAGGAGCATTTTGGCCGCATTTTCCGCAACAACGCGGTGATGAGCAGCATGGGCATCGTGCAGATTTCGGCCATCATGGGCCCCTGCGTGGCCGGTGGCGCGTACCTGCCCATCATGAGCGACGAGGCCATGATTGTGGACGGCACGGGCTCGGTGTTTCTGGCCGGTTCCTACCTGGTGAAGTCGGCCATCGGCGAAAGCATTGACAACGAGGCGCTGGGCGGCGCGAGCATGCACTGCGAAATCTCGGGCGTGACGGACAACAAGTTCGATTCCGACGCCGAGTGCCTCGACCACATCCGCGCCATTTTCGACAAGCTGGGCGCGCACCCCACGGCCGGTTTCAGCCGCACCGAGCCGGCCAAGCCCGCGCTGGCGGAGCAGGAAATCTACGGCCTGCTGCCTTCGGACCGCGTGAAGCCCTATGACATGATGGACATCATTAACCGCTTGGTGGATAACTCCGAATTTGAGGCCTACAAGCCTGATTACGGCCAGACGCTGCTCTGCGGCCTGGCCCGCATCGACGGCTGGGCCGTGGGCATCGTGGCCAACCAGCGCAAGATTGTGAAGAGCAAGAAAACCGGCATGCAGATGGGCGGCGTCATCTACTCCGACTCGGCCGACAAGGCGGCGCGCTTCATCATGAACTGCAACCAGAAGCGCATTCCGCTGGTGTTTCTGCACGACGTGTCGGGCTTCATGGTGGGTTCGGCTTCCGAGCAGGGCGGCATCATCAAGGACGGCGCCAAGATGGTGAATGCCATGAGCAACTCGGTGGTGCCCAAGTTCACGGTCATCGTGGGCAACAGCTACGGGGCTGGCAACTACGCCATGTGCGGCAAAGCCTACGACCCGCGCCTAATCGTGGCCTGGCCCACGGCCCAGCTGGCCGTAATGAGCGGCGCCGCCGCGGCCAACACCCTCCTGCAAATCCAGGTGGCCTCCCTCAAATCCAAAGGCGAAGTCATCACCCCCGAAGCCGAAAAGGAGTTGCTCGACCGCATCAAGGCCCGCTACGAGGAGCAACTATCGCCCTACTACGCCGCCGCCCGCCTCTGGGTCGATGCCGTGATTGACCCACTGGAAACCCGCAAAGTCATCTCCGAAGGCATCGCCGCGGCCAACCACGCGCCGATTGAGAAGGCGTATAACGTGGGGGTTATTCAGGTGTGATTAGGTTGAAATCAAAGTCAATATGAAGCTTCAGCATCTTGTGATAACAGCTGTACTTGGACTCAATGCTACCAGTTCATTCGGACAGGTTGTTCAACTTGCGGATGCGGAAATTGATAACGCGGGCCCGTCTAAACTGATTTTTGCAACGCTGACTAATGGCAGGTGTGAAGAAGCAGACCAATTAGCTGATAAGGATATTGCCGATGGAATGCCTTTCCTGTGCTTGTTTGGCAGTATTGCGCCAACCGCAATGATGCCCTCCGACTTTTAATTCGAGAAGAAATTTCAGGTTCGTTATTACGAATACGGCTGTTCGCCTGCTGATGACGTGTGCATGGTTGCCTACAATAGTCGTGTATTTACTTATTTATCGGATAAGTATGGCACCCGATTGATGAAGTTTGTTAGGGAAAATGTGGTCGGGCTTAAGGAGTGAAAAAAAAGGCGCTAGTATCATTCCAATCATACTTTATAAGCATCCTTTACCTCCCGTCTACTCACCACGGCGCTGGCAAAACCAACGTCGCTTACGCCTCGCTGCGCTACTTGTTAGGCAATAGCTCCAGTTGCTACTTTTGCCGCCTACCTGATTTTGTAACCCCAATGGCCAAGAAAACTACTGCGCCCAAGCCGCAGCTCGTGCACATTAAGTCGCCCGGCGTGGGCACCGATTCGCTTTCCAAGGCCCAGAAGGAGTTCAATCGGCTTACCAAGCGCATTGCCCGGCTGGAAAAAGAGGTGATAGACTTCCGCGAAGCCGCCACGGCCATGCGCCAGCGCGTGCAAAACGAGTACCGCCCGCTGCAAGCCCGCCACAACGACGCCCGCGCCGCCCTGGTGCGCCAACTCGACCAGGCGTTTGAAACCTACAAGCTCACCAAAGGCGAAAAGAACAAGATTACCGACCTCATCGGCCAGTGCATCGACCTGCTGGAGCGCGGCCACGAAAACCTGCAGCCCATCATCGACAAGCACGCGCCACCGCTTTCGGAGGAGGAAGAGGCCGAGGCGGATAAAGCCACTTCGGAGATGATGAAGCAGCTGTTCACCATACAGTATGGCATCGAGTTCGACCCCGACGTGGACGTGAGCACGCAGGCAAAGTTTATGGCCTACGTAGACGAGAAAATGGCCGAGCGGGAAGCCGAATACGAGCAGCAGGAAGCCCAGGCCGCCGAGCGCCGCACCCGGCGCAAAAAGAGCCCCAAGCAGCAGGCCGCCGAGGAGCAGAAGCAGGCCGAGGAGAAAAACATCACCAAAGCCGTGCGCACGCTCTACATGGATTTGGTGAAGCACCTGCACCCCGACCTGGAACCCGACGAAGCCGAAAAGCTGCGCAAAACCGAGCTGCTCAAGCAGGTGACCACCGCCTACCAGGCCAACGAGCTGCTCACCCTGCTACGCCTGCAGCTGGAGCTACAGCGCATCGACCAGAGCCACCTCGAAAACCTGGCCGAAAGCCAGCTCAAGTACTACAATAAGCTGCTGAAGGAGCAAACCCGCGAGCTGGACGAGGCGCTGCTGGCCGAGCAGCAGGACTGGTCGGCCTTCACCGGCAAGCCCTATTACTTCACCCCCACGCCCGTTGCGATGGAACTGGACTACCAGCACCAGAAGTCCGGCCTGGACTACAAAATCAAGCAGCTGGAAGCCGAAGTGCTGGCCTTCGGCCACGACCCGGCTGCGCTAAAGGCCTTCCTGAAGACGCATAAGATTCCGAAGGCGGGCACGGGTCCGCTGATTTTCGGGCGGTAAAGGACGTCTTAGAGCACACCGACAGACCGGGCTACCCGCTCAAAAAACGGCATGCCATACAACACGGCAAAACCCTTGATGTGGCTGCGCAACCGGGTTTCTTCGGTCGCATCGGTGCCGGCGGCGAAGTGGAGCTCAACCAGCCAGATATGCACCTGATAATAGTCGAGCAGCCAGCTGTGGGTTTCAAATTGGAACAAGCCCCGAACGCTGGGAACCGAGGCCCGACTGCGGTGGGTGCGTAGCTGGGCCACTGCATAAAAAGCCCGCAGCAATTCGTTGTACACGTTATGCTCCAGCGTAGCCAGCTCGGGGCATTGCGCCTGCGTAAACTCCAGCCACTCCAGCAGCAAGCCAAACTGGCTGGTCAGAAACAGGGCTTCGGCCACGTGGAAGTGGTAGCCCGCCGAAAAAAAGTTGTAGAAAGCCGGCATCGTCGACGCCGGGGCCTCGGTGGCCTGCGCTTCGCGCCGCAGGCGGCCTAATACGTCGGCTGGCAGGGGCAGTTCTGGCGCATCGTACCACTGCGCCACTATTTCGGCAAAGCCGCGCCGGCCGCGGGGAAACGCGTGTACTTCGGCCGGAACCGGCAGCGCGAGCAGGAGAGCGAGCCGCTGGCGCCAGGCGGGCTCGTTCTCCGCCAGAAACTCACCCAAAAACAACACGCAGTGGCCAAACAGCTGGGCATCGGGCGTGTGCTTGTGGCGCAAGTATTCCGTCACCACCTCGCCGTACGCTCCGTTGAGGTGGGTCAGGTCCACGAACGATTCCACAAAGTATTCCTGGCCGGCGGGGTGGGCCGCCAGGCGCAGGGCCAGCGGCACAGCCGGGCCGTTGGGGGCGATGGGCCGCGTGACACGGCCCAGGAAATAGCCCAGCAGCAGGCGTTCGGGGTAGGTGAGGCGCTCCATTCCCAGCAGCTCGGGAATGTCGTTCAGGGTGCCCGTCGCGGCGGTGCTGGCAGTAGCCAAGCCTGATACGGCTTGGCCAAAAGCGGCAAAATCGGCGTGGCCGGCGTAGCGGGCCAGCGTGTCGAGGGTGTGCAGGTGGAAGCCGGCTTCGGTGTCGACCAACCCAAAAAAGC
Organism: Hymenobacter glacialis; assembly: GCF_001816165.1. GTDB lineage: Bacteria > Bacteroidota > Bacteroidia > Cytophagales > Hymenobacteraceae > Hymenobacter > Hymenobacter glacialis. The sequence goes on from NZ_MDZC01000061.1 coordinate 18,343, forward strand.
GGCGCAGGGTACTTGGACTCAGGCGCTGCCCGCCACCAGCAGACGTTTTCTGTAGCTCTACCTCCAGGGCATCGCAGTGGCTGGGGTAGAGCAAGGGCTGCCCAAAGCGGGCTGCTACGGCCTCGCGAAGGGCGGCTTGCAGGGGAGGGGAAAGTCGGGGCACGAAGGTAGAAGATGGAGTTGCCGTCAAAGGAAAAGAAATTTTTGGCCTTTGCACCGTCTTTTTTCCCTGCTGACCTTTATTTTCTTATCTCCCGACTTGATTGATGAAGACCATTGGTGTTGCCCGCACAGCTGTTCGTTTGGGTCACTATTTGCTGGCCGGCCTGGCTGGGGTGAAGCGTGGGCTTTTAACTGTCAGTATTAATACGATGGGCATGCCCGAGCTTAACGTGCGTCGTACCTACACGCATTGTCCCGGCAAGGGCCCTCAGCTACTTGAGGAATACCAGTGTTTTCTGCTGGCTGGCACGCACACCGAAATAAAACACGGCTACTACCGCGAGTACCACCCCGATAGCGGCCAGTTGGCAACGGCCTACCACTACTGCGACGGCCAGCGCCACGGCCAGTGCGAGGAATACGTGGAATGGGGCACCCAAAGCTACCCGGCGGCGGTGCTGCACTACCGGAAAGGCCAGCGCCACGGCGCTGCCGTGCGCTACGCCGCCTGGGGCAAAGAGCAGGAAGGCACTTACGTCCACGGCCTGCGCGTGGGCCGGTGGGTGAACCACCGCTTCGATGGCTCGCTCGACGTGTGTCATTACAAAGCCGGCCGGCTCCACGGCGATTTTGTGACCTACGGTCCCGATGGGCGGGAGCAAAACCGGCTGTTTTACCAAAACGACAAGCCCCTTACCGGCACCCGCACCGAATACTACGCCGATGGCAAAACCCGACAGAAAATCAGCTACGCGGCTGGTCGTCGGCAAAAGTGGTCAAAAAGCTGGTATGGCCTGCGCGCCGTTCAGCCGCGCATCTTTTTACCGGCCGTGGTGCACCTGCTGCTGCACGGCAGCACCCCCAAGTTAGCTATTGGCAGCCGCTCCGGGTACCTGGTAGGGACCGAAGATTTGGCTACAAAACCCTGGGGCGATGACAGCCTTCGCAGGCAGTAGCGGCCGCACAATCCGGGAGCGGCCCGGCGAATGGCCGGAGTGGGGCAAAACGAACTTGTTTCGGGGGGAGAGGTGTTAAAATCGGTGCCCGAAACGCACCGCAACCGCTTCCGGGCGTAAATTTGCGGGGCTGAGCCACCCCTGCGTAATGACGAACAAAGAAATCAAAGCCCTAATCTCGCTGCTCGACGACCCGGAAGTAGCGCCGCAAATTCAGGATAAAATCCAGAATTTAGGAGAAAGCATCATCCCGTTTCTGGAGGAGTCGTGGGAGGAAACCCTGGATGGCCAGCAGCAGCAGCGGCTGGAGGACCTGATTCACCACCTGCAGTTTGAGGGCCTGCAGCAGCGCCTGCGCGTGTGGCGCGAGGCCGGCGCCGTCGACCTGTTGGAAGGCATGTGGCTGCTCAATACGTATCAATATCCCGATGCCGACCTGCAGGCCCTGAACCGCGCCATTGAGCAGCTGCGCTTCGAGGCCTGGACCGCCCTGCGCCCCGAAATGCACCCTGCCGACCAGGTGCAGGCCCTGAACCACGTCATGTTCCGGGTGCACAAGTTCGCAGCCAACACCCAGCACTTCCACTCGCCGGCCAATACCATGCTGCAGCGCGTGATTGAGACCAAGCGCGGCAACCCGCTCACGCTCTGCGTGATTTACCTGCTGGTAGCGCAGCGGCTGCACCTGCCCGTATTCGGGGTGAACCTGCCCAACCTGTTTGTGCTCACGTTCCGGCCCGAGCTGCCGGGGGCCGAGCCGTTCTACATCAACTGCTACAACCGCGGCCTGGTGCTTTCGCGCACCGACATTGAGCACTACGTAGGCCAGCTGAATATTTCCTCGAACCCGATTTTCTACGAGCCCTGCACCAACCTGGACATTGTGCGGCGCGCCCTGCGCAACCTGCAAATGAGCTTCGAGAAGCTGCAGGAGCCCGTGAAGGCGACCGAGGTGGCCGTCCTGCTCAGCATTCTGGAATAAGCGGCCTGCCGGCTACTGCGTCCTGATTCTCAGGCCTGCGGCGCGCTTTTCGTCCACGCCAGCGGGACGGCCGGCCAGCAGGTTGTCGAGCACTTGCTTGAGGTAGGCCTGCTGCACGCTGCTCGCTACCTGCGGGTTGTCATCAATAGCGCCCCGGTAGCGGATGGCAAAGCCTCCTGCCGTGGGTTGCAGCACCACCACTTCGGTGGTTTTGGTGGCGCCCAGCAGCGTGCTCACCTGCAGGCTGCCATCGGTGAGGGTGGGCAGGTCGAGCTTGCCGGGGGCCGTGGTGCTGCCGGACTCGGTGTAGATGGGGGAATTGATGAACAGGAACTCAACCCCCTTGGCGTCGTAGGCGCTGTTGAGCGCGGCCAGCCGGCCCTGGTAAGCCAGCGAGAAAGGACAGGCGGGGTTCAAAAACACCACCACCACGGCCTTTTTGCCCGCGTAGCTTTTCAGCGACACGTTGGAGTTGGTGGCGGTTTTGAGGGTAAAATCACCAACGGTACTGCCCACCGATTGGGCGCGCGCCACGCCCACGGCCATGGTCACGGCAAGCAGCGCCACGGCGGTGAGAATGGGAATTCGGCGAAAAGACATGGCGGTAAGGTTAGGCTTGTGAGGGAGGGCGTGCCGAAGGCTACGGAGCAGATTGGTGGCAGTACGTAAGAACATAGCCCGGCGACGGTTGTGAATAGCAAATGCAGTGCCGGGTATGCGCGCCGCCCACTACCAACGTAGCGGGAATTTCGCCGGATTCCCCGGACTCGAAAGTACTAAGCAGCAGCTGGGTTTTGAAAATGATGCCCCGCTGGCCCGCCAGCTTGTACAAGGTTTCTTTGGCGCTCCATAGCAAGGTATAGTGCGCGGGCGCTGCTGCATGGGCGTCCGGCGCGGCAGCCTGCGCCGCGGCCCATTCGTCGGCGTTCAGAAACTTGCTGGCCAGCCGCTGGGCTTTGTCCCGAATCATCTCCACATCGATGCCCACGCGGGCGCCCTGCGCCAGCACCGCCGCCACCCACACGCCCGAATGCGACAGGGACAGGGCAGAATGCTGCTCGCCGCCAGCCAGCCAGGGGCGCCCGGTGGCATCGTTGTGCACCACCACGCCGGCCTCGTCGGCCGTGCCGGTGCTGCGGAGCAGCTCGTGGGCCAGCACCCGGCCGGCCAGCCACTGGGCCTGGCGCGTGGCATCGGCCGTGGCGGGCACAGCGCCCGGTACGCTTGCTGCTGCGGCAACGCGCGCCACAGCTCGGTGGGCGTTTCGGTGAGGTACCAAAGGCCCAGCACGGCAGTAGGGGAGAGGCGCTGGAGGGTGTGCAGGGGCATTGGCGAGAGGTAGTGGACGGGCCGCAGTAGCGGGGTAGCGGTGGGGAGAATGAGCAGCGGACAAGTTGCCGCCAGCCGTAGCGCACGGCTGCCCATTGGCCGCCAGCCGCGAACTACTCCCTGGCAAAGCTACCTTTGTGCCGCTCGTATGTCCGAAATTTTCCGCCCGTCCGTTACCAAAATAGCCACGCTGGCTGGCCACCGCGACGCCGTGTATGCCCTGACGGGCGGCTCGGACAACGCCATTTACTCGGGCAGCGCCGACGGCATGGTGGTGGGCTGGAACGCCGCCGAGCCCGGCCGGGACGGCGAGCTGCTGGCCCGCGTGGAAAATTCGGTGTACGCCCTGCGCCACCTACCGGCGCTGGATATGCTGGTGCTGGGGCACAATTTTCAGGGCATTCAGGCCATTGGCTTGGCGCAGCGGCAGCTGGTGCACGCCACCGCCCTGCCACCGGTGGCCATCTTTGAGATGGTGTATTCCGAAACCCGGCAGCGGCTGTACGTGGCCCTAGGCGATGGTACCCTGGCCGTGCTGCGGCTGCCCGACTTCCGGCTGGAAAAACTCCTGCGCCTCGCCGACAAAAGCCTGCGCTGCCTGGCCCTGCACGAAGGCCGCGGCGAGCTGGCCGTGGGCAGCTCCGATACGCGCACATACATCCTCGACCTGGACTCGCTGGAAACCCGCTACACCCTGGCCGAAAGCACCAATTCGGTCTTTTCGGTAGCTTTTTCGCTCGATGGCACCCGTCTGTTTACCGCCGGCCGCGATGCCCAAATCCGAACCTGGGACGTGGCGGCGGGCTACGCCCTCGCCACCACCGTGCCGGCCCACATGTACACCATCAACCATTTGGCCTTCAGCCCCGACGGCCGTTACCTGGCCTCCTGCAGCCTCGATAAAAGCATAAAGCTGTGGGACGCGGCCACCATGACCCTGCTGCGCGTGCTCGACCGGGCCCGGTCGGCGGGGCACGGCACGTCGGTGAATCGGCTGGTTTGGCCGGGCACCGAAAACCGGCTAGTTTCGTGTAGCGACGACCGGAGCCTGGCTGTGTGGGCTCTGGAAGCTGTTAGCTGACAGTCATTAGCACCTTCCTTGGGTCAACGCTTCAATAAATTAACCTGAAAAAGCTAATAGCTACCAGCTAAAGGCTAATAGCTCGATATGAAAATTACCGCCCTCGATATCCGCCAGAAAACGTTTGAAAAGTCCTTTCGTGGGATTGATAAAGACGAGGTTCAGGCCTTCCTGAACACCGTTTCGCAGCAGTGGGAGCGGCTGGGCGACGAAAACCGTGAGCTGCGCCTCAAACTGGAGCACGCTCAGCAGGACGTGCAGAAGATGCGCGAGGTAGAAAGCAGCCTCTACCGCACCCTGAAAACGGCCGAAGACACCGGCAACAACATCACCGAGCAGGCCCAGCGCGACGCCGACCTGCGCATTCGCGAAGCTCAGTTTCAGGCCGAGCAGCTCCTGACCGAAGCCCGCCAGCGCGCCCGCGCCGTGGTAGACGAGGCCTACCAGCAGGCCGAAAAAACAGTGTCGGAAATGCAGCGCGAGGCATCGGGCCTGGGCCAGGAGTGCCAGCGCCTTGAGCTACAGCTCGACGGCCTGGCCCGCGACCTGCACCACCTTGCTTCCGATGCCCTGGACAAGGTGGAAAAGGCCCGTAGCCGGCCCAAGGGCGGCGCGGCAGCCATCCTTTCGCGGGCGGCACGCGTACAAGTGGAACGGCCGAAAGAACCGGCCGCTGACTCCACTCCTGAGCCCAATCCCGCCATGCAGGTTACTTCTTCCTCCGCCATTTTACCGGCTGCCGCTGTTGCTGCCGCCACGCCCGCCTCGTTTGCGCCGGGTGCCCGCAGCCGTTCCGAAGAGCTGCTGGAGCGCACCGCCGAAACCACCGGCTACAACCCCAAGCCCGGCCAGCAGCCCGACCCTTACACCACGCCCAACCCCGACATTGAGCGGCCCGTTGCGCCCCCCGAAAACCCCGGCATTGCGCCCGCGCCCCACATCGACCAGCCCGAACCTTCGCAGGTGCCCCACCCCGGTGCGCCCCGCGTAGATCCCACCGAGCCCGAAATTCGCCCCATCGGCCCTGACCGGCCCGAAATCACCCCGCCCTCGCCCGTTATTCACCCTGGTATGGCCGCCGCCACCGCGCCCGCCACGGCAGCCGTAGCAGAAAAGTCATTTTTCGACGAAATCTAGCCCGCTGATTTTCCGGATTCGATGGATTTTGTAATTGATTGTGAGAAAGACCTGCCGTGATGGCAGGTCTTCTTTTTTTGTGGTTGACTTTTGCTTCGCCGTAGCTGAATTATACGGTTTTAGTAGTAGCAGTTGGTGTTTTGGGAGCCCCAGCCAATAGCTGATAGGCACTCGTTGTGGCACCTGGGTCACTTTCGTGTAAACCCGAAGTATGCGCTTGGCTTCCTCATTATCTCACCATTTCTCCATTTCACCGCCACCACCACATGGGCCAGATTGCACTTGAAGGACTAGAGTTTTTTGCTTTTCACGGCTATTATGATGAAGAGCAAAAAATGGGAAATAAGTACGGCGTAGACCTGTACATCAGTACCAACCTGCTGGGCGCCGGCGAGTCGGATAAGCTGCAGGAAACGGTGAACTACGAAGTCCTGTACCGGCTGGTGGCAGAAGAAATGCTGGCCCCGGCGCGCCTTCTGGAGCACGTGGCCCACCGCGTACTGGACCGCATCATGGCCGAATTGCCGCACGTGCGCAAGGTGAAGGTGAGCGTGAGCAAGTTCAATCCGCCGCTAGGCGGTATCTGCCACCGGGCGCGCGTCACACTCACCAAGCGCCGCCGTGAAGCGGCAGTCAGCGGAGAGCGTATCCGGTAGAGGTAGTTGCCTCGATGGGCGGGTATTGCAGTAGGCATCATAGCCGCTATGCCGGCTCAAGTAGCGGCATAGGAACCAGACCCAAGGTAGAGGCAGGCACCTGCACATAATGCCTCGATAGTATTATTATCAGTGTATAAAATTAATGCACTGATACATAGACTGTTGCGATATTGTACGAAATATTTCGTAATACAGACTTGCAACTACGAAAACATTCGTACCATCTTTGTCATATCCTACGAAACAATTCGTAGATGCTTCGTATCTTTCAGCATGAGCAAAGCACCGCCCTCCAAACCTACGGACTCCGAACTGGAAATCCTACACGTGCTCTGGCAGCACGGGCCTGCCACGGTGCGGGCCATCAACGACAACCTGAGCGAGCGCCGGCAGGCGGAGGTGGGCTACACCACCACGCTCAAGATGCTGCAGCTGATGCTGGAAAAAGCATTGGTGCGGCGCGACGATGCCGACCGCAGCCACGTGTACCGGGCGGCGGTGCGCGAGCAGGAAACCCAGAGCCTGCTCCTCAACAAGTTCGTGGATGCCACTTTCGGCGGCTCGGCCCTGAAGCTGGTGATGCAGGCCCTGGGCAACCGCCAGACTTCGGCCGATGAGCTGGCGCAAATCCGCCGCCTGCTCAACGACATTGAAATCCAAAATTCCACCTCTAATGCCGACGACGATGACCGCGCTTGAGAATTTCGTTTCGCCCGCGCTGATGCGGGCTTTGGGTTGGACACTGCTGCACTCGCTGTGGCAGGGCGCGCTGATAGCGGCGGTGCTGGCGGGGGCACTGCTCCTGCTCCGGCGCCAGCGGGCCGAAGTGCGCTACGCAGCTTCGGCTGGTGCGCTGGGCGTGGTGGTGGCCCTGGCCGGCATCACCTTCGGGCTCTATTTCAATGCCGGCGTGGGTCAGGACATGTTGCTGACTTCCGGCGCATTTGAAACCGTGAAGGCGACAGCGGCCCATAACTCGGTGCCTGTGGCGCCGGCTGCTGCAACGGCCCGGGCTGGGGCTGATGCCATCGGCCAACTAAAAAAACAGGTTATGACGGCCAATGAAGCGGCCGCTGCGCTCCCGGCAGCCCCTGCCTGGCTGGCCACGAGCCTGCGCTACATGGATACCCACATGCCGCTGTTGGTGCTGCTGTGGCTGCTGGGCCTGCTGGCCATGAGCCTGCGCATGCTGGGCGGGCTGCTGTATGTACAGCGCTTGCGGCGCTACCGGGTGCGGCCCCTCAGCCAGGCGTGGCAGGACCGGGTGGCGGTGCTGGCGGCGCGCAGTGGCCTGCGCCGGCCGGTGGCGTTGCTGGAATCGGCGCTGGTACGGGTGCCGCTGGTAGTGGGCCATGTGCGCCCCGTAATTTTGCTGCCTTTGGGAGCGATAGCGGGCCTTTCTCCTGTTTATCTCGAAGCCATACTGGCCCACGAGCTGGCCCACGTGCTGCGCCGCGACTACCTCGTGAACCTGCTGCAGACTGTGGCGGAAGTGCTGTTTTTCTACCATCCGGCGGTGTGGTTTGTGGCCAGCTGCGTGCGCACCGAGCGCGAAAACTGCTGCGACGACGCGGCCACCGCGCTGTGCGACGGCGACGCGCTGCGCCTGGCCCGGGCCCTCACCGCGCTGGCCGAGTGGAGCCAGAGCGCGGTGGTGCCCACCGCGCCGCGCCTGGCGCTGGCAGCCATCGGCAGCCGCGGGGCGCTGCTGAACCGTGTGCGCCGCCTGGTGCAGCGGCGCCCGGCAGCACCTACCGTGGCCGAGGGCTTACTGGCTGGCGCGTTGGTGCTGGGCGGCCTCGGGCTGCTGGGCAGCAGCGTGGCACTGGCCGGGCCGCTCACGCGGTCTGCGGCCCCGGCTGCTGGCCCTGCAGCATTCCCATGGCAGGAAGTGGGGGCGGCCACCAACACTGCTGCCCCAGAATCTGCCGTGAGTGTGAGTAGGGTGGTAATGGGCAATGAAGGCCGCCGCACGAGCATGGTGCAGGACGAAGACACCCTCATTCGAACCCGCGTGATGCGTAGCAAGCCGGGCCGGGTGCGCAAGACCCGCCGCGTAGTCATGCACGGGAATGGTCCTGACGCATCGTCTATCGGACGCACTCCCAATACGGTAGTTATCACCAAAGACAAAAAAGGCCGGCTGACCAACCTGGTCGTGAATGGCCAGCGCGTGGAAACTGAAACGGGCAAGCGGCCCGGCAAAGGCACCAAGGGCAAGAACAACGAGCAGCGGGTGGAAATCATCCGGGTAGTGCCTGGCGATGGGCCGGAAGCAAGGGCATTTGTGTACCGGAACGATGGCGCAAACCAATTTGAGCGCGAGATTGAGCGTCGGGAAGAATTTCGAACACGCGGTTTCGACAACCAGTTTGGCTCTGCCGTCCCGGGTGGTAGCCGAGGGGATGCCTTTGGCCGGAATGGCACCGGCACCCGGAACATTACCATCGTTAGGTCCGATGGCGCTGCTGATGGTTCGGGTGGTTCGCTGCGGGCGCAGCAAGAAGGGCTGCGCGCCCAGCGCGAAGCCTTGCGCACCGCCGAAAGTGCCCTCAAGGAAGCCAGCGCGGTAAAAAACCTGAGCGCCGAGCAACGCAAACGCCTCAACCAGCGCCTGGAAGAGGTGCGGGCCCAGCTCCGGAAAACGGAGAGCGCGGCATCCTCGTCGCAGCGGCGCTCAGGCGGTGCCGACGCGGGCCAGCCAATTATGGAAATGCGCCTCCATCAGGAAGAGATGCGGGAGCGCCAGGAGGAAATGCGGGAAGAAATGGAGGAGCGCCGCGAGGAAATGCGCGAACGACTGCATGAGTCCCAAAGCATGCGGACCCGCAACGGCTCCGTGGAGGATGCCATGGTGGCGGAGCTGTTGAAAGACGGCCTAATTAAGAGCCGGAGCACGTTTCAGTTCCGACTCTCGGCCAAAAGCCTGGTGGTAGACGGCAACGAGCAGCCCCAGAAGCTGCGGGACAAGTACCTCAAGCTTTGCGAAGCCACCGCAGGCCGCGCAATGGGCCCCACCAACTCCATGGTGCTAACCCGCAACAGCGACAGTACCACCCTGGACAACGGCCCACGGCCACCCCGGGCTCCATTGATGTGCTGGCGCTGGCAGTAAGGCCGACCAAAAACGCGGGCCAGCCCCTGCACCAGCGGCTACCGCTGCAGCTGGAGGGCCTCGAAATTGGCTACGTTGGCCTGCTTCACACCCGGGCCAGCTACCTGCCGCAAACGCAGACCACGGCAGCATTTGAGCGCGCCGACCTCAGCGCCCAGGATGTGCTCATCAGTGCGGCCGGGGCAGCCGATACGCAGCGGCTGGGGTATGCGGCCGACTGGCGCTTGCGGGTACTGCGCGGCCAGGGCCGGGCCGCTGGCCACGCGCTGGCCGTAGCGGGGCTCCATCTGGCCACGGCCGAGAAGCTGCTACTGGTTGATTCACTTCGTATTCGACCCACTGGCTCTGCAACCGCTGCACAGCCTCAGGTGAGCCTCATGCTTCCACGGCTGCGCCTGACCGGCATTGATGCGCCTAAGCTGCGCCAGCGCCGTTTTCAGGCGGACTCGCTGCTGCTGCTGGGGCCGCAGCTCACTGCTACACTACCCGGCACCTCCACGCAGGATTCAAAATCAGGCTCTTCCTTTTGGCGACAACTCGATTTGGCTCATGTGGCGGTGCGCCGGGGGTACCTGCGCCTGAAAGGCAGCGCCGGGGAGCCCACGGTGCGGGACATTGCCGTGAGCGGCACCGGCCTGCACCTCGATTCGACGCTGGTGCCCGGGGCCGGGAGCATCTTGTTTGCTCAGGCCTGGGACGTGGCCCTGGGCCGCAGCAACGCCACCGTGGCGGCCCACGCCGTGGCGCTGGACAGCCTGCGCCTGTCCACCAAAGCCGGCACGTTTGACCTGCGCGCGGTGCGCATTCGCCCGCCGGCGCCCGGGCAGGGGCCGGCAGGGGCGGTGAAGGTTGACCTCACGCTGCCGCACCTGGCCCTGACGGGGTTTGATGCCACGGCCCTGCAGCAGCGTCAAATTTTTCAAGCCAATGACCTGCTGCTGGAAGGAGCCAGACTGAAGTTTACGCCCCCGGCTAAATCGCCGCCCCCGGTGTGGAAAATGCTAACGGCCGTGGCGCGGCGCACGGAGCTGGCGCACCTGCGCGTGCGCAACGCCGACCTGCAGATTGGGGGCCTGCGCCACTCGCCCGAAGTGCACAGCCTGAACCTGACCGGCCGGGCCATTCGCATCGACTCGCTGGCGGCGCTGGAGCCCCGCCGCATTGCCTACGCCCGCGCCTGGCAGGCCAGCTCCGGGCTCATCGCCGCGCCGTTTGACCCGCCCTACTACCGCGCCAGCAGCCAGCGCGCCCGCCTCGACACCGACGCCAAAACCTTCCGGTTTGAGCGAATGGCCCTCACGCCCAAGTACTCGGCGGTGGGCATGAACCTGCGCAAGGGCTACCAGGCCCCGGCCATCACCATCAAGCTGGCGTCGCTGGCATTCACCGGGCTGGATTTTGCCGGGCTGGTGCGGCGGGCCGATGTGCGCGTGACGCGGCTGGTGGCCCAAAGCCCGGTGGTGACCATTGCTTCCGATGGCCGCGGGCCCATCAACCCGTACAAATCGAAAATTTCGCCCGAGGAGATGCGCAACCTGCCCGTAGTGGTGGACGTGCGGCGGTTCGACATCCGCAACGGCAACCTGTATTCGAAATACCGCAGCCCGCTCACGCCCACGCCCGGCACCATGAGCATTAACCGCTTCACGGGCAGTTTCTACAATCTTAGCAACGACCGGAAACGGCAGACCGCCGCCACGCCGCTCACGGGCCGCGCCATCACCTACCTGCAAAACCGCATCCGGCTCGATGCGCGGGTGTCGATGTACCTGCTCGACCCGCGGGGCCGGCACCGCGTGTGGGGCACGTTTGGGGCGGGCCCGTTTGGCATACTTAATTCCATGACCGTGCCCACCCGGCTGGTTAAGTTCAAGAGCGGGCAGGTGCAGCGGCTGCGTTTCGACCTACGGGCCGACCGCCAGGGCGTGACGGGCACGATGACAACCGAATACACGGGCCTGCAGATGACGCTGCTGAGCTACAAGCAGGAGGAAGTCAAAAAGACTTTGTTCAGCCGGCTGAAGTCGAAGGTGGTGAACGCGGTGGTTATCCGCGACCAGAACCCGCGCAAGGGCGGCCGCGTGGTGACCGGGGAGATGACCAGCACCCGCGAGCCCCGCTTCTCGGTGTTCACGCTCTGGCGCCAGGGTATCGTTAGCGGCTTGTTCCACAACGTGGGCGTGCCCCAGCCCATAGCCCAGAAGCTGAGCGAGAGCAAGGACGAAGCCCCGTTGCCCAGGTAGGCATTTTGCGGCTGGATATTGCGGCTGGCGCGCGTCTGTGACGCGTGCCGACTGGTCTCGAGCCTGTGGCTCGGGCGCGCATTTGTCAGGGCCCTGCCGCATTTCGTTCTACTTCGAGCCACAGGCTCGGCGCCAGTCGGCACGCGTCGCAGACGCGTGCCAGCTACGTTCCGCCGGCTTCGTTCTCGAGCCACAGGCTCGGCGCCAGTCGGCACGCGTCGCAGACGCGCGCCAGCTACGTTCCGCCAGCTATGTTCCGTACCTTCCGGCGCCGCAACCTGAACATTTACAGCTTGGTGGTACTTGCCGTTGCATCTGCTCCGCCTTTGTTGCTATTGTTTATGATTATTCTGATTTTTTTCGCCGCGCACTGGTACTTGTCGCTGTTCACGCAGACGTTTTTTCAGCACCGCTACGCCGCCCACCGCATGTTTACGATGGGCGCGCTCACCGAGCGGCTGTTTTTCGTGCTCACCTACCTTACGCAGGGCAGCAGCTTTATGTCGCCGCGGGCCTACGCGCTGCTGCACCGCATGCACCACGCCTACTCCGACACGCCCAACGACCCGCACTCGCCCCACAACAGCACCAACGCCTTTACCATGATGTGGAAGACGCGGGGCATCTACCAGGAATGTGTGAAGGGCACTTCGGTGGCCGCCCAGCGCTTCCAGGGCGACTATCCGGTGTGGAATTCGCTGGAGGATTTCGGCAACAAGTGGTACTCACGGGTGGGCTGGGGCGCGGTGTACGTGCTGTTTTACGTCAAATTTGCCACGGCCTGGTGGCAGTACCTGCTGCTGCCCATTCACCTGAGCATGGGGGCGGTGCACGGCGCCATTGTGAACTGGGCCGGCCACAAATACGGCTACCAGAACTTCGACAACAACGACAAGAGCCGCAATTCGCTGTTTTTTGACTTCCTCACCGGCGGCGAGCTGTTCCAGAACAACCACCACAAGCTGCCCAGCCGCGTCAATTTTGGGGTAAAGAAGTGGGAGTTCGACCCCTCCTACCCCGTTATCTGGACCATGGACAAGCTGGGCGTTATCAAGCTGCGGGAATTGAAAGCCGCCGCGCTGGAAACGGCCGCGGCCAAGGCCCAGGCCGCGCTAATTCAGTAGTGACTGCTTCAGCGCGGGCACATAACGTACTCGCACAGAAAGAACGTCATGCTGAGCGGAGTCGAAGCATCTCTCCCGCAATAGTAAATGAATTACCTGCACGGTAGAGATGCTTCGGCTGCACTCAGCATGACGTTCTTTTTGTGCGGTCACTTTTGCGCGACTAACTAAACTCATTCATAAGTCCAAAACCAAAAGCGGCCGCCTCCCTTAGGAAGCGGCCGCTATTGGTTTAGCACAAAAAACCGGCTTACTGGAAAACCACCCGGTTAATGCTGAACTGGCTCACGGCTGGCGTTTGGCCGCCGAAAAGCTTGTCGAGGTTGGCGTAGAGCACGTAGCTGGCACCGTCGCGGCGGGCCAGGGTGGTGGGGAACTGCGGCTGCGTCACGAATGTGCCCGACAGCGTGGCCGCGGTGAAGCCGTTGGTGGTGGCGAGGCGGAACACGCGGGCCTGGGCGTTGCTCACCACCTGCAGCGTGTTGTTGTCCTGCAGCAGCAGGCCATCGGCCGCCGACAGGTTCTGGGTGGTGGTGACCTGCGTAAAGGTATTGGGGGCGTTGAGCGGCACTTTGTAGAGGGCCCCGTTATCGGACTTAGCCACCAGCAGGTAGCCGTCGGGATGAAACACGATGCCGTTCAGGCCAAAGGCACCGGCGGCGGGCGGCGCCAGGCGGGTGGCATCCTCCAGGAACACGGTGGCGGTGTTCTGGGGGTCTATTTTATAGATGAGGTTCGAGAAGCTGTCGGTTACGTAGGCGTTGCCCTGGGCGTCCACGGCCACGTCGTTGGCGAAGTGGGCCAGGTTGGGGCGCAGGCTGCCCAGCTCTACTATGGTGGGCGCGGCGGTGGCATTGGCGTTGTTGAAGATAGCCAGGCGGGCCAGTTTGCCGCGGGTGGCGGCGGTGCTGCGCTGCTGGTTGGCGCCGGGGTCGGAAATGGCCACCAGCAGGCGGTTGCGGCCCGAGGCGTTGTCCAGGTAGGCGCCGATGGCCGACACCAGCCGGGGGTCGTCGGGGAAGGCGGTGCTGTAGGTGCCGTCGTCCTTCACCTGGCCCACGCGGCCGGTGGTGAGCGACGTCACCAGAAAGCGGCTGTTGGGGGCGTCGTACTGCACGCCTTCGGGGTAGAGGCCGGCCTGGGTGAAGGTGATTACGGCGGGCGCGGCCGGGGCCATTACCTCGTTGTCATCGTCGGAGCAGGACGAGAGCAGCAACAGGCCGGCAAAGGCAGCGGGAACCACGCGGCGGGCGGTGGCGACCAGGGAAAAAGTGGACATATAAGAAATGAAAAGAGAGGGTAAAACGGTAATTCGCAACACATTCGTGTACGAACATGGGTTATACATCCGGCGGGGCTTTTTGGTTTTGAAAGCGGGCGCATTGTTTTTTGGCCGGCCGGCCCAAGCACGCGCCGTACCTTTGCCCCCCAATACCGCTGACCAGATGATTTCCATTTCCGACCTCGACTTCCACTTTGGCTCCCGGGCGCTGTACGACAACGCCAGCCTGCACATCAAGCCCAAAGACAAAATCGGCCTCATTGGCCTCAACGGCACCGGCAAGTCCACGCTGCTGCGCCTGCTGGTGGGCGAGTACAAGGCCGACGGCGGCTCGATTTCGATGGCCAAGGACGTGAGCCTGGGTTTCTTGAACCAGGACCTGCTGAGCTACGACACGCACGAGAGCATTCTGCACGTGGCCATGCAGGCCTTTGAGGAGGCACTGGAGCTGCAGAAAAAAATCGACGACATTCTGGTGTTGTTCGAAACCGACTACTCCGACGACCTCATCGACAAGCTGGCCACCATGCAGGAGCGGTTTGAGGCGTTGGGCGGCTACACCATGCAGTCGCGGGCCGAGGAAATCCTCGAAGGCCTGGGCTTCACCACCGAGGAGCTGACCAAGCCGCTCAAGTCCTTTTCGGGGGGCTGGCGCATGCGCGTGATGCTGGCCAAAATCCTGCTGCAGCAGCCCTCCCTCCTGCTCCTCGACGAACCCACCAACCACCTGGACCTGCCGTCTATTAAGTGGATCGAGAACTACTTGGCCGACTACGAGGGCGCGGTCATCATCGTGAGCCACGACCGGGAATTCCTGGACCGCACCACCAACACCACGGTGGAGGTGATAGGCGGCAAGCTGGTGCCCTACGCCGGCAACTATTCCTATTACCTGGAGGAAAAAGAAGAGCGCAACATCATCCAGAAGGGCGCTTTCGAGAACCAGCAGTCGCAGATTCGGGCGGCCGAGCGGTTTATTGAGCGCTTCAAGGCCAAGGCCAGCAAGGCCAAGCAGGCCCAGAGCCGCGTGAAGGCCCTCGACAAGCTGGAGCGCATTGAGGACGTGGCCAGCGACGCGGCCAAAATCAACATGAAGTTCACCTTCAAAACCGAGCCCGGCCGCCACATTCTCCGCATGGAGCACGTGACCAAGAAGTACGACCAGAAGCTGATTTTCCGCGACACGAACGTGCACATCGAGCGCGGCGACAAGATTGCGCTCATCGGCGCCAACGGCAAGGGCAAGTCCACGCTCATGCGCCTGGTGGCCGGCACCGAAGCCCCCACCGCCGGCAAGCACCAGCTGGGCCACAACGTAATCATGTCGTTCTACGCCCAGCACCAGCTGGAATCCCTCACGCTCGACAACGAGATACTGCAGGAGATGAGCGAGGCCGGCTCGAAGCGCAACGACATGGAATTGCGCTCGGTGCTGGGCTCGTTCCTGTTCACGGGCGAGGAGGTGTTCAAGAAAATAAAGGTGCTGAGCGGCGGTGAGAAAAGCCGCGTGGCCCTGGCCAAAACCCTGATTTCGGAAGCCAACTTCCTGCTGCTCGACGAACCCACCAACCACCTGGATATGGTGTCGGTGAACATCCTGATTCAGGCCCTGGAGCAGTACCAGGGCACGTTCATCGTCATCAGCCACGACCGGTTCTTTGTGGAGAATGTGGCCACCAAAATCTGGTACATCGAAGACTTCCAGCTGAAGGAGTACCCCGGCACCTACGCCGAGTACGAAACCTGGCAGGAAGACCGCGAGAAAGCCGCCAAGAAAGCCGGCCTGCCCAGCCCCTCGGCGCCCAAGCCCCAGCCCAAAACCGAAGAGCCAAAGCCAGCCAACAACAGCAACGAGGCCAAAAAAGCCGCCCGGGAGCTGGCCGAGCTAGAAGCCAAAATCGACACCCTGGAAAAGGAGCTAGCCGGCTACGAAAAGCAGTTGGCCGACCCCAAAATCTACGAAAACACGGCGCAGCTCAAAGACGCGACCATGAAATTTGAGCAGGTAAAAAAGGAGCTAACCCAGCTTAATGACCGCTGGGAAATGCTGGCTGAAGTGTAATTCCTACAGTCCCTAAAAACTGAAAGCCTCTCCTGAAGCAATTACTTCGGGAGAGGCTTTTTTGTTACTGGTAACGGCTACGCATTTATGCAGGCCTGGAATTAGAATTCCTGTCTGCCCAAACCGTTGCCTAATTTATAATTAAAAGTTCATTTTTATTACTTTTGGTCAATAATGTTTTTCTGCCCGGAACTACTGCTGAAAGATGCACCACTGCTCATTGTTAGCACTTCAGCCAGGCTTGCATAAATGCGAATGTTATGTGCAGCATTTTTAGTCCGCACACTCATTGTACTTTAAAATATTTATCACTGTGTCAAGTTCAATTGTATATGTTGTAAGTCCGTCTTGTCGGCTAAAACGATAACCATTTTCTGATTTGAACCAAATAGCATTTCCGTTGTCAACCTTTATAAACAAACTGTCGTGAAAAATTGAATTAGAATTTACTTTCGAGTTGTAAAACTTGGCTGTTTTAATACTGTTTATAAATTCTGCTGTGGCGTTTTTGTCAAATTGAATGTCGTAGAGTATGCAGTAGTCTTGCCACATATCTTGATATTCGTCTTTAAGGACTTTAAAATTTGTAGGAAGTTTTACATCACTGATGTTACGCGGATATTTAGGGGAGTGATTTACGTTTGGTGATGAGTTGCACACTGGATTTGTACACAGATTACCTGATTAGTTCGACGGGTCAAACGTCGGCCACGGGTTTATCACGGCTGCTGGATGGGGCCGTGAGTCACGACCAGGTCACGCGCTGGCTGAGTAGTTCGTATCTGGACTCTGAGCAGGTCTGGAAGCAGGCCAAGCCGGTGATTCGCGCGGCCGAGCAGCAGCGGGCGGACGACGACTTTGCGGTGCTACTCGTGGATGATTCCATCCTGGAAAAGGCCCACACGGACCCGAGTGCGTTGATTTGCACCCACTGGGACCATAGCAAGGGCCGCTTCGTCAAGGGCCTCAATTTCGTCAGCCTACTCTACCAGGCCGGCGAGCTGGCCCTGCCCATCGCCGTGGAACTCATCGAAAAAA
>NZ_MDZC01000062.1 GCF_001816165.1 Hymenobacter glacialis
TTCGGCCTGGGGCATTTTCGCTTAAAAGCTCAACTCTATTTGACTGGGCTCAAAGCCATGCACCAGCAACTAGCCCAATTCACCGCGTAACATCAGTTACATCAGATGCTTTTTCAAGTCTCTCCTTACTTGATGTTCTGTAGTCCTTGAAGCTATAAAGGACAATGCCAATCAAACAAAGAGAAATAATAATTGTCAAATTGATTTGTCGGTTTAATTTGTCGGTGAGTTTACCAAATTTTCTTAGTCGGTTTTTAAAAGGAAGATATATTAAATAGAGAAGTCCACCGAAGAGTCCGATTGCAATAACTACAAAAATTATAAAGAATATGTCTGTCATTTTTGTCTTGGTTGTCGTCTGCGCATGTTGCACATAACATTTGGCTTGCCGCAACTCGCTGAGCCTGCGAGTTGCGGCAAGCACTCCTTAGTACGCAAACATACTGCGGGATACTCCCCAAATTGGCGTGCTTGCCGCAACTCGCCAGCCAGCAGCCCAAGCTATCAAGTGGGGGGACGGGGCAGGCGTATCTGGCGACGGGGGTGCCGACTCCGGTGCTGTTTGCTGCTGCTGGTTCCTACCCCCCACCGCTTACTTACGCCGGCGGTAGTTGCAGTTGTAGAGCAGTACGTCTGCACTGGGGGAGCGGGCCTGGCAGGGATGAGGTGAGCAGGGCTGCGCCATCTACACAAACCCCGATACCGCGGTAAGATGATGGCTGAAGCTTTTTCGTCAGTATAAGCTTAGACTATAAATTCATCAATTAAATGAATTTTTATTATGGCTGGAGCGGTTGTAAATTTGTAGCAATCCTGAGTTGCCCAGCGCGGCGGCATCGGCACCCTGCAGCCGCCTTACCTCACGCTGACGGGGCCCTGCCGCAACGGAGCGCTGGGTTATGGAGCATCAAAACGCGAAGCACAAGACATTCAAAATCAACTGAACATGAAAGACAACCTGCACGACCTGCCCCCGGAAAACTCCATCCTGTTTGAGATGAACGTGCCTGCTGCCCAGTGCCCCTTCAGCAGCGGCGCGGTGAAGCAGAGCGCCGGCGGCGGCCGCACCAACCGCGAGTGGTGGCCCAACATGCTCAAGCTGAGCATCCTGCGCCAGCACGCCGCGCCCTCCAACCCGCTGGGTGCCGACTTTAACTATGCCGAAGAGTTCAAGAAGCTCGACCTGAACGCCGTGAAGCAGGACCTGTTTGCCCTGATGACGGACTCGCAGGACTGGTGGCCGGCCGACTACGGCCACTACGGCCCGTTCTTCGTGCGCATGGCCTGGCACAGCGCCGGCACCTACCGCATCGGCGACGGCCGCGGCGGCAGTGGCTCGGGCGCTCAGCGCTTCGCCCCCCTCAACAGCTGGCCCGACAACGCCAACCTCGACAAGGCCCGCCTCCTGCTGTGGCCCATCAAGCAGAAGTACGGCCAGAAAATCTCCTGGGCCGACCTCATCGTGCTCACCGGCAACTGTGCCCTGGAGTCGATGAACTTAAAAACTTTCGGCTTCGGCGCCGGCCGCACCGACGTGTGGGAGCCCGAGCAGGACATTTACTGGGGACCCGAAACCGAGTGGCTCGGCGACAAGCGCTACACCAACGACCGCGAGCTGGACAACCCCCTCGCCGCCGTGCAGATGGGCCTCATTTACGTGAACCCCGAAGGCCCCAACGGCGAGCCCGACCCCGTGCGCTCGGCCCGCGACATTCGCGAGACCTTTGGCCGCATGGCCATGAACGACGAGGAAACCGTGGCCCTGATTGCCGGCGGCCACACCTTTGGCAAAACCCACGGCGCGGCCAGCCCCGCCGAGCACGTAGGCATGGAGCCCGCTGGGGCCAGCCTCGAAGAGATGAGCACGGGCTGGAGCAACAGCTTCGGCAAGGGCCACTCGGAGCACACCATCACCAGCGGCCTGGAAGGCGCCTGGACCAGCACGCCCGCCAAGTGGAGCAACGACTACTTCGACAACCTGTTTGGTTTCGAGTGGGAGCTGACCAAGAGCCCCGGCGGCGCGCACCAGTGGCGCCCCGTGAACGGCGGCGGCGCGGGCACCATACCCGATGCCCACGACCCGGCCGTGAAGCACGCCCCCTTCATGCTCACCACCGACATCGCCCTGCGCGCCGACCCGGCGTATGAGGTGATTTCGCGCCGCTTCCACGAAAACCCCGACGCGTTTGCCGATGCATTCTCCCGCGCCTGGTTTAAGCTCACGCACCGCGACATGGGCCCCAAGGAGCGCTACCTGGGCCCCGAAGTGCCCACCGAGGAGCTGCTCTGGCAAGACCCGATTCCGACCGTGACCTACGCGCTGGTGAACGACCAGGACGTGGCCGCGCTGAAAGAGAAGATTCAGGCTTCCGGCCTCAGCGTGTTCCAGCTGGTGTCTACCGCCTGGGCCTCGGCCTCTACCTACCGGGGCTCCGACAAGCGCGGCGGCACCGACGGTGGCCGCCTGCGCCTGGCGCCCCAGCGCAACTGGGCCGTGAACAACCCCGCCCAGCTGGCGGAGGTGCTGCAAAAGCTCGAAGGCATTCAGCGCGAGTTCAACGGCGCCCAGAGCGGCGGCAAGCAGATTTCCATGGCCGACCTGCTGGTGCTCGCCGGTGGCGTGGGCGTGGAGCAGGCTGCCCGCAACGCGGGCCAGGAAGTGAGCGTGCCTTTCACCCCCGGCCGCGCCGATGCCTCGCAGGAGCAAACCGACGTGGCGTCGTTTGCCGCCATGGAGCCGGCCGCCGATGGCTTCCGCAACTACCTGAAGCCCCACCACAAGGCAGCAGCCGAAGAGCTGCTGGTTGACAAAGCCCAGCTCCTGACCCTGAGCGCGCCCGAGCTGACGGTGCTGTTTGGCGGCCTGCGCGCCATCAACATCAACTTCGACCAGTCGAAGCACGGTGTGTTCACCGACCGTCCGGGTGCGCTGACCAACGACTACTTCGTGAACCTGCTGGACATGAACACGACCTGGGCCAGCACCTCCGACGCCCAGAACACTTTCAACGGCCGCGACCGCAAGACTGGCGCCGTGAAGTGGACTGGCTCGCGCGTGGACCTGATTTTCGGCTCAAACTCCGAGCTGCGGGCCCTGGCCGAAGTGTACGCCTGCTCCGATGCCCACGAGAAGTTCGTATCGGATTTCGTGGCCGTGTGGGCCAAGGTGATGAACCTCGGCCGCTTCGACCGGGCGTAGTCAGCACAGCAACTCTCGTGGTCTTTTGACTGCAACAGCTGCCGAATGATATCTATAGAAAAGGTGGCCTTTCGCAAGGCCACCTTTTTTTGTTGATGCAGGCTGGCTGAAGCAGGTCCTGTGCGAATGCCTGACGGAGGTGCTGTACTTGAGTGGGGCGGTGCTTATTTTGTTAAACCGGGGCATGAATGCCTGCCCCGTTGTTTAGTGTGTGCCCATGAATATCCTGTTGGTGGAAGACGACCCCCGGCTTTCGGCCCTTATCCGCCGGGGGCTGGAAGAAGAACAAATGACCGTGACCGTGGCCTACGATGGGCGCTACGGCCAGCAACTGGCTCTGTCGCAGGCCTACGACCTGATAATTCTGGACGTGATTCTGCCGTATCAGAGCGGGCTGGAGGTGCTGGCGGCCCTGCGGGCGCAGGACGCGCAGGTGCCCGTGCTGCTGCTCACGGCGCTGGGCACCACCACCGACAAGCTGCTGGGCTTCGGGGGCGGCGCCGACGATTACCTGGTCAAGCCCTTCGATTTTGCCGAGCTGGTGGCGCGGGTACGGGCCCTTACCCGGCGCGGCAGCCCGCAGGCCAAGGGCACCCGGCTCGCCTTTGCCGACCTGACCCTGGACGTGGAAACGCGCGGCGTGACCCGGGCCGGCCAGTCCATTCGCCTGACTACCCGCGAGTTTGCCCTGCTGGAAATGCTACTGCGCCACCCCGGCCGGGTGCTCACCCGTAGCGAAATTGCCGAGCGGGCCTGGGAAGAAGCCTTCGAAGCGGGCTCCAACGTCATTGACGTGTACGTAAACTACCTGCGCAAGAAAATAGACCACGGCTTCCCCACCAAGCTCATTCACACGGTGGTGGGGGCGGGCTACGTGTTGCGGCAGGAAGACTAAAAGCGGTGCCATAGGGAGCTGGCTCTCTGGCCCTGTTGTTTGCTCCCACGGCACACGCAACGCCCACATTATACGCCTCATTCCCTTGCGCACTTCCCCTTGCGCACTTCCCTACCCCTGTACTGCCCATGACTATCCGCAACCGCCTGACTGGGCTTTTCGTAGCTGTGGTGGCCGTTATCCTGTTGGCCGTACTTTCCACGGCCTTTGCGCTGCAATACGAGTATGGACAGCGCGAATTCCGGGAGCGCCTGCGGGACCGGGCCGAAGTAGCGGCGTTTATTTTTCTGGAAAAAGACGAGTTGCGCACGGACACTTTCCGCGAATTTCAAAAACGGTATCAACGCACCCTTACCGAGGAAATAATCCAGATTTACGATGCCCAGGGTGAACCGCGCTTCCTGCTGGAAGACCTGCGGCTGGAGGTACCGCCCCAGGTGCTGGCCCGCATTGTGACGGGCGAGGAGGTGTATTTTGAGGACGGCCTCCGCTTGGCCGTGGGCATTCTGCATCGCGACAACCAAGGCACGTTTGTGGTAGTGGCCGGGGCCGAAAACGTGTACGGCCGGGCCCGAATGCAGTACCTGGCCACCATTCTGGCGGTGGTATTTGTGGCCAGCCTGCTGGTCATATACGGCGTGGGCTACCTGTTTGCGGGCCGGGCATTGGCCCCCATCGCCGCGCTCAACGACGAGATGGAGCGCATCAGCGCCTACGCCCTGCACCGGCGCGTGGCCCCCGACGTATCGGGCAGCCAGCACGACGAAATTGCGCGGCTGGCCGGCACCTTCAACCGCCTGCTCGACCGCCTCGAAAGCAGCTTTGCGGCCCAGCGGGCCTTTGTGAGCAACGCTTCGCATGAGCTGCGCACCCCGCTGGCGGCTTGCATCGGCGAGGTGCAGCTGGCCCTGGCCCGCGACCGGGAGCCGGCGGCTTACCGGGCAGCCTTTGGCGAGCTATTGGCCGACCTCACCAAGTTTAAGGCCCTTATTACCCACCTGCTGGAGCTGGCGCAGGCCGAGGTGCGCCTGCCCGAGCAGGAAGAAGGCCTGCGGGTGGATGAGCTGCTAAGTGAGGCTTGTGCGGCCGTGCCACCGGAATGGCGTGCCCGCCTGCGGATGCGCACCGGCCAGCTGCCCCACGAGCCCGAGCAACTGGAGCTGAGCGGCAACCGGGTGCTGTTGGTCCGGGCCCTGAGCAACCTGCTCGAGAATGCCCTGAAGTATTCCGCCCCGCACCCCGTGGCCGTGGACCTGACCTACGAGTCCGGCCGGGTACAGGTGCGCATCCGCGACGAGGGAGTGGGCATTGCCGAAGAGGAGTTGGGCCGGGTGTTTCAGCCCTTTTACCGGGCGGCCAATGCCCGGGACGTAACCGGCCACGGCGTGGGGCTGCCGCTGGCCCGCAAGATTGTGGAGCAGCACGGCGGCGAGCTGCTCCTGACCTCGCGCCTGGGCCATGGTACCGAAGCAACCGTGCTGCTGCCTACTTCATAATGTCTTATTTCAGCCAATTCAGCGCATTCTAATGCGTCTCTAATGTGTCTCTAATCCTATTCTAATCCATTGCCGGTAGTCTTGCGCTCAGTTACGCTACTACTTGAACATGGGAAGGATTTTTTGGCTTGGTTTCTTATTGCTGGTTCACGGCAGCGGGCTGGTGCAGGCCGCTGCTCCGCTCGATACGGTACGCCTGCTCCTGCCCGAAGCGGAGCAGCGCTTCGTGGAGCGCAACCTGAGCCTGGTGGCCCAGCGCTACAACGTGTCGGCGGCCGAGGCGCAGATACTGCAGGCCCGGCTTTGGGACAACCCCACGGTGTACCTGGAGCAAAACACCTACAACCCCCAGACCGGGCGGGTGCTGGACGTCACCCGTTCCGGCAATTCCATCGTGCAGGTGCAGCAGCTCTTTGCCCTGGCCGGGCGGCGCCGAGCGGCAGCCAACGTGGCCCGGCAAAATGCGCTGGTGGAGCAATTCACCTTCGAAGACCTGCTGCGCACCCTGCGCTACCAGCTGCGCACCACCTTCTACGACCTGCACTTCCAGCAGCGCACGCTGGGCCTGTACGATGAGGAAATCCGGTCGCTGCTACGCACCGTGGGCCAGTATCAGAGCCAGTACGACAAGGGCAACGTGGCTCTGAAAGAAGTTATCCGTCTCAAAGCTTTTCTATTTCAGCTTGAAAACGAGCGCCAGAGCCTGCGGGCCACCATGGCCGCCGCGCAGGCCGATTTGCGGGTGCTGCTGCACGACGAAGGCGCCACGGTGTACCGACCCGTAGTAAACGATGCGGGCCTGCGGGGCCTCTCGTTAGCCGGCTATTCTGCCGCGCAGCTTGCTGACTCGGCCCAGGCCGGCCGCGCCGACCTGAAGGCCCGGCAGGCGGCGGTGGAGCAGCAAACCCAGAACGTGCGCCTCCAACGGGCCCTGGCCACCCCCGACCTGGCCCTGGGCTATGCCTACGACCGTGCCGGCAACTACATTCAGAACTATAACGCCCTGACCGTGGGCATGGCCGTGCCCCTGTTCAACCGCAACCAGGGCAACATTCGCACGGCGCAGGCGCTGGTTCAGGGCAGCCAGGCCGAGCTGGGCCAGCAGGTGCTGCTGGCCCGCAGCCAGGTGGCGCAGGCGTATGAGCTGGCCGACCAGGCCGACCGCCTCTACCAGCGCACCGACCGCGACACCGAAGCCTTCGAGCGCCTGATGACCGGCATTGAGCAGAGCTACGCCAAGCGCAACCTGACCATTGTGGAATTCCTTGATTTCTACGAGAGCTATAAAACCAACGTGGTGCAGCTCAACCAGCTCCGGGCAGCCCGCGTGCGGGCCTTCGAGCAGCTCAACTTCGCCGTGGGGCGCTTTCTCTTCCGGGCCGAGTAGCCCGGCGGTGGCTTAATTCTATTTTTCTGGTGGCTACGCGCAGCCTTTTTTTTCTGACTTCATGAAATCGATTTCCCTTTGCAGCCTGCTCCCATTGGCCCTGCTGTTCGCCGCGTGCTCAAACACGCAGCCCGAGGCTGCGCCGGCTCCGCTGACCTTTGTGCTTTCCGACACCATTCTACGCCAACTGGAGCTGGACACCGTGCGCCTGGAATCCGTGCGCAGCGAGCTGACCCTGTCGGGCCTGATAAATTCCAACGGCGACCGCACGGCCCGGGTATACCCCCTGGTGGGCGGCGTGGTGGAAGACTTGCGCGTGGAGCTGGGCGACCGGGTGACCAAAGGCCAGGTGCTGGCCGTGATTCGCAGCGGCGAGATTGCCGACCTGCAGAACCAAAGCAGTGCGGCCGCCACCGACCTGGCCATTGCCCGCAAAAACCTGCAGGTGCTGGAAGACCAGTTTGGGGCCGGGCTGGCCTCGGAGCGCGAGGTGGTGCTGGCCCGCAAGGAATTGGAAAAAGCGGTGGGCAACACCGGCAAGAGCCGCAAGCAGCTCGGCATCTACGGCGTGACATCTGATGGAAAATACACCATTCAGGCGCCGATTTCGGGCTTTATTACCGAGAAGAACGTGACCGAGAACATGCAGTACAACGACTCTAATGTGGACAATTTCTTCACCATTGCCGACCTGGACGACGTGTGGATTATGGCCAATGTATTCGAGTCCGACATTTCCAAGGTGAAGGAAGGCTACGCCGCCGAAGTGACCACGCTCTCTTACCCCAACGAGCACTTCATGGGCAAAATTGACAAGGTCTTCAACGTGCTCGACCCCGAGAGCCGGGTGATGAAGGTGCGCATCCGTCTGCCGAACCCCGGCTACCGCCTCAAGCCCCAGATGTACGCCCAGGTGCGCGTGCGCCACACCGAAGCCCAGCAGCTGCTGGCCGTGCCCGCCCGCTGCGTCATTTTCGATAAAAACCGCCATTTCGTGCTCGTGTACAAAGACAGGCGCCACGTGCAGACCCGTGAAGTGGAGCTGGCCAATACCGTGGGCGAGGTAAGCTACGTGCAAAGCGGCCTGCGGGCCGGGGAGCGCATCATCACGCGCAACCAGCTGCTGGTATACGACCAGTTGAACGACTGACCTAAGGGCAATTATGAATTATGAGTTATGAATTATAAGCATAAGACCAAGTGTGAAGCCGGCTGCTCATTGATTCATAATTCAGTCCGGTATCGGCCTGAACCAGCCCGCGTGGCGGCGCTTTGCCTCATTCATAATTTATAATTCATAACTCATTATTCTTTCCGTGAACAAGCTCATCCAAGGCATTGTCGGGTTTTCGCTGAAAAACCGCTTTCTGATTTTCTTCCTCACGGCCCTGCTGGTGGTGGGGGGAACCTATAGCTACCTGCACACGCCGATTGAGGCGTTTCCCGACGTCACCAACACGCAGATTATCATTGTGAGCCAGTGGCCCGGCCGCTCGGCCGAGGAGGTGGAGCGTTTCGTGTCGGTGCCCATTGAGGTGGCCATGAACTCGGTGCAGAAGAAGTCCAACATGCGGTCCATCAGCATGTTTGGCCTGTCGGTGCTCAAAATCAACTTCGACGACGACGTGGAAGATTTTTACGCCCGGCAACAGGTCAACAACCTGCTGGCCGGCGTGAGCCTGCCCGAAAACTGCGAAAACCACGTGCAGCCGCCCTATGGCCCCACCGGTGAGATTTTTCGCTACACCGTGCAGGGCCCGGGCCGCACCACCAACGAGCTGCTGACGCTGCAGGACTGGGTGGTGGAGCGCCAGCTCAAGGCGGTGCCCGGCGTGGCCGACATTGCCGCGTTTGGCGGCACCAAGAAGGTGTACGAAATCACGGCCGAGCCCGCCCTGCTGCAGAAGTACAACCTGACCCCACTGGAGGTATTCCAGGCCGTGCAGCGCTCCAACGTGAACGTGGGCGGCGACGTGATTGAGAAAAACGGCCAGGCCTATGTGGTGCGCGGCATCGGCCTGCTCGAAAACCCCGAAGAAATCGGCAACATCATTGTCAGCCACCTCAACGGCACGCCCATTTTGGTGCGCAACGTGGCCCGCATAAGTGAAGGCCACCTGCCCCGCGTGGGCCAGGCCGGCCTCAACGCTGACGACGACGTGGTGGAGGGCATTGTGATTATGCGCAAGGGCGAAAATCCGGCCGAGGTGCTGGGGCGCGTCAAGGCCAAAATTGAGGAGCTCAATACCAAGGTGCTGCCCAAGGGCGTGCAGCTGGTGACCTTCTACGACCGCGACGTGCTGATGGACAAATGCACGACCACGGTGATTCACAACCTGCTCGAGGGCATTGTGCTGGTCACGCTGGTGGTGTTCCTGTTTATGGCCGACTGGCGCTCCACGCTCATCGTGGGGCTGGTGGTACCGCTGGCGCTGCTGTTTGCCTTCATCTGCCTGCGCCTGAAGGGTATGAGTGCCAACCTGCTGAGCATGGGTGCCATAGACTTCGGCATCATCATCGACGGGGCCGTGGTGATGGTGGAGGGCATTTTTGTGGTGCTCGACCACAAGGCCCATAAGGTGGGCATGCCGGTGTTCAACAAGCTGGCCAAGCGCAGCCTCATCCGCAAAACCGGCGGCGAGCTGGGCAAGGCCGTGTTCTTTTCCAAGCTTATTATCCTCACCTGCCTGTTGCCCATCTTCGCCTTCGAAAAAGTAGAAGGCAAGATGTTCTCGCCCCTGGCCTGGACGCTGGGCTTTGCCCTCATAGGTGCCCTGGTGCTCACCCTGACGCTGGTCCCGGTACTGGCCAGCATCCTGCTCAACAAAAACGTGCGGGAGAAAAACAACCCCATTGTCAACTTCTTCGACAAGATAGTTGTCAACGGCTTTGCCTTTACGCTACGCAACCGGGCGTTGAGCCTGGTGGTATCCTTCGGCCTGATGGGTGCGGCGCTGTACTCGTTCAACTTCCTGGGCTCTGAGTTTCTGCCCGAGCTGAACGAGGGCGCGCTGTGGGTAGAAGCCAAGCTGCCCATGTCCACGTCGCTCACCGAAACGACCAAGCAGGTAGGCGAATTCCGCAAGATTCTCGGCTCGTTTCCGGAAGTAAACGGCGTACTCTCGCAAACCGGCCGCTCCAACGACGGCACCGACCCCTCGGGCATGTACTACGTGCAGTGCCAGGTCAATCTCAAGCCCCAGGAGGAGTGGAAACGGAAAATCACGAAAGAGCAGCTCATCGATGAGATGGACGCGCAGCTGCGCCAGTACCCCGGCATCATTTTCAACTATTCGCAGCCCATCATCGACAACGTGGCCGAAGCCGTGGCGGGCATCAACGCCTCGCTGGCCGTGAAAATATTCGGCCCCGACCTGGAAACCATCGACCGCAAGGCCGACTCCGTGGCCACCATCCTGCGCGGGGTGCGCGGGGTAAAGGACCTGGGCATTCTGCGCAACCTGGGCCAGCCCGAGATGAGCGTGGTGCTCGACCAAAACCGCATGGCCACCTACGGCGTGGCCACCGCCGACGCCCAGGCCGTGATAGAGATGGCTATTGGGGGCAAGGCCGCCAGCCAGCTCTACGAAGGCGAGCGCAAGTTTGACATTCGGGTGCGCTACCCGCAGCAGTACCGCAGCACCGAGGCCGAGATTGGGGAGCTGCGCGTGCCTACCCTGCGCGGCGGCCGGGTGGCCCTGAAAGAAGTAGCCAGCCTGCGCACGCTCAACGGCCCGGCGTCCATCTACCACGACAACGGGCAACGCTTCATTGCCGTCAAGTTCAGCATCCGCGACCGCGACATGGGCTCCACCATTGCCGAGGCCCAGAAGAAGGTAAACGCCCAGGTGCACTTGCCCAAGGGCTACAGCATTGCCTGGGCCGGCGAGTTCGAGAACCAGGTGCGGGCCACCGAGCGCCTCACGCAGATGGTGCCCGTGGCACTGGTCATCATCTTCATCCTGCTGTTTATCACCTTCGGCAACGGCAAGGATGCTGGCCTGGTACTCGTCAACGTGCCGTTTGCCCTCATCGGCGGCATCGTGGCCCTGCACCTGACGCGCGTCAACTTCAGCATCTCGGCCGGCATCGGCTTCATCGCCCTGTTCGGCATCTGCATTCAGAACGGGGTAATTCTCATCACCGTGTTCAAACAAAACCTGCGCCGCCGGCTCTCCCTCGACGAGGCCTTGCGCCAGGGCGTGGCCTCTCGCGTGCGCCCCGTGGTGATGACGGCCCTCATGGCCATGATTGGCCTGTTTCCGGCCGCGCTAAGCACCGGCATCGGCTCCGAAACGCAGAAGCCGCTGGCCATCGTCGTTATCGGCGGGCTGGTATCGGCCACGGTGCTCACACTGCTGATTTTTCCGCTCGTGTTCCGCTGGTTTTATCGTGGTGTTAGTCAGGCTCAGCCCCCGGCCGTAGCGCCGGTAGCAGCACACCCCATGCAATTGGCATAGCCCCCATGAGGGCAGTAGCCAGCCGCAGCGCCTGTGCCAGTAACATAGCTCACCAAGGAGGGAAGCTGTTTAAGATAAGTGGAAACTCCGTTTGAAACAGTCATGCTCATCTGGCGTCCGCTTGCCGAAGCATCTCCACCCCAGGAGTAATCAGTTTACTGCAGCGGTGGAGATGCTTCGGCTGCGCTCAGCATGATGTTTTGAAACAACTCATGATGGCATAAACCAGCTCAAGCAGCTTCTTAGAAAGTATTGCCCACAATAAAGGTGAGGGCGATATTGGCCACGGTAGCCGTATCCAGGGGTTCGTCGAAGGCCTCGCTGAAAGCGGCGGCGGGCAGGTTGAGCGCCGCCAGCGCGGGAATGCCGGTCAGGCTCATGCCACCCTGGGTAACGTTGGCTTCCCCGGGAAAAGACGCGGCTGGCGTGCCGGGACCGTAGATGGGGGCCGTGGTGGGCGGGGCGGCCCCGCCGCCCTCGTCGCCCGACACCCAGCTTTTGGGCGTGGGGGTAATGGGGACCGTGGGGCCGGGGCCGGTGGTGCCCCGGCGCAGGCTGCGCAGGCGCGAGGCGTGGCGGGCTTCGACTGAGTGAATATTGAGGGCCGCTTCGAGCAGGACTTTATTGGCCAGGAGGGCGGGCGCGGCGCCTTTGTAAGCCCGCACGCCCGTGTCTTCCAGCGACTGGCCCACGGCCAGAAACGTGGGAAAGCTGCTGAACACCGTGGGAAACAGCGCAGCGCGGGTGCCGCCTTTGGACCCCGAAAAGTCGAGGTTGCCGGGAGCGGTGCCTTCCACCAGCGCCGGCACGGCCTGGCTGCCCAGGGCCGCTCTCAGGAAGCTGACGTGCTTGTTTTCGTCGGCGCTGATGAGGGTAATGGACGTGAGCGGCCGCCGGCGGGCACCAGTCCGGCCGAGTTGAGGCCCCGGTTGTAAAACGCGGCTTCCAGGTACTCCAGCTTTAGGGCAAAGTTGAGCACGGCAGCGATGTCGGCGGGCAGCGCGGTGCCCTGCCCGTAGGCCCGCTGAAACATCGACCCCAGCAGCAGCGGGGCCGTAGTGGCGGCCACTGCTTTGCCCACGCGGGAGAAACGCCGGAACACCTGGCGGCGCGAATCGAACCGCCCATATACTTCGGGGTCGACCTGTTCAAGGCTCGAAATAAGCTGAAATACATTCATATAAAAGCGAAATAAGTAGGTGGTGAAACCAGCCCCACGGCTAGCGAATGCCCGAAACGTCGAGCTTGGAGCCTTCCTTCAGGAAGGCGTTGGCCTTGGCCACAACAGCCGCTGGCTCCATCGAAATCTCAAGCCCGTTGGCATTGTCCACCACGTCGGGCCCCACGAAGGTGTTGTTGGCAATGAAATCGCGAATGAGTGCCGCGTGGCGGGCTTCTACCGACACGATTTTGCCGGCCAGGGTGAGGTTGTCTTTCGCGGTGAGGTACTTGCCGGCCCCGTTGTAGGCGGCCACGCCCAGGTCCTCGAAGGCTTTGGCGGCATCGAGCACGCCCAGTTTGGCGGCGCCGGCCGCGGCCAGGCGCACAGTAAAGTCGATGCCCGAAAAATCGGGCTCCAGGGTTTTAATGGCGTTGCCGGCCAGCGCGGCTTTGAAGAACTCCCGGTGGATGACTTCGTGGTAGTACAGGTCGTCGAGCACTGTTTTTTCGAAAGCGACCGCGCCAGCGTAGTAGCTACCCTTCCGCACTTCGGTGTAAAAGGCCGCTTCGAGTTGTTCCAGGGCGTAGGCGTAGTTGAGTACGCCCGTATCGCCCGTGCCCACGTTCACGGTGTTGGGGCCACTATCGGAATCGTCGTTGCAGCCCGCCAGCACCAGCGCCGTAGCGCCCGCCGTGGCCCCGGCATACAGGAAAAACGAGCGGCGCTTGATGGGCGCGTAGAGCGGCGGCGCGGCCTGTGGGTGGGCATTGCCTGGGGGCGAAATCGGGCTGGACATGGGGCAGTGATATGGTGAGGAAAGAATCAGCAACAAGGGCTGCAGTGGGGATTATACTCGCTAAATCTCAAGGAGCAACCCTTTAAAAATCAGAGAATAAATCGCCAATGGAATGGCATACGCCCTTAGCGCGCATTCGGTTGTTTATAGCAACCAGCGTTGTCCTACTCGGCAGCTGCGCCCGAGGCGAGCGTACAAACTCCTTACTCTCTACTGTTGGCCAAAGTGGATGAAGTCCCCCATTGGAGGTGGAGCAGCCGGCCTGCTACCGGCCGGCACGCCCCAGGCCAATTGCAGGCGCAGCGGAAAATGATAGTTTTACATGCTAACGAAAAAAATAAAGGTTGCGAAATGAGCATCCGGGCCGGAGAATATTTCCGGTTTGCTCCCCAATGTCCCTCCCCAGGCACTTGCTTTACGGGTGCCACAATCCGTCGCCTACGGTCCCGCCGTCACCGCTTCTTTATGAAACCCCTCCTGCTCCTGTTGCTTCCGCTGGCCCTGGGGCTGGCCCGGCCCGCTGCTGCCCAGCTGCCCGCCGCCGACACCACCGCTACCGTGCAGCTCTACGGCTACGTAGACGGTTATTTTGGGCTGGATTCTCCGGCTCCCACCAACACGCGCCGCCCCGGCTTCCTCTACTCCCACAACCGCCAGAACGAGTTCACGGTGAACCAGGCGCTGGTGGGGGCCCGGTACGACGACGGCCGCGTGCGCGGGGCCCTGGGCCTGCAGGCCGGTACCTACCCCGAAGCCAACTACGCGGCCGAACCGCAGGTACTGCAACACATTTACGAAGCCTACGCGGGCTTTCGCCCGCTGCGTCGGGCCTGGCTCGACGTGGGCGTTTTCGGCTCGCACATCGGCTACGAGTCGGCTATTTCCCAAAACAACTGGACGCTCACGCACTCGCTGGCCGCCGAAGGCTCGCCCTACTACGAAGCCGGGGCGCGCTTCACCTACGAGGCCAGCCCGAAGTGGACGCTGACCGCGCTGGCCCTCAACGGCTGGCAGAACATCCGCGAAACCAACCGGGCCAAGGCGCTGGGCACGCAGGTGCAGTGGCGGCCCTCGGCCCGCTGGCTGCTCAACTCCAGCACGTTTTACGGCAACGAGCAGCCCACTGACTCGGGGAAACTCCGCCGTTACTTCCACGATTTTTACCTGACCTACACGGCCACGGCACGCCTGTCGGTGCTGGCGCTGTTCGATATCGGTACGCAGCAGGCCCGCCGTGCCGGCCAGGGCCACGACTCCTGGCACACCGGTGCGCTGATACTGCGCTACCGCCTGGGCCGGCAGCCCGGCAGCCCGTTCACGGCGGCGCTGCGGGGCGAGTATTACTTCGCCAAAAACGGTGTGGTGGTGCGCGATGCCGGCCCGGAGGCCGCCGAGCCCGATTTCTTTGTGCGGGGCGGTTCGCTCAACTTCGACTACGCCCCCTCCCGCCGCGTGCTGGTACGGCTCGAAGGCAAGGTACTTAATGGTCGTAATTCGCTGTATTTCCCTGCCAAACAGTCTTCGGCCCGCACCTACGGCAACCTCACGGGCACCATCGCGCTGTCGCTGTAAGGGCGGGCCGGCAACGCGCGGGTGAGGCCTTTGCCAGGCACCTGCGCCAGCCCGCCGATGCCGGGGCAACGGATGCATCCGTACTTTCGCGCCATGCGCATTTTCCGTTTTGCCTCCCTCCTGCTTGCCACTGCCTGCGTGCCGCTGGGCACGCCCATCACCAGCACCAGCCCAACCACGGCGGGCAGCCAGAAGGCCCCCGAGTACTACGCCGACAAAACCCTGCGCTACCAGGACTACACGTACTCGCCCGATGTGCGCAGCGTGCAGTGCTACGTGGCCACGGGCCAGCCCAACGAGGTGTTTCAACCGCCGGTGGTGCCGCTGGGGCGCAGCCAGGCCATCGCGCTGGAGTTTGACGTGCTGGGCGAGCAAAGCCAGCGCTACACGGCCAAAATCATTCATTGCGACGCCAACTGGCAGCCCTCCATTCTCACCGACCTGCAGTTCCTCAGCGAGATAAACGAGTTTTTGATTACCGATTTTCGGATTGGGGTGGGCGGCAAGGTGCCCTACTACCACTACCGCATGCGGGCGCCCGGCGTGAAGCTGAGCGGCAACTACCTGCTGGTGGTGCAGAGCGCGGGCAGCGTGCCGGTGGTGTCGCGCCGGCTGCTGGTGTATGAAAACCAGGTGCAGGTGGCCCTTAAGCCCGGCATTGTGGTGGGCGGCGAGGAGCGCTACACGCTGCAGCAGCTCGATTTCGGCATTGGCTACGCCGGCCTGAACCTGGTGAACCCGGTGTCGGAGGTGAAGGTGGTGCTGCGCCAGAACTTCCGCTGGGACAACGCCAAGTACAACCTGCGGCCCACCTTTGTGCGCGACGCCGAGCGCCGGTTGGAGTACCAGTACTTTGGGTTTGAAAACGCGTTTCCCGGCCTGAGCGAGTACCGCTATTTTGACATCCGCTCGGTGCAGGCCGCTGGCATTGGGGTGCTGAGCGTGGACCCACGCCCCGTGCCCGCCACGGCCCTGCTGCTGCCCGAAACCTCCCGCAGCACCCAGGCCTACAACCAGTACCAGGACGCCAACGGCCAGCGCGTGTTCGAGAGCAGGGAGTTCGGCAACGGCGACGTGAACGCCGACTACGTGGACGTGACCTTTCAGCTCAAAGCCGCGCAGCCCGCGCCGGGCCCGGTGTACGTGCTGGGCGCCCTCACCGACTGGCAGCTGAAAGACGAGTTCCGGCTGGCCTACGACGAGGGCAAGCAGCTGTACACCGGCCACGCCCTGCTCAAGCAGGGGTACTACAACTACAGCTTTGCCGTGGCCGGGGCCCGGGGCGCCGTGCCCAACGAAGTGTACTTCGAAGGCACCCACCAGCAGACCGAAAACCAGTACGACTTACTGGTGTACTACCGCCCGCCCGGAACCCGCGCCGACCTGCTCATCGGCTACCAGGCCGTGGGCTTCAACAGCCGCCTTTAGCAGGGCGTTACAACCTGCCGCGTTCAGTTTCGTTTGTTAGCGCACACCATCAGCTCTCGATGGGCGGGCCGCAGTTGGTCCGCTGGCGGGTGCCGGGTGCCTCACACCTATGAAAACACGTCATACCCTGCGCCTTGGCGCGGCCGCCTTTTTGATGTTGAGCGGCTGCGCCGTGAACCCCGTTACGGGCAAGAAAGAAGTTATTCTGGTATCTGAAGGCCAGGAAGTAGCCATGGGCGCGCAGTCGGACCCGGCCGTGACGGCCCAGTTTGGCTTATACCAGGACCCGAAGATGCAGAAGTTCATCGACGACAAGGGCCAGAAAATGGCGGCTATTTCGCACCGCAGCAACCTGAAATACCAGTTCAAGGTGGTCGATTCGCCGGTGATAAACGCCTTCGCCGTGCCCGGCGGCTACGTGTATTTCACGCGCGGCATCATGGCTCACTTCAACAACGAAGCGCAGTTTGCCGGGGTGCTGGGCCACGAAATCGGCCACGTTACGGCGCGGCACTCGGCCCGGCAGCAAACCAAGGCCATACTGGGCCAGGTGGGCCTGATGGGCGCCATGATACTCTCGCCCCAGGTGGCGCAGTTCGGCGACCAGGCCATGCAGGGGATGCAGCTGCTGTTTCTGAAATTCGGGCGCGACGACGAGCGGCAGTCCGATGAGCTGGGTGTGGAGTATTCGTCCAAAATAGGCTACGATGCCAGCCAGATGGCCGACTTTTTCCAGACGCTGGCCCGCCAGCAGCAGAAGTCCCAGGCTGAGCCCATTCCCGATTTCCTCTCTACCCACCCCAACCCCGAAGACCGGTACACCACCGTGAACCAGCTGGCCGATAAGTGGAAGGCCGCCAACGGCAACCCCAAGCTGGCCGTGAACCGCGACCAGTACCTGCGCCTCATCGACGGCATGGTGTACGGCGAAGACCCCAAGCAGGGCTTCGTGGAGAACAGCGTGTTCTACCACCCCGAGCTGAAGTTCCGCATGCCCGTGCCCGCCGGCTGGAAGCACCAGAACACGCCCCAGCAGTTCCAGATGGCCGACCCCGCTGGCAAGGCCCTGCTCATTCTGATGACGGCCCCCGGCAACTCCCTCGACGAAGCCGCCCAGGCCATTGCCAAGCAGCTCAGCCTGCAGCCCACCGACTCGCGCCGCACCACCATCAACGGCTTCCCCGCCCTGGCCTTTGTGGCCGACCAGGTGCAGCAGGACCCCCAAACCGGCCAGCAGGTGGCCGGCGTACGGGTGCTGGGCCACGTCATTCAGGACGGCAAAACGCTGTATGCCCTGCTGGGCGTGGCCGCGCCGGCCGACTTCCCTGCTTACGCCCCGCAATTCACGGGCGTGGCCGAGGCCTTCCAGCGCCTCACCGAGCCCGACAAGCTCAACCGCCAGCCCGAACGCGTCCGGATTGTGAAGCTGAAGTTGCGCAGCACCCTGTCCAAGGCCCTCACCAGCAACGGCGTGCCCGAAAAACGCCTGGAAGAGGTGGCCATTCTGAACGGCATGCAGCTCAATGAGCAAGTGAATGCCGGCATGCTGATAAAGGTGGTGGGCAAATAACTGGCACCATGTTGGTTTAAGGTTGCCCGAGCATGGCCCGCAACCCTGATGCAGGCCATGCGTTTTAAGCCCAGCCGTCGCAGTTCCTGCGGCGCATTCAGCTTTACTTCAGACCTATGAAATTTTCCTTCCTTCGTACCGGTGCCGCGCTGCTTTTGCCCCTCACGCTCATCAGCGCCGTGCCCACCAGCCGCACCCAGGGCCCCAAGCCCGACCCGCAGGTGCTGGCCCAGTTCGGGCTCTACAACAACCCCACACTGCAGCGCCTCATCGACACCAAAGGCCAGCAGATGAACAAGGTATCGGACCGCCCCGGCGATTACGGCTTTACCATCGTGGACTCGCCCATCATCAACGCTTTTGCCACTCCCGACGGCCACGTGTACTTCACGCGCGGCATCATGGCCCACTTCAACAGCGAGGCCCAGTTTGCCGGCGTGCTGGGCCACGAGTTGGGTCACATCACGGCGAGGC
This sequence comes from Hymenobacter glacialis, assembly GCF_001816165.1. GTDB lineage: Bacteria > Bacteroidota > Bacteroidia > Cytophagales > Hymenobacteraceae > Hymenobacter > Hymenobacter glacialis. The sequence goes on from NZ_MDZC01000062.1 coordinate 18,440, forward strand.
ACGGCCAGAGCCAGCAGCGGCGCTCTACCGCCGCAGGAATTGGCCTGCTGCTGGGTTCCATTGTGGCCCCGCGCGTAATGGAGTCGGTGGGCGGCATCATTCAGCAGGGCGTGGGCCTGGGCATGCTCAAGTACGGCCGCGACGACGAGCGGGAGTCCGACCAATTGGGCGTGAAGTATTCGACCAAGATTGGCTACGATGCCAGCCAGATGGCCGACTTCTTTCAGACGCTGCAGCGGAACCAGGAAGCCAGTGGCAGCGGCGCCATCCCGGGCTTCCTCTCCTCGCACCCCAACTCCGCCGACCGCTACTCTACGGTAAAGAAACTGGCCGCCCAGGCCAAGCAAAACGCCGGCGGCCGCCAGTTGAACGTGGGTCGCGATTCCTACCTGCGCATGATTGACGGCCTGCCCTACGGCGAAGACCCGCGCCAGGGCTACGTGGAAGGCGGCGTATTCTACCACCCCGACCTGAAGTTCCGTATGCCCATTCCTTCGGGCTGGAAGTCGCAGAACTCGCCCTCGCAGTTCCAGATGGCCGAGCCCAATGGTAAAGCCATGATAGTACTGGTGCCCGCTGGCGGAAACTCGCTCGATGAAGCCGCGCAGAGCCTGGCCAAGGCCATCGGTTTGCAGTCGGCGAACGCCCAGCGCACCACTGTCAACGGCTTCCCGGCCGTGGTAATGCAGGGTGAGCAGGCTGCCCAGCAGGGCCAGGCCGGTGCCGCCGTGCTGGCCCACGTCATTCAGGACGGCAGCACTTACTACGGCATTGTAGGCCTCACGGCCCCGGCATCCTTCTCTACCTACGACAACGCCTTCTACGGCGTGGCCCGGGGCTTCGCCCGCCTCACCGACGCCAGCAAGCTCAACCGCCAGTCGCAGAAAATCCGCATTAAATCCGCCACCGGCAGCCAGACCCTGTCCCAGGCCCTGAGCGCCAGTGGTGTGCCCACCAGCCGCCACGAGGAGCTGGCCATTCTCAACGGCATGCAGCGCTCCACGCGTTTGAGCAAAGGCATGCTGTACAAGTCGGTGGGCCAATAGGACCACGGATTAGCACGAATTTTAGCGGATTTCACGGATTTTGTAGCCGTTGAAATCAAAACAAAAAAGGCTTGCCAACTGGCAAGCCTTTTTTGTTTTCCTGAATCTCGATTAGCCCTCTGACGGGCAGGAAATCGTTCACAAAATCCGTGAAATCCGCTAAAATTCGTGCTAATCCGTGGTCTTAGACGTTGAAGCGGAAGTGCATGATGTCGCCGTCCTGCACCACGTACTCCTTGCCTTCTACGGCCATTTTGCCGGCTTCCTTGATTTTCACTTCGGTTTTGAACTCCTGGTAGTCGGCCAGCTTGATTACCTCGGCGCGGATGAAGCCTTTCTCGAAGTCGGAGTGAATAACGCCAGCGGCGGCGGGGGCTTTGTCGCCGCGGTGCACGGTCCAGGCGCGCACTTCCTGCACGCCGGCAGTGAAGTAGGTAATCAGGTTGAGCAGCTCGTAGCTGGCCCGAATGAGTTTGTTCAGGCCCGACTCGGTGAGGCCGTATTCGCCCAGGAACATTTCCTTTTCTTCGGGGTCGTCCATGTCGGCAATCTGCGCTTCGATGGCCGCCGATACCAGCACCACCTGGGCGCCTTCGGCTTTCACGTGCTCACGCAGGGCGGTTACGTGGTTGTTGCCGTTGCTGGCAATGCTGGCTTCGTCCACGTTGGCCACGTATATCACGGGCTTGATGGTGAGCAGCTGCAGGTCGGCTACGGCTTCCAGCTCGTCGGGCGTGGCGTTGAGGGCGCGGGCGTTCTGGCCGGCTTCCAGCTCGGCCTTGAAGCGCTGCAGGATGGCTACTTCCTTCTTGGCCACGGCGTCGCCGGCTTTGGCGCTACGCTCCGATTTCACCAGCTTCTTATCGATGCTCTCCAAATCTTTGATTTGCAGCTCGGTGTCGATAACGTCTTTGTCGAAAACGGGGTCTACGCCACCGGCTACGTGCACGATGTTGGGGTCGTCGAAGCAGCGCACCACGTGAATGATGGCATCCACCTCGCGGATGTTGGCCAGGAATTTATTGCCCAGGCCTTCGCCCTTGCTGGCGCCTTTCACGAGGCCGGCAATGTCCACAAACTCGATGATGGTGGGCAGCACGCGCTTGGGGTTCACGAGGGCTTCCAGAATCTGGAGCCGCTCGTCGGGCACGGTAATTACGCCCACGTTGGGCTCGATGGTGCAGAACGGATAGTTGGCCGATTCGGCCTTGGCGTTCGAAAGTGCGTTGAAAAGGGTGGATTTACCGACGTTCGGCAAGCCGACGATACCGCAGCGGAGGCCCATTTTTTTTAATTAAGAATTGATAATTAGGAATGAAGAATTCGCTCATTCGGCCGCAAAGGTACAGCCTGCCGCCACGCAAAACGGCGCGAACTGACTATTGCCCGTTCGCGCCATTGATATCTTAACAAAAGCTATTAGCTAACAGCCCTTAGCTAATAGCTTTTTCCTAGTAGTTCTCCTCGCTCTTATTGGGGTCGAAGGCGGGACGCTCAAATTCGGGGCGGGGCCGGTCCCGGTCGTCGTACTCACGCGGACGGTCAAGCTCGGCAACTTCCTCGGGCGACAGCAGTTCCTCCCGAACATACTCTACAGCGTCCTGCAGGGCATCTACGAATTTCATAAAGTCCTCCTTGTAGAGAAAAATCTTGTGCTTTTCGTAGGACACCGAGTCGTCGCCGTTCTGGCGGCGCTTGCTCTCGGTGATGGTCAGGTAGTAATCCTGGCCGCGGGTGGCTTTCACGTCGAAGAAGTACGTGCGCTTGCCGGCTTTGATGCGTTGGGAATAAATTTCTTCCTGGTCGTGACGGTCGTCCACGGGAATGGGGTTGGGGTATGAGTGGGAAATAGAATCTGTGTTGAATGAAAGGCCTAACTTACGAAAGATGACGTAAAGCCAAACGGTAGGCCGGGCTGGGCTGTTGGTAGCTGGAACGCCTAAACCGAAGGTCATGCCGAGCGCAGCCGAAGCATCTCGCTTGCTGTCACTATTTCAATCTACTGGATTGGTGGTGGCTCGCGAGGTGCCTCGGCTCCGCTCGGCATGACGGACGGCTGCGCTCGGCACATCGTTTGGCTGCGCTTGGCCTAGCTGTGCTTTTACAACGTTCTTTATGCGCTAAAACGCTGCCGCCATGCCCATCGACCTTGCCGCCATCCGCTCCTTCGAAAACCTCGAGTTTCTGGCTCGCCAGCTGGTAGACGGGTTTATTACCGGGCTGCACCAGTCGCCGTACCACGGGTTTTCGGTGGAGTTTTCGGAGCATCGCCTCTACAACCCCGGCGAAAGCACGCGCCACATCGACTGGAAAGTATTTGCCCGCACCGATAAGCTCTTCGTGAAGCGGTACGAGGAGGAAACCAACCTGCGCGCACACATCCTGCTCGACGTGAGCCCCAGCATGTACTACCCCGCACCGGGACACGATAAGCTCAAATTCAGCATTCTGGCGGCGGCGGCGCTCACCACCCTGCTCACCCGGCAGCGCGACGCCGTGGGCCTCGTGACCTTTGCCGAAACCGTGGAGCTGCAAACGCCGGTGCGCTCCACCAGCACCCACCGCCACATTCTGCTGCTGGCCCTGCAACAGCTGCTGGAGCGCCCGCCCGCTCCCAAAACCGTGCGCGGCACCAATGTGGCCGGCACCATCCACGCCATTGCCCAGCAGATTCCCAAACGCTCGCTCGTCATCATTTTCAGCGACATGCTGGGGCGCAGCTCCGCCGAGCAGGAGGCGGCCCTGGCGGCCCTGCAGCACCTCAAGCACCAGCACCACGAGGTGCTGCTGTTCCACGTGCTCGACCGGGCTACGGAGGCCGATTTTGAATTCACCGAGCGTCCCTACATCTTCGAAGACATCGAGACGGGCCTCGAAATCAAGCTGCAGCCCTCCCAGATAAAAGAACAGTACCGCGCCGCCATGACGGCCTACGAGCAGGAACTGGCCCTGCGCTGCGGGCAGTTGCGCATCGACTTCGTGCCCGTGGACGTGCGCGAGCCGTTCGAGAAGGTCCTGTATGCCTATCTGGTGAAGCGCGGCAAAGTCCGGTAGGACCGCTCAGGTGCTAGTTATCTGTTGCTAATTGTCAGTGCGGAGCTCATGGTATGACGGACAAGCAACAGCGTCCAACTGACTACCCGGCCGCTTTTAAATAGTTATTCAATCCCAACAATCCGCATGCCTCCCCTGGAATTTACGATAGTTATGGTGGGCGCCCTGGTGCTGTTTGCCCCCGTCACGGGCTACATTGCCGCGAGCTACGGCCGGTCGTTCTGGCGCTGGTACGCGCTGGGGGTGCTCCTGCCCTTCTTTTCCATGTTTGTGGCCATTTTTGTGGCTATCCGCACCCGGCTGGCCGAGGAAAAGGCCAACCCTAAACTGCCGAAACATTAGGCGGTGCTACGGGCTGGGCCATTCAGTGGGCAGCAACCCGTATGTTTGCCGGCAGTGCTGGCTTAAGCTGCCCCGTGGGTAGGTTATTGCTGGTTGTTTCGTTTCCTTTTTCCCCTTTTTATGTACTCCACCCTTCTGTTGCTGCACTCCTGGTCCCGTTGGTTCGTACTCCTTTTTGGTCTCATTGCCGTGTATCGTGCCTACGTGGGCTGGTCGGGCCGCCGCGCCTTTGTGGGGGCCGACAACGGCATGGGTGCTGCTTTCTCCGGCTTCACCTGGCTGCAGGTGCTCATCGGCTTCGGGCTATATTTTGGCGTGAGCCCCTGGGGCCTGAACGCCATGAAGCAAGCCGGCGCCATGAAAGACCCCACTGCCCGCTTCTTCGGCATGGAGCACGTGGCCGTGATGATACTGGCCGCCATTGTGGCGCAGGTGGGCCGCATTGTCGTTAAAAAAACCAGCGACCACACGGCCAAGCACAAGCGGGCTTTCCTGTACTTCGGCATTGCCCTGCTACTGATACTGCTCATGATTCCTTGGGGAATCTGGAATCCGGCGCGGCCGTTATTCCGTTTTTAATTGCTAATTTTAAAGCCCGACAGTTACTGCGCATCTGCAGGGCTGGCTTGCTGAATTACCTATTGCTGCACCCGTGACCACCACGCCCAAACGCTGCTATTCTGTAGAGGACTTCTCTGATTTGATCAATTCCCGCCTGCAAAAGCTTGAGCGGCGGAAAGAAGCACAGCAGCGGTACGGCAGCCTCCTGGCCGTATTGCGCCAGCAAGTAGACTCCTACCGCCAGCGGCGCTCGTAGTAGCGGGCAAGGCCGCCCAGCGGCCTGCTTATTTTGCATAACCACAGCATTCCGACCGGATAACTATCCGGTCGGAATGCTTTTTTTTGGGCCGTACTCCTCAACAGCCAATGCCTGTCCTGCTGAGCCGACGAGACAGAACAGGAGCGTTTAGACAGCAGTGCATAATCCTATTTATCAATCATATAACCTAACAACACAAAGCTCACGACCTGCTATCGGAAAGGGTGCGCACCTTCTGTGACCGGGGAGCTTTCACGGGAAGGCTTCAGAAAAAATCCTACCTTCACAGCGAAACCATCCCTCCCACCCACCCCATTTTTTATGTCCAAACTTCACGAACACGCCCAGATAAGCGGCCAAACCCTGCGGCCCGAAAGCCTGATGATGAGCTACGGCTACACCCCTGCCTGGAGCGAAGGCGCCATCAAACCGCCTATTTTTCAAACGTCTACGTTCGTATTCAAAAACGCCGAAGAAGGCAAAGCCTTCTTTGAGCTGGCCTACGGCCTGCGCCAGGCCGACCCCGACGAGGAAATGGGACTCATCTACTCGCGCCTCAACAACCCCAGCCTGGAAATTCTGGAGCACCGCCTCACCCTCTGGGACGGCGCCGAGGAAGCCGCCAGCTTTGCCAGCGGCATGGCCGCTATCAGCACCACGCTGCTGGCCCTGCTCAAGCCCGGCGATGTGGTGCTGCACTCCGAGCCCGTGTACGGCGGCTCCGACTTTTTCCTCAAAAACGTGCTGCGCAAATTCGGCATCACGGCGGTAGGCTTCCGCCCCACCGCCACGCCCGAAGAGCTAACGGCCCAGGTGGCCGGCATCGAACAGGGCCGCCTGGCCATGATATTCGTGGAAACCCCCGCCAACCCCACCAACCACCTCGTGGACCTGGAGGCCTGCGCCGCCCTGGCCCGCCAGCACAGCACGCCCGAACACCCCATTCGCCTGGTGGTGGACAATACTTTCCTGGGCCCGGTATTTCAGCACCCGCTCAAGCACGGCGCCGACGTGGTGCTGTACTCAGCCACCAAGTTCATCGGCGGGCACTCCGACCTGATTGCCGGCGCGGCCCTCGCCAGCAAGCCCCTCATGAAGGAGATTAAAGCCATGCGCACCTTCATGGGCACCATGTGCGACCCCAACACCGGTTGGATGCTCATGCGCAGCCTCGAAACCCTCAAGCTGCGCATGGAGCGGGCCGCACAATCAGCCCAGGTAATTGCCGACTGGCTCCGCGAGCACCCGCTGGTGGCGCGCACCTACTACCTCACCCATCTTGAGCACAACCCGGCCCAGCAGGACATCTACCGCCGCCACTGCCTCTCGCCCGGCTCCATGATTTCCTTCGACATCAAGGGCGGCGAGGCCGAAGCCTTCCGCTTTCTCAACGCCCTGAAGCTCATCAAGCTGGCCGTGAGCCTGGGCGGTACCGAAAGCCTGGCCGAACACCCCGGCACCATGACGCACTCGGACATCACCCTGGAAGAGCAGGCCGAAATGGGCATCACCCCCCAAATGATTCGCCTGAGCATCGGCGTAGAAGACCCCAAGGATTTGATGCTGGACATCAGCCAGGCCTTTGAGGCCGTGGGCGTGGTGAAAGAGCGAGAAATGGAATTGGCGTAGTTGCTTTGCTTTGTGGGCACGAGCTTTGGCCCCGTGTCCACAAAGCAAAGCAATTCACCGCGCCAAATAATGAAAAAAGAAGGCTTTTCAATTCAGGGGGACGGTGGCAACTCTATTTGTTTTGCCATTGATGAAGTTTATGGATTTCCAGAAACAACCAGCCATTGGGGAGGCTACGATGCTCGAGTAAGCCTAACAATTAAGTCAAGCTGCTTTCAAGCCAAGGCGACTGTGTGGACGTCAACGGGCGAGATATTCGCATTGCATCAGCAACTCCATCAATGCAACGAAAGCATCGCAGGTAATGCGGCTTACACTTCATGCGAAGGCAATTTGGCTCTCACCGTTCAGTATGATGCCATGGGCCACATTACTATTCGCGGAAAATTTTCTGAGGGGAATGAATACTGTAACGCACTAGATTTTGAGTTTCAATCTGACCAGACTTTTGTGCAGATGACCCTTCTTGAGCTAGACCTAATTGTAAAAAAATACGGTAACCTGAAGGGAATAAATCTATAATTAGTCCTTGGGCTGGTGCAACACAATACCACAAAAAAACGCAAGAGCCTGCCGCTTCATCAGCGGCAGGCTCTTTTCGTTTAAAATTGAGCAATTTCCTACTGCCCCAGAACGATGGCTCAGTTATTCTTCCTATCCTTGCACACACCTTAATTCCTGACCACTATGGGCTTCTTTTCCGGACTTCTCGATAATGCGGGTGCTGTGCAACCCGCCGACCTCACCACCGATTACGGCATGCTGCTGGCCAGTGGCGAAACCATTGAAATTGGTTTTAAACTGGTGCGCGACGTATTCATTTTCACCACCAAGCGGCTAATTCTGGTGGACAAGCAGGGCCTGACGGGCAAAAAATCGGAGTACCTGTCAATAGCCTACAAGAGCATTTCCCGCTTCAGCATCGAAACCGCCGGCCACCTGGACCTGGATGCCGAGCTAAAAATCTGGGTATCGAGCGAAACACTGCCCAGCATTACCCGCAAATTCAGCAGCGGCGTGAACATCTACGACGTGCAGCGGGTGCTGGCGCAGCATGTGTTGGGTTAGCCCGGCTCAAAAGCGGCAAGGCTGGCTGTGAGCCGGGCCTTTGAGGCCGTAAGCATGCCCAAAGTGTTATCGGAAATGGCCTTCGTCTAACCAGTACTTTGCTTTTTCATGAACAAAAAAAGGCCTATCAAATACGAGAGGCCTTTTTTCTTTGGCAAAGGCCCGGTTGAGACTAGTGCGTTTTTACCACAATTTCTACGCGCCGGTTTTTCTGGCGGCCCTCAGGGGTGGCGTTGGTAGCCACGGGCTTGCGCTGGCCGAAGCTTTCGGTGGTAATGTCATCGGCGGAGATTTTACCGGTTTTCGTCATGTAGTTCTTCACTGATTCGGCGCGTTCCCGGGCCAGGTCCCGGTTGTAGCTGGCTGAGGCCGTCGAATCAGTGTAACCCATGACCATGATTTCCTTGCCGGCATAACGCTGCTTGACGGATGCGATGACTTCATCGAGGGAAGCAGCTGCCTGCGGCCGGATGGCGGCCTTGTCCACATCAAAAAGCACGGTTTCATCGAGGGAGTACACCTGGTAATCAGCATCGCCGCGCACTTCCGTGGCAGTGGTCTTGATTTCCGGCAACGTCACCGTTGGGAGCATGGTCCGGGTTGTATCAAAGTATTCACGGTCGGTTCGGAACACGACGGCTGTATCGGCCGTCGCGTCCGAAGCTTCGTCTAGGTTTTGGGTTTTCTTGATGTTGTCGCAGCCGGTGAAAGCAACGGCGCCAACAGTGAGCGCGGAAAGAAGGAGCGTTTTCATAAGAAGTTGGTGTGCTGGCAAATGATGATGTCAACATTGTGCTTTACGCATATTCACCACGTATAGTTGAACTCGAGCCTCTGGATGGCATCCATGCAACTCTGTCCACAGTGTCACTGAAGCTGGTTGCGCCTCCCTCCCCACTGGGCCAAAACGCAAAAGCCGGCCGCTATTGAGCGGCGGCTTTTGCTGTGTTAATCGGGGCTAAACTATTGCCCCAGCACGATGGCGAACACCAGCGGCGCCACAATGGTCGCGTCGCTTTCGATGATGAATTTCGGCGTTTTCTCGCCCAGCTTGCCCCAGGTGATTTTCTCGTTGGGTACGGCGCCGGAGTAGCTGCCGTAGCTGGTGGTGGAGTCCGAAATCTGGCAGAAATAGCCCCACAGCGGCACGCTGGTGCGGCCCAGGTCCTGGTGAAGCATGGGCACCACGCAGATGGGGAAGTCGCCGGCAATGCCGCCGCCAATCTGGAAGAAGCCCACGGTGCTCTCGTCGGTGGCCTGCGCGGTGTACCAGTCGGCCAGGTACATCATGTACTGGATGCCGGTGCGCATGGTGTGCACGTTTTTCACGTCGCCGGTCATCACGTGGCCGGCGTAGATGTTGCCCAGCGTGGAGTCTTCCCAACCGGGGCAGATGATGGGCAGGTTTTTCTCGGCCGCGGCCAGCATCCAGGAGTTCTTGGGGTCAATCTGGTAGTACTGCTCCAGCTCGCCCGAAAGCAGAATCTGGTAGAAAAATTCGTGGGGAAAATACGCTTCGCCGGCTTTGTCGGCCTTTTCCCAGAACTTCAGCACCGAGTGCTCCAGGCGGCGCATGGCCTCCTCCTCGGGGATGCAGGTATCGGTCACGCGGTTCATGTGGCGCGCCAGCAGGGCCGACTCATCAGCGGCGGTCAGGTCGCGGTAGTTGGGCACCCGCTCGTAGAAGTCGTGGGCCACGAGGTTGAAGATGTCCTCCTCCAGGTTGGCACCGGTGCAGCTGATGATGTGCACCTTGTCCTGCCGAATGAGTTCGGCCAGCTGAATGCCCATCTCGGCGGTGCTCATGGCACCGGCCAGCGTTATCATCATTTTGCCGCCATCGGCGAGGTGCTTGTTGTAGCCATCGGCCGCATCGATGAGCGCAGCGGCGTTGAAGTGGCGGAAGTGGTGGCGGAGGAAGTTGGTTACTTGCATATGGGGGATGTGGGTGTTAAAGGAACGAGAAAAGAACGGTCATGCTGAGCTTGTCGAAGCATCTCTACCGCGTAAGTAATCCCTATTGTTACAACGAAGCGGTAGAGATGCTTCGGCTACGCTCAGCATGACCGTTCCTTTATGGTGACGACTGACAAATTAGCTCGGCTGTTCAATCATCAAATTATGATTGGTGTAAATGCAGATGTCGGCGGCAATGTGCAGGGCATCTTCCACCATTTGACGGGCGCTGAGGTGCGGCGCGTGCTTCTTGAGGGCCAGCGCGGCGGCCTGCGCATACATGGCGCCGCTGCCGATGGCGGCCACGTCGGAGTCCGGCTCCAATACGTCGCCGGTGCCGCTCAGGATGAGCAGCTCATCTTTGTCGGCCACCACCATCATGGCTTCCAGCTTGCGCAGGTACTGGTCTTTGCGCCACTCCTTGGCCAGCTCAATGGCGGCGCGCTTGAGGTTGCCGCCGTAGCCGTTCAGCTTCTCATCAAACTTGTCAAGCAGCATGAAGGCATCGGCGGTGGAGCCGGCAAAACCGGTCACGATTTTGCCATCCTGCAGCTTGCGAATTTTGCGCACGTTGCTTTTGGCAACTTGCTTGTCCATGGTGGCCTGGCCATCGGCCCCGAGGGCGATTTCGCCGTTGTGGCGAATGCCAAGGACGGTAGTAGAACGGATTCTGGTCATGAGGAAAATAGCAGGTCATACGCATCACCGCCCAACCGGGGTGAAGCCACAAAATTACGCCCTGCTGCCTAACCAAACCGCTTGGGCATCGGATTTAAGAGTTAGGAGTTAAAAGTGACGAGCTAAAGCACCACCTATTTTTGGCGCTTTAGCTCGTCACTTTTAACTCCTAACTCTTAACTCTTTTTAAAAGCGGGCCTGAATCTTGGCGAACAGGAAGCGGCCGTTGGCCCCCATTTGCACAGGGTCCCAGGCGCCGCCGGTTTCGGTGCGCTGCGGGTCGAAGAGCGTGGGCACCACCCCAAACAGGTTGGAGCTGCCCACGGCCAGCTGCAGGTGCGGGGTCAGGGCGTAGCTCAGGGTCAGGTCGGTGGTGATGCGCGAGGCGTAGTTCATCTCCTCGTTGTCGAAGTCCAGGAGCGTGATTTTGTCGAAGCGCACGAAGCGCAGCAGCGCGCCCCACTTGCTCACCTGGTAGTCGAAAGTGGCGTTGATTTTGGAGGGCGGCGCCGATGCTTTCACAAATGCCTGCTCGCGGGGACCAAAAAAGTCGTCTTCGCGGCCGGCCAGACGGCCGGAGGTTTTCACGCGGTCAATCTTCAGGTTGTTAAAGTTGGCGGCCAGCGTGGAAGTCAAGCGGCCGGTGCCCACCGTGGCCACGTGGTTCAGCACCACGTCGAGGCCCAGCGAGCGGGTGTCGGCAGCGTTGGCGAAGAACTGGGCCTGGTCCACGTTCAGGGCCACCAGGTCGGCGCCAATCACGGGGTCGTCGGACCCAAACTGCGAGGTGAGCACCACCCGGTCGCGCACCTTGATGTAGTAGCCGTCCACGGTCAGGCTCAGCGCCGAGCCCAGGCGGCTGGTGAAGCCCACGTTGGCGCTGGTCGAGGTTTCCTGCTTCAGGGCCGGGATGCCCAGCTTCTGGGTCACGGCGCTGTTGTTGCGGGCCAGCAGCACCTCCACCGGCTTGCCGTTGATGAAGTTAGTGAAGGTGGAGTTGAAGTTAATCTGCGCCAGCGAGGGCGCTCGGAAGCCGGTGCTGAACGTGCCGCGCACCGTCAGGAAATCGGTCAGGTTGTAGCGGGTTGAAGCCTTGTAGTTGAGGCTGCTGCCAAAGTCGCTGTAGTTCTCAAAGCGCAGCGCCGCGGCCAGCAGCCAGCGCTGGGTCACGCTAAGCTCGGCATCTACGTAGGCCCCGATGTTGTCGCGGTTGGACTTGATTTCGTCGCTGGGCTGGTAGCCTGGGAAGCCCTGCGAGCCACCCGATAGGTTGGGGTCGTAGTTGCGGTACGATGCTTCCTCACCGGCAAACAGCTTGTACCACTCGCGGCGCCCTTCGGCCCCGGCGGCCACGTTCAGGCCCTGCAGCACGGTTTTGTAGTTGCGCGTGAGGCCCACGCTCACCACGTTCTGCTGCAGCTGGAAGCCCCCGGCCTTGAAGGAAGTGGGCGACGCGGCCCCCAACGAAGCGTTCAGGGTGTTGCGCAAGCCGTACTCAAAGTTGTTCGAGCCGAAGTTGTTGCTGATGTCCAGCTCCCACTCGCCCAGCGCAGTGCGCACGCCCGCCACCGCCGAGGCGTCCACGATGTCGCTGGTGATGATGGGGTCGAAGCCGTTGGGGTAAAGGGCGGGCACGTTGCGGTCGTCGTCAGCAAAGCGGGTCCAGGCGTAGGCATCGCCCTTGCGCTTGTTCAGCCCACCAAAGGCGTACACGTGCGACTTCTCGTTGAGCGCAAACTTGGAGTTCAGGTACAGCGACGCGTTGGAAACCTCCGGGTCGCCGTACTCGCGCCGGGCCAGGCCGTTGGGCGACGGCACGTTGGCCCGCTGCGTATGCTCGCGCTTGTTGTAGTCGAGCGTGGCGTTGATGAAGCTGCCCTTCTCGCCCAGCCCAATGCCGTAGTTGACGTTGGCGTTGAAGTTGGCGCCGTCGAAACGCTGGTTGTCGCGGCGGTATTTGGCATCGTACACGCCGTAGTTGGCACTGGCTGTGAGCTGCTTCACCGAGCTTTTGAGCACGATGTTGATGACGCCCGCAATGGCGTCGGAGCCGTACTGGGCCGCCGCGCCGTCGCGCAGAATCTCAATGCGCTCGATGCTGGCGGCGGGTATCACGTTCAGGTCGGTGCCGGTGTTGCCGCGCCCGCGCGAGCCAAACAGGTTCACCAGGGCCGACTGGTGCTGGCGCTTGCCGTTCACCAGCACCAGGGTCTGGTCGGGGCCCAGGCCGCGCAGGCTGGCGGGGTCCACGTGGTCGGCCCCGTCGGAGCCGGTCTGGCGGTTGGAGTTGAAGGAAGGCGCCACGAACTGCAGCAGCTGGTTCACGTCGAGCTGGCCGGTTTTGGCGGTCACCTCGCGAATGTCGATGATGTCAACGGGCGAGGGCGAATCTGTGACGGAGCGGTTGGCACTGCGCGAGCCCACCACCTGCACGTCCTCGAGGCTGGTGCTGCTCTCGGCCAGGCTGATGCTGGTGGCGCTGCCGTCGCCAGCTACTTCCTGGGTAGCGTAGCCCAGGGAGCTGATAACGAGCCGGGGCTGGGCCGTGCGCGTGCGGAGCGAAAAGCGACCATCGCCGCCGGTGGCGGTACCGTTGTTGGTGCCTTTTTCCACCACCGTCGCGCCAATTACGGGCCGGCCAGCGGGGTCCAGCACTTGCCCGGTCAGGGTGGCATTTTGGCCCCAGGCCATGCTGCTAACCAAGCAGATGGGGGCAATCAACAAACTTGATTTCATGATAGAAGTAGATGTTGTGAGGTGAAGAAAAAGCAAATGCGTTGTTGAAATCAAGTATTTCAATGCATGCAAGCTAACTCATCCAAATGAAAAAAAACCAGCCGGTTGAGGCTGGTTTTTTGTGTCAAATGAAATTAGACTCAGATGAGCATGCGCATCGGGTCTTCCAGCAGGCCTTTCAGCGTTTGGAGGAAGGCGGCACCGGTGGCGCCGTCCACCACGCGGTGGTCGCAGCTCAGCGTCACCTTCATGATGTTGCCGACCACAATCTGGCCGTCCTTCACGATGGGCGTTTGCTTGATGCCGCCCACGGCCAGGATGCAGGAATCGGGTGTGTTGATAATGGCCGTGAATTCGTCGATGCCAAACATGCCCAGGTTGGAGATGGTGAAGGTGCTCCCCTCCCACTCGGCGGGCTGCAGCTTCTTGCTCTTGGCGCGGCCGGCCAGCTCTTTCACTTCGGTGGCAATCTGCGAAAGCCCTTTCTGGTCAGCGTTGCGTATCACGGGCACCAGCAGGCCTTCGTCCACGGCCACGGCCACACCAATGTTGATGACTTTATTCTGACGGATTTTATCCCCCATCCACGAAGAATTGATGGCCGGATGCTGGCGTAGGGCCACAGCAGAAGACTTCAGCACCAGGTCATTGAACGACAGCTTAATGGGCGACAGCTCGTTGAGCCGCACACGAGCTTCGATGGCCTGGTCCATGTTGATTTCCATCGTAAGATAGAAATGCGGGGCCGTGAACAGGCTCTCGGAGAGGCGCTTGGCAATCACCTTGCGCATCTGCGACACGGGCGTGTCGGTGTAGGTGCCTTCGGTGGGGGCTTGGGCGCTTGGGGCCTTGGGAACTTGGGAATCGGCCGGAACCGCTGCTTGCGGGGCCGGAGCTGCGGGAGCTGCGGGAGCAGCAGCTTGCGTTGCAGGCGCTGCGGCACCGGGCTGGAAGTTCTCCACGTCGCGCTGCACAATGCGGCCGTTGTCGCCGGAGCCTACCACCTGCGAAAGGTTGATGCCTTTCTCTTTGGCAATGCTCTTGGCGAGCGGCGAGGCGAGGATGCGGCCACCGGGCGCCGCGGGAGCAGCAGCGGCGGGCTGGGCAGGGGCTGCTGCCGGAGCAGCTTCGGGGGCTTTAGCAGCTTCGGCAGGCGCGGGCGTTGCGGCCGGAGCCGCTTCGGGGGCCGAAGCAGCACCGCCGCTTTGCCCACCCAGCAGGGCCTGAATGTCGGCGCCTTCCTCGCCGATGATGGCCAGGATACCGTCCACAGCCACGGCTTCGCCGGCTTTGGGGCCGGTGTAAAGCAGGGTGCCGTCTTCGTAGTTTTCCAACTCCATGGTGGCCTTGTCGGTCTCCACTTCGGCCAGAATATCACCCGATTTCACCTTGTCGCCCACGTTTTTCAGCCAGGCGGCAATGGTGCCTTCGGTCATCGTGTCGCTCATCTTGGGCATGCGCACCACAGTGGCTTTCTTGCCATTGGCGGGCGCGGCGGCGGGCGCAGGGGCCGGGGCGGGCGCAGCAGCGGGAGCCTCTTTCGGGGCTTCGGCGGCGGGAGCTGCAGCCGGAGCAGGCGCTGCTTCAGGCTTTGGGGCTTCGGCTTTGGGAGCTTCGGCACCGCCCTGGGCACCGGAGAGCAGGGCCGAAAAGTCCTCCCCCTCTTTGCCCACAATGGCCAGAATACCGTCTACTACCACCGACTCCTGCTCTTTGGGGCCAATGTAGAGCAGGGTGCCGTCTTCGTAATTTTCCAGCTCCATGGTGGCCTTGTCGGTCTCCACTTCGGCCAGAATATCACCGGATTTAACTTTATCACCCACTTTCTTGAGCCAGGCCGCGATGGTCCCTTCGGTCATCGTGTCGCTCATTTTGGGCATTTTTATGATTTCGGCCATCGGTTTATCACGCTTGGATTAAGGAGGCCAAAATTAGCCCGAAAAGTTGGCCAGACAACTTTGTTGTGGTTCGCGGCAGCCAGGCAAGGGGTTATTTGCGGCCTGCATGGCCGCGCTGCTCCTATTCCCTGTTTTGCCGGCAGCCTCCCCTAGCTCGTTAGCGCAGCGTTTTTGCCAGCCGATAAGTGTGTCACGTCCAGGAAGTTTCTCACCGTGAACATGGTGCCCGTAAATTCGAGCTTGTAGAGACACAAGTTACTGTGTTCGAAGCCTTCCATGCAGCTAAGCGGGTAGTTGAGCAGCTGGCAGAGCATCACGCGCATGGCCCGGCCGTGCATGCACACGAGCACGGTTTGCTCGTCGTTGCGGGCTTTCAGCAGCTCAATAACCGGGCGCTGGCGGGCGGCCACTTCCTCGGGGCTTTCGCCACCGGTGAGGCGGGAAGTGGTGCGGCCCGCGCCCCAATCGGCCAGCACGCCGCGGTATTCGGCGTCCTCTTCCATGGTGATGCGGGTGCCTTCGCGCTCGCCCCAGCTTATTTCGTTCAGGCCAGCGTGGGCTTCGTGGGGCAGGCCCAGGTCGAGGAACTGCTGCACCGACTCGTGGGTGCGGCGCAGGGCGGAGGTATACACTTTATCGAAGGGCACGCGCCCATAGGCCGCAAAGAACTGCGCGGCCTGGCGGCGGCCCGTGTCGTTTAGGCTCGAATCGACGCCGCTGCCCTGCACAATTCCTTGCACGTTGAAGTCGGTCTGGCCGTGGCGTAGGAGGAAAATGGTCCGGGGCCTCACGTTGCGTAGTAGTTTTGCGGACGCTGTTTTATCGCAGTATTTGCTTCAACAATACAGCGAAGTACGAGGTTTTAACCCCGGCCGTTTACCAATTTAAAACTATTTGCAGCGATGCAGCCATTCCTGACCTGCTCGCCCGCCCTGCCCTGCTCCTTATGAATCTGGAAGAAGTGAACCGTTGGACGGCCTCCCGCCCCACCCTGGCCGATGCCCTCGGCATTGAAATCACCGCCGTGGCCGAGGGCTACGTGGAAGGCCGCATGCCGGTAGATGGCCGCACCCACCAGCCCATGGGCCTGCTGCACGGCGGCGCCTCGGTGGCTTTTGCCGAAACCCTGGGCAGCATAGCCGCCGCCTGCCGCGTAGACCGCACCAAGCAAGCCACCGTGGGCCTGGAAATCAACGCCAACCACCTCAAGGGCGTGCGCACCGGCTGGGTGCGGGGCCGTGCCACGCCAGTGCACGTGGGCCGCAGCACGCAGGTGTGGGAAATCCGCATCACGCACGAAGAAACCGGCGCCCTGGTGTGCATCAGCCGCATTACCATGGCTGTGATTGACTTACCCACCACCCCCGGCAAAACGGCCTGATGCACACCAGTGAATTCCGGCAGCTGCCGTGGCCCGCGGCCGCGGCGGGCCTCGATGCCCACGCCCGCCTGCGCCATCTGGTGGCGGGGGCGCTGCGCAC
>NZ_MDZC01000063.1 GCF_001816165.1 Hymenobacter glacialis
GGCGCGGGCCTCGGTCGCTTCCCTCGGGCCGGGGGCCACGGTCGCGGCTTCCACCGCCGCCACTGCCACCGCTGCGGCCACCGCGTTCGGGGCGGCCACCGATTTTACCCCCCAGGCCGGCAAAGCGCTTGGGGTCGAATTCCGGAGCTGGGCCCAGGCCCAGCTCCTCGGTGATGTTGCGCTTTTCGAGGTCGCGCTCGATAAGCTTCTCAATCTTCACCACCCGGTCCTGGTCCTGGTCCGAAATGAAGGTGATGGCCGTGCCTTTGGTGGCGGCACGGGCCGTGCGGCCGATGCGGTGCACGTAGTCCTCAGCGGCGCGCGGAATGTCGTAGTTCACCACGTGGCTCAGCGAGTCGATGTCGATGCCACGGCTGAGCACGTCGGTAGCTACCAGGATGGGGAACTGCTTGTTTTTGAAGGCCCGCATGATTTCCTCGCGTTCCTCCTGGGTGCGGTCGGAGCTGATGCCGCGGGCTTCGATGCCGAGTTTGTTCACCGCTTTCACGATGCCGCCCACGGCTGCTTTCTGGCTGGTGAAAAGCACCATGCTCTGCACCTCCTGGGTTTTGATGATGTGCTCGAGGATGTAGATTTTCTGGCGGTCGAAGGCCATGTACATCTGCTGGTCGATGCCGGCGGCGGGCTTCGACACGGCGAGGCGGATTTCCTCGGGGTTCTTAAGAATCTGCTGCGAGAAGTCGCGGATTTTCGTCGGCATGGTGGCCGAGAACAGCAGCGTCTGCCGGTTGGTGGGCAGCTGGCGCACGATGTTGAAGATATCGTCCGAAAAGCCCATGTCCATCATCTTGTCGGCCTCGTCCAGCACCAGGTACTTAATCTGGTCGAACTTCACGTAGCCCATCTGCAGGTGTGCAATGAGGCGGCCGGGCGTGGCGATGATGATGTCGGCGCCGGAGGTGAGGGCGCGTTTCTGCTGCTCCCAGTTCTCGGATTTGCCGCCGCCGTAAATGGCGATGCTGCTGGCTTCCACGTAGTAGCCGAAGCCCATCACCTGCTCGTCAATCTGGGTGGCCAGCTCGCGGGTGGGCACCAGAATGAGGGTGGTGGTGTGGCCGTGCTTGTCGTGCGAAATCTTATCGAGCAACGGCAGCAGGTAGGCAGCAGTTTTGCCGGTGCCGGTCTGGGCGCAGGCAATGAGGTCTTTGCCGTCGAGGATTTTGGGAATGGCCTGCTCCTGCACAGGCGTGGCCTGCTGGTAGTTCATGGCGTCGATGCCAGCCAGCAGGTCGTCATGGAGCTTAAATTCGTGAAACGTCAAGGTTCAGCTTATTGAGAATGGTAAATGGCTGACCTTGATGCTTTGGCCAGCAAACCGCTTGATTTGGGGTAAAGATACGACGGGCAACGGTTGGGGTCGTTTGGGCTCATCGGCCATCTGCAACGTCATGCCGAGCGCAGCCGAGGCATCGCGCCTGTGGTGGTAACTCAACCGTCAGGGTAGGAATTAGTGGTGGCACGCGAGATGCCTCGGCTGCGTTCGGCATGACGTTCTTTGGGCCCCACTAAATTCCCACCACCATGCCTGCCCTCGACCGTTTTTCTGCTCAGGCCGCCGACTATGCCCGCTACCGCATCGATTACCCGCCGGCGCTCTACCACTGGCTGCTGCCCCAGGTGGGGGCCCGCGAGCGCGCCTGGGACTGCGCCACCGGCAATGGCCAGGTAGCGGCCGTGCTGGCTGATTCATTTGTAAGAGTTGATGCCACCGACCTTAGCGCCAACCAGCTGGCCCAGGCCGCCCCGCGCTCCAACATCCACTACCAAACCGCCACCGCCGAGCACACGCCCTTCCCCAACCAGCGCTTCGACCTCATCACCGTAGCCCAGGCCGTGCATTGGTTCGACACCGCCGCCTACCACGCCGAAGTGCGCCGCGTGGCCCGGTCCGGGGCCGTGCTGGCCGAGTGGGGCTACCAGCTCTGCCGCCTCGATACGCCCGAGTTGACCCAGACGCTCGATTCCTTTCACGACGTGACCTCGGCCCCGTATTGGGACACCAACCGCCAACACATCGCAAACGAGTACGCCGACCTGCCCTTCCCATTTGCCGACGTGCAGCAGGCCCATTTTGCGGTAGTAAAGCATTGGTTAGTTGATGACTTGCTTAACTATTTGCGAACCTGGTCGGCGGCGGCCAACTACGCCCGGCAGCACGCCGGCGCCGACCTGGTGGCCCTGGTCGCCGAGGAGCTGACACGGCTGTGGGGCCCGCAGGCGCGCCTGGTCACGTTCCCGGTATTTGCGCGGGCCGGGCGGGTAGAATAATTGGCGGCTCGCCGCGTTGGGAAGCCGAACCAAGCGTTGCTGATGGCTTTTCTGATTACTCAGTTGCGGGCCGTGGGCCTGTTCTACCGCGGCGTTGCCCCGTTTATGCTGGGCATTTCGGGCCTGATACTGGCGGCGGTGCTATTGCCGGCCCTGCAAGAAGGCTGGGGCAGGGGCCTGTTGCCGGGGCTGCTGCTCACCAAGCTGGCCACGGCGCCGGTGGTGTGGTACTTGTGGGAGCAGCTGCGGCCCGGCCAGTACTGGTTTTATTTCAACCTGGGCGTGTCGCGTCGCCGCTTGTGGAGCGGCGTGGTGGCGCTGGATGGCCTGGTGTTTCTGGGGGGCGTAGTGGCCATGCGGGCCGGCGTGGCGTGAGGAGGACGGCGGCCGGGCGCCCGGCGGGCCCGCAGGTATTGGAAGCCGACGGCATTCAGGTCGCGTTTGCGGGGCGGCAGGTGCTGGCCAATATTTACCTGCGGGTGCAGACCGGCCAGATTGTGGGCCTGCTGGGCCGCAACGGCAGCGGCAAATCGGTGCTGCTGCAAACCATTTTTGGGGCCCGCGCCGTGGCCGATGCGTCGGTGCGGGTGAACGGCCAGCGGGTGGTGCCCGCGTTCCGCCGGCCGGGACTGCTGAATTACCTGCCGCAGGGGCCGCTATTGCCGCCTTCGCTGCCCCTGCACCAAGCCGCCCGTATGCTGCGCGTCGACCTGAACGCAGCCACCGCCCGCTTTCCGGAGCTTCGGCCTCAGTTCGATTGCCGCATTGGCGAACTGTCCGGTGGGTCGGCGCGACTGCTGCAAACCCTTCTGCTGCTCCACGCCGATACCGCCTTCTCGCTGTTCGACGAGCCTTTTTCCGGCGTGATGCCCGTGCACGTGGAAACCCTGGCCGAGGAGATGCAGCGACTCAAGCAGCGCAAGGGCCTCCTGCTTACCGACCACCGCCACGCCGAGGTGCTGCCCATCTGCGACGTGATTTATTTGCTGCACCAGGGCCGCTTGGTGAAGCTGGAAGGCAACGTGCGTGAGCAGTTGCGGGACTTTGGCTATCTGGCCCAGTAGCGCACCGGGCGCCGGGAAGGTATTTCCCCCGGCGTATTTTGCAACCCCATGAATCAACAACTTCCCTTCGCTGGTCTCCGCATCATCGAGCTGGCCTCGGTGCTGGCCGGGCCGCAGGTGGGGCAATTTTTTGCCGAGCTGGGCGCCGAAGTCCTGAAAATTGAAAGCCCGGTCGGCGACGTGACCCGCACCTGGAAGACCTCGGCCGAAACCGTCGGCCCCGCTGGCGAGGTGGCTTCCGTGTCGGCCTACTTTGCGGCTTCCAACTGGGGCAAGCAGTCGGTCATTCTAGACCTGGCCACCGCCGACGGCCAAACCAGCCTGCACCGCCTCGCCGCTACTGCCGACATCATCCTGGCCAGCTACAAGCCCGGCGATGCCGAAAAGCTCCAGGCCGATTACGCCACTTTATCAAACGTTAACCCCCGCCTTATCTACGGCCACATCACCGGCTACGGCCCCGCCAATGCGCGCGCCGGCTACGATGCCGTGCTGCAAGCCGAAGCGGGCTTCATGCACCTCAACGCGCCCGGCCCAAACCAGCCACCCCAGAAAATGCCCGTGGCCATGGTAGACCTGCTGGCCGCCCACCAGCTGAAAGAAGGGCTGCTTGTGGCGCTGCTGCAGCGGGAAAAAACGGGGCGCGGCACCCTGGTTCAGGTGAGCCTGCTGCACAGTGCCCTGGCGGCCCTGGCCAATCAGGCATCCAGCTTTCTCGTCACCGGCCACGACCCGCAGCCGCTGGGTTCCGGCCACCCCAGCATAGTGCCCTACGGTACCGTGTACCGCGCCGCCAACGGCCGCCAGCTGGTGCTGGCCGTGGGTTCCGACAGCCAGTTCCGCCACCTTTGCACGGCCCTGGAACAGCCCGAATGGGCGCCGACGCCCGCTTCGGCACCAATGCTGCCCGCGTCACGCACCGCGCGGCGCTGGAGGCCTTGCTAGCCGCCCGCATTGCCGCCGTGAACGGCGATGAGCTGCTGGCCGAGCTGGAGCGCCGCGCCGTGCCCGCCGGGGCCGTGCGCACGGTGGGAGAGGCACTGGAGCAGCCCTCGGCCCAGGCCATGCTGCTGCCGGGGGCGGGCGGGCTTGGCGCCGGGCTGCGTCACGGTGGCTTTTGGCAGCAGCGACTGGGCCACCGCGCCCCACCTGAGCGCCCCGCCGGTGCTGGGTTCGGCCGGCCAGCCTGGGTTTTTGGCCTCGCCAGATGGGGAAAGCGTAACTACTGCCGGGCTTCCCTACGTACCACCCCTGAGCTGATTGCGCTGCTGCTGTGGCGGCCGTGGGCTTGCACGGGCGGTACTATCTTTCCTGCCCCACTGCTTTCGGGCATTATTAAACTTCTCGCATGGCTAAATCAACCACCAAAAAAACTGCGGTCCCCGCGCTTTATGCCCCCGATTCGCCGGCGCTGCCCAAGGAGCTGCCACCTGCCGTGCCGCCCCGCAAAAAGCCGGCTCGCCCGGCCAAGCCCCGCAAAACGGCGGCCGCCACGCCCAAAAAACCGGCTGCAATACCAGAAGCCACTCATTCCGGGGCCACCGCAACCAACAACCAGCCCAAAGCTGCCGCCGGCTCGCCCATAGAAGCGCCCACCGACCGGCTTAATCAAATTTTTGAAGGCCTCAATCAGAAGTCAACCGCCAAGCAGGCCATTTACCGCAACACCCAAGCGGCATTCGATTGCCTGAGGCTGGTGTCGCAGGAGCTGGTGCTGGAGCTCACGCGCCGGCTTACGCCCTTCGATTCGACGGTGGTGATTGAGTACCGGTCCATCAACGACATGGAGTTTCACATCCGGTTCTCGGGCGATTTGCTGATTTTCGTCATGCACTCCAACATCGTCACTTTCCCCGACGACTACGGCCCCATGGACAGCAAATACGTGGAAGCCGATTTCCGTCGCCGCTTCTTTGGCCACATCATGGCCTACAACTTCATGGCCGACAGCATCAAATACCAGCGTCTGAACGACCCCGGCTACCTCGTGGGACGCCTGCTCGTCAACATCGAAAACCACTACTACCTCGAAGGCGTGCAGCAGCTGGAGCTGCCCGATAACGACATGAGCGACAACAAGGTACGCCCCGACGCGATGAAGCTTTTTGTGGAAAGCGCCATGATTGCCGCCGTCAATAACGACCTCATTGCCCCGCCGCTGCCCGAAATCCAGAAAATCAGCGTCAAGCAGAAACTGGAGAACCAGCAGGTGAGCCGCGGGAGTAAGGTTGGCTTCAGCTTTTCAGCCCAGCAAGCGCAGCAGGCGCAGGCGTTTTAGCGGTTTTTTGCACAGAGTTCACAGAGTTAGAGGAGTTTAACGGTAGATAAAACTCCTCTAACTCTGTGAACTCTGCGCGGAAATTATCTTCCGTAGCCCACCTTTTGCCGCACTTTGGCCAGCACACCGGCGCCGTATTCCTGCGCCCGCCGGGCCCCGATGGCCAGCGCCGCATCAAGCTCGGGCAGGTTGTTCATGTAGAAGTCGAACCGCTCGCGCTCCGTGGCAAAACGGCGCAAAATCAACTCATACAGCTCCTTTTTAGCGTGGCCGTAGCCGTAGCCGCCAGCCTCGTAGTTGGCGCGCATGGTGGCCGTTTCGGCGGCCGTGGCCAGCAGCGAATACAGCTTGAACGTGGTATCGGTTTCGGGATTCTTGGGGTCTTCCAGCGGTGTGCTGTCCGATACAATGCTCTTGATGGTTTTCAGCAGCTCTTTTTCGGGGGCAAACACGTCGATGGTGTTGCCGTAGCTCTTGCTCATCTTCTGCCCGTCGAGGCCGGGAATGGTCATGAGCTGGGCATCGACGCGGGCCTGGGGCAGCACCAGCGTGTCGCCGTAGCGGGCGTTGAAGGTAGCGGCAATGTCGCGGGCTATTTCCAGGTGCTGAATCTGGTCTTTGCCCACGGGCACTATTTCGGCGTCGTACAGCAGGATGTCGGCCGCCATGAGCACCGGGTACGTGAAGAGGCCGGCGTTCACGTCCGATAACTTGTCGGACTTGTCCTTGAACGAGTGGGCGTTGGCCAGCATCGGGTAGGGCGTGAAGCAGCTCAGGTACCACGTCAGCTCCGTTACCTGCGGCACGTCGGACTGCCGGTAAAACAGGTTCTTCTCGGTGTCGAAGCCACAGGCCAGCCACGCGGCCGCTACGGCGTAGGTGTTGGCGCGCAGCACTTCGGGTTCGCGCACCGTGGTGAGCGAGTGCATGTCGGCGATGAAATACAGCGAGTCGTTGGCCGGATTTTTCGACAGCTCGATGGCCGGAAGAATGGCGCCGAGCAGGTTGCCCAGGTGGGGGCGGCCAGTGCTTTGGATACCGGTGAGGATGCGGGACATTTTATAAAGCTGTTAGCCAACAGCGGTTAGCCGTTAGCTTTTTCGTGAACAGGAAAAAGAAGCAAAGAGTGAAAACCAGAGGATTCAGCCGCCGCCACTGCAAATTTAAACGCTTATATCCGCTGCCGCTTCCTGCAGCAGCTCGCTCGTTTCCTCTTTTCCCAGGTACATATCAATGAGGTAGTGCGCCAGGTAGAGCACCGGAGTGAGCAGTATGGCCGCCGCAAATTTGTACCAATAGTTGGTGTTGGCCACGCTAAGCACCTGGTCCATTGTCCAATTGCCAAAAACATAGAAGGCCACGTAAAGCACCACGAACGAGTCGACCAGCTGCGATATCAGGGTAGAGCCGGTGGCCCGCAGCCAGACGTAGCGCCCGCCCGTGGCCTTGCGAATGGCCGCGAAAATGGTGGCATCTAGCACCTGCCCCACGCCAAACGCCACAATGGAGCCGATGATGATGCCCAGGCCCTGCCTGAAAATGCTCTGGTAAGCAAAGTCAATGTTGAACGGCTGCCCCTGGTCGTCAGTCTTGTTCACATCCAGCCAGAATTCGGCCGGCGGCAGCTTGGTGGTGAGGTAAATAACCCCAAACGCGAACAGAATGAGCACCACCGTCAGGTAGCTGATGCGCAGCACGCCCGCCTTGCCAAAATACTCGTTGATGATGTCGGTGGTCACAAACACCACCGGCCAGATGAGCACGCCCGCGGTCAGGTTGCCGGGCAAGCCCATCAGCCGGTCAGCCGAGAATATCTTGACGCCAATAATTTCAGCCAACAGCGCATTGACCAGGAAAATACCGCTCAGTACAAGGTAAAGCTGCTGCTTTTTGAGGGCGTATGAAGTCATACCGGGGGTATGCGCCGCAGCGCAGCTGGTCGTTAAAGAAAGTGAGGGCAATTGCTGAAGGAGCGAGCCCTGGCGCGTTCCTACAGGTTCACCACCAGTCCTTCGATGGCTAGCTCGGCGGTAGGAAACACCGTTTGGGCCTCGTGCAGCAGTGGCTCCAAGGCCTTGTGGCGGCTGGAGAAGTGGCCCAGCAGCAGGCGCTGCACGCCGGCCTCGGCGGCTAGCTGCGCGGCCTGACGGGCGGTGCTGTGGTGGGTTTGGGCGGCGCGCTCCTTCATGTCTTCCAGGAAAGTGGCTTCGTGGTAGAGCAGGTCGGCCCCGCGAATGAGGGCGGCCAGGGCCGGCGTGTAAAGCGTGTCGGAGAAAAAAGCGTAGCGGCGCGGGGTAGGAGCGGGGCCAGCCACGTCGGCGTGGCGCAGGCCGGGCTGGTGCTCGTCGGCGGGCAGGTCTTCGCCCTGGGCCAGCCGGGCCAGTTGCTCGGGGCGCAGGCCGCTGGGGAGCTTTTCCTTGAGCAGGTTGGCACGGCGTGGTTTTTCCTGAAAGAGGTAGCCGGCACAAGGCACGCGGTGCCGCATGGGCAGCGACTCCACCGTGATTTGGGCGTCCTCGTACACCACGGCGTGGGTTTGGGTATTCACCAGCGTAAACTCCATCTCGAAACCCAATTGCATATTCGAGACCCGGGCCTGGGTGGTGAGCACCTCGTCGAGGCCGGGCGGGCCAATGATGTGGAGCGGCTGGGTGCGGCCCTGCAGGTGCATGGTGCCCAGCAGGCCAAACAGGCCAAAGTAATGGTCGCCGTGCAGGTGCGAAATGAAAATGGCCCGCAGGTGGTGCGGCCGCACGCGGTACTCCAGCATCTGCCACTGGGTGCCTTCGCCGCAATCAATCAGATACGTGGCGGTGCCCACCGTGAGCACCTGCGCCGTGGGATGGCGCCCACTCACCGGTGTGGCCGAGGCCGAGCCCAGAATCTTCAGCTCAAAAGTCAAAGCGAAATAGTTGTCGGTTGGCAGTTGTCGGTTGTCAGGCCTGGGTCGGGTGGTGCAGAAACAAAAGGTGGTTGCCAATTGCCAGCTTCAACAAACTGACAACCGACAACCACCTGCCGCGTCAAGGCAGCTACTGACAACTTAAAAAATCTATTCCTTATCCGTCAGGTCGCGCTCAATGGCGTGCAGAAATACCCGGTCGATGCCTTCTTCTACCGTGGGCAGAATGTGCAGCACCGACTCCAGCTTGCTGATGGTGATGAGCTTGAGAACGTGGTCTTGCAGGCCGGTGAGCACCAGCAGGCCACCCGTTGAATTACACAGGCGGTTGGCAATAAGAATGGAGCTAAGGCCCGACGAATCCGTGTATTTAACGTTCGTCAGGTCGAGAATGAGGTTATTAATGCCTTCGGCGTTAAGCTTCACAAACTCCGATTTGAGGTCGGGCGCAACAGTGGTGTCGAGCTTCTTTTCCTCAATGGTAATGATGGTGTAGCTTTCTTTTTTATCAATCGTGTACTTCATACAGCGTAGGCAAGGAGGGTAAGAGAACGGCGAAGGTAAAGAAAAAACCCAAAATCCGGGGCGAACTTGGCTAATGTTTTGTGGAGGACCGGGACCCCGCCCCCGGTCCGGCAAAGGTGAGCGACGCCCACGTCGATTGCCAGTCGGCCCGTTCGCGCAGGTTGGGCGGGGCCACCGTCATGTCTACCGCCGCCAGCAGGTAGGGGCCTGGTCCGGATAGACGTAACAGGATACGGCCGTTTTGGTTGGCGCGCGTGGTAAAATGAGTTGTTGGCAAGCCGTTGGGCTGGCGCTGCCATATCTGCACGGCGGCTCCGAAAGCGGGCAAGCCCCTGCGCAATACGCGCACGGTCAGGGACTTGTCGGCCAGTAGGCGGTAAGGATTTTGCTCGGGCACCAGCTCCAGCGGCAGGCCGTATACCTGCCGCCAGGCGGTGTCGGCCGCCTCTGGCGTGCTGGCTGCGGCGCCCACCTGCACCAGGGCCTTGGCGCAGCGGCGGTAGGTTTCGCGGCCGGGTTTGGCCATTTCGTCGCGCTCCTGCCGCACTTTCAGGGGGTAGTCCAGGCCTTCCTGGCGCAGGTAGGCGGTAAACTGGTCGGCGGGCATCTCCAGGAAAGCGTTGGAGGAGCGCAGCAGCACCACGTGCGTGCCGGGCCGCGCGAAGGTCAGGGCCGTGCGAAAGGTATCGGTGGGGGCGAATCCGGGCGCGGGCGTCAGGGCGGTGCTGTCGCCGGAGGTAGGGCCGAAGCGCACCAGGCGCAGCACCTTTTCCGCCCTGTTGGTCCAGGCCACGCCTTTAAAATTCTCGCCGATAAGCGGGCGGATGCTCAGCGTTTGGCCGGGCTGCACGAAGAAGCGGGGCGCTTCCAGCCAGAATTCGCGGGCCGCCGCCGTCAGCCCCGCAAACCCCAGTAAAGCCACAAGCGCCGGGAAGGCCTTCTTCATGAATAGTTAGTAAGCGGGTGTAGTAGTGCGTGATAACGCAAATTATGGCGTTTTCAAACCCTGCTCATTAGAAAGTGTAAAAATCAGCTTACTGCCGCTCCAGGGCCAAGGCATACGCCCGGTCGTAGTGCACGCGCAGGTTTTTCCAGTCGAAGAGCTCGGCGGAGCTTTCCACGGCGTTGCGCTGCATGATGCGTTCGCGGCGGTTGAGCTGCACGAAGTCCCAGAGCATGTTGGTGAGCTCCTCGGCTGATTCGTCGAAGGATTTTTCCTGGCGGTGCACCACAAAAATGCCTTTCGACTCGGGGTCAGGAATGGTCTGGAGCACGTAGTCGCCAAAGCCGGAAAGGTCTGATGTGATGGCGGGCACGCCGCGGGCCACGCACTCGAGCGGGGTGTAGCCCCAGGGCTCGTAGTAGGAAGGGAACACGCCCATATGGCAGCCGCGCACAAACTGGCCGTACTCCATGCCCAGCAGGGGAGAGGAGGGCGACACAAAATCGGGGTGGTACACCATTTTCACCCGGTCGTGCTGGTGGTTCAGCAAGTTGGCCCGGCGCATAAAGTCCAGAATGTCGTCGTCCTGGTCGTTCACCAGGTTGTGGGTGATGACCGGGGGCAGGGCGTTGGTTTTCCAGCTTTGCAGGGTGCGGCGGTAGCGCAGCTTCCAGTAGTCGTCCACCATTGCGCCCAGCTCGGGCAGCTTGTGGTCCTGGCTGGCGGCGGCGGCGTAAAACAGCCGCTCGCCCACCTGCTGCTCAATGGCGCGGCAGGTTTCCTGCACCTCATCGAGCATGGCCCGGCGCTCCAGCACCTGCGGGTTGAT
Source organism: Hymenobacter glacialis (assembly GCF_001816165.1). Classification (GTDB taxonomy): domain Bacteria; phylum Bacteroidota; class Bacteroidia; order Cytophagales; family Hymenobacteraceae; genus Hymenobacter; species Hymenobacter glacialis. Next base: position 10,831 of record NZ_MDZC01000063.1, read on the forward strand.
GCTGGTGAAGGGGCGCTTGGTGATGAAAAACATCACCACGTTGCCTTCCAGCCCGCTTTTCTGCAGGCGGTGGTTGAGGCGGGCCAGGGCCTCCAGGGTCAGGTCGAAGCCTTTGTTGTGGTACTCGTAGCGGCCCGAGGTAAAGAGGTACAGCGTCTTGTCCAGGTCAAAAGAATACGACTGGAAGAAGTGAGCCATCACGAACTCGTGAATTTGGGCCTTGTACTGCTGGTGCAGGTTCTGGAACTCGTGCAGGGCCACAAAGCGCTCGATGTTGAGGCCGTTGGGCAGCACCGCGTCCGGAATCCTATCCAGTAAGTAGATGCACTCGCGCACCGTGAGCTCGCTCACCGTGGTGAACACGTGGCTGCCGTGGGCGGCGGCGCGCTCCATACGCACGGCCGGCTCGATGTTGAATTTCTTGGCCTCGGATTCCCAGTTCACCCACATCAGGTGGTCGTAGAAGTTGGGGTCGTTCATGGCCAGGTAGCGGCCCAGCAGAGTGGCGTGAGTGGTAAAGAGCAGGTGCACGGGCACTTGCAGCCGGCGCAGCTCCGGAATGGTCACGCCCGTCATCCACTCGTGGAAATGGCCCACCAGGCGCTTGGTGGGCGGCATCTGGGCCGCCAGGTGCTGGAAGAAAATGGTGCTCAGGTGCCCAAAGGCAATGACCTGGTGCAGCAGGTCGTCGGTGTTGGGGGCGGGAATGCCGTGGCGCTGCCACAGGTTCGACTTTAGCTCGCCCAGCTGGTCGTAGGCCTGAAACGGGTTGATGAGCACCACGCGGGGACTGCCCGTTACCAGCCAGGTGCCGTAGCATACGTCGTAGCCTGCGGCGCGCATGGTGCGCACGGCAGCGGCAAACGGGTCGGAGGCGGTGTGCAGCTCCAACTCTTCCATAGACTCAAATTCGCCCTGGGCCTGGTTGGCGAAGTAGGGCCCCAGCAGGCAGTACCGGTCGCCCCATTCGGGCACGGTGGCCGGCACCTTGCTGCGAATGACCGTGTAAATGCCGCCCACCTGGTTGCAGACTTCCCACGCTACTTCAACCAGAAAAGCGTCGGAAAAGAGGGCATTGGGGGCAGCAGGCGGGATTTGCATAGGAACGGGGGCGAAAGTGGCAAAGGAGGAACGCGGCGAAAGGTAAGCGGATTGGGGTTGGGATGCCACCTAAAAGCCGGTTTTTTAGTCGTGGAATCCACAGTAGTCCTACGCAGAACTTAGCTGCAAAGCCGCCGTTATTGGCGGCTCAACTTGCTATTTCCCTACCCCCAATGGCTGATTCCACCAACGTTCTCCACCTCGAATACCCCATCCTGCCCCTGCTGATGCAGCGCCGCAGCCCGCGCGCCTATACCCCGCAGCCGGTGCCCGCCGCTGTGCTTCAGCAGGTGTTCACGGCGGCTTCTTCGGCCGCTTCGTGCTTTGGCGAGCAGCCCTGGCGCTACCTCGTGGGCAGCCGGGCCAGCAGCCCCGAAGCCTACGACGACATACTGGGAAGCATGGGCGAATTCAATCAAGTGTGGGCCAAAAGCGCGCCCGTGCTGGCCGTGAGCATTGCCAAGCTCACTTTCTCGCACGACGAAAACCCCAATGCATGGGCCAGGCACGACGTGGGCCAGGCCACGGCCACGCTGGCCATTCAGGCCACCGAGCTGAGCCTGCAAGTGCACCAGATGGCAGGCTTTTCGGTCGATAAAATTCGCGCCAGCTTCAACATTCCGGCCGGCTACGAACCCGTGGCCGTGTTCACTCTGGGTTACCCCGGCAACCTGGAGAGCCTCCCGGCGCCCCTGCAGGAAAAGGAAACCGCTCCCCGTGTGCGCAAGCCTCTGGCCGAATTTATGTTTGAAGGCGCCTGGCCCACCCTGGAAACCGAGCGCTACGATGCCGCAACGGTGTAGCCTAAATGCCAGGCATGACAGGCCCTATGTCGGATAGTTTCTCATTGCATTTATTTCAGGGGTTGCGAGCAGGTACCTGAGCGGCAAACCTGGTGCCGTATGTTTGCGGCCCCACTTTTCCTGTATTAAAATCTACCCGATGAGAGCCGATTACGCCACTCCTAAAGGATTATTTAGCAACGACCGGCAGTACTTAGTGCCTCTTTTTCAACGGTCTTACGCCTGGGGATTAAAGGAGTGGAAAACGCTGTGGCAAGACGTGCGCTTACTGCCTGAACTGGATGATAACCGCCAACATTACATTGGGGCGGTGGTGATGTACCCAACAGCAGCCACGCCAACCGGTGTAAATAAGTACGCCATTATTGATGGGCAACAGCGCATGACCACGCTTTTCATCATGCTGGTCGCGTTGCGCGACGTGGCCCGCCAACTCGGCCATGGCCACTTAGCCGACCGCCTAACCGATAACCACCTGCTAAATAAATACGCCGTGCTTTCGGAGCGGCACAAGCTGCTGCCTAACCAGACGGACCGCGCCGGCTTGCGTCATCTCACCGATGCGGCCCCTGGCGTAGTCGTGAATCAGGGGCGCGTGGCGGATGCCTATGCGTTTTTTCAAGCCAGGATAAGCGAGTGGATAGCCGGACAGGTAGCGCGAGCCGATGAGTTGGCCCGGCTCGTGCTGGACCGGCTGTCGCTGGTGAGCATTACGCTCGATGATAACGACGACCCGTACGTTGTTTTTGAGAGCCTGAACGCCAAAGGCCTGCGCCTGACAGCCGCCGATTTGATTCGTAACTATCTGTTTATGCGAATTCAGCCCGATGAGCAAGAGCAGCTAAATGACCAATACTGGCAACCCATGCAGGAGCAGTTGGGCGAACGGCTAACGCAGTTCGTGTGGCACTACTTGATGCGGCATGGAGGCAATGTGCCCAAATCCGATGTCTATTTCTCCTTTAAAAAAGCCACTGAGCGCCGGCCAGTGCCGGAAATTCTCCAAGAGTTAAATCGATACGCCCCTACTTATGCTCGTCTGCTAGACCCGGCGCTCGAAACCTTGCGTCCGGCAGTTCGGGCTGCGCTGCGGCGGTTGCACCGCACCGGTCTTACAGTTGCGTACCCAATGATTTTGCGCATTTACGATAAGGTACGGCATGACCAAGCCCCCGAATCTGTGTTGCTGGACCTGTTGGTAGTGCTCGAAAACTATTCTTTGCGCGGATTCATGGCCCAAAGGGGCACAGGAGGCTCTAATAAAAGCATGCAGACTCTAGCAGCTCGAACCAATGCTCTAGACGGGCAGCCGACCGAATTACTAGATGATGTGCGGCGCTATCTGGCCACTCAAAACTATCCATCAGACAAAGAGGTATGGGACGCTTTGCTCAACAAACCGCTGTACCACCACGCAGGGGAACGCAATGTGCGCACCAAATTGGTGCTCGAAACCCTCGAAACGGACCTCAATCCCAACGAAACAGTTACTCCAGATGGATTGACCATTGAACACATCATGCCTCAAGCACTGACGCCCGTTTGGCATTCTGACTTAGGGGCAGAAAGTGTACGGGACCATCAGACCCTACTTCATACGCTGGGTAATTTGACGCTGACCGGTTACAACAGCGAACTATCCAATGCGCCATTTGCCGTTAAGCGCGTAGAATTTGCTAAAAGTAATCTGTCCCTCAACACCGAACTATCTACCGAAGTAATCTGGGATGCCGCGGTAATACGGCGCCGGGGCGCGCAATTGGCCGAGCGTATCCTACTCCGGTGGCCCTCGTTGGCTCCTGAATTGACGGTTGAGGGTGGCGGCGTCATGCCCAGCCGGGCGCAGAGCGTGCGGCCTAAAGCCGTACTGTTGCAAGGCCAGCGGTTACCCGTTCGGACGTGGATTGAAGTTGTAGTAGTGACTTTGCAAGCGTTGGCTACTATGCAGCCAACGCTGTTTTCTAACTTGGTTCGGAATCGTCCTACATACTTGAACCAACAGCCGGAGCTACTGCGCAGTGCCGCTAAGGTGAATGCTTCTTGGTACTACGAGGGCCACAACAGCGCTGATGGTCACCGCCGGTTCTGCCGCTTTGCCCTAGAGCAGGCCGGGTTAACAGAAACGGAATGGTCTGTGGAAACGGCAGAAGGGGAGGCAGGATAATAGAATCCAGTTGCTTGCTGCCGTTGTGCAGTCAGTGAAAGGCAAGAGCCTGGAACTAGTGCAGCGCGCGCTTCTTAACAATGCCGCCCTGGGCATCGTCGATGCGGTATTGCACGATGAAGGCCTTGGGGTCAATTTGCTGCACTACCGTGCGCAGGCCGGGTAGCTCCAGGCGCGTGACCACCGTGAACACAATGTCGCGGTCCAGGCGCGGCTCGCCTTGCTTGCCGTAGCCCGACCTGCCCATGTAGATGGTAACGCCGCGGCCCAGCTTCTCGGTGATGACCTTGCGAATGGCGTCGCTTTGGGTTGAAACGATGGTGACGCCGGTGTACTGCTCAATGCCGTTGAGCACGAACTCCAGTACCCGGGCAGCCGCAAAGTAGGTGAGCATGGAGTATAAAGCCTCCTCGGTGCCCAGAACCACCACGGCAACGCTGAAAATCAACAGGTTGAATACCAGAATTAGGTCGCTGACTTTGAGCAGGACCAGGTGGCGGCTCACGAGCAGCGCCGCAATTTCGGTGCCGTCGAGCACGGCACCGCCGCGCATGGCCAGCCCGATGCCCGCCCCAATAAAAACCCCGCCGAACACAGCGGTCAGGAGCAGGTCGGGGGTGACGTCGGGGAAGGGCACCACGGCCAGCACCAGCGCCAGCCCGGCTATGGCCAGCACGCTGCGCACGGCAAAGCGGCGGCCCAGCTGGTTGTAGCCCAAGGCCACAAAGGGCAAGTTGATGACCAGCAGCAGCACCGAGAGCGGCAGCTTAAACGCCGAGGCCAGCAGCATGGAAACCCCCGTCACGCCGCCGTCGATGAAGTGGCTCGACAGCAAAAAGGACTTGAGGCCGAACGCCGCCGAAAAAATACCCGCTACAATGAAAAGCGCATTTTGGAATTCGGAATTGGGCCGGTTTATCGCGGAAGCTGTTGGATACACGGGGAATGGGGGTTGGTGCAGGTTATGCTTAAAAGTAGAAGCCTGCCCGGGAAATAATCACCCGAACAAGCTCCTTTCAAGTAATAAACAGCAGCAGAGAGGCGGAAAGCCGGCCTGCTACTAGCTGTCCTGCGACAATATTAGCACCGCATACGGAGCCAGCCCAATGCTGCCGTGCCAGGCGTAGCCGTCGCGGTCGCCCGCCGTGGCATCCACGCCAATGCTTTCAAAATCGCCAAAATCGCCGTCGTAGCCCCGCCAGTCGCTGTTGAAGCGCACGCGCCAGTGGCCGGGGCCGGGCAGGCCAACGGCGTAGGCCTCGTGGGCTTGGTTGGCGAAGTTGGCCAGCACCACGGTGGTATCGCCGGGGCTGGCGTTCTCACCGTCGGCCCGGCGGGCGAAGGCCACCAGCTTGGCCTCGTCGTTCACGTGGAAGACGTGGGTGTGCTGCCCGCTCAGGCCCCGCGTATGGCCGTGGAAGTTGCGGCGCAGGCTAATGAGGTCGCGGTAGAGGTGCACCAGGCCGGCGCGCGTTTCCACATCGGCCCACACCAGCGGCTCTGCGTCGTTGAACTCGCCGAGGGCCAGGAACTCCTGGCCTTGGAACAGCATCGGGATGCCCGGCGCCGTGAGCACCAGGGCCGCCCCAAGCACGGTGCGCTTCTTGGAAAAATAGCCGTCGGCGTCGCCGGGCATGATTTCTTCGGCCACGCGACTTTTGCCGTTGGCCACTTCGTCGTGGCTTTCGGTGTAAATGACGCGCCGGAACGCGTCGTCGTTGTATGACTCCGAGATGGCGCCCGCCACGGCCGCCATGTTGCGGTCGGCGTCGTGCGGGGCCGTGAGGGCCTCCACCACGGGGTATACAAACGAGCTATCCCACTGCGAGTCGAAGCCCTGGCCGCCGTCGGCCACGCTGGCCGTGATGCCGGCGTTGCCGCGCATGTCTTCGGCAATGGTGATTTTCCAGGGCATGGTCTGGTCGATTTCCTCGTTTATCCAGCGCATCAGGCTCCAGCCTTCGGGCAGGTCGGCGCCGGGGTCTTCCTCGCCGTGCACGTTGCGGATGAAGGCAATGGCATCGGCCCGCAGGCCGTCGACGCGGTAGTCCTGCAGCCACATCAGGGCATTGTCGCGGAGGTACTGGCGCACCTCGGGCCGGCCGAAATCGGGGCGGTTGTCGCCCCAGGGCGTTTCGGCCCGCCAGTCGTTGTAAAAATAGATGCCGCCGCCGTCGTTCTCCTGCCAGCCGTCGAACTGCCAGAGGTCGAGGTCGCCGGGGCCGAAGTGGTTGTACACCACGTCCAGCACCACGGCAATGCCGTGCTGGTGGGCCTGCTTCACCATTTCCTTGAAGGCCACGGGCCCGCCGTAGTCACTCTCCAGCGCAAACGGGTTCGAGGGGTTGTAGCCCCAGGAGCGGCTGCCCGGAAACTCGGTAGCCGGCAGCAGCTCAATGCAGTTGATGCCGAGGTCGCGCAGGTAAGGCAGCTTCTCGGCCACGCTCATAAAAGTGCCCACTGCGTTGGCATCGGGCGCGTTGAAAGTGCCCACGTGCAGCTCGTATATCACTAGCTCGTTCCAGGCGGGCATCTGGAAATGGTCGTCGCCCCAGTCAAAGTGCGGGTCGTGCACCACGGAAGAGCCGGCCGAGTTGGTTACCTGGCGGGCGTAGGGGTCGTTGCGGTCAAACCCCTGTTTTCCGTTGGTAATGTGGTACTTGTATTCGGCGCCGGGCTGCACGCCGGGCACGTCCAGGGCCCAGTAGCCATCGGCTTCGTGTTGCAGCGGGTGCTGGGTGGCGTTCCAGTCGTTGAACGTGCCCACCAGGCTCACGGCATCGGCGTGGGGTGCCCACACCCGGAACGTGGTGCCCGTGGCGTGGGGCACCGCGCCCATGCCGAGCTGCGGGGCAGAGGAAGAAGTGGCGGGGGAAGGAGCAGGCGCGGCCTTGGCACGCGCTTTAGAAGCGGAATTGGAAGCGGGAGGCATTAAGAAATGATGAGCCAGCGGCGCGCACAACCGCAAATGCGGTTGTTGGCGGGCAGCAGGTAGCCCCACAATACGAAACCGTGGCTCCGATGGATAAAAGCGCTGGGAATTCTCCCCTCAAGCCACTCAAAAACAGGTGCCGTAACCGGGCACTACGGTTTCGCCTTTTTTTGTCGACTTTCGGGCATGAATGCTGTCATTCCCCCTTCCAGTACCGAGGAGCCTGCGGCCCTGGTTCGCCGACGCCACACCCGTCGGCAGTTTGCCAAAACGCTGGGCTACCTGGGGCCGGCGCTGGTGCTGGCGGGCGGGGTAGCGCCGGTGCTGGCGGGCACCGAGCCGCTCACCGGTCTGCGGGCGGTGGAGCTGCTGCTGGGCGCGTCCTACCTCGTGCTGATGCTGCGCAAAATCTGGCAGCTGCGCCTCAACCCATTTCACCAGAGCGCGGTGGCGTGGCTGGAGCTGGCGGCTGCGGCCATTCTGGCCATTGAGAGCTACCAGCTCTGGCACCGCTACCACGAGGCCGAGCTGGCCGGTGCGCCGGTTCAGGTGCCCGTGTTGCCTTGGCTGTACGCCGCCGTGGCCGTCGTGTACGTGGTGCTGGCTTTCCGCATGCGGCAGCTGGCCACGCGGCAATATCTGCACCTGCACGCCGAGGGCTTTGCTGTGCGCACGGGCCAGGCTGGCCAGGCGCACAACCTGCGCTGGGCCGACATTGCCACCGTGGAAGCGGCCGGTGCCACCAGCGTACTCATACGCCGCACCGATGGCCAGGAGCACCGCATCGCATTCGATGGCCTGCCCGATGGCCAAGCCCACCGCGACCGCCTGCTGGCGCACCTGCGCAAATCAATAAATGGATAGCGGAGGAGGTTGCCAGCATGACGTTCTAAAAAGCTTTACTAGATGAGCGTTAGCGGTTAACAGATTTCTGGCATTTTTGGCAATATAAATTCAGCACTGGCGTGAGCAATTTGCGCCCCGAAGATGTTGAGTGCTCATTGCTTCCCCGTTACCCACTACAGAATGCGTCGTTCCAAACCGGTTATTTTTGGTCTCTACGGCTGGTCGCCCGAGTATGGCTTCCGGTACATCCACCCCGCCAACCGCCGCTCGTTTGAGTTGCTGGAACCGGTGGGCAAGCTATTTGAGAAAATCAGCGAAGACGAAGAAGGCGAGTGGGTTACGATTCGCTACGACGAGCAGCAGTTTCTGGTGAAGCCCGAGCTGTTTAAGGAAATCTACCACAAGCCCGCGTTCAGCTTTGGCGACTCGGTGGAGGAGGTGACGCCCGCCCCCGGCGAGTACCGCCACTTTGGGCTCATATCAGACGTGTTCTGGGACGAAAGCACCGACACCGCCACCTTCCAGATTGTAGAGCGCAAGCGAAAGCTGCCGCGGGTGTTCACCGCCGCCGAGCTGCGGGCCGACTAGCTGTAACCAGCTGCACGTCATGCTGAGCGCAGCCGAAGCATCTCTACCGCAATGGTAATTAGTTACTTCCACGGTAGAGATGCTTCGGCTGCGCTCAGCATGACGTGCAAACACCTCGCGCGTCGCCTCAGATGCCCAGCCAGATGGCGCCTACCACGCCGGCCACGCCCAGGGCCAGCAGCAGCGCGTAGAGCGGCCACACAAACTTCAGCCACTGGTCGAAGCGAACGCCGCAGATGGCCAGCATGGCCAGCAGGGCGCCATTGGTGGGGGTGATGAGCTCGCACAAGCCGGCGGCGTACTGAAAAGCCAGCACCACCACTTGGCGCGACATGCCAATCAAATCGGCCAGCGGCGCAAACAGCGGCATGGTGAGCGTGGCCTGCCCGCTCACGCTGGGCACCGGCAGGTGCAGGGCGGTCTGCACCACCATCATGCCCAGGGCCGAAAATGTGACCGGTAAATTGGCCAGCGGCGCCGACATGCCCTGCACAATGGTGTCGACAATGTGGCCCTGCTCCAGCACCACGAAAATGGCGCGGGCAAACCCAATGAGCAGCGCCGAAAAAGCAATGTCGCGGAAGCCCGTCACGAAGCCCTCGGCCGTGCCCGACAGCCCCAGCCCGCCCAGCAGGCCCGCGCCCACGCCCAAGGCAAAAAACAGCGCGCCCATCTGGTCAAAATCCCAGCCCAGGGCCACCACGCCGTAGCCGAAAAAGGAGAACATCACCAGCAGCAGCAACAGCACCAAGCCGTGGCGCTGGCCCGCCGGAGCGTCCACGGCCAGGCCCGCATCCTCGGCCAGGGCGCTGGGGGCCACCCGGTGGCGAATGGCGTGGCGCATGGTGCCCGCAATCCAGAGGGCCACGGCCGGCACCAGCAGCGCCAGGCGGTAGCCCCCGCCCGAGAGCAGCGGCAGCTGCGCCAGTTTCTGGGCAATGCCCACCTGAAAGGGATTGATGGGGCTAAAGGCCGCGCCTACAATAGCCGCCCCGATGCTGGCCGCCACCGCCGTGATGACCGGATAGCCCAGCCGGCGCATGAGCACGAGCAGCACCGGTACCAGGGGCACAATTTCCTCGCCCATGTTCTCCAGCGCGCCCATGGTGGCAAAAAGCAGGCTCACTACCGGAATAACCAGCACCTCGCGGCCGTGGGCGCGGGCCAGCAGCCAGTCCACGCCGTGGCGCAGGGCGCCGGTCTGGTCGAGCACCGTGAACGCGCCCCCGGCCAGGAAGATGAGGAAGATGACGCCCGCCGCGTCGGCCATGCCTTTGGGGATGTCCACGAGCATGTCGAGCGGGCCCACGGGCGTGGCGGGCACGCGCTGGTAGGAGCCCGGCACCACCACCTCCCGGCCGGTGGCTTCGTTCTTTTGGCGGGCAAACTGGCCGGCCGGCAGCACGTAGCTCAGCGCGGCGGCTAACATAATGAAACCCACCAGCAGGACCAGTGGGTGGGGAAATCGAAAGCTGTTCATGGCACAAAGAAGGGCCACGGGAACTTAGCGCCCCGGGTGCGGGGGTTAACTTGCAGGGCCGGGGAGGTGGCCCGTTCGCGGCCCCGCCGCACCACCCGTCGTTTCCAAGCCCTCTGGTTCTCCATGACCATCACCGACTTCAAAGCCCTGCATCAGCGCCTGCAGGCCGAGCACCTGGCCCGGCACGGCACCCGCCTAGCCGAGCGCCAGGAAGACAGCTTCGAGCTGACGCTGTATGCCGTGGAGGGCTTTTACGCCGAAACATGGCGCAGCCGCGGCGAGGAGCCCCTGCTGTTCATCCACGTATTTCAAAAACCGGCCGGCCTGGGTGACTACCTGCGCCTGGTGCAACTGCCCGGCAACCTGTGAGGTCCTTGCGCCGCCTGCGCAACGGTGCTGCTGGGCTTTTGAACACAAGTGACATGCGAATCTGGGGGTTAATACTGGTGCTGCAACTGGGGCTGGCCGCTGCCGCCAGCGCGCAAACAGCCCTGCCCCGCCGCACGCCGGCCGAGTTTGGGTTCCGGCATTTGGTGGTGATGTACGGGCGCGACAGCGTGGACGTGCTGGTGCTTTCACAGCCCGGCGAAGAGAAACAGAAGAAGCCGTTGCTTTTTTGGGTGCAGGGCTCATTGCCGACCCCATTGGTGCTGTATGACCGCCAAGGCGCCTTTCCTGTGTTTCCTTTTCACCCCAAGGCCGTGCTCAAAAACTGCCATCTGGTCATCGTGAGCAAGCCTGGCATTCCGCTTATGGCCGACGTGGAGGGCCGCGACCCCAATCAGATGTTCGGCCGCACTGCCCCGCCGCCGTACTACTGCGCCCGCAATTACCTGGACTACTTTGTGCAGCGCGACGTGGCTTTGTTACGCTATATCAAAAAGCAGCCGTGGGTTGATAAATCGCACGTAGTAGCAGCGGGCCATTCGCAGGGTAGTACAATAGTGGCACACTTGGCCGCCGTGCCGGGCTTGGTGAGCCACGCCGTGTACTTGAGTGGTAACTCACTGGGCCAACTCATGTCAATGTTGGCCGAGAGCCGGCAGAGGGAAGATTCGGTGGCAGCCGTTGCTACCTTCCAGCGTTGGCAAACCGCAGTTGCCCACCCCACCTTCGCCGACTGCGTGGGCGATGACCCGCGCAGCTTGTTTGGCTTCGGGACGGCCGTGCTGCCGATGTTGCTGCGCGTTCAGGTGCCTGTGTATGTGGGCTACGGTACCCGTGACCGCGGCGTAGCCGGCAACGACTTCCTGCGGCTGGAGTGCATCCGCCTGCACAAAACCAACTTCACGTTCCGTGAGTATCCCGGCCGTGAGCACAACTTTTTCGGTTTCAAAGGCGGCCAAATCAATTACGACGATTTTTACTGGGACCGGGTAGGCGACGAGTTTCTGCGCTGGGCCGGGCTGCTGCCCAACAGCAAGTAGCGAAACGGCTGTATTGGTTTTCTGCCGACCTTGGGCCGCATGAAACGCTTCCTCCCGCTGGCCTTTGCGCTGCTCAAATTCGTGTCGGGCTTCTTCCTCATCAACTCTGCCTACGAGCTGCAGCGCGACGAATACCTCTATCTCAACCAGGGCCAGCACCTGGCCTGGGGCTACCTGGAAGTGCCACCGCTCATTGCGGCGCAGGGCTGGGTGAGCCTGCATCTGGGCGGGGCCGAAGGCTGGGTGAAGTTCTGGCCCTTCTTGTGGGACGCGGCTACCATGTACCTGGTGGTACGGCTGGCCGGGCGGCTGGGCGGCGGCTGGTTTGCTCAAACGCTGGCAGGCGTGTGCTATCTGTGCACGGCTTTTGCCCGCCTCAACTTGCTGTTTCAACCCAACTCGTTTGAAGTGTTTGGCTTTCTGATGTGCCTGTACGGGCTGGTGCGCTACCTGCAGGAGGAGCGGGCCCGCTACCTCTATCTGGTGGGAGTGGGGCTGGGGTTGGGCTTGCTGAACAAGTACACCACGCTCTTTTTCATTGCGGCGCTGGGCGGGGCGCTGCTGCTCACGCCCGCCCGCCGGCTGCTGGCCAGCCGCCATTTCTGGGGCGCCGCGGGCGTGGCGCTGCTGCTGTGGCTGCCCAATGTGGTGTGGCAAATCAGCCACGGCGTCCCGTTTCTGCACCACATGGCGCTGCTCAAGCAAACCCAGCTGGTGCACGTGCAGGCCGCCGATTTCTGGAAGGCCCAGCTGCTGATGTGCTTCCCGGCCCTGCTGGTGTGGGCACCGGGGCTGCTGGCACTGCTGCTGGCACGCGCGTTCCGGCCGTACCGGGCCGTGGGGCTGGTGGTGGTGCTGGGCGTGGGCCTGCTGGCCGCGCTGCACGGCAAGGACTACTACGCCCTGGGCTACTACCCGGTGCTGTTTGCGTTTGGGGCGGTGTGGTGGGCCGAGCGGCTGGCGCGTTTCCGGTGGAAGGCGCTGGCGCAACCCGCGCTGCTGGCCGTGCCCCTGGGCCTGCACCTGGCCTACCTGCCACTGGCCTGCCCGCTGCGCAGCCCGGCCGCCATGGCGGCCCTACTGCCCCGCTACCAGCACCTGGGCGCCTACCGCTGGGAAGATGGCCAGAACCACGCCCTGCCCCAGGACTACGCCGACATGCTGGGCTGGCGCGAAATGGCCGACAAAACCTGGGCCGCCTACCAAACCCTGCCCGATTCGGTGCGCGCCCACACCCTCATTCACTGCGCCAACTACGGCCAGGCCAGCGCCATCAACTACTATAACCGGCACCGCGCCCTGCCCCCGGCCAACAGCCTCAACGGCAGCTTCCTGTTCTGGTACCCGCCCCTGAGCCAGTGCCGCGCCCTTATCCTCATCGACGATGAGCCCAACGATGAGCTGGCCCCGCATTTCGCTGCCTACCGCCGCTTCGGCGCCGTCACCGACCCGTATGCCCGGGAGCGGGGCACGCACATCACCATCGGCCTGCACCCCAACGGATTCATAAAAAACCTCGTGCGCCAGGAGTGGCGCAGCACCATGAGGGAATGGCAGGGGGATTTGCAAATCGCGAAATAATCATACATATACAGCAGCTGCCTATGTTGCTGCATAAATAGCTTCAGCTAATCGGAATAGGTGTTTATTCCTGATTAGTGCGTAATTTTACGGAGGCTACCCGAGCTGTGTAGTTGGATTGTAGTGGGAGGCTTTCTGTAATGTTTATTCGTCAATTAATCTACTGCAGCACTGCCACAAGGCCGCTGGCCGATGAGGAGATGCAGGAGTTAATCGTTCAGTCGAGCGTGCGCAACGCCGCGCGGGCCATCACCAGCTTCCTCTACTGTGCCAATCCGGGCTACCTGCACGTGCTGGAAGGCGACCACCAGGCCGTAGCGCAGCTCCAGGCCCGCCTCAGCCAGGATGCCCGCCACGCCGATATGGTGACCATAATGGACGAAACCAGCACGACTCGCCTGTTTCCCGGCTTAAACATGGGCAGCGCCTACCTGACTTCGGCGGCCCTCGCCCGACTGGCCGGTTACCTCGACCCCCAATACCGTTCGGTCCTGCTGCCTACTTCCTGCAATTCCCAGGAAGTGATTATGGACTTGCTGCACGAATTCGTGGCCGAACAAAGCTTGTCCATCCGGCCCTGCTAGGAGGTCCGGCACAGCTAGCCTGCTACTGCAAGGCCGGGTCGACTACGAACGGAAACCGCTGCACCGATTCCCACGGCCCGCCGCGGTAAGCCCACAAGTGCAGCCCCGTGCCCATGGCGCAAAACGGGGCAAAATCTGCCTGCAAATCGGCGAGCAGCTGCCGGGCCACGGCCGGGTCTACCTTGTTTTGAACGGTGACGTGGGGCTGCAGCTTCTGCTGGTCCTGCGGGGTGAGGTGGGCCGCAAACCGCTGCTGCAACTGCCGGTGCAACGCCAGCAGCTCCGGGTGCTGCAGCGTGAACGCCACGCCCCGGCCCAACGAACGCACCCCCGACACCTGCAGCGGCAGCGGGCCCACCGCCTGGCAGCAGGCTTCCAGCTCCCGGCACACGGCGGCCAGCTCCGCGCCGGGCAGGTGGTGAAACAGGGTGAGGTGGGCCGCCAGGTAGTTGATTTTGGCTGGGAAGTGCTGGCGCCGAAGGGCATTGAAATACGTGTGGGCGGCATCATCCAGGGTCAGGGTGAGGATGAGCGGAACAGCAGCAAATTCAGACATGAGGCGGGGCGTAGGCGAAGCAAAGTGGCGTACGCAGGTTAGCAATGGTTGGTTAAAATAATATGTGGCAATTGTCTGATAATGAACATGTACTGTCGATGAATAAATTGTAAAAATTCAGCCCGGAAAGCCTGCTAAGAGGACTTAATTTGCCGGCCAAAACGTTGAGTCAGTATCCGTCACCAATCCGATTTCATGCTAACTGCCGGCTCCCTCGTTTCCATATCCGATGCCCTGCTCACCGACCGGCCCGCCCCGGCATCGGCCCCGCGCACCCACTCGGCCAAGCTGTGGCTGCCGCAGCGCGTGGTGTTCACGCCCGATGCGCTGGACGAGGAATTTGGCCAGCAAATCCTGGCCCGCGTGTCGGCCCAAAACCTGGAGGTGGAGTTGCTGAAAAGTAACCGCATCACCGGCCTGCGCCAGGGCGACGACGTGCGCGCCACCTACCGCACCGCCAAAAACACCCTGGCCGTGGTGAAGGCCCCCGCCGGCGCCCTGCGCCTGCAGCCCACCCCGCCCTCGGCCCACTGGCAGCTCAACCTGGCCGAAGGCTGTCCCGCCCACTGCCAGTACTGCTACCTGGCCGCAGCCTCAGCGGCCCGCCCGTGGTGAAAGCCTTCGCCAACCTGCCCCAGCTCCTGGCCAACACCGCCACCTACGAGCAGCCCGGCCGCGTTACCAGCTTCGAGGCCAGCTGCTACACCGACGTGCTGGGCATTGAGCACCTCACCGGCAGCCTGGCCGAGGCTGTGCGCTATTTCGGTACCCGCGAAGCGGCCCAGCTGCGCTTCGTGAGCAAGTACGACCACGTGGGCGCGCTGCTGAATCTGCCGCACCACGGCCGCACCCGCGCCCGTTTCTCCCTGAACGCCGAGGCCGTGGTGCGGCGCCTGGAGGGCGGCACGGCCTCGGTGGAGGCGCGCATTCAGGCCATGCGCCGGCTGGCCTTGCCGGCGGCCCAGGGCGGGGGCGGCTACCCCGTGGGCGTGGTGCTGGCCCCCATCATGCCCATTCCCGACTGGCAGCAGCATTACACCGACCTGCTCGACCGCTTGCAGGCCGCCTTCGATTTCGACTGCGACCTCACCGTGGAGTTCATCACCCACCGCTTCACGCCCGGCTCCAAAGACGTGCTGCTGCAGTGGTACCCCAACACCAGCCTCGACCTGGAAGAGGAGGGACGCGCCGTGAAGCGCAACAAGTTCGGCGGCCTGAAATACGTGTACCAGCCCGAGCAGATGAAGGCCATGAAAGCCTGGTTCTACACGGAGTGGCAGCGCCGCTTCCCCCACGCCCCGGTGCAGTACTGGACGTAGTGTGAGAGGTGACCCGGAATACGACGGCACCAGGTACCCCATTCCAATGCTGCCCGTAAGCCTTCTACATTTACGGCATGCCTACTTACTCCCTCGTCATCCAAAACGCCGCCCAGGTCCTCACCATGGCCGGTGGGCCCACCGACCGCCCCCTGGCATGTCTGGAACTGAGCAATTGGACCGTTATTGAGCACGGCTACGTGGCCTGTGAGGGCGATGCCATCGTGGCCGTGGGTCCCATGAGCGAGCTGAACCCCGCGCACATCGGCTCCGAAACCCGGGTTGTCGATGCCTCCGGCCGCGTGGTGATGCCCGGGCTGGTGGAGTGCCACACCCACCTGGTATTCGGCGGCAACCGCGCCCATGAGTTTGAGCGCAAGCTGGGCGGCGAGTCTTACCTCGAAATACTGGTCGGCGGCGGGGGCATTCTGAGCACCGTGCGCGCCACCCGTGCCGCCTCCGAGCCCGAGCTGCTGGCCAATGCCCTGCACCATCTGGCGGGCTTTCGCCACTACGGCGTGACCACGCTGGAGGCCAAAAGCGGCTACGGCCTCGACCATGCCACCGAGCTGCGCCTGGTGCGGGTGGCCCGGGAGGCGGGGCAGCGGCAGCCGGTGCGGGTGGTGCCCACTTTCCTGGGTGCCCACGTAGTGCCGCCCGAGTTCAAGGCCGCCGGGCCGCGGGCCTACGTCGACTTTTTGCTGCGCGAAGTGCTGTCGGACCTGAAAGGGGAGGCAGCGTTCGTGGATATTTTCTGTGAGGAAGGTGCTTTTCCGCTGGATGTCTCGCGCTATTACCTGGCGCAGGCCCACAAAATGGGTTTCGGCTTGAAGATTCACGCCGAGCAGATGCACGACCTGGGCGGCTGCGAGATGGCCGCCGAGCTGGGCGCCACCAGCATCGACCACTGCGACTACCTCACGCCCGCCGCCGCCGCCCGCATTGCCGCCCACACCGGTGGCCGCACCGTGGCCGTGCTACTGCCACTGGTGCCCCTATTTCTGCGACAAGACCAATACGCCGCCGGCCGCGAGTTCATCCAGGCTGGCCTGCCGGTGGCCCTGAGCACGGATTTCAACCCCGGTTCCTGCCCCAGCAAAAATCTGTGGCTGGCCCTGTCCGTCGCCTGCCTGAAAATGGGTTTCACGCCCAAAGAAGCCGTGGCCGCCGCCACGCTCAACGCCGCCTGGGCCATTGCCCAGCAGCACGATTGCGGCAGCCTCGAGCCCGGCAAGCGGGCCGACATCCTGGTGCTCAACGTGGGCAGCGTGGCCGAAATCCCGTATTGGCTCGGCGAAAACCCTGTGCGGGACGTGTTCATCGGCGGCGAGCCGGTGCGATGAGGCGCCCGAAGTAGTCTACAGACAGTGACGGGCAGTGGCGCGAAGCGGTGTACTACCGCAACTCGTACGACACCCCAACCAGGGCCCCGGCGCCCCACAGGTAGCGCGGCGTGAGGCCGGATATGGGTTTTGGCAACGAGGTGAGGAAGTAGGTGGCGTGAGGCTGGGCCAGCAGCTCAAGGCGCGGCCCCACCCGGTAGTGCAGGTCCAGCCCGGCCATGACCGACAAGCTGAGCGGGCGATAAGGGCTGTTGTTTTTTAATGCAGAAGGGGCGGAGCGGGTAGTGCTGCCGCCCAGGTACACGGCTACATCAGTCCCGGCCCGCAGTCCGTAGCGGAGGTGCTTACTGGCTTGCCCCAGGGCATAGCTCACGCGCACGGGCACGGTGGCAAACCGGTAAGTGTCGCGCTGGCGGAGGCTGACCTCCCGCGAGGCCCGAGTAGGCAAGCCCGACACCGAGTAAGTTGTGTAGGAAACCGGACCGGAGTAGTCCGTCCTCGTAGCGTATTCCTGGTAGCCCAGGCCCGCGCTCACGCCCCATCGGCCGCTCAGCACGCGGCGTGCCTGCACTTGCAGGCCAAACCCGGTGCTGCTTTTTTCTTTCTCGGCCAGGGCATTGGCGATGACGTTGTCACTGGCAGGACCGGCCGCCGTGGGGGGAAGGTTGCGGTTGGGCAGGGGTTCCAAACTGGCACCTCCGCCCAGCGTTCGGAAGGTTTGGGCCGGGCCGCCCAGCAGCTGCAGTGCCCAGCGTTGGGCCACCACCACCGGCATAGCGGGCGCGGTGTCGGCACTAAGCTGGGCGGTGGGCAGCGGAAAGCCTGCCAGCGCCAGGGCAGGGGTGCGCCGCAGCATGGCGCCCGCTGCGGCGGTGTTCTGCGCGCTGCCAGCAGCGTCTGGCGCGTCCTCATTCGTGCCCGCTTGCGGGCTATCTGCTAACGACTGCGACTGATTAACACCCGCCACCGGAGCGGAAAGCCCAGCCAGCGGAACTGCGGGCAAAGCCGGCGAAGCATCCCCGGTCGCCAGTGCCTCGGCCGGCGCAACACGCGGCCTTGCCGTTTTGCTCGCTTCTGGCGCCGTTTCCTGGCGCACTGCCACTTTCTCAGTATTACTAGCAGCTGCCCCCATAGCCGGCACACTGGCCGCAGCATCCGAATCAGCAGCAGTAATCGGCTCGGCGTAAGCTGCGTCAGCACGGCCCGCCGAAAAATTGCCTGACCTGACTGCGGCCAGGCGCCGACCACGGGTAGCAGCGGCCGAGCGATTCAGAGTCGTAACGTCTATATTCTTTTGAAAAGCAGGAAGCGGGTTTTTAGCTGCAGCCAGTTCAGTGGCTTGGGCCGCGGTGGCCGTGCCAGTCGAAGTCCGGGCTGCGGGGCTGTTTGGCCCAGCCGCAACGGCACCAGCTACATCAGTCGCTGCCTGTGGAGGCACTGAAGCCGTGGCTGCGGTGCGGTTTTCGCTTCGCGGGCCAGTCGTTGCCATTTGCCCGGTGCCGGCGGCCGATTGACCCGGGCCCGCGGTGCGCCACCACTGCCAGGCTGCTCCGCCCACCACGGCCAGTAGCAGGCCCAGCAGCAGCACCGGGCTCCAGCGGCGCCGGCGGCGCAGCTGCGGCCGGGCCACCGGTAGCGGCAGCTGGGCTTTGATACCGGCCCACAGCTGCGCCGGCGGCTCCTGGCCGTAGTCGGCCAGGCGGTTGCGCAGGGCATCGTACAAGTCGTCGGGTTTGCGGTCGGTCATGGCAATTGGGGGTGGTGATGGGCCGCCAGGCGGCGTTCGAGCAGGCGGCGGGCCCGCGCCAGCTGCGATTTGGAAGTGCCTTCGGCAATGCCCAGCAGCTCGGCTATTTCCTGGTGCGAGTAGCCCTCCACGGCGTAGAGGTTGAGCACGGCGCGGTAGCCGGGCGGCAGCGTGGCCAGCAGGGCCAGCAGGTCGTCGGCGGCCAGCTGCTCCACGGCGCAGGGTTCGGGGCTGGCCAGGTCGTGGGCCACGTCGTCGGGGTCGAGGGTGGGGGCGGGGTGGCGCAGGCGGTGCTGCTCCAGCGCGTGCAGGGAGGTGGTTACGGCAATGCGCCGGGCCCACGCCTCAAAGGGTCCCTGGCCCCGGTATTGGTCGAGGCGGGTGAATATTTTAACGAACGTGTTTTGCAGCGCGTCCTCCGCTTCGGCCCGGCTGGGGCAGTAGCGCAGGCACACGCCCATGAGCAGATACGCCAGCCGCTGGTAGAGCTGGTGTTGCGCCGCCGATTCGCCGCGCCGGCACGCCGCCAGCAGCGTCTCATCGACCGGAGCTAGAGGAGGCGGCATAAATAAAGTAAGGGTGAAGGCGAGCTGTACAGCACCCGCCTCATAAAGCCCTGACCGGCGGCCGGCCCGGGCGGTTGCATGACCGTAAATTTATTTTGAAAAATTTACGGATTGGGGTACAATTTCGCGCCGTGCAAAGGCTTCGCCGTATTCTTGCTTTGCAGCTCTGCCTTTGAGTACTCAGTTAAAGCCAACTGCAGTAAAAAAGGCGGTCATACTGAGCTTGCCGAAGCATCTCTACCGCAGCAGTAATATAGATTACTGTTATGGTAGAGATGCTTCGGCAAGCTCAGCATTACGTTCTGAGTTAAAAAGGCCTGTTCCTGCACGGACCCCCATTAGCCTGCCCGCCCATTCACTTCACTTATTTGCCTCCGCCCGTGATACCCTATTTCCACGTCGACGCCTTCGCCCAGCGTCCTTTTGCCGGCAACCCCGCCGGCGTGTGCCCCCTCCCAGCCTGGCTGCCCGCCGCGCAGATGCAGCAAATAGCGGCTGAAAACAACCTCGCCGAAACCGCCTTCATCGTGCCGCGCACCGGGGCTGAGTATGACATCCGCTGGTTCACGCCCGCCGTCGAAATTGACTTGTGCGGGCACGCCACCCTGGCCTCGGCCCACGTCCTGTTCACGCACCTGGATTTTGCCGGGGAGCAGGTGGTTTTCCACAGCCAAAGCGGCCCGCTGCACGTGTCGCGCGAAGCCGACGGCCGCCTCACGCTCGATTTTCCCTCGCGCCCTCCCCAGGAAATGGCCACGCACCCCACCGGCCTCACCGACGCCCTGCACGCTACACCCCTGCGCGTGCTGGCCGCGCGCGACCTGCTGGTCACTTTCAACACCGAAGCCGAGGTGCTGGCCCTCAAACCCGACTACGCCCGTATCGCGGCCCTCGAATACGTGGGCGTTATCGCCACCGCGCCCGGCACCGATGGGGTAGACTTTGTGTCCCGCTTCTTCGCACCCCGCGTGGGCGTGCCCGAAGACCCCGTTACCGGCTCGGCTCACAGCACCCTGATTCCTTTTTGGGCCGAAAAGCTGGGCAAAACCGAGCTGCGCGCCCGTCAGATTTCGCCCCGCGGCGGCGACCTGTGGTGCCGGCTAAGAGGTGACCGGGTGGACATCAGCGGCTACGCGGTGACGTATGCAAAGGGCGAAATATCGGTTGGTAAAGAAGCGGAGGCCGTAGGTTCGGCAGATACTGGGGGTGTGCAGTAGCTATTTTGCATTGTATTAGTGCAGTCCCGCCTGATTCGGTGCGGACTATTCTACTGATTAGCATACTATGGGCGTATGGCCATTGCTTGCATCTTCGCTGAGCAACGGTCATACGTTGTAACCTGTTCTAAAACCAGACGCAATGATAATTCTGCCAAACAAAGAAAGATTTATTCAAGAAAATTTTATTGAATTTTCATTCAACAATGAGGAAGATTATGTACCGGATTATAGGCTTTTCGAGAAGCTAAACTCAACAGACCAATATTATCTTGCTCAACATTACAATTGGGATGATGGCGTTGAGATTTTGAAATGGATAGTTGAAAGTCAAAAGTGCGACAAAGGAACTGCGTCATTAATTTTTTGGACGTCAGAACCTGATTATTATTTAGAACAATCTGTCGATGAAATTTCAGAGGATGAAAAAGAGGTATTTTTACTGCTGAGAAGAATAGTTGAAAAATATAACAACAAAGAATTTACAAAATCAAATCTAAAATATGACCCAACAAACAGAGTAAATAAAATAGATTGGAGTAGGGTAAATTTTGAATGGAGTATTCCGGAAGAAATTAGAAAACCAACAAAAGGATTTTCTATAATCAGTCTTGGAGGCATTCAACAAAAAATTTGGGAATGGCAACGCAAACGAAAAGAAGCCAAACGTGCAGCCAAAAGGTTAAAACGAAAAAAATAACATCAGGCATTTGGCATTCGGCAAAAAAGCGCGTTCAATAATTAAATGAAGCCTTGCGGTCCGAGATTTGCGTCTTCGCCAAGCGCCAAAATGCTAGAATTGCTTGTCCAAATCCCTACGATTTCGCAGGCGCTTTTTTCTTGGCCGCACGGGTGCTCGCCCCCAGCCGCTCGGGGTTCTCCGCCAGGAACTTGCCCCAGCTTTTGCCGCCGCTCACGCTGGCGTTGTTGCCCTTCATGTAGTGGTGGCACAGGGCCACGGAGAGGGCATCGGTGGCGTCCAGAAACTTGGAGGCTTCGGCAATGGGCGGGAGCGTGAGGGTCTGGCGCAGCATGTGGGCCACTTGCTCCTTGGTGGCCGAGCCGGAGCCTGTCACCGACTGCTTTACCTTGGTGGGGGCGTACTCCACGTAGGGAATCTGGCGGGAGAGGGCGGCGGCAATAGCCACGCCCTGCGCCCGGCCCAACTTCAGCATACTCTGTACGTTGACCCCAAAAAACGGGGCTTCGATGGCCAGCTCATCGGGCAGGTACTCGTCGATGAGCTCCAGCATGCGGTCGAAAATCCGCTTTAGCTTTACGGCGTGATTCGACCCCAGCGCCTTCATATTGATAACGTCGTAGCACAGCACGTCGACCCGCTGGCCGCGCACCTCAATCAGGGCGTAGCCCATAATCTGGGTGCCGGGGTCCACGCCCATGATGATTTTGGGCAGCAGCTCGACAGCAGGAGCGGGGCGGGGGCGAAGGGGGGCAGCCAAAGGAACGAGGGTGAGGAGCAACAAGGCGGAAGCGCCGAAATAGCCGCGGCCAAGGGACTTCCTTTGCAAAGCTACAACGCCGGCAAGCCCGCAGGGACCACCGAAGCAGCATTGCTCCTTAGAAGTGCAAACAGCCCCGAAAAAGGTCCCGCGCCCAAAAAGTGGGGCCGGTGGGTTTTCTGGGGCAAGGTGCTGGTCACGTTGCTCACGCTGGGCCTGCTCTACAACTCCATTTTTGCCGAGCCCGACACCGCCGCGGCCTGGCGCACGCTGCTGGCCACCAGCCTGCGCGGCGCCGGTCGGGTACCCGTGCTCTGGGCCCTGGCGCTGGTACCGCTCAACTGGGGCCTGGAGGCCTGGAAATGGTACCGGCTGGCCCGGCACCTGGAGCCCGTCACGTTTGGGCGCAGCCTGCGGGCGGTGCTGGTGGGGCTCACGCTGGGCTTTGCCACGCCCAACCGGGTGGGCGACTACGCCGGCCGCATTCTGGAACTGAAAAGCCGACGCGTGAGTGCGCTGGGGGCCGTTTTTCTGGGGCGCTACTGCCAGCTGGTGGCCACGGTGCTGGCGGGCGTGGCGGGCCTGCTGTATTTTCTGCTGACCTTTTATTTGAAAGGCTACCCAGCCGCCGGGTTGGGCGTGGTGGTATCGGCGGGGCTGATTGGCGTGGCGGTGCTGGTGCCGCTCTACCGCTCGCGGCTGCTGCTGGCGGCGCTGGGGCTGTGGCGGCCACTGCGGCGGTTCCGGCCCGCGCTGGCCATTATGCCCACGTACCCGGCGCGGGCGTTGCACGCGGTGCTGGCCATCTCGGTGCTGCGCTACGCGGTGTTTTGCGGGCAGTTTCTGCTGCTGCTCACGGCCTATGGCGTGGGCAGCCCGCTGGGGCCGGGGCTGGCGGCAGTGGCGGGCACCTTCCTGCTGAAATCGCTGGTGCCCTCGCTAAACGCCCTGGCCGATGTGGGCGTGCGGGAGCTGTCGGCCACGCATTTGTTTGGGCTGCTGGGGCAGCCGGCGCTGCCGGTGCTCAGTGCCAGCCTTAGCTTGTGGGTCATCAATATTGCGCTGCCCAGCGCGGCGGGGCTGCTGCTGGTGCCCGGCCTGCGCGTGCTGCGCGATAAGCGCGCCGGGAAATGACGGCGGGGCTATTGTTGCTGGCGTTGCCGGTGGTGTACGCGGGAGTAATGGGCTGGCTGCGCGCTGCGCTTAATCTTAATGAAGAATTAAGAATGAAGAATGAAGAATTGGTAACGGAGAACAAGGAAGAAGGGCCGTCTGCGAATTCCTCATTCTTCATTCCTCATTCCTCATTACAATTTTCTCTCCTCATCGCCGCCCGCAACGAAGCCTCTAGCCTCCCCCAACTCCTACGCGACCTTGCTGCCCAAACCCTGCCGGCCGCGCAGTTCGACGTCCTCATTGCCGACGACCACTCCACCGATGCCACCGCCGCGCTGGTAAGTGCCGCCGCATCAGAAACCGGGTTTCAGCTACGCCTCATCAGCCTGCCCGCGGCCGAAACCGGCAAAAAAGCCGCTTTGCAAGCCGCTTTGCAGGTTGCTCGCGCCCCCTGGCTGGTGTGCACCGACGCCGACTGCCGCCTCGGCCCCGGCTGGCTGGCGGCCTATGCGGCGCTGCTGTCACGGCAGCCGTTGGCCAATTTTATCAGCGGCCCGGTGCTGCTCACCGGGCCGGATTCTGGGTTTATGACGCTCATGGGGCTGGAGTTTGCGGGACTGGTGGGGGTGGGCGCGGCCTGCCTGGGTCGGCGAAAGCCCACTATGTGCAACGGGGCCAACCTGGCCTACCGCCGCGCCGCCTTCGAGGCCGTGGGTGGCTACGCCGACAACGCCCACCTGGCCAGCGGCGACGACGAATTTCTGCTCCACAAAATCCACGCGGCCTTTCCCGGCACGGCCCATTTTCTGACCGATGCGGCGGCCATTGCCCGCACCGCCGCGCCCACGTCGCTGGGGGCGCTGCTGCGGCAGCGGGTGCGCTGGGCCAGCAAGTGGCGGCACTACCAAAGCGCGGCTTCGCGCCACCTGGCCCTGCTGGTG
>NZ_MDZC01000064.1 GCF_001816165.1 Hymenobacter glacialis
CGCCCCGCCCATGGACGTACAGGCGCCCGCCCCACCCCGCCCACCCCGGGCGCCTCGCATGGACACGCAAGCCCTGCGCAACGAGTTGCGCAAAGACGGCCTGATTGCACCGGGCGACAAGGGATTTCAGTTGCAGCTCAATGCCTCCGGCATGACGGTGAACGGCAAGCGCCAGTCGGAGGAGCTCGCCGCGAAATACCACAAGCTGGTGGGCCACGACGACGGCCAGCGCCACAACCTAAACATTTCAGTGCAGGAGTAGCGGAACCCTTCCCGCCTCCCTACTTCAGCAAGGCCGGCTCTTCGCAAGGGGGCCGGTCTTTGGCGATTGGTCCTTTTTTCTGCTCAGGAAGTTAGGTCCCTGCACGCAACCTTCGGACCTTTGTGCCCATCTATAGACATCCCCGTAATCTGTTATTTATAGGGTTTAGTATTGGTTATAATGTTGCGTTTTTTATTGATTTGTTGGTTTGGATTGTGGGCAGGTGGGGTGTTTGGCCAAAGCCAGACACCTGGTAAAGGCACTGCAGGCGGGGCCCAGCCGGCGCCCAAGCGGCAATTGCAGGCCGTGCGCATCAGCTCCGGGGTGAAGCTCGACGGCGTGCTCGACGAAGCGGTGTGGCAGTCGGCGCCCGTGGCCACGCAGTTCTACGAGCTGGAGCCCACACCGGGCCGCCCCGAAAAATACCCCACCGAAGTACGTATCCTGTACGATGACGCGGCCATTTACGTGGGCGCCATCATGCACGACGTATCGCAGGATTCCATTCTGCGCGAGCTCACCGCCCGCGACAACATTGGCAACTCCGACTGGTTTGGGGTGTATTTTGATACCTACAACGACCACCTCAACGGCTACCAGTTCATTGTGACGCCGGGCGGGGTGCAGGTTGATGCCCGCCGGTCGCCGGCCAACGGCGAAGACGGCAACTGGAACGCCGTGTGGGAATCGCGCACCACCCTGCGCGGCAACGACTGGGTGGCCGAAATGCGCATCCCGTACTCGGCCATCCGGTTTAGCAAGGCCGCGGAGCAGGTATGGGGGCTGAATTTTGGCCGGCAGCGCCGTAGCACGCGCCAGAAGTTTTTCTGGAACGAGGTGAAGCCCCAGGTTTCGGGCTTCGTGAACCAGTGGGGCGAGCTCACGGGCATTAAGGACATCAAGCCGCCGCTGCGCCTCTCGCTCACGCCCTACATCTCCAGCTACGTTAACCACTTTCCCTACAAGGAGCAGGGCAGGCGCAATGCCAGCACCAGCTTCAACGGCGGGGCCGACGTGAAGTGGGGCATCAACGAAAGCTTCACGCTGGATGCCACGCTGGTGCCGGATTTTGGGCAGGTGCTCAGCGACAACCAGGTGCTCAACCTCTCGCCGTTTGAGGTGCAGTTCAGCGAAAATCGGCAGTTTTTTACCGAGGGCACCGAGTTGTTCAACAAAGGCGGCTTGTTTTATTCGCGCCGCGTGGGCGCCACGCCCATTGGGTTTGGCCAGGTGAATGGCCAGTTGCGGGCGGGAGCCAGGGTGGGCGATGGCACCCGGCGCCAGGGCGAATTCGTGGCCGAAAACCCCGGCGTGACGTCCCTGCTGAATGCCACCAAAATATCGGGCCGCACCAGCAAGGGCCTGGGCGTGGGTATCTTCAACGCCCTGAGCAACAACGTATACGCCGTGCTGCAGGATAGTACCACCGGCGCCCGGCGCGAGGTGCTCACTCAGCCCTTCAGCAACTACAGCATTGCGGTGCTCGACCAAAGCCTGAAGAACAACTCCTACGTGAGCCTCGTGAACACCAACGTGACGCGGGCCGGCCAGACCTACGACGCCAACGTGACCGGCGGCCTGTTTCGCTTCGCCAACAAAGCCAACAGCTACGCCCTCGACGGGCAGCTGGTGTACTCGCACCGGCGCGGCAAGGAGTTCAACTCGGAGCGCGACGTAGCAGACCAGAACGGCTACAAGTACTACCTGAATTTTGGCAAAATCAGCGGCAAATTCACTTGGGGCGTCGACCACGGCATCGAGTCGAATACCTACAATCCCAACGACCTGGGCCTGCTTTTTAGCAACAACAGCATTTCACAGTCCCTCAGCGCCAGCTACAACATTTACAAGCCTTTCTGGAAGGTGAACAACATGCGCACCTACGGCAGCGTGAGCTACTCGCTGCTGCAAACGCCCATGCGCTACCAGGAAGCAGGCCTGTACCTGGGTGGCAATACCACATTCACCAAAAGCTTCCTGACCACCGGCCTCGACCTGCAGGCCTTGCCGCTGGCCCGCGACTATTTCGACCCGCGCCGCGCGCCGCTGGGACGCTACTACGTGCGCAAGCCCGCCAATGCCCGCATCAACGGCTTTATGTCGTCGGACTACCGCAAGAAGTTTGCCTACGACGTGCGGTACGCCGCCCGCTTTTTCGCCGCCGACGGGGACCGCACCAACCGCAACACGCTGTATTTGAGCCTGAGCCCGCGCTACCGGGTCAGCGACCACCTTAGCTTTGTGTACGCGGCCAGCTATGAGCTGAAACGCAACCAGGTAGGCTACGCCGGCAGCCTCGACAGCCGACAGCCCGCCGACGCGGCCCTGCTCGCCGACTTCGGCGGCCGGAGCGGCGACGTGCTGCTCGGGCGCCGCGACGTGGTTACCATCAACAACACGGCCACGGGAATCTACACCTTCACCAACCGCATGTCGTTCAACATCCGCGTGCGGCACTACGTGAGCAACGTGCACTACCGCGACTTCTCGCGCCTGCGCCCCGACGGCGTGGAAAGCCCCGTGGACTACCAGCGCAACCGCGACAACACCTTCAATGCCTTCAACGTGGACGCCGTGTACTCGTGGTGGTTTGCGCCCGGCTCGCAAGTGAGCGTGGTGTGGAAAAACGCCGCGGCCCAGTCCTTCGAAGCCAACGCCGCCACCCCGCTGTACTTCGACAACCTGAGCAACACCATCAACACTGCCCACAACAACAACGTGTCGGTGAAGGTGCTCTACTACCTCGACTACCTCGCGCTGCGGCCCCGCCGCGGGTAGCGCCGTAGCGCGCAGCGCTACTTCGCGGCGGCCGTCTGCTGGTCGGCCAGCTTCACGGCTTCGTAGAGGTTCACGATGCCGCCGCTTTTGGAAAGGGAGGCAAAGTCCACCAGCTTTTGGGTACCGGGCTTATTCACTTTGGTGTGGTACGGCACCGCCGACTGCAGGATAATCTGCTTGATTTGCAGGGCCGTTAGCTGCGGAAAGTAGGACTTCAATACCGCCGCCACGCCGGCCACTACGGGCGCGGCCATGCTGGTGCCGCTGTAGGTGGCGTAGGTGTTGGCAGGCGTGGAGGAATAAATATCGACGCCGGGCGCAAACACGTCCACGGTCTGCTTGCCGAAGTTCGAGAATCTGGCCGCCAGCTCTAGGGTGTTGAGGCGGCTGCTGGCGCCCACCGTAATCTGGTTGGCAATGTCCTGGCCGTTGAGGTAGCGGGCCGAGGGGTAATTCAGGCCGGTGTCGTTGTCGTTGCTGCTGTTGCCGGCGGCGTGCACCAGCAGCACCCCTTTTTGGTCGGCGTACTGCATGGCCGCGTCCACCACGGCCTTGTCGGGCGAGTAGTCTTTGCCAAAGCTCATGCTGATAATCTGGGCCCCGTTGTCCACGGCGTAGCGAATGGCGTTGGCCACGTCCTTGTCGCGCTCATCGCCGCTGGGCGTTGAGCGCACGCTCATGATGCGTACCGCGCCGGCTACGCCATCGGCGCCGAGCTGATTGCCGCGCACGCCCGCAATAATGCCCGCGCAGTGCGTGCCATGGCTGGCATCGGGCCCCTGCGAGTCGGGGTTGCCGTAGCCGGTTTCAGCGAGGTTAGCCACGTCGTCGCCCACCAGGGGGCGCGGGTTGTAGGCCGGGTTCAGGCTTTTCTCCACCCGGTCGCGGGAGCGGGTAATGGCGTTGTTGAGGCTCTTGAGGGCATCGTCGGTGCTGGCGAAGTGGTTGCGACTCAAAAACGTGTACAGCGAACCGGCGCTTGGCACATCGGTCCGGGTGCGGGCCGCCTGCCGCAGCAGGGCCGTGTCGAGGCGGGTGGTGTTCAGGGCCTGCTTCATTTGCGCAAAGGAGGCCGTGTTGCTGTCGTAAGCCTCCGTGAGCGTCGAAAGCTGCTTGTTTTCGTTGGCCAGGTCTTTCAAATAAGAAGCCTTCGCCTGTTCGTACACGTCAAACTTAGCCTGGTCGGCTGCCGAAAACGCCTTGCGCTTTTTACCCTCAAACTGCAGCTTGTACTGGCCGTAGATGCGGGTCTGCTCCAGGGTTTCCACGGCAATGTTCTGCCCGTCTTTGCCACCCAGGAAGTTCCAGCCGCGCACGTCGTCCACGTAGCCGTTCTGGTCGTCATCCAGGCCGTTGCCGGCTATCTCGCCGGGTTTGCGCCACAACACGGCCTTTAAATCCTGGTGGGTGGAGTCGATGCCCGAGTCGAGCACAGCCACAATTACGGGCGTCGGCTTGCGGTTGGCCAGCAGCTCCCGGTACGCGCGGTCGGCGCTGATACCGGGCACGCCGTCGGCTTTCAAGTCCAGGTGCTGCCAGCGGCGCACGGCATCGGCTTGGGCACTGGCGCTAAGGCTGGTGAAGGATAAGAGGCCGAGCAGGGCCAGCTGGGGAAGGCGCGAAAGCGTGAAAGCGGGCATTGGAAACTATAAATGCAAAAAGACGCCGCTAAAGGTAGAAGCCTACGCCCCGGAAACCTCGCGGGTGCGGAAGTATTCGTGTGTGTAATTATTAGCCTCGTAGCCCGCCTGGCAAGCGCAGTAGCTCCGTGGCCGCTGCGAACGGAGTCAACTTACCAGCGGCCACGGCTTGCTGCACGGCGGGCAGGCGGGCGCGCACAGCGCCGTCGGCATAAAACTGGGTTTCCAGCTCCTGAGCTATGCTCTCATGCAGCCATTGCAGCTGCTGTTGCTGGCGGCGCAGTGGGAAATAGCCGTTTTGCTGCGTGGCCGTTGCATAGTCTTCAATAACCTTCCAGACCTCGGCCACGCCCGTGCCGCTCACGGCCGACGTGAGCAGCACCGGCTGCACCTGGCCCGACGGCGCGGGCGGAAACAGGTGCAGCGCGCTTTGGTAATCGATGCGGGCGCGGCGGGCGGCCTGCTCGTTGCCCTGGTCGGCCTTGGTGATGCACAGGGCATCGGCCATTTCCATAATGCCGCGCTTGACGCCCTGTAGCTCGTCGCGCGCCGGCGAGCATCAGCAGCAGGAAAAAATCGACCATGCCGTGCACGGTGGTTTCGGACTGACCCACGCCCACGGTTTCTACAAATATCACGTCGTGGCCGGCCGCTTCGCACAGCAGCAAGGCCTCGCGGGTGGCGCGGGCCACGCCGCCCAGGCTGCCGGCCGCGGGGGAAGGCCGAATAAAAGCGGCAGCGTGCGCCGACAGCCACGGCATCCGGGTTTTGTCGCCCAGAATGCTGCCGCCGCCGCGCTGGCTGCTGGGGTCCACGGCCAGCACGGCCAGCTTCTTGCCCAGCGTCTCCACCACGTACCGGCCCAGCGCTTCTATAAACGTGCTTTTGCCCACGCCGGGCACGCCCGTGATGCCCACGCGCAGGCTGCGGCCGGTGTGCGGCAGCACGGTTTGCAGCACTTCCTGGGCCAGGGCCTGGTCGGCGGGTAGGGTGCTTTCGACCAGCGTGATGGCGCGACCCAGCACCGTGCGGGTGCCGGCCAGGATGCCGGTGGCGTACTCAGCGGCAGAAAGGCGTTTGGGGGGCATAGGGACGAAGTACCAGCGGGGCAGGTGCGCAAAGTTGCCGGTGGCCGGCTTAATTTTCGAATTCAACCGGCAAGCTAACCGATAGGAAGGTGTAGCCACCGTTTCCCACTACCTTGTTGCGCCCTATGAAAACCCTTTGTTTCCTGCCTTTGGCCGCGCTGTTGGCCTTGCCCGCAATGGTGCGCGCCCAAAACGAGCTGAGCAATTTCTCGGCTACGGGCCGGGGCGGGGTCGCCAACAGCTTCGCCGAAGGCTACCAAGCAATAGGGGTGAACCCAGCCAATCTGGGCCGCAACGGCCAGGCAAAGGTCTCGTTTACCATTGGCGAGGTGGGGATAGGGGTGGCGTCCCGCTCGCTCAGCAAGTCTTTTTTTGAGCGCATCATCTTCGAGCGCACCGAAAGCATTGCCCCCGCCGACAAAGCCGCGCTGCAAAATGGTCTGGCCGACCGCGACGCGTTCAACCTCAACGTTGACGCCACCACACTGGGCCTGGCCATCAGCCTGCCCAACGGTCTGGGTAGTATTGCCGTGAGCAACCGCCAGCGCATCAGTGCTCACCTGGCCCTCAACCGCAACGCGGCCGATGTAGTCGTCAATGGCAAGTCAGCGGCCAGCCTGCAGCCCTATTACCCCACCACCGGGGCCGCCACGCTGCCACCGCCGCTACTGTCCGAGTTCCTGGATGGCACGGCCATTCAAATGGCCTGGACCAGCGAGTACAACATCGCCTACGGCTTGCGCGTGCTGGACAAGCTCGGCTTTAAGCTCTCGGCGGGCATAGGCTACCGCTATATTCAGGGCATCGGCATTGCCGATATTAGGGCCGAGGGAAGCGACCTGACGGCGTACTCGTCCCTGGCGCCCGTCTTTTCAGCCGATTACGGCGCCCTGGTCAACAGTCCCGATTTTAACTACAAAAACGGGGCGGTGCTGAGCCCCGTGGGCAGCGGGCACGGGGCCGACCTGGGCCTGTCGGCCGAAATTGGCAAGTTTTTGCAGGTCAGCGCCTCCCTCACTGACCTGGGCACTATGACGTGGACGGGCAACGTGGTGACGGCCACCAACCAGCAGCTGCAGCCCACCTCCGCCACCGGTATCGAGACCTACGACGTACTCAAGGAAGTGCTGCAACAGTTCGATGCCGACCAGCAAAACATCTTCGAGTACCAGGCCCAGCAGAAGCGCAGCGCCTCGCTGCCGGCCAAGGTCCGGCTGGGGGTGGGCTTCCGCCTCAGCAGCCTCTTCGAAGCCGGGGTGGACTTCACCGCGCCGCTTAACAAGGTTTCGGGCAACCTCACCGCCCCCTTTGTGGGCCTGGGCCTTGACTTTAAGCCCACGGGCTGGCTGCGCTTGAGCAGCGGCGTGAGCAATGGCGCGGGCTACGGCACCGGCGTGCCCCTGGGCATCACCCTGGTCACGCCCATTTGGGAGGCCGGAATCAGCTCGCGGGACGTTACGGGCTATTTCAGCGAAAAGAACCCGTACTACTCGCTGGGATTGGGTTTTCTGCGGTTCAAGATTGGCGGGCAGAACTAAGTAGTTGTTCAGAGGCATACATAGCACGTCATGCTGAGCTTGTCGAAGCATCTCTACCGCGTAAGTAAGTCTGATTACTAACGCGGTAGAGATGCTTGACAAGCTCAGCATGACCGCCTTTCTTGCTCCAGATAGTTTCGCGCGACTACCTCAACAGCCGCTGCTACTTGGCCGGCTACGGGATGACCACGAAGGCCGGGAGGCCCAGCTTGCTGCGGCGCCCGCCAAGCTTCACGCCTTCGTCAACGTACAGGCATTCTTTGCCCAGCAGGTTGGGTTGCTGGATGACGCCCAGGTTGGGGTTGTCTTCGCGAGCCACGTAGATGCGGCCGTCAGGGCCACGCTGCAGGGCGCCAATCTTGCGGTTGGCCGATTTGCCCACCAGCATTTTGTCTTTGGTCTTCAGGTCAAATTGCCAGATTTCGGTTTGGCCGCCGCCCACGCCGTTGCAGGTGCCGTAGAGCTTGCTGCCGTCGGGCGAAAACTCCACGCCGTAGGCCTCGGCGAAGGGCCCAAAGCTGCTGGGGTTGCTCACCTTGCCGGTGGTGCGGTCAAAATCATACACTTCAAACTTGTTGGTTTCACGCCAAAGGGCCGCCGCAAGTTTGCGGCCATCGGGCGAGAATTTCAGGGCGCCAATTGCGTTGCGGCCGGGGCCGGCGTTCATGCTGCCCACGTTGCTCAACAGGGGCTTGGCCGATACGCCATCGGCCGTGACGAGGTAGGAAACGAAGGCGTTGGAGTTCCAGCGGTGGGCCACTATCCAGGTGTCGCGGCCGTTGGCGTGGCGCACCGCGGCCAGCTTTTCGGCCACTGGCTGAATGAGCAGCAGGTTCACGCGGGGCAGGTCACCGAGGCCGTTTTCGCGGGTCATGTCCACAATGGAGTAGCGCAGGCCGTTGGGTGAGCCCTGGGGCGCCACCGTAAAAATGTAGAAGATATTGCCCGAGCCGGGGTCGGGCACGATGAGGGCCGATTGGGTGCTGCTGCCGCTGCCCATCAGCTTCACGCCGTTGGGCATCACGCGGTGCTCGCGGTTCCACACGGTTTGGCCGTTGGTGTAAAACAGCAGCTCGCCTTTGGAGCTGGTGGCCACGGCGCAGCCCTCGTAAGTGCTCATTTTGCCATCGTTCAAGGGCTTGGGCGTGTTGCCTTCGGCGAAGGTGAGGCCGGCCTGCTGGCCAAAATACCAGATGTCGGTGGGCCGCTGGGCCTGGGCGGCCACAGCCGCAAATAAGGGCAGGATTAGAAGGAAAAGACGTTTCATAGGAGCAAAAAGCAAGTGACGTTAGGGCTAAATGAAAAAATCGTGCCGGCTCGTGCGCAGGTCGTTTTGACGGCTCGCTCGGTCCACCGGCCAGCTCAGCAACAGCCCCAGCACCCCCAGCAGCGAGAGCGGCATTAGAAAGTACACCCACTGCAGTGCCACTGGGTTGCCCAGCGCCTGCGCCAGGCCGTTGAGGGGCAGCAGCAGGGGCAGTAGCAGCACTGGGAGCAGCAGGCGTAGCCGGCCGGGCAGGCGCGCTGCAAAGGCCAGCAGCGGCAGCAGCAGCACAGCATCATAGTATAGATGGTAGGTGGTGAGCAGCGTGAGCGTGCTGACGACAAGAAACAGCCACCACCCGGCCACCCGCTGGCCCTGTCGGTGCAGCCAGGCCAGGCGCAGGCCGGCCCCCAGCCACAGCAGGCCGTGCAGCAACACGTGCCACGTGCTGCTGCCGGGCCGCAGCCACTCCAGCACGTTGCCCAGCTCCAGCCGCAGCGTCATGCCCTGGGTGAGCGGGTAGTCGGGGTCGGCGGGGTCGAAGGACTGGGCGCGCACCTGCGCCAGAAGGTGCCGGTAAGTGGGCAGCAGCTCGGATGGGGCCGCCGCCCACTGCCACGCCACCGCACTCAGCAGGGCTACCACTGCCGCCGCCACGAGCAGGCTCCGCCATTGCTTTTTCCAGACAAACCAGGCTACAAACGGCAGCAGCAGCGTCACTTTGAAGGCGGCCAATCCGAGCAGTGCCCCGGCTGCTACGGGCCGCCAGCTCCCGCCGGCGGCCTGTAGCAGCCGGGGCTGGCTGGTGGCCTGCTGCCCATCGGGCCGCGTGCCGGGGCCGGCGGCGGGGCTCTCATTTAGTTGGGCAACGGCAAGGGCACCTACGCCCAATGCCAGGGCCAGGAAAGTGGGCTGCCCCGTGAGCAACGCCGGTACGGTGCCTTTCAGGGCGAAGGCGAAGATTAGTAAGTGCCACCAAGGTATGCCCGGCGCGCTTTCTGCCTTCGACAGGGCCGGCCACCAGCGCGCGGTGGCCAGCAGGCATAGCACCGCCAGCGCGCCCCACAGCGGCCAGGCCAATGCATACGCTAGCTGGCCCACCGTGAGCCCAAACAGCGCCACCGCCCACGGCGGGTAGAGAAAAGGGAGGTTGGGCAGGCCCGGCTCGGTGCGGCTCACGAGCTGCTCGGCGGCCACAATGCGCTGCCAGCCGCGCTTCAGCGTGGCGTCGTCGTAGGGGTTTTGGCCCTGGCGCAGCACCGCCTGGCCCACGTAGCAGGTGCGGAAGTCCATGGGCCGGTCGCTATTCGTGAGCCCGGGTTCGCGCAGCACGCGGCTCACGTTGAACAAGGCAATAAGGACCAGGAAAAACAGAACGGGACGCGGCACAGCGGCAAGTTAGCCAGTAGCGCTAAGCGGAGCCTCGCGCCCAAGCCCAGCGGGTGGATGGCCACGGGCTGCTTCGCGCTACTTACCGGCCACGGCCAGCGGGGCCAGCCCGGCTGGCTGGTGGTGGTGCTCAAAATACGCATACCCCGGCATCAGGCCGCGCCAAAACGACTGATGGGGGCTGGCGGAGCGCCTGGCCAACTCCGCTTCGGTGAGAGGAAATGGGAAAATGTGCACCGGAATCACGGCCTGCCCCGCCGCGCGGGCCGCCACGGCCAGCAGGTACACTTCCTCAATGCCGGCATCGGTGATGGGCAGGCAGCCCACCGTGACTGCGCCGCCGTGGATAAAAATATCGCCGCCCGGGTTGGGCTCGCCCAGAGAGCGGTCGGCGGCGTTGGGGTAGTTGAGGCCCAGCGAGAGGAGGTACTCGCTGTGGGGGTTGAAGCGGTCTATTTCGTAGAAGCCCTCCGGTACCTGGCGGTCGCCGGCGCGGCGCTTGGGGCCCAGCCGGCCGGAGGTGGCCGCCAGCGGATAGCGGTCCAGCAACAGAAATGCGCCGGCGCCTTGGTTACGGGCCCACACCTCCAGCTCCTGGTTGGTTTTAATGAGGCGGAACATCAGCTCCAGGCGCTGTGGGTCGAGGCCCCGGGCGCTTAGGCGTTCCGCAAGCACGGGGCCGGTGCCTGCCAGTGCCACTCGGACCCGTGAGAACTTGAGCTGCTGTTGCCAGAAGGCCGTTTGGGTTGGCAAGTCACCGGTGCTGGCGCGGTCCCCTTTGGCCGTGCAGCCCTGGGCCAGAAGTTGGTAAAGCGGTAGCAGCAGCAACACGCAGCCCGATAAGCAACGCAACATAAAGGGACAACCGGAACGATGAGAGATGGACCCTGTCATGCTGAGCAACGCGAAGCATCCTATCCCTACAGAACGACCGAGTCTATCCTGATAGGATGCTTCGCAGGCTCAGCATGACAACACCTTTTTGAACGGGCATTAACAACGACTGTCAGGTATTTATATTTTGCAGGGCTTGTCAAATTTCGATGCTCAAGGCACCTGTTCCTGTTGTGCCTGCAATTATCACGCTTGCCAGGCCGGTCATCTTTGCACTTCTGTTGCCGTATGCCATTTCTCCCGCCGCTACCAAGGCGACAACGGATGCCTGTGGGGCATTTATTGGGGCAAGCGGTGACGCGCGGTGTCATGCATTTCCCATCGTTCTGCTACTGGCGGCCATTGCCGCGCCTGTGGCTGTCCAATTGGTTTACCTCTCCTTCTTTCCTGTTTCCATGCAGCTCAAACCCCTCTTCGCTTTCCTCACCAGCCTTGCCAAACACAACGAGCGGCCGTGGTTCCAGGAGCGCAAAGCCACCTATGACCAGCTGCGCGCGCAGTTTGTGGAAGACGCGGAATTCTGGGCCCGCGAGCTCGCCCAGCTCGACCCCGTGCTGGCCGGGCCCGACGGCCGCACCAGCATCTTCCGCATTTACCGCGACGTGCGCTTCAGCAAAAACAAAGACCCTTACAAGACGCACTTTTCGGTATATTTCACGGCAGCGCTGGCAAAGAAGTGGATGCCCCGGGCTACTACCTGCAACTGGGTCCCAACGGCAACACCCTCATCGCCGGCGGCCTCCACCAACCCGACAAAAGCCAGCTGGCAGCCATCCGGCAGGAAATTGACTACAACGCCGACGAGCTGAAAGCCCTGCTGGCCGTCCCCGATTTTCAGCGCTATTTTGATGGAATGGGCGGCGAGAAGCTCAAGAAGTCGCCTGCTAATTATCCCATTGAGCACCCGGAAATTGAGCTGCTCAAGCACAAAAGCTTCACCGCCACCCACCACATGACGGATTCAGACGTGCTAAGCCATGCAGATTTCCGGGCCCACGTACTGGAAGTATTCCGCGCCATGGTCCCGTTTTGCCAGTTCTTGCGCCGGGCCGTGACGCCCTAAACGGCAGGAGCAAAGTGCCCGTCGCCCTCGCAAAAAGAAAAACGCCCGAAGCATCTCCTGCTTCGGGCGTTTTTTGTCAAAGTCGCTACGCGGACACAAAGCGCCGGATTGCGGCAACTTATGATTACCAGGTAACCAGCTCCTGTTCGTGGCCAACGCGGAATAAGGCGCTCTGCTTCCGGTCGCCGGCCTCCACGTTCACGATGTTCATCTGGTCGCCAAAGAGCTCGAGCAGCATGGCTTGCCGCAGCTGCACGCCGGGCACGGGGCCCGGCAGCGGCACTTTGCAGTAGAGCCAGTAGCCGTCCTTTTCGTTTTGCAGGCCCAGCACTTGCAAGGGCAAGGGCGCGCCGGCCGCAGTGCTGAACCGGAGGGTGCGCTGCAGGTAGGCGGTGGTCAGGGCCAGGGGCCGCGGGCCGGGCTCGCTCAGGCTCACCGGCGCGGGCTGGCCCTGCGAAATGGCTTTCTCAAAGTCATCCGTGAACACCTTTATCGCTACTTCCAGCTGCTTTTTGCTGGCGTTGTAGCGGAGCTCCATCAGGCTGGAATGGTAGGCGTGCAGTGCCCACGCCGCCGAAGTGGCCAACAGAATGAGGGCCACCAGGGCCGTCAGGCAGCGCGTTGCAAACCGGGTTTTCATGAGGAGTACCTGCGTTAAAGGGTCAAGTGGGCCCTAAAACGCTTTCATCACCTGCTTGATGATAAGCACGTAGGCCATCAGGCTCAGAATAAGAAACGTGCCAACTCGCTGGGCATCTTCCATGATGCGGTCCGAAGGCTTGCGGCGCGCAATCATTTCGTAGAGCAAAAACACCACGTGGCCGCCGTCGAGGGCCGGAATGGGCAGCAGGTTCATAAAGGCCAGCACCATGCTCAGGCCAGCCGCCAGGCCCCAGAAGTGCTGCCAGTCCCAGGTACCGCCGAATTGCTGGGCAATTTCCACGGGGCCGCCCAGGCTTTCGGAGGCCGAGATTTCGCCCCGGCCCATTTTGGCAAAAGCCCGGGCCTGCAGGCCAATCACGCCAAAGGCCTTGCTCACGCCCTGCGGAATGGACTCGGCCAGCGAATAGCTGCGGGTGCCCAGCTTCAGGGTCGACTTGCGCTCGAACCCGATGCGGCCCGACTCGCTCACGGCAATGGGCAGGGAAAGGGTCTGGCCGTTGCGCTCCACCACCACGGGAGCGGTTTTGCCCTTGTTGGCGAGCAGGGCGGACTGCAGCTCGTCGAAGAACTGCACGGGTTGCCCGCCCACGGTGGTAATCTTGTCGCCGGCCTTCAGGCCGCCTTTGGCGGCGGCCCCACCGGCTACCACGCGCTCCACGGCGAAGGTTTCGCGGGGGCGCACCAGCAGGCTATCCGCGCTTTGCTTGGCAAATTTGTCCAGGAAATTGGCGGGGATGTTGATGTCCACCAGCTGCCCGCCGCGCTCCACGGTGTAGAACGAGTTGGAGCCCATAATCACGTCGGGCTTGTACACGTCGTCGAACTCAGTGAACGGCCGGCCGTTGATTTTTACAATTTTGTCGCCGGTGCGGAAGCCAATTTCGCGGCCCAGCCCATTGGGCAGGACGCCGTAGCGCGCCTCCGAAGCCGGCAAAAACACGTCGCCGTAGTGGAAGGTCATCGCCGCAAAAATCACGATGCCCGTGATGACGTTCATGATGATGCCGCCCAGCATGACCAGCAGGCGCTGCCAGGCCGGCTTGCCGCGGAACTCGTCGGGCTGCGGCTCGGCCGCGAGCGAAGCCGCGTCCTGCGTCTCGTCTATCATGCCGTGAATCTGCACGTAGCCGCCCAGCGGAAACCAGCCGATGCCGTATTCCGTCTCGCCGATTTTTTTCTTTACCAGCGCGAAATTGGCCACGCTCGGCATCGGAAACAGGAAGTCGAAGAAGATGTAAAACTTATCGACCCGAATTTTAAAAAGCTTGGCGAAGGCAAAGTGACCGAATTCGTGCAAGCCAACAAGTAGCGACAGAGCCAGCAGGAGCTGGCCAATCATGGTGAGAATTTCCAAGGAGAATAACTGGTAAGGGAGGATTTTTTAACAGAACGTCATGCAGAGCGCAGCGAAGCATCTTGCCCGCCGCCGGTAATCAACGCCGTTGCAACGAAGCGGGCAAGATGCTGCGCTGCGCTCTGCATGACGGCGCCGAGCAAATAGACATTGAATCTTACAAGAGTGTTTCAGCAACGCGCCGCGTTTCTGCATCGGTGGCGACTAAGTCGTCCAGCAACGGCTCCGCAAGGTACGAAACCCGTGTCAGGCACTCTGCCACCAGGTCCGACATTTGCCGAAAGCCCACTTGCTCCCGCAAAAAAGCGGCCACGGCTACTTCGTTGGCCGCGTTGAGCACGCAGGGCGCGTTGCCGCCCCGGCGCATGGCCCCAAAGGCCAGTTCCAGGTTGGGGAACGCCGCGCGGTCGGGTGCCTCAAAAGTGAGGGTGGGGTAGTCGAGGAAAGAAAAGCGCGGGAACGTGTTGGCCAGCCGCTGCGGGTAGCCCAGCGCGTATTGAATGGGCAGCTTCATGTCGGGCAGACCCAGCTGGGCCTTCAGGGAGCCGTCTTCAAACTGCACCAGCGAATGCACAATGCTTTGGGGGTGCACCACCACGTCAATCTGCTCGTTGGTGAGGCCAAACAACCACTTGGCCTCAATCACCTCCAAGCCTTTGTTCATCAGGGAAGCCGAGTCGATGGTGATTTTGGCGCCCATGTCCCAGTTGGGGTGCTTCAGGGCCTGCGCCTTGGTCACGGACTCCATTTGCTGGGCCGTGCGGCCCCGAAACGGCCCGCCCGAGGCCGTGAGAATGATTTTCTCGATGGGGTTCTGTTCTTCGCCCACCAGGCACTGGAAAATGGCCGAATGCTCGGAATCGACGGGCAGCAGGCGCACGCCGTGCTCCCGCACCAGGCCCGTGATGAGCTCGCCGGCCACCACCAGGGTTTCCTTGTTGGCCAGGGCAATGTCCTTGCCGGCCCGAATGGCCGCCACCGTGGGCAGCAGCCCGGCGTAGCCTACCAGGGCCGTGAGCACGATGTCAATTTCGGGGCGGGTTACTACTTCGGCCAGCGCGGCGGAGCCGGCCAGTACCTGCGTTTCAGGCTGGCCCGCCAATGCGGCTTTCAGCGGCTGGTAAAAATCCTCGTCGCCAATGACCACCACGGCCGGCCTAAACTCTTGCGCCTGCCGGGCCAGCAGGTCCCACTGCCGCTGGGCGCTGAGCACCGCCACCCGGAACCGGCCCGGCTGCTGCCGCACCACTTCCAGGGCCTGCGTGCCAATGGAGCCCGTGGCTCCAAGCAGGGCCAGCGTTTTCACCTTCTTATTCTCAACCATAATGCTACAAACACGGAAACGCCACAAAAGTAAGGCACCTCCGCGTGGCCGAACTCAGGCACGCTGCAGCGTAGCCGCTACAAACTGGTCGATGACGCCCACAATCTCGTTGGCTTCGTGGGCGGTGGCAGGCGAGAGCTGGGCCGGGCCGGTGTTGGACACGGCGCTTTCGGCTAGGGCCGTGAGGCGGGCCAGCTGCTTGCCAATGGCCCGGTACACGAAGTCCCAGAGCACGGCGGTGGTGCCGGCGTGAGCGCCGAGCACGCGGCGCAGCTCCAGCAGGCGCATTACCAGGCTGGCCAGGGTGCCCAGCAACGAGCGTTCGACCGGCGAAAATTGCCGGGGTGGGCCGTCGTACAGGCAGAGCGAGCCAATGTTATGGCCGTCGGAAGTGCGCAGGTTGTGGCCAGCATAAAACTGCAGGCCTAGTTGCTGCAGCAAGGAAATGTCAACGTCCAGCGCGCTGGCTTTGGATAAATCTTCGAATACGGCCGTGCCATCCTGCAGATGGTGGCCGAGCACAGGCTTTGCGCCCGCGGAATTCGCTCGATGGCTACGGGAAGATTGTAGGGCGCCTTCACCAGCACCTCATCCTTTTCCACAATGGAAAGCATGGCATTGGAAACCCCAAACAGCCGAGCCGTGGCAGCTACTATTTCATCCAGCACTTTTTCGCTGCGCGCATCCAGCAGCTGGTACCGTTCAAGGGCATGCAGGCGGGCGGCGTCGTCGGCCGGAATTAGAGAGGAGGGGGTATTCAAAATTATAGGAGTAAGGTAGCAAGCTAACGAGATATCGCGCGGCTCAACTACCAGTGAGTAATAGCAGGGCGCGGCTGAGCTTGTACCCTTCACATTGTGCGAGGGTTACGCTTGCTATTAAAACTCCGATGGCGAAGCTGGCATAGTGCTCAGGAGCAGCTATGCAGCTCAAAATGTTCGGCGTACGCTGCTGCTCAGGAGCGCCGCAGCGTAGCCGCCACAAACTGGTCGATGATGACCACAATAGCAGTGGCTTCCTGGGCCGCCGCCGGCGTGAGCTGGGCGGAAGAGCCTTTGGGTACTACCCGTTCGGCCAGTTCCAGGAGGCGGGCCAACTGCTCGCTGATAGCGCGGTACACAAAATCCCAGAGCACAGCGGTTGCCCCCAGGTGGGCGCCCAGCGTGCGGCGCAGCTCCAGCAGGCGCATCACCAGCCGTGCAATGGTGCCAAGCAGGATGCGCTCGGCGGGGTTGAACTGGCGGGGTGGCCCGTCATAAAGGCACAGCGAGCCAATGTTGTGCCCGTCGGGCGTGCGCAGGCTGTGGGCCGCATAGAAGTGCAGTCCCAGCTGCCGAACAAGGGACGTGTCCACGCCGGGGGCGCTGGCTTTGTGCAGGTCCTCAAACACGGCCGTGTCGTCCTGCAGGATGGTAGAGGAGCACAGGCTTTGCTCCCGTGGCAAGCGCTCAATGTCCACGGGCAGGTTGTAGGTCGCTTTCAGCAGCACCGTGTCCTTTTCCACGATGGAGAGCATGGCGTTGGACACATGGAATAGCCGCGCGGTGGCAGCTACCACGTCGTCCAGCACCTTTTCGTTGCGGGCATCGAGTATCTGGTAGCGCTCGAGGGCGCGTAGGCGGGCCTCGTCGTTGGCCGGTATAAGGGATTCAGGAACTGAGCTCACGGCGTTGGATAAGGGCGTTCAACAAAAAACCAGAGACCTTTAAGAGCAACAAAAACCGCTGCCTGCTGGTGGGCCGGTAGTAATCCCCGCCACTCAAAGCCGGTATTTAGGTGCTGTTTTGTACCTGTTATTCAATGAATTGCAGCAATAAATATACTATTGAATGGGTTTGTTTTTTTGTCCCAATATTTTTCTTGCAGTAGCCGTGTCGTGCTGCTAGTAGGGCCGCTGCTGCTGCCTTTGGTGGTTCTTGCCAGCAGGGCAGGCGCCGCCCGTTACCTTTGAATTTGTGTCTGCTACCTCATCTGTTGATTACGACGTTGCCATTATTGGGGCGGGCCCGGCGGGTGCGGCCTGCGCCCTGGGCCTGCGCCGGAGCGGCCTGCGCGTGGCCCTGCTCGACAAGGCCCAGTTCCCCCGCGACAAGGTGTGCGGCGACGCCATCCCCGGCCAGGCCCTGAAAGCCCTGCGCCAGCTCGACCCCGCCTTCGCCGCTGCCCTGTGGCAGCTGGAACCGCGCGACGCCGTGCGCCGGTCCCGCCTGGTGGCGCCCAACGGCGGCAGCCTGGAGCTGGAGTGGAAGCTGCCCAGCTTCAACTCTCCGCGCGAATCCTTCGATAATGCCTTGCTGGAGCTGGTGCGCACGCACGCCCCGGCCACCACTATTCTGGAAAACACCAGCCTGAAGGGCCTGCACATGGCCCCCGACCACGTGGAGTTGCAGCCCACCCACGGCCCCGCAATCACCTGTGGGCTCGTGATTGGCTGCGACGGGGCCAACTCCGTGGTGGGCCGCAAGCTGCTGCCCGAACCCCGGCTGGCGCGGGCGCATCATTGCGTGGGCGTGCGGGCCTACTATGAAAACATTGCGGGGGCCGAGAGCGGCACCACCGAGTTTTTTCTCACCCGCGACTACCTGGCGGGCTACCTCTGGCTGTTTCCGGTGGGGCAGGGCCGCTACAACGTGGGCCTGGGCATGCTGGCCGAAGTGGTGGCCGCGCACAAAGTAGACCTCAAGGAAACCATGGTGCGGCTGCTGGCCACGCACCCGGCGCTGGCCGGCCGATTTGCCGAAGCCCGGCAGCTGGGGGCCATTGTGGGGTTTGGGCTGCCGCTGGGCGGGGGCCGGGTGCGCCCCATAAGCGGCGAGCGGTTTTTGCTGTGCGGCGACGCCGCCTCGCTTATAGACCCGCTGCAGGGCCACGGCATCGACACGGCCATTCAGAGCGGCCTGCTGGCGGCTACACAGGCGGCGGCCTGCTTCGCCAAGCAGGATTTTGGCGCCGCCCACATGGCGGCCTATGATGAGCAGGTAGCTGCGAAAATTGGCCGCAAGCTGGCCAAAAGCTACCGCCTCATGCGCTTTCTGAGCACCAAGCCGTGGCTGGTGAACGCGGCCGTGGGCCTGGCGCGCGTGCCCGGCCTCAAGCGGTGGGTGCAGAAGGCCATTGGGTAAGGTAGGATTGGACGGGGTAGGGAGGCAATTGAGTGGTCAAGCAGAAATATTTATTATTTATCGCCACCGGAAATTAATGCTTGCGAATAGAATTAAAAACTCCTAATTTGCTTTCGCTTACCACAAGAAGCGCCCACTATGTCCTTGTTCAGCAGCACTATCCTTTTTAATAACTCGAATAATAATAATTTATTCCGAGATAGAAAGGCTATTGTTCCGAGGACAAAATCCAAGAACAAATTTTCAATTTGAAAAGCCTTTCGTAATTCGGAAGGCTTTTTTTTTAGCCCTTCCCAGCCCCTGAGGCCCTAGTCCGGAAATCAAAAAAACTCCCCAGCGGGAGGCGGCTCCCTATTGCCCAAACCCAGCCGCTGTCAACCCAACGCCATCAACTTTTTCAAACTTCAACCCCCAATTTATTTACGCATGGAAACCACTGCACCCCCCACTGCCTGGCCCGCCACCACCGACCTGCTAGAAACCGAAGTGGCCCTGACGTTCGTGAAGGAAACCTTTGCCAGGGAGCTGGCCCGGCAGCTGCACCTTGTGAAAGTATCGGCCCCGCTGGTGGTGCTCGATGGCACGGGCATCAACGACGATTTGAACGGGGTGGAGCTGCCCGTGGGCTTCCCCATTAAGGCCCTGGACGAGCAGCGGGCCGTGGTGGTGCACTCGCTGGCCAAGTGGAAGCGCCTGCGCCTGCGCGAGCTGGGCATTCCCGCCGGCCGGGGCCTGCTGACTGACATGCGCGCCCTGCGCCCCGACGAGGACTACAGCCCCATCCACTCCATTTACGTGGACCAGTGGGACTGGGAAAAGCACGTGCTGCCCGAGCAGCGCACGCTGGCATTCCTGAAAACCACCGTCGAAACCATCTACGCGGCCCTGCTGACCACCGAGCAGCGGGTGAGCGAGGAGTTTGGCATTGCGCCGGTACTGCCCCCGAGCATTGCCTTTGTGCACGCCGAGGACTTGCTGCTGCGCTACCCCACCCTCACGCCCAAGCAGCGCGAGCACGAAGCCGCCCGCGAATACGGCGCGGTGTTCCTGATGGGCATTGGTGGCCCGCTAAGCCACGGCGAAATCCACGACGGCCGCGCCCCCGACTACGACGACTGGAGCACCCTGAACGAGGACGGCCACCGCGGCCTGAACGGCGATATTCTGCTCTGGAACCCAGTGCTGGAAAGCGCTTTTGAGGTGTCGTCGATGGGGATTCGGGTGGATAAGGTGGCCCTGGCCCGGCAGCTGGAAGTGCGCGGTTGCCCCGAGCGCGCGGCCCTGCGGTTTCACCACCTGCTCCTGAGCGACCAACTGCCCCAGAGCATCGGCGGCGGCATTGGGCAGTCGCGGGTGTGCATGTATTTGCTGCGCAAAGCCCACATCGGTGAAGTGCAGGTGAGCTTGTGGTCTGATGCCGTGCGCGAGGAAATGGCCGAAACAGGCGTGGCGCTGCTCTAGCAACAGGCCGGCCAGCGGCTGCGCTGCACAGAATTATGAAGGGAATGAGCGACTTAACAGCGGTTCATTCCCTTTTTTTATACCCCGAGAGCCACGCGCTGCCTGGAGCGCACGGCGCGCCAGAACAGTAAGCGCTGGCACGGCAGCCACAGTGTTTTTTAAGTCGCAGCTGCTCTGTATTTTCGGGTCTCACCGGCGCTTGGGCTATGCAGAATTACTACTGGGTTTTGGGGGTGGGCACCACGGCCACGGCGGTGCAGATTGAGGAAGCCTACGCGCGGCAGCGGGCCCGCTTCAAGCGGCTGGCCGTGGTGGACAGGGTGATGAAAGCCCGCCTGGCCGATGTAGAAGCGGGCTTCGGCATTCTGGGCAACCCCCGGCGCCGGCTGGCCTACGACCTGCTGCTGGCTCAGGAGCCGCCCGCTTCCCACCCGCTGCCGCACCACGCCGACGACAAGCTGCTGGGTTACGCCCGCGTAGCCCGCCGCCTCAACGCGGCCTTGCTGGCCTGCTGCCTGCTGCTGGGCCTGGATTGGGCGCTGCCGCAACACAAATACGCCAATGAAACCGTGCGCACCCGGTTTCCGGTGTCGGTATCTTCATCCCTCAGCAACCCGCAGCTGGCTTACCGCGTGCACACCGAGCACACCGCGTTCCGGCTGCCCAGCAGCATTGGGCACCGCGTGCGCGAAGACCAGCACATTACGGTGTGGAAAACGCCTTTGCTGGGGGTGGTGCGCCGCGTCAGCTCCGCGGCTTCGCCCGATGGCCCGGCTCCGTTTGAGCCGTATGGGGCCACTATTTACGGAGTGTTTGCGTTTTTGCCGTTGGTGGTGGCGCTGGTGGCCGCCGTGGGCGTGTGGCCGGGTCGCTCGCCCGAGCTGGTGGTGAACACCGCTTCCGTGGGCGGGCTGCTGGCCGTGCTGGCGCTGCTGGTGTTGCTCTGGTTTTAAGGACGACTTAAAAAAACCTGAGAGAGCCTAATTGGTATAAGACAGGAAAATTGCGTGGCCCGGAGCGCATCGGGATATGGTGCGCTGTCCATACCCTACTGCGGTGCTGCTCCGTTACCCATCCCGAATTATCAATTTTTACCCATGGATTCTACTTCCTCCCGCCCCGAAGACCTGTTGCTTGATGCTGCCCGGCGCGGCGATGTGCCCGCCCTGAAAGAGTTGCTGGCCACCGGCCTCGACGCGAACGCCACCACCGACAAAGGCTTTACCCTGCTGACACTGGTTTGCTACGGCGACCACCTGGCCGCCGCCCGGTTCCTACTGGAAGCCGGCGCCGACCCCAACCTGCAGGACGCGAGCGGCAACACGGCTCTGATGGGCGTGAGCTTCAAGGGCAATGTAGAAAT
Source organism: Hymenobacter glacialis (assembly GCF_001816165.1). Classification (GTDB taxonomy): domain Bacteria; phylum Bacteroidota; class Bacteroidia; order Cytophagales; family Hymenobacteraceae; genus Hymenobacter; species Hymenobacter glacialis. The sequence continues at coordinate 21,204 of NZ_MDZC01000064.1, forward strand.
CGCTCGACTCCTCATGCAGCACGGGGCCAACCTCGACCTTCAAAACAGCACCGGCGGCACGGCCCTCATGTTTGCCGTCCAATTTGGCCGTAACAACATGGTGCAGCTGTTGCTGGAAGCCGGCGCCAACAAGGACATCGCCGATGCACGCGGCTACACCGCGCGCGGCCTAGCCGTGCAGCAAGGCAACGACGAAGCATTAAGCCAGCTGGAGTAGTCTCGGGCTCTCTAAAAAAGGCGACATGAAGTCACTTTCGTAGCTTCATGTCGCCTTTTTTTGCTCGCTAAAAGCCGCACGGATAGCCTGTGTTTTCGCTAAGAATCAGGCCAGCCGAAGGAGGTTATTCCCCCAGCTTCGCCAGAATTTCCTGCGCGGCCGTGGCTATCACCGTGCCCGGCCCGTACACGCCGGCCACGCCGGCATCGAAGAGAAACTGGTAGTCCTGCGCCGGAATGACGCCGCCGGCTATTACCAGAATGTCTTCGCGGCCCAGTGCCTTTAGCTCCGTGAGCAGCAGGGGAAGTAGGGTTTTGTGGCCGGCGGCGAGGCTGCTCACGCCCACCACGTGCACGTCGTTGTCAGCTGCCTGGCGGGCTACTTCGGCGGGTGTTTGGAAGAGGGGGGCAATGTCCACGTCGAAGCCCACGTCGGCGAAGCTGGTAGCGATGATTTTAGCGCCGCGGTCGTGGCCGTCCTGGCCCATCTTGGCCACCAGCATGCGGGGGCGGCGGCCTTCGCGGGCCGCAAAATCTTCGGCCGCAGCCCGAGCGGCCGCAAAGGCTTCGTTGTGGTGCATTTCCTGCGAGTACACGCCCGATACGGTGCGCGTAGTGGCCTGGTGCCGGCCAAACTGCGCTTCGAGGGCGTCGGAGATTTCGCCGAGGGTGGCGCGGGCGCGGGCAGCGGTCACGGCCAGGGCCAGCAAGTTATTTGAGTTAAGAATTGAGGGTTGAGAGTGATGAGTTGAGTCGGCCGATGCTTCTGTTCCTTCAGCTCTCAACTCATCGCCCTCAACTTTTAACTCACCGAGGCGGCCAGCGGCCGCTTCGGTAATGGCAGCCAGGGCCACTTTCACGGCCACGTTGTCGCGCGTGGCGCGAATGTCCTTCAGGCGGGCAATCTGGCTTTCGCGCACCGCGTCGTTGTCGATGTCCAGTACTTCGACCTCGGTTTTCTCGGAGGTTTGGTACTTGTTCACGCCCACGATGATTTCGCGGCCCGCGTCGATGCGGGCCTGCTTGCGGGCGGCCGCTTCCTCAATGCGCAGCTTGGGCAGGCCGGTTTCAATGGCTTTGGCCATGCCGCCCAACTCTTCTACCTCCTGGATGAGGGCCCAAGCCTTGTCGGCCAGCTCGTGGGTGAGGGTTTCCACGTAGTACGAGCCGCCCCAGGGGTCTACCACTTTGGTCACGTCGGTTTCGTGCTGCAGGTAAAGCTGGGTATTGCGGGCGATGCGGGCCGAGAAATCGGTGGGCAGGGCAATGGCCTCGTCCAGGGCATTGGTGTGCAGGCTTTGGGTACCGCCGAGCACGGCCGCCAGGGCCTCAATGGCCGTGCGGGCCACGTTGTTGTAGGGGTCCTGCTCGGTGAGGGAGTAGCCCGACGTCTGGCAGTGCGTGCGCAGGGCCATGCTTTTGGGGTTGGTGGGGTTGAATTGCTTGATGAGCTTGGCCCACAGCAGGCGGCCGGCGCGCAGCTTGGCAATCTCCATGAAATGGTTCATGCCAATGGCCCAGAAAAAGCTCAGGCGCGGCGCAAACTCGTCAATTTTCATGCCCGCCGCCAGGCCGGCGCGCACGTATTCCAGGCCGTCGGCCAGGGTGTAGGCCAGTTCGAGGTCGGCGGTGGCGCCGGCTTCCTGCATGTGGTAGCCCGAGATGGAAATGCTGTTGAACTTGGGCATGCGCGCCGCCGTGTAGCTAAAAATATCGGCAATGATGCGCATGCTCGGCGCGGGCGGGTAGATGTAGGTATTGCGCACCATGAACTCCTTCAGAATGTCGTTCTGAATGGTGCCGGCCAGCTTGTCGGGGCTCACGCCCTGCTCCTCGGCCGCCACAATGTAGAAGGCCAGTATGGGCAGCACGGCCCCGTTCATGGTCATGCTCACCGACATCTGGTCGAGCGGAATCTGGTCGAAGAGGATTTTCATGTCCTCTACCGAGTCGATGGCCACGCCGGCCTTGCCCACATCGCCCTGCACGCGCGGGTGGTCGGAATCGTAGCCGCGGTGCGTGGCCAGGTCGAAGGCCACGCTCAGCCCTTTCTGCCCACCGGCCAGATTGCGGCGGTAGAAGGCATTGCTGGCCTCAGCCGTCGAAAACCCGGCGTACTGCCGCACGGTCCACGGGTTTTGCACGTACATGGAGGCGTACGGCCCACGCAGGTAAGGCGCCTGTCCCGCTCCAAAACCCAGGTGGTCGAGCGTGGCCACATCGGCCGCCGTGTACACGGGCTTCACCGCAATGCCTTCGGGGGTGAGCGGAGCAGCCGTGTCGGTCGCAGCCGCGCCGGGTACGGAAACTGCGTCGTAGGAAATCGTGGAAAAGTCAGGCTTCATTGAGGGAATTCTGAATTATAAATTACGAATTACAAATGGCTGATGACTTGCTCTTGTTATTTGCATGCAGGCAGTCAGCTGTTTGTAATTCATAATTCAAAATTTATAATTAATTACTACCGTCCCTGGATGCGGGCCAGTACTTGCTCGGTGGTGTAGCCCTGCACTTTCATTTCCTGGAAGCCAAAGACCCGAACGGCCTCTTGCAGCGTGGGCATGTCGGAGCTGAGCAGGGTGGGCGGAATGAACAACTGCTTCTCGGCCGGAATCTGGTAGATGAAGCGCGCAAACCGCTGGAACTGCTCCGGGGTGGCATACATGAGTGTGGCTTCTTCGGGCGATGAATACAGCAGCGAAAGCGTGCCTTTGGGGTGGCTGGCCGCTATTTCGGGCCGCTCGTGGGGCAGCAGCAGGTTCAGAAACGAATCCATAATTACCTGGTTGGTGTTGATGCCCAGCAGCACCACGGCCGCGCGCTTACTTTTTCTTTCCCGGCGCTCAAAGTGCAGGGCCGTGGCCAGGCGCAGCACCTCGGTGGGGTAGGTAGCCCGCGTCACGTCAAAGGTGGCCGAGCGCAGCAGCTTTTTGGGGTGGAAGCTAAACTGCTCGCCCCGGTTCTGGAAGCGGTTGGTGCCCACCACCACCTGCTGGCCGCTGGCAATGCGGCGGAACGTTTCGGTGGCCGCCCCCTTTATTTCTTCCTGCATCAGGCCGCGCACCTGGGGCAGGCCCCCGGCGGCTTCCAGGCGTTGGAAATGCACCCAGGCTTCGCGGGCCAGCTGGTCGGTCAGCGTTTCGAGGTAGTAGGAGCCGGCTGCCGGGTCCTGCACCTGGCCCAGCCCCGATTCTTCGCGCAGCAGCACGGAAAGGTTGCGCGCTAGGCGGCCCGAAAAGTCGTTGGGCTGCGCGTAGAGGCTGTCAAACGGTGCCACCGACAACGAGTCGGCCCCGCCCAGCACGGCGCTCATGGCCTCTGTGGTATGGCGCAGCAGGTTGGTGTGCGAGTCCAGGGTAGTTTGCGTCCAGGAAGACGTGGCGGCGTGGATGCGCAACTGGCCGTTCAGCGCCTCGGGCAGCCCAAAGCCGTGCAGCAGCGTGGCCCACAGCCGCCGCAAGGCCCGCAGCTTGGTCATTTCGAGGAAGTAGCTGGGGCCAATGGCCACGTGCACGTGCAGGGCCCCGGCCACCTGTGCCGCGCTTATTTCCTCGTTGGGCACATCGGCCAGCAGGGCAGCGGCGGCGTTTAGCGCAAAGGCAACTTGCTGGGTAGCAGTAGCGCCCCGGTCGCCAAAAAAGGCTGCGTTTACCGCCAGGGCCCGGAAGTCGGGCATGCCAGTGGTCAGGCTCACACAGCGGCGCAATTCCTCGCGGTGGTCTGTGGTGGCTGCTCCTTCGGGCCCGGATGCCGATTTAAAGCGCAAAAAACCGCGCAGCTCCGTGCCGGGGGCCGCATCCACGAGCTGGCCCAACAGGTCGGCAGCGCCGGCCGTCACGGTGCACCCCACGTAGGTGCTGGCCAGGGGCAGCTGTTCGGCCAGGTAGTGCACGGCAAAGGCCGGAGCGTCGTGTAGCACCAAGTGAATGCCGTCGGCGCCGTTGCGCAGGGCGGCAGCGGCCAGGTCAATCTGGTCGCGTCCATCACCGGCCTCCACCGTCAGGGTAGGCACGTTCAGCCAGGGCACCTGCGGGTGAGGCAGGGGAAGGGGCATTGTGCCCAGGGCGGCCAGGGCTTCGCGGTGGTAAAAGGGCTCCATGCTGAAGCCGTCGGGCAGGTGCCAGCGCAGGGCGGCCGGGTCCTGGCCCTTCAGGTCGCGGGCCAGGCGGGCCTGCCATTCGGCCGTGGTCACGGTCGGGAATTCAGCAAAGGAAACAGGCGTAGCCACGGGGGTATCAGACATAGGAAGGGGGCTCATCGAAGCAGCATTTACGGCAGGCGCGCTCGGGAGAACGCGAAACCGGAAGCGGACCGAAAGATACCGCGCACGCCTCAAAAGCCACGCCGCAAGCCATTATTGGGTGGGACTGAGGTGGCGGAGTAAATCTGGCCAGAATGGGGTGGTATGTCATATTAAGACGCACCAAAATCTGGCAAATGCCGCAAATACGAGGCGTTCCGTGCTGCGGCCTTGCGCCTGGCCGAGCAGAGTTGCTCGACCCAGGCCGCCGCCCGGGCGCTGACCACCGACCCGAAACGCATTCGCCAGCGGCAAAATGCCGCCAAAATGCCGTTGCGGCCGTCTCAGGCATGGCCCCTGACCCGGCCACGCCCGCCGCTTTGCGCTACCTGCAGTCCATTAACTGACGGCAGGCGCAGGAGCTGGTAATTTTAAAAAAAACCATAGCCCTCTACTCGCAGCCGTCGTACCAATGAGTTGCTGCGGATTCATCGCTGCCCTTCCTTGCCCCAACAGCAGAACAATTTTTGTCGAAAACGATTGGATGCTAGCACTGTCAGAAACCCGGACAACACTTTTTCGCTTTAGGTCGAATTACACTCGGACATGGGTCATGCCTAGACTTCTCAAGCACGCGCAGGAACAACAGACCGCTCACATTGCTGTTGTTGCGAGGCGTCCGGGACATACCCCGACTAATTAACCAATTTTGCCAACAAAGGCCCCAGCTATGGCAGGCGTAGCAACGGAGTGGCAACAACAGATAATAATCAAGGAACGTGTCACCGGGCGTTTCGCCCACCACGACTCCAATTGTCCTGCCACCGTGGGCAGCGCCTGTAGCCTCCACGGTATTTGCCAGCTCATAACCACTACAGCGTGCGCAATCAACGCACTACCCTGTCCTAATTACCGCGTTTTTATGGAATACCCCAATACCCGCCTATATACTCATTCTCATAAGTCCCTTAAATCAAGCATTCTGTGCCTGGTGGTAATGATGATATTACTAAGCCTGCCTGCCTTTTTTTCTAAAGCGGCGAGTGATAAATTCCATTACTTTTATCAGGTTTTTTTTGATGGAATTATCTGCATATTAATATTTTTGATTCCTATTTTCCTATTTTATCGAAACGTAAAAGTTTACTTCTGGCTATTATTCCCCCTTGCTCTTTTATCGCCTTTGATAATCTTTTCAATTCTCTCTTTTAAAGTTGCTCCCGGTTGGCATTTTTTCTCCTTAATACTACAAACCAACATAAACGAAGCGAAAGAGCTGGGAGCCAATTACCTGGCTTTTTTCCTTCCCCTGGAGGCCCTGTATATAGGCCTGTACGTCTTGTTTTTGAAAAAGCTGGATGTCAAAACTATTTCGTTTAGGATAGCTGCGGCTGTCTCAGTAGTCAGCTTGTTCAGTGTAGGGGCTTATCTCTACTTAAACAACCAATTGCATTTAAGAGGGGATAATTCGGTAAAGAAATACTATCCGATGTCGTTGGTAGGCGGCGTGGTGGAAGTGCTGAAATACGAAGTCCCCGTAGATAATCAGAAGTTTAGCTTTCAAGCTTACCAGAGTGTTGCCACCAGCAAGCGCCAAATTCAAGTATTTATAATTGGCGAATCCTCCCGTTATGATAGGTGGCACATCAACGGCTACAACCGCCCCACTTCTCCTCTGCTAGAGCAGCAGACCGGGCTTATTGCTTTTTCGAACGTGATGGCTGGGGCCCATGCTACTTGGATGTCGTTGCCCCAAATGATTACCCGCGCAACGCCGAAGAACATAGATGCCCAATTTCACGAAAAAAGCATTTTATCTGCGTTCAAGGAAGCCAATTTTCAAACCGCCTGGCTAAGCAACCAGTCCGATAAAGAACTCTATTTTTCCGGTACTACCCCCATCCACGCGAAGACAGCCGATTACTCGGTATTCTCCTCCAACTCATCCGGACTGGAGATTTTGGATGTGTACGACGCGAGGCTCCTGCCGATACTGGATAGCGTTTTAAGTAACTCGACCAAAAATGCATTCGTCGTTTTGCACACGATGGGCAACCACTACGATTATCCCCGGAGGTATCCCAGCAGCTTTAATGTGTTCAAGCCATCGGGCAAAGACCAGGCCGTTGGAACCCCAACGATTGCAAGCAAAGACATTATCAATAACTCATACGATAACAGCATCTTATACGCCGATTACATCATCAACAGTGCCATTGAACTGGTTAAGAAGAAGCGCGCCATTTCCACTGTTACGTTCCTGGCTGACCACGGCGAGAATTTGTACGATTTGCCCGGAGGAGAATTCAACGCTCATACCAAGCCTTCTATCTACAGCCTGCACGTGCCCTTATTCATCTGGACTTCGCAGGAGTTCGACCAGGCTTTCCCGCAAAAGCGGCAGAATTTGATTAAAAACAAAGACAAACGAATTGGGGCCGGGAACATTTTCTTTACCAACCTAGCCTTAGCCAATGTCACGTTTAGCGCCTTCGAACCAAGCCAAAGCATCGTCGACGATTCTTTTCAGGAAAATGAGCAGGAATACTACGATTTGGAGACAAAGAAATCGACTAGTTCCCGGGCCTTGAGGCAGCACTGAAAGGCCATAATAAATCACTCCAGCCAACCCCCCAATCGTGGCGTTACCAGCGAAATATATTTCGCTTGAACAACTGACAAACGTTGGCCCATCATTCTACCACATTGTCCATGGTTTAGGCGGGGTTTAGCTGGCTGCGGGCAGGGCACCGCGGCAGCTTTAGGTACAACTGTTTACACAAAGCGCTTATCACCATATCCTCGCTAGTGCTGAGCTTTGCCCTGTTCTGGATGGTCCCAACCGGTACGTCTGATTTTTTCCGTGAGCGGGACTTTATAATCACGGAGCGGCGTTCGGCAGCAGATTTGCTGGCCTAATCATCCTGCGCCGGCCCCGCAAACCGAGTACCTTTGCAGTTCGTCACTTAGCTAAAAAATGCGCCTTTCCCGCTTTCGCGTCCCCGTTCTTGGTTTGCTTACGTTGCTGGGCTCCTGCCAGCGCGTTGCTTATGTGTCCAAGGCAAGTTTTGCCCCTGTCACCAGCCAGCCAGTTGGCAAAACCCAGCCCGAAGACCCCGCCGTGGCCGCCATTATTGCGCCGTATCACGACAAAGTGACCAGCCAGATGCAGGAAGTGCTGGGCACCGCGCCGGTGGCGCTGGTTAAGGCGGCCGGCGAGTCGCCACTGTCCAACTTCGTAGCCGATTTGCAGCGGGCCCGGGCCAGTCAGGTGCTGGGCCAGCCCGTGCCGCTGGGCGTGATGACCAACGGCGGCCTGCGCTCCGGTTTTGCGGCCGGCCCCGTTACGCTGGGCTCGGTGTTTGAGCTCATGCCCTTTGAGAATGAGCTGGTGGTGCTCGACGCGCCCGGGCCTGTGGTGCAGCAGCTGTTTGAGTTCGCGGCCAAAGTCAAGATGGCGGTATCCGGCGCCACTTACGCCGTCACCTTCGACGGCTTTCCCAAAGACATCCGCATCGGCGACCAGCCGTTCGACATCAACCAGGACAGGACTTGGGCCATTGCCATTTCCGATTACCTGGCCGGCGGCGGCGACAATATGGTGTTTTTCAAAACCCTCACGCCCCGCCCCACCAACGTGCTGCTCCGTACCGCCATTGCCGACCACATTCGCGCCCTTACCAAATCCGGTCAGCCCGTGACGGCTAAGGTGGAAGGCCGCGTAAAGCAGTAATAAATAACAGGACAATACGCTACCTATCCGATGACTACTCGCCGCGATTTTCTCCGTCAATCCCTGCTGGGCACCGCCGGCCTCACCGTGCTGGGGGGGCTAGCCACTTCGGCCGAAGCCGCTACCGCTGCTAAGGGGCCGGTCAAGCTGACCATTCTGCACACCAACGACATGCACTCCCGCATTGAGCCCTTCCCCGACAACGGCGGGCAGTGGGCCGGGCTGGGCGGCATGGCGCGGCGCGCGGCCCTTATCAAAGACATTCGCAGCAAGGAAGCCAACGTGCTGCTCCTGGATTCGGGCGATATCTTCCAGGGCACCCCTTACTTCAACTTCTTTGGTGGCGAGCTGGAGTACAAGCTCATGAGCCAGATGAGCTACGACGCCAGCACCCTTGGCAACCACGATTTTGACAACGGCCTGGAAGGCCTGCAGCGCCAGTTGCCCAACGCCACTTTCCCGTTTCTGGTGGCCAACTACGACTTCTCCAAAACTCCCATGGCCGGCAAGATTGCGCCTTACAAGGTGTTTGAGAAGCAGGGCATCCGTATCGGTGTGTTTGGCCTGGGCATTGAATTGGCCGGGCTGGTGGCCGATAAAAACTTCGGCGCCACCGTGTACCTCGACCCCGTGGCCAAGGCCCGGGAAACGGCCGCCCAGCTGCGCGGCCCCGAAAAGTGTGACCTGGTCATCTGCCTCTCGCACCTCGGCTACAAGTACCAAAATGCCAAAATAGACGACTGCAAGCTGGCCGCCCAGGTTTCCGGCATCGACCTGATTCTGGGGGGGCACACGCACACGTTCATGGACGCGCCCGAACCCATTGCCAGCCCCGATGGCCGCTCCACCCTCATCAACCAGGTGGGTTGGTCGGGTATAAATCTGGGAAGGCTGGATTACGAATTTTCGCCAAAAACCAAACGCGGCGGATTGGCAAGTGCTTCTGTAGTACCGGTTACGGCTGCCTGTTAAAAGCACGACAAAAGCAAGAGGATTTCGGCTTTTTTAAGTGCAGAGTTTTCCACAATTTTGTTCCCCTCTAAAAAATTAGCCTGCTTCCGCGCGGTTCATTTTATTGCTTTTTTCGTCCCTGGTTCGCACCCGGTTGTTGTCTAACTGCTCTCATGCTCAAAGATTTTCGTACGGTTTGGGCTGGCTGTTTGCGCAGCATCTCGGCGGAAATCGGGGAGCAGAGTTTCAAGACCTGGTTCCAGCCAATTGCCCCGGTTGAGCTCAAAGGCAACGTCCTGACCATTCAGGTGCCCAGCGCTTATTTTTACGACTGGCTGGAGGAACACTACGTGGACGAGCTGCGCCGCGCGCTCTACAAGGAGCTGGGCGCCGATGGCCGCCTCGAATACAGCGTGGTGGTGGACCAGGGCAACGACCAGACCCCGCCCCGCGCTCTGCACCTGCCGCCGCCCCGCAAAGCCGCCGCGCCCGACCCGCGCGATGCCCCCCAAAGCCCGCCGTCCATGCCCATGGCAACCCGCTGGCCGGCAGTGGCCGGGCCGCTTCGGCGCGCTACGTATCGTCGGGGGCGGTGCGCACCACCCCGCGTGGCAACAATTTCAGCAACAGCGCGGGCAACGCCGACACGCTGGCGCCGCCCCGCAATCCCTTCGACACGGCCAAGCCCGTGGACGGCAACCTCGTGCCGTCGCAGCTCAACGGCTCGTACACGTTCGACAACTACATCGAGGGCGACTGCAACCGCCTGGCCCGCTCGGCGGGCCTGGCCGTGGCCAACAAGCCCGGTACCACCAGCTTCAACCCGCTGATGGTGTACGGCGGCGTGGGCCTGGGCAAAACGCACCTTGTGCAGGCCATTGGCAACCACATCAAGGCCACCGCACCCGAGCGGTTTGTGCTGTACGTATCGGCGGAGAAGTTCACCAACCAATTCATCGACAGCGTGCAGCGTGCGCAGGTGCAGGACTTCGCCAACTTCTACCTGCAGGTAGACGCCCTGATTCTGGACGACGTGCAGTTTCTGGCCAACAAGGGCAAGACGCAGGAGATGTTCTTTCACATCTTCAACCACCTGCACCAGTCCGGCAAGCAGATTGTGATGACCTCCGACCGGCCGCCCAAGGACCTGCAAGGCCTGGAAGACCGATTATTGAACCGCTTTAAATGGGGCCTGACGGCTGATGTGCAAAGCCCCGACTTTGAGACGCGGGTGGCCATCATCCGCAACAAGATGGAGCAGGACGGCATTGATATTCCGCCGGACCACGTGGTGGACTACCTCGCCAACTCGGTGCACACCAACGTGCGCGAGCTGGAAGGCGTAATCGCCTCACTGGTGGCCCAGAGCAGCCTTTCGCGCCGCGACATCGACCTGGAAATGGTGAAGCAGGCCCTACGCCACATCATTGAAGAGGTGGAAGCCGAAGTGAACTTGGACTTCATTCAAAAGACCGTGGCCGCGTATTTCAACATCTCTGTAGAGCTGCTGAAGGACAAAACCCGCAAAAAAGAAGTGGTAACGGCCCGGCAGGTGGCCATGTACTTTGCCAAGCACCACACGGCTCACACCCTGAAAACCATTGGTTTCCACTTCGGTGGGCGCGACCATACCACGGTCATGCACTCGGTGCAAACGGTATCGGACCTGGTGGATTCGGACAAAAAATTCCGCGACCAGGTAGACGAGCTGCGAAAGAAGTTCGCGAAGTAGCGGATTGGTAGATACGCAGTAAGTTGCGTCTCTACATCTGCACATCGCCAGAACTGCTCAATCTAGGCAGTAGCAGTAGGGCTGCTGGTTTCTACCAGCTGCACGCCGTGGTTGCTGGCAAATTCTCGCACCTGCTCCCGGAAGCGGTTTTTGCGCATTTTCCCCTTTACTTCCCTCAGGTTGAGGGCGTAAACTTCGCCGTCTTTTTGCTGCACGCGCAGCATCATGGGGCGGAGCTCCAGAGCAGCTATTTGCTCAGCGGCAAATACCTGCTTGGCACGGAAAAGGCCGGCTTTGTGCACAATGTAGCCCGGCGTGAACTCGAGGTAGCTCTGGGTGCCGAAGATGGGCGCGTTGTGCACCAGAATGTAGCCTATGTACACGAAAGTGAACACCAGAAATACCCAGTGCAGGAAGTGGTAGTCGTTGGCGTTGCTGTCGCCCCACATGGAAAACAGCACGTAGGCCAGCCAAAAGCCGCCAATGGCTAGTTGCCCCCAGAAAGGGATGCGGGAAGTATTGGCGGGGCGAAGGCGGATGCGGGTGGTACCAGTGGGCATGGGGCAAATTTAGGGCAAACCAATTGAGAGAAATCAATATGCGAGCATAAGTAAACAGTAACCGCTTAAAGTCAATGCTAACAAATTGATTATAAATAATATATAAATTTAATCTAAACATTAGAATTTGATTCGCCTGTTAGGAATCAAAACAAGAAAATTTAGCATTAATCTTTTATATTATTAAATTTATTATAAATTTAATAATATAAAAGATTAAGCATTTTTTACAAAATTCTGATTTTGAGGAGATTAATTCAATAGTGTTTTTTTTATAACTGTCTGGCTTGATTTGTTTACTTGCTAACAAAAAATTTGCTTATTCTTATTATTAGAATTATATTTGAATAAATTATGATGAATCTACTGGCATCCTTGGTACAAGGGGTTCATATAATGAAGTAAGCTCAACAGTCTTTTTTCATCACCAATAAGTAAATTTTTTAATCACCTAACCTTTTTTGTCATGAAAACCCTACTGAAAAAAGCCGCAGCATTATTTGTTTTTGCAATCCTCTCCTGTGCATCGGCAGCACAAGCCCAGAGTAATGGGAAAGGAGCTTTTGTGGCAAAATACGATTACTCAGTTTGCATGACTGCTCAACTGACAGGCTTAAGCGCATGCCTGGAAATGACCCAGACGTCTTATGTTCTTCACCCAAATGGTAAGGCTAAGTCCGTTTTTGTTGGCCAGGTACCGGCCACTGGGGTAAGAACGACTTTTCCTTCCTCCTGGCAGGAAAGAGGTGAGGACGGTGTGTTGCGTGATTACACTAGCTCCTTCGTAGTGTCTAGCGACGGTTCGGCTAAGCTGACGTTGAATGGCGAAGAGCATGAATAATTTGCTTAAGCTAAGTTTTAAGCACTTTTGTTTACAAAGTCTTGCAACCAATCAGAAAAAGAAAAGCCCAGGCCATAGCCTTGTCCTTACCCAAAACTCAGAAAAGCGCCGGCCTGGAGGTCGGCGCTTTTTTGTGGGCTGTGGTAGCTTTCGGGCATGAGCATTTCGACGCATTTTGGCGACTCCCAGCAGTGGGCGCAGACGCATTTTGGTGAGGTACGGCTGGGCGATGTACGCCGCAGCCAGCGCGTGTGTACGCTCGCCGCCGGTTGGGCGCGGCAGCCGGGGGCGAGTATGCCGCAGTTGAGCCAAGGGCAGGCCTACGCCAGCAAAGCCGCTTATCAGCTGCTGGGCCACGCCCAGGCCACGCCTGATGCATTGCAAGCACCTCATCGTCAACACGTAGTGCAGCAGCTACAAGCGCCCGGCACCTACTTGCTGGTGGAGGACACGACCGAGCTGAGCTGGCCCGAGGCTGCCGAGCGCCGGGCGGGCCTCGGGCCAGTGGGGCCGGGCAAGGCCCGCAGTCAGGGCGTGCTGCTGCACTCGC
>NZ_MDZC01000065.1 GCF_001816165.1 Hymenobacter glacialis
CCGCTGGCGGTGTGGCGCGAGCCCGGCGCGGCGGCGGCGCGGTTGCTGGTGGCGCGGTCGCTGGAAGCCACCTACACCGGCCTGCCGCCCGCGCTCGATGCCCAGGCCCCGGCGGTTTCGCGTTTTTCCCGTTCCGCGACTCCGACCAAAACCCGGCGCTGTTCCTGCCCGCCGATGTGCTCTACGATACCGGCCAGCCCGGCACAGTAGCCGTATCGCCGCAGGCGCGCGAGCTGGTGCCCAACCTCACGGCCTGGCTGGCGGCTGGCGCGGTGGCGGAGCTGACCTGGCACCACAGCGCGCAGCCGGTGCCCCACGCTGCCACCCAAGCCGAATATACGCAGCTGGTGACCACGGGCGTAGCCGCTATTGAAGCCCAGCAGGTGCTGAAGGTGGTGACCTCCCGCGCCGCCCGCCGCGCCCTGCCCCCCGGCTTCGACCCGCTGGCGGCTTTCGTGGCGTTGGAGCGGAAGTACCCGCTGGCGTTTGTGTCGTTGGTGAGCGTGCCGGGCGTGGGCACTTGGCTGGGCGCCACGCCCGAAATCCTGGCCGAAGTCACGGCCGATGGCACGTTTCGGACCATGGCCTTGGCCGCCACCCAGCCCCTTACGGCCGAAGTCACGCCTCGCACGGCCATCTGGCGCCAGAAGGAAATTGAGGAACAGGCGCTGGTGGCGCGCTACATCGTGAACTGCTTTAAGCAACTGCGGCTGCGCGAATACCACGAAACGGGCCCGCGCACGGTGATTGCCGGCCAGCTGCTGCACCTGCGCACCGATTTTGAGGTGAGCCTGAAACACGTGCCGTTCCCCTCGCTGGGCACCGACATGCTGCGGCTGCTGCACCCCACCTCCGCCGTGGGCGGCATGCCAAAAACGGCCGCCATGCACTTCCTTCAGCAGCACGAGGGCTACGACCGCGCCTACTACAGCGGCTTCCTGGGCCCGGTGAACGTGGTGGCCCCCGGCAGCGCCCGCCTTTACGTAAATCTGCGCTGCCTGCAAGTGCGCGCCGATGAGGCCATTCTCTACGCCGGCACCGGCCTCACGGTGGACTCCGACCCGGAGCGCGAATGGCAGGAAACCGAAATGAAACTGCAAACCATAAGCACCGTTTTATCAACGGTTAACGGTGAGTGATTAATGACAAATAATACACTTTTCTTCTTATTAACTGCTCACCACTAATCACTTACCGATAATAATGCAGGCCGTTTACAACATCGCTGAAATCTGCGCGCGGCACGGCATTACGGATGTAGTGCTTTCTCCCGGCTCGCGCTCGGCACCGCTCACGCTGGCGTTTGCCCGCCATCCCGATTTGACCGTGCGCGTGGTGCCCGACGAGCGGGCGGCGGCCTTCATTGGCCTGGGCATCGCGCAGGCGCAGCGGCGGGCGGTGGCGCTGGTCTGCACTTCCGGCACGGCGGGCCTGAACTACGCCCCGGCCGTGGCCGAGGCCTTTTTCCAGCACATTCCGTTGGTGATTTTCACAGCGGACCGGCCGCCGGAATGGATAGACCAGCTCGATGGGCAGACCATCCGACAGCACAACTTATTCGGCGCGCACGCCAAGGGTGCATTTGAGTTTCCGGTGGATACATCACACCCAGATGCTAAGTGGCATTCGGCGCGCATCGTGAATGAAGCCATCAATATGGCGCAGGCCGCGCCGGCCGGTCCGGTGCAGGTGAATGTGTCGCTGCGGGAGCCATTTTATCCAAAGGCGGGCGAGGAAATTCGGTACGAGCAGGATGTACAAATTATCCGCGAGTGGCCTAGTGTAATTACATTATCAAAAGCCTCGCAAGCCGAATTAAAACAACAGTTGAAAATGGCAACGCGGGCACTCATCGTTGCAGGTCAGCAGCCTGTCGATGAGCAACTGATGCACGCGCTCCGGCTCTTTTCGGACACTTACGGAATTTCGGTTCTGGGCGACTCCATTTCCAACTCAGATGGTGTAGGCGCTTCCGTTATCAGCAGGCAGGACGTGTTTTTGGCTGGTTTAAGCAGTGAGCAAAAAGAGGCGTTGCGGCCCGATTTACTCATCACATTCGGCCAGTCACTCATCTCCAAAAGCTTGAAGCTTTTTCTGCGGGACTCAGCGACTGAGCAGCACTGGCACTTGCAAGCAACTGGCGCGGCAGCCGATACATTTCGAAGCCTCACTACTATTGTGCGCGTTGAGCCGGCTAGTTTTTTTGAATCTTTAACTATTGAAAAGACGCAAAGTAGTTTAGCGAGTCCGGTTAAAACCCGCTTTAACTTAGCTTGGGTTTCGGCACAGCAACGAGCTGACGCTGCTCTGCAAGATTTTTTCAGCGGCCAGGGAGACCGGTATCAGAAATCCCAACCAGTATTCAACGAGTTTTCGGCATTTGCTGAGGCCTTGGCCAGCCTTCCAGAATACACCGCCCTGCACCTCGCCAACAGCATGGCCGTGCGCTACGCCAATATTCTCGGCATCCCGCAGGGCCGACACATTGAAGTATTCGCCAACCGGGGCACCAGCGGTATTGATGGCTGCAACTCCACGGCCGTGGGCGCGGCGCTGGCGCAGCCCGAGCGGCCGGTGGTGCTGCTCACCGGCGACGTGGCCTTTTTCTACGACCGCAACGCGTTTTGGCACAACTACCCCGTGCCCAACCTGCGGGTGGTGCTGTTCAACAACCACGGCGGCGGCATTTTCCGGCTCATCGACGGGCCACGGCAGCAGCCAGAGCTGGAGGAGTTTTTTGAGACGCGCCAAACCCTCACGGCCGAGAACACGGCCCGGGATTTTAACCTGGGCTATTTCCCGGTTTCAACCTTTGCTGAACTAGATGCCGCGCTGCCGGTTTTCTTTGCAGCCGAAACCGGCGCGGCGATTCTGGAAATCTTTACGGATTCCAAGACCAACGCGGCGTTTTTTGAGGAGTACCGGGCCGCCGTAAAACAGGCTTTTTCGTAACCCCTGTCATGCTGACGAAGGAAGCATCTTATCACGGCTGCTTTCGTCAACTTTTAGTAACCCTTGCGGCGCGGACGTGATAAGATTCTTCGCTGCGCTCAGAATGACAACTTTCTATGCCCGACCAAATCACCTGGACGCCCATTAAGGAGTTCCGAGAAATTCTCTTCACGCAGCACGGCGGCATTGCCAAAATCAGCATCAACCGGCCGCAGGTGCACAACGCCTTCACGCCGCTCACGGTGCAGGAGATGATTGAGGCGATGAACATCTGCCGCGACCGCACCGATGTCGGCGTCATCATCCTCACCGGGGAGGGCGGCCGGGCCTTCTGCTCGGGCGGCGACCAAAGCGTGCGCGGCCACGGCGGCTACGTGGGCGAAGACGCCATGCCCCGCCTCAACGTGCTCGACCTGCAGCGCATCATCCGCACCATTCCCAAGCCGGTGGTGGCCATGGTGGCGGGCTGGGCCATTGGCGGCGGCCACGTGCTGCACGTGGTGTGCGACCTGACCATTGCGGCCGAAAACGCCCGTTTCGGCCAGACGGGCCCCAACGTGGGCTCCTTCGATGGCGGCTTTGGCGCCTCCTACCTCGCCCGCGTGGTGGGCCAGAAAAAAGCCCGCGAAATCTGGTTCCTTTGCGACCAGTACGACGCCCAGGAAGCCCTCGACATGGGCCTGGTAAACAAGGTGGTACCACTCGACCAGCTGGAAGCAACCACCGTAGCCTGGTGCCACAAGATTCTGCAGAAAAGCCCGCTCTCGCTGCGCATGCTCAAGTCGTCGTTCAACGCCGAACTCGATGGGCAGGCCGGCATTCAGGAGCTGGCCGGCAACGCCACGCTGCTCTATTACCTCTCCGACGAGGCCAAGGAAGGCCGCGAAGCCTTCATGGAAAAGCGCCAGCCGGACTTCTCGAAGTTTCCGAAGTTTCCGTAAGCGGCGGTAATACGCCTTGGAGTTAAAAAGCCCGCCGTACTGAGAAGTGCGGCGGGCTTTTTTTTGGTTGGGCTTTCGCTTAATGACGATATATGAAGCAAAGCCAGTTGCGTAATCAGGTCCTATTCGGATAGCTCGCCGCAGCTGGTGTATCTTGTAGTTGCGGCAAGCCGGATGTTATGTGCAACCCTAAAAGACCGACAGTGCTAACATCAACAGACAATGACTAAATGAAACTTGTATCAGAAATAATTAAAGACCAAAAGGGGGAAATATTTTCTTGGGACGAGTTTTTTTACAACGAAATTGGTAAAGTCATACGACAAGTTTTCAAGGACGACAAAGGCAATCGTAAATTTTACAAGACATTTGACTATGATGAACAAGGTAATTGCATTAAAATAACTGAGTTTTCTGACGACAATGAAATTCAAGTCAGTTTTGAATACAGCTACGACAACAATAACAACCAAATAAAAACAATTGAAAGAACAGCCGAAGGCAACATTTACGACTGGACAGAAATTGTTATAGAATCCGACACTAATTTGAAGGTGTGGCTCGCTAAGGACGAGAACGGAAATATTATTCACAAGACAATTGAAAACTCTCTTGACCATTCACAAAAAAGATTTAACGACAAGGACCAACTTTATGAAATTCATTTAGCAAAGTTTGACCAAGCAAACCGACTTGTACAGAAATTGATAACTGACGAGAAAGGAAATGAGAAAGAGAAACATTTATACGAATACCAAGGACAAAAAGAGGTTTGGAATTTCATTCTAAATGGCTCGACCATTAAAACAGAAGAAAGTGTTTATGACAACAACAAAAATCTCATACATCGTATCCGCAAAGACAGCAACGGAAAATGTTTAGAATGGTATGGCTTTGAATATGACAAATGGAATAACAAGACAAAATATTTTGGGGGACTTGAAGAAGGAAAACAAATTGGATTTAAAACATTTGAACTGACGTATGACAACGACTGAAATAAGGGGAGCACATAACAGGCGTTTGGCAAAAGTGGCAGTTCAGTGCTCCGCAGACACATTTGTGGTTAAGCAAAGTTTGGTTCTCCGCACCAACATCTGTGGTGAAAATCGCCACCTTCGCCAAGCCCCAAAACGTTACCAATTTGTAGGGCAACACTTTACAACAGCCTGGCGACAGCCTACGCCGAAGCTCTAGCCCCAGCGACAAGAGACGCTGCTGGCTCAATTTGCGGCCTGAACGTCACAACATGCTTTTCTGAGCAGCACAGCAAATCAGAACTTCCTCCTGGGAAAACGCTTTAACGCTGGGCGTTGTACATTGAAGCGTCAACTTTTCCCGAACCCATGAAACTGCTCCTGCCCTTGCTTTTCCTTATTGGCCTCGCCACGGCGGGGCCGGCAGTAGCGCAGCGGGCGCTGGCCTTGCCCAGCGCCGCAAGTACCGCCGCCGTGCCCACCGACACGCTGCTGGTAGAAGCCGCCTGCGGGCAGTGCCAACTGGGCTTGCCGGGCAAGGGCTGCGATTTGGCCGTGCGCGTAGCGGGCCGGGCTTACTTTGTGACGGGCACCGGCATCGACTCCCACGGCGATGCCCACGCCCGCGACGGCTTCTGCAACACCATCCGGCAGGCGCGGGTGCAGGGCAAGGTGGTGGACAATGTATTCAACGTGAGTTATTTTGAGTTGGTGCCGGCGCCCGTAGCGGCCGCCCCGAAGCCCCAGCCCTAAGCGCCCGCCGCCACCGGCGCTGCCGTTTGCCCCATGGACAATCTCGCGTTTCAGCAGGCCATTCGCCGCATTCGGTGGGTGCACTGGCTGCACTACCCGCTGCAAGGCCTGCTGATGGGGGGCGTCGTGCTGCTGGCCGGGCAGCGCGCAGCCGTAGGCCCCACCCTGGAGCCGCGTTTGGCCACCTGGCCGGTGCTGCTGCTGCTGGGGGGCGTGGTGCCCCTGCTGGGCGTGTTGGCTTACCTGGTTTTCCGGCGCCTGCGGGCTAACATCCGGCGCCCCGCCCAGGAAAACCTGCGCATCTACCTCGGGCGCATCTTCCTGCGCAACAGCCTGCTGAGCCTGGCCGCGCTGCCGCTGCTGGCTTCCTACGCCGTCACTCACCAGGTATTCGACTTGGTGGCCTGCGCGGGCGTGCTGGCGGCCCTGGCCTGGCAGCTCGCGCCCTCGGCCAAGAGCTACCAGCAGTGGTTGCTGCGCTAGGAGCCTATCCGAATAGGCAGCGGAGGAATTGTCATGCCGAGCGCAGCCGAGGCATCTCGCGTGGGGTAGTAATCAAAACGCGAGAGCTAAGTACTCGTGCAGAAGTAAGCGTACTGAATATAGAACGTCATGCTGAGCGCAGCCGAAGCATCTCTACCGCGCAAGTAATCAAATAGTATTGCGGTAGAGATGCTTCGGCTGCGCTCAGCATGACTGCCATTTTTGCTACGGTTACTTCTGCACGGGTGCTTAAGCGGGCGAGATGCCTCGGCTGCGCTCGGCATGACGGTAAAGTTGGATAGCCTGTAAACCTTATTTTCGCCGCTGAGCTCCTGCCGTTCAGGAACCGTAACCGTCCCCACTTGCCCCGCTTATGAAATCACTGCCCCTCCTCGTAAGCTGCATCCTGCTGGGCGCCACCGGGCTACGGGCCCAGCCGCAGGCCCTGCAGAAAGACATGGCCACGGCCCTGGCGGCAATAAAGGCGTTTGAGAAAGCCGAATACCGCGCCGACAGCAGCCGCAACCACGTGCTGCGCGCTCAAACCGAAAGCGCATTTGTTGCCAAAGGCCTGTTCTACCAGAAGATAGCTGCGCAACTGCAGGCCATCAACAAGCAGGGCCTCTCGATTGAGGACGGGATAAACCTGGAGCTGCTGAACCACCAGGTACTGGACGAACTGGGCGAATACCGGTACAAATCGTACCTGAACCCCCTGCAAACCGATGCCGGCTTCCACTCCCAGCTGGCCTCGCGGGGCGGCACCACCCTCAGCACCAAGAAAGACGCCGAGCAGTACCTGCTGGTGCTGCAGGACATTCCCCGGTTCGTGGACGAGAACCTGCAGCTTATGCGCCGGGGCATTGCCCTGGGCATCACGCAGCCCCGGGAGGTGATGAAGGGCTACGAAACGAGCTACACCCAGCACATCGTGGCCACGCCCGAAGAATCGACTTTCTGGAAGCCCTTCGCCAACAAGCCGGCGGCCGTTTCTGCTGCCGACTGGGCGGCGCTGCAGGACCGGGGCCGCGCCGTTATCACGAAGGATGTAATCAGCAGCTACCAGCGCATCAAGACGTTTTTCGACCGCGAGTACCTGCCCAAGACCCGCGCCACCCTCGGCGCCTCGGGGTTCCCGGACGGGCGGGCGTACTACGAGGACCGGGTGCGGCACTACACCACCACCAACCTCACTTCCGATGCGGTGTACCAACTGGGTTTGCAGGAGGTGGCACGGATAAAGGGCGAGATGGAAACGGTTATCCGCGACGTGAAATTCGAGGGTAATTTCAAGGAGTTTATTGCCTTTTTGCGCACCGATGCGCGGTTCCAGCCCCAGTCGGCCGATGCGCTGCTGAAAGACGCGTCCTTCATTGCCAAGCGCGTGGAGGGCCAGCTGCCTTCGTTGTTTGGCAAGCTGCCCCGGCAGCCGTTTACGGTGGTGCCGGTGCCCGCATTTCTGGCGCCCAACTACACGGCAGGGCGCTACTCGCGGGCGCCCATCGGCAGCACCCGGGCCGGGGAGTACTGGGTAAATACTTCCAATCTGCCCAGCCGCACGCTCTACACCCTGGAGTCGCTCACGCTGCACGAGGCAGTGCCGGGCCACCACCTGCAAATAGCCCTGACGCAGGAGCTGAGCAACCTGCCCGAATTCCGGCGCAACTTGTACATCAACGCCTTTGGCGAAGGCTGGGGCCTGTACAGCGAATACCTGGGGCATGAAATGGGCTTCTACAAAGACCCGTACAGCCTGTTTGGCCGGCTGACGTACGAGATGTGGCGGGCCTGCCGCCTGGTTATCGACGTGGGCATTCACGCCAAGGGCTGGACGCGGGAGCAGGCCGTGGCCTACCTGGCCGACAACACGGCGCTGTCGCTGCACGAGGTAAACACGGAGGTAACGCGCTACATTTTGTGGCCCGGGCAGGCGCTGTCCTACAAAATGGGCGAGCTTAAAATTATCGAGATGCGCAAACGGGCCGAAACCGCGCTGAAGGACGATTTCGACGTGCGCGCCTTTCACGACATGGTGCTCTCCAACGGCGCCGTGACGCTGGCCATTCTGGAAAAGATGACGGACCGCTTTATTGCCGAGCAGCAGGAAAAAGTGAAAAAGAAAAAGGCATAGCCTGGGCCTGAGTGGCGGCGCACAACCTCCGGGCGGGCAGAGCGGTATCAGAGGCGGCGACTGTGCGCCCCTAGCTTTGCCTCATGACTTCTTCTTCTGCCCTGCCCACTTCCCTCCTGCTCAACGGCCGCGAGTTTACCTACGCTGCCATTCAACAATACCCCGCCCAGCTGGCCGTGCCGGTGAATGGCTACGAGGCCCGGGTGCTGGATTTTGTGCGGCAATGGCTCACCGGCACGCAGGAATTTGGGCTCACCACGTCGGGCAGCACCGGCACGCCGCAGCCCCTCACGCTCCGGCGGCGGCAGCTCGAAGCCTCGGCCGCCCGCACCGGCGACTACTTCGACCTCGGGCCGGGCGACCGGGCGCTGGTCTGCCTCAATTGCGAATACATTGGGGGCATGATGATGCTGGTGCGCGGGCTGGAGCGCAACATGCACCTCACCATTGTGGAGCCGCAGGGCAACCCGCTGGACCTGGTGCCCGCCGATGCCGAGTTTGACTTTGCCGCTTTTGTGCCCTTGCAGCTGCGGGCGCTGCTGCAGAGCGGCCAGGCCGGTCGACTGGAGGCCATGAAGGCCATTCTGGTGGGCGGAGCCGTGGTAGACCCCGCCCTGGCTGCCGCCATTGGCGCGCTGCGGGCGCCCGTGTACCACACCTACGGCATGAGTGAAACCTGCTCGCACGTGGCCCTGCGCCGCCTCAACGGCCCCGATGCCACCACGGCCTACCGGGTGCTCGCCGGCATTGCGGCCGGCCAGGACGAGCGCGGCTGCCTCACCCTGCGCGGCGACATCACCGACGACCAGCTCATCGTGACCAACGACCAGGTGCAGCTGCTCGACGCCCACACTTTTGAGTGGCTGGGCCGGGCCGATTTCGTAATAAACTCCGGCGGCGTGAAGGTGCCGGCCGAAAAAGTGGAGCTGGTGCTCGACGTGGCCCTGGCCGAACTCGGCGAATCGCGCCGCTGCTTTGTGGCCGGCCAGCCCGACGAGCGGCTGGGCCAAGCCGTGACGGCGTTTATTGAGGGAGAGCCTCTCTCCAGGGAACTTGAAGAGCAACTACAAAACCTGCTGGCCACCCGGCTGGGCCGCTACGAGCAGCCCCGGCAACTGCGTTACGTGACCGAATTTCAAACCACCGCCACCGGCAAGCTCGACCGACCCGCCACCCTGCGGCACTACAGCCCAGCCGGATAAGCCAGCGGTGCTACTCGCTGCGCAGGCCTTCCTGCGTAAATAACCGCTGCCGGCCCCGCACCACCTTTATCAGGTCGCCCAGAAACAGCTTGGCCCGCACGTAAAAAACGGGCCCGTTGAGTTCGCGCTGAATGGACGGGGCCACCAGCACGGGCTGCCGCCAGCCGGCCCCCGCGCCAAAACCCGCCCACCGAAACACGCGAATGTGGGCAGCTACCGACGGCTCCACCACGCCCATAAAAAGGTGGGGCGTCTTAAAAAAATCGCCTTCAGGGGTGGGATAAAGCACGTAGGTGGAGCCCATGCCCAGCTGAAGGTTGGTGCTGATTTCCCAGCGCGGCGTTTCGAGCAGCACGTACTCGGCGTAGCCGGCCAGGTAGCGAAAACGCAACTCGGACATGGCCGTGGGCGATGCGTTTTCGGGCCGGGCCCGGCGGGTGGGTACGCCGGTGCTGAGAAAGTAGATAGCGGCGCCGGTCCGGAATCGGTTTTTAAACTCCACGCCCAGTTTCAGGCCGTTGATGGTGGTGAAATGGCGGTTGAGAATGGAGTAGCGGGAGTCGTACTGCACCACCAGGCGGCGGTGGTCGATGCGCGGCACCGACCGGCGGCCCACCACGGTATCGGCGGGGGCGGCGGCCTGGGGAGGCGCGGCGCGGGCAGCCTGTGCCAGCAGGAGCAGTCCGGCCAAAAACGGTAAACGGGGTAGCATGGTGGGCGAAGTACGTAGAAACAGCAGGGCAGCGTTGCCGCCTGCTGCTGCACAACCGGCCCGGTGGCGCAGGTGTTATAAAGCCGGGACGGCATAAAGGGCGCCTGCCACAACCTCAGGGTCAAGGGGCCGGCAATAATACAGCCCCTGAATCACCCGTGGCTAAAAGGCCGTCATGCTGAGCTTGTTGAAGCATGACGTACGTTTTTATCACACTAGGTACGAATGCAGCGGTAAGCGTATGCTCTGGTCAGACCGCCCTGGGCGGTCTGACCGGTCGTCGTCAGACCGAAATTGCTGGTGCTTCAACCGGTCAGACCGCCCAGGGCGGTCAGACCAGTAGGCCCGAATCGAATACGGTTACTGCTGTGCCAGCACTTAACTACCTGTCCAGCCAGTTCTTAAACACGCTTACCTTCTCGCGGCTCACCAGCACCTGGGCGTCGGGGGCGGTGGGTTTGAGCACGGTTTGCAGGCGGGAGTTGGTGTAGTGGATGATGTCGTGAATAGCGGTTTGCTGGGCCAGGTAGGCGCGGTTTAGGCGGAAGAAGCGGCGCGGGTCCAGCAGGGTTTCGAGCTGGTCCATGGTGTAGTCCACCACGTATTTGCGGCCTTCGGTGGTTTGCAGGAAGGTGGCCTTTTCGAGGCTGAAAAAGTAAGCAATCTGGTCAACGGGCACCACTTTCAGGTGCTCGCCCACGCGCACCACAAATTGCGTTTTGTAGCTGGCGGCGGGCGGTGCTTGCTGCATCTGCTGCATGAGCTGGGTGAGCAGTGCCGGGTCGAAGGTAATCCCCCCCCCGGCTCCTCCCCGATGGGGAGGGGAGACGGCAGCGGGCAGGCGGGCGCGCAGCTTGCGCAGGGCCTCGCGCAGCTCCTCTTCGGCTATGGGTTTCAGCAGGTAATCCACGCTGTTTACCTTAAAGGCCTGCAGGGCATACTGGTCATAGGCAGTGGTGAAGATGACCGGGCAGCGCACTTCAACTTGCTCAAAAATCTCAAAGCTCAGCCCATCGGCCAGGTGAATATCCAGGAAGAGCACATCGGGCGCAGGTCCGGCTTGCAGCAGCTGCACAGCCTGGGCCACCGATTCGGCCGTGCCGAGGATTTCGAGCGGCTCGGGCTGGCGGGCCAGCAGGTCGGCGAGGCGGCGGGCGGCCAGGGGCTCGTCTTCCACAATGAGGGCGCGCAGGGTCGTCATAAGAAGTCGGGGAATAAGCAAGCAAATAAACTTCGTGCCGAGCGCAGTCGAAGCAACTTGCTTGCTGTAACTATTCAAAAAAAAGAAGCTGACTCGGCACTAAAAACAACGTCATGCTGAGCTTCCCGAAGCATCTCTACCGCTTCGTTGCAGTAGTAATTCAACGAAGCGGGCGAGATGCTTCGGCAAGCTCAGCATGACAGTCTTATAACATTACCTAGCGTACTGGAATCACAATACCAGCAGCGGCAGCGTGACCACGAACTCGCCGCCTTCTTTTGTTATCGCCACGGGTTTATTCGTGAAGAAAGCGTAGCGGGCCACCAGGTTTTTCAGGCCCAGGCCGGAGGTTTCGCTTTCGCTCAGGCGGCGGGGACGCAACGTGTTGCGCACCGTAAGCGTGCCGCCGGCCACGTCCAGCCGCACCGCAATGCGCAAAGGGTCGGCCTGGAAGGCGGTGTTGTGCTTGATGACGTTTTCGAGCAGCAGCTGCAGGGCCAGCGGCGGCACGAAGAAAGGGGCCAGCTGCGGGGCCGGGGGAAGTTCTAGGTCCACGGCCAGGGCGTCGCCCAGGCGGGTCTTTTGCAGGTAGAGGTAGCTCTCGGCAAAGCGCAGCTCGTCGGCCAGGGTGACCAGTTCCTGGGTTTCGCTGTCGAGCACGTAGCGGTACACCTGGCTGAGCTGGCGGATGAAGCGCACGGCCCGCGCGGGGTCGTTTTCCTCCACCAGCGAGGTCAGCGCGTTGAGGGAGTTGAACAGAAAATGCGGGTCTACCTGCCGGCGCAGCGAGTCGAGGCGGGCCACGGCGGTTTCCTTTTCCAGCCGCTCGGCCTGAATGGCGACTTCCCGCCACTTCAGCAAAAATGCGCGGCTGTGCTGAAACAAAGACAGCAGCACCGTGACCACCAGCGGAAACACAAAATCCCGCCACACCGCCGCCGTAAACATCACCCTGACGGGCTGGTGAAAATACATGGTTCGGAAAACCAGGTTGACCAGAAAAATTGCCACCAGCGACACCAGCAACGACACCGTAATGGTGAGCAGAAACCGCTGAACCGGCGCGGCCCGCCACGACACGAACCGGTCGAGCCACGCCACGGCACCGTCGTTGGCAAACCACAGCGAGCCCGTGTAGGCCAGAGTGATGAGGAAATTAACCAACAGCTCGCCCTCGTCGGGCCGGTTGATGAGCAGAGTTACGCCCACCGAAATGGCCAAGAGAATGAGTACTAGACGGACCCAGCGGGGCATGAGCAAGCGGGCAGTGGTCCCAAACGAAGCGTCGTTCATATAAAGTAGAGTCAACCGCAAATGACGAAGAAATTTCGGGTTGGTGCTGGTGGGTCGTTCTGGCGTGCACCTCACCCCCCCGGCCCCCCTCTCCCGTGGAGAGGGAGGAGCCTCACGGTTTTTCAGGAGGAGCATTTCCGGTTTTCCCTCTCCGCGGGAGAGGGGGGCCGGGGGGCAAGGTTAAAGCTCGAACATCCTTCCCTACTTGGCGCCGGCCGTCTCATAGGCCTTCAGGCGGCTCAACAATTGCCGCTCGCCCCAGTTAGGCAGCAGGGCGTGAGCGGGCTTGTAGGCGGCGTAGCGGGCTTTGGCATCGTCGTAAATGGGCTTGGCTACTTCCGGGCCGCCGCCGAACATTTTGGGCGTGTAGTAGAGGTTGTTGGCCTGCACCAGGTAGATGCGCGGGTTGGCGGGGTTTAGTTTTTTGGCCTGGGCCAGGGCTTCGTTGGCCAGCGTGGAGTACTTGACGGAGCGCAGCATGGGCGAAATACCCAGGCGGGCCTGGTGAATGTAGCCTTGCAGCACCAGCAGCTCGGCTTCGTCGCCGCGCAGCTGGCGGGCGCGGGCCAGCCGGGCCTCGGCTTGGTCGAGGTACTTGTCTTTCGCATCGCCCTCCTCCTGGCTTTGGAAGCAGGTGAGCAGCAGGGCGTAGGACTGGTAGTAGGGAGGCAGCCAGTCGGTGGGAGCGGCCGAGCCGGCGCGCTCAAACTTGCTGGCCAGCTGCTTGAGCTGGGCGGGGTCGCCGGTGCTGTTGAGCTCCTTGATGGTGGCGGCCATCATTTCGGTATAGCCGACCGGGGCGGCTGCGGCAGCAGGCGCCGCCGGTGCCACGGCTGCGGACTGGGCTGCAGCCGCGTAAGTAGTGGCGGCCAAGGCGAAGAGAAGAAGGTGCTTTTTCATGGCTGGAGATTGGTTAAGAATGGATGAGGTAAAACCGCTGCCGGCCCCATTGCCGGCGGTGATGATTCAAAGGTGGCGTACCACGGCAACGCCCAAAATTTTCTGTGGCCGAAGCGTCGAATGAGGCGGATGAATCGTCGAAACCTCCCCTTTGCGGGCCCTGGTGGCGGGTGTTTTATGCTAGGCGACTAGCCGCGTCCTTACTCCGGTGCCACGCTCGTATCCGCTGGCCGGGCTTTATTGATGCTCACCATGAGCACCACGAACAGCATGCGCGGAGCCGAGGGCGTCACGCTCACCCGCTGGTAGGTGCCCTGGTCGCTGGGAGCGGCGCCGTAGCGGTAGCCAAACACGTTGGCCCGGCCCAGCAGGTTGGAGCACGACACGTGCACTATGGTCAGCTTGCGCTTGATGCTGGTCACGTAGCTCAGGTTCATGCTCAGGTCCTGGAAGCTGGGCGTGCGCACGGCCCGGAAGCCGGGGTCGTAGCTCAGGCGCGGGCTGGTGTAGGCGTAGGTGGCGCCCACCAGCGTGTGCAGCTTGCCCAGCCAGTACTTGCCCACCAGCGAGAGGCTGTGGCGCGCCGCGAAGGTGGGCACGGCCGGCACGGGGTCGGTGCGCTGCTGGCGGCGGGTGTCCAGCAGGCCGTAGCTCACCCAGTAGTCCAGGTTGCGTACCGTTTTGCGGTCGCGCCAGAAGAAATCCAGCCCGCGGGCGTAGCCGCTGCCGGTGCTGGCGTAGGCCGTATGTTGAAATTGGGTGGCGGCATCGAAACGGGTGAGGTGGTCGTAGTTCTTGTAGTAGCCTTCCACGCGCAGGGTGCGGTCGGCGCGAATGCGCTGGAACGTGAGCAGGTAATGGTCGGCGCGCTCGAAGCGCAGCGCGTTGTTGCGGTGGGCCGAGAGCAGCAGGTAGTTGGCCGGTGTCTGGTAAAACTGCCCGTAGGCGGCCGAGAGCTGGCTGGCTTCGCTGAGCTGGTAGGCCAGGGCCAGGCGCGGGGCGGCATTCCAGCGCCCCAGCACGGCCGAGTATTCGGCCCGTCCCCCCACCCGCCCGGCCAGCTGGCTGGTAAAGGAGATGTTGGCTTCGGCAAAAGCCGCAGCCCGCTGCTCACTGAAAGCCCGGCGCGGCAAGTCAGTTTCCTGGCCGGCGTGCTGCTGCCGGACCTGCTGGGCAAAGCGCTGGCCCAGGCCATCAGCGCCCATTTTCAGGTTCCAGTACGTGCCCACCGAGTCGTTGGTAAGCACCACGCGGCCCACCACCGACTCCTCCCGCTCGCGGACGTGGCTGACATCGGCGGCCGGGCCTTGCGTGCCCAGGGCAATGGTTTGTTCGTCGCGGGTGGCGGCCAGGCCGGTGTTCACGCTCCAGCCGCCGCGCAGCGGGCTGCGGAAGCTGGTGTTCAGGTAGGCGTTGTGGTTCTGCAGGTCCACGGGGCGGCCATTTTGCCAGTCCACGGCCGGCGTGCGCACGCCGGTACGGGCCGTGCCGAAAGCCCCGTAGGCCTTAAATATGCCCGCCTCGCCGGTGCGCTGCCGGTACGCCACCGAGCCGCTGCCCGACTCCATGGCCGTGAGCACCCGCTGCGGCACCACGCCAAAGTATGGCTTCATGTTGAAGTAGTCGCCCGCCACGGCCACCGACGCCCGCTCCCAGCGCTGTTGCTGTGAGAGGCCCACGGAGCCCAGCGAGAGCAGCGTGATGCCCGTCTGGGTTTCCGGGGCCAGGTCCTGGGTGTTCAGAATCACGGCCGCCGACAGCGCCTGCCCATATTCTGCCGAGTAGCCCCCGGTGCTGAACACCGTGCCCTTAAACAGCGTGGGCGCAAACCGGCCCCGGGCGGGCGTGCCGCTCACCGTGCCGCCGTAGGGGCTTTGCAGCGGCAGCCCGTCCATAAACTGCTTGGTTTCGCCGGCTGCCCCGCCGCGCACAAACAGCTTGCCCTCCTCGCCGTTGCGCGTGGTGCCGGGCAGGGTGTTGAGGGCGCCGGCCACGTCGGCCAGGGCGCCGGCCGTGGTCAGAATGTCCAGCGGCTTGAGCACGCTGCTGCGCTTCTCGTCGCTGGCCTCAAAGGCGCCGGCCGTCACCACCACGTCGCCCAGTGCGGCGCGGCTGGCCTTGAGCTTGATGTTGGGCAGCGCAATTACGCCCTGGCCCAGCTGCACCGGCAGTTCCTGCGGCTCGTAGCCAATGAGGGTCACCATCAGAACCAGGCTGCCCGTTTGGCGGGTCTCGAAGCGGAAGCGCCCCAGCGAGTCGGTGCTCGCGCCGTCGAAAGTGGTGTTGAGGAAGACGTTCACGCCCGGCAGCGGCTGGCCGACGCCGTCGCGTACGGTGCCCGTCAGGCGCGTAGCAGTAGCCAGCGCAGGCGGGGCGGGCGTAGCGGGGGCCTGGGCAGCGGCGGGGCAGCCGGGGCGTAGCAACAAAAGCAGCGGCAGGAGTAGCAGGGTTTTCATAGGACCAGCGGGTGAGTTCTGGGCCAAAGGTGCTGGCGCGCCCGGCTCAGTTTCAAGCCCGTGCTACCGAAGCGTCAGATGAAGCGGATGAACCGTCGCGCGGGTCAGACCGGCGTTTTTCGGGGGCGGCTGGCCCGCCGGGTGTGGCTGCCAGTCGGTGCCCGATGTTCCCTGACCAGTTCGTGTGTATTTTCGGCTTTCCGCACTTCCCACGCCTACCATGCGCTTCCGGCATTTTCTCACCTGCCTCAGCCTGCTGTCGCTGAGCGCCTGCACCACGGGGTGCAAAGAGTACGACAACAGCGAGGAGTTTGCCCGCGCCCAGCTGCCGGCCTACACCGAAACCGGGGCCAACACCCTGGGCTGCGTACTGGGTGCGCAAAAGTGGACCGTGCTGGGCAGCCAACAATTGAAGGGTCCGCTCGGCAGCAGCTGGCAACCCAACACGCTGCAGATATATAGGGCTAGTGCGGTGCCGCCGCTACTCACGGTGCGGGGCGCAATGACGGGCGTACGCAACAGCATAGAATTTTACGACCGCGAAATCAGCTTCACGTTTTTACTTTCCGATACCCTGGGCGGCCTGCGGCTGCTCGGGGCCGATACCGTGCGGACGCCACCCGGCCAAAGAGCCGAAAGCATGGAGGCCCTCGACCTCATTCCCTACCGGGGTTACCGCAGCACCGCCCGCCGCCCCGTGCGCCTGCTCATTCGCAAGCTCGACCGCCAGCAGCGCATCGTAAGCGGCACGTTTTCCGGCGTGCTATACAACTCTACCGATTCCCTGGCCGTTGCCGACGGCCGTTTCGATGTGAAGTATTAGGCGTGCCCTACGGGCGCTTCATTTTCGCTGGTCTTCGCTAACTTTGGCGCAACCTAGTCCGTGGGTTCGCTTTGCACGTTTGTCTCTCCACTTGTTACCCATTCACGGCTGGGTTCATAGCACCACATGGCTGACCTCCTCGCTTCTCCTGACTACCGGGCACTTTTCCGGTTGTTGCCCGACAATTACCTACTGCTGGCCCCCGACGGCACGGTGGTCGACAACTCCGACGCCCACGTGGCGGTGTCGCTGCTGCCGCGCGAGCAGGCCGTGGGCCGCAACATCTTCCAGGCTTACCCCTCCGACCCGCAAAGCCAGCAAGCCCTCCACGCCTCGCACGAAAAGGTGCGGCGCACCCTGCAGCCCGACACCATGCCGCTGCTACGCTACGACCTGGAGCGACCCACCGCGCTGGGCGGTGGCACCGAGCAGCGGTACTGGCAAATCACCCACTTTCCGCTGCTCGACGAGCGCGGCGAACTGCAATACATTCTGCAGCGGCCCCAGGACGTGACCGAAGCCACGCTCGCCATGCAGCGTGCCGAGGTGGTACAGCGGGAGTTTAACGAGGCAACCGAACGCAACCATTTCGTTCTGCAAAGCATGCCGGTGATGGTGTGGACCACCCGCCCCGATGGCTGGGCCGAATACTTCAACCCCCGCTGGACTGAATTTACCGGCCGGACCTTGGCCGATACCCTCGGCGAGGGTTGGGTTGCCGACCTGCACCCCGACGACATCGCCTCCACCACCGCCCGCTGGAACGCTGCCCGCCAGCACGGCACTTCCTACCAGGTGGAGTACCGCATGCGGCGGCACGACGGCCGCTACCGCTGGCACCTGGCCCGCGGCGTGCCCCGCCTGGGTCCCGATGGCCAAATACAAATGTGGGTGGGCTGCAACGCCGACATCCACGAGCAGAAACTGATGGTGGAGGAACTGCTCAAGGCCAATGAGGAGCAGGCCGAGCTGTCGGACCAGGCCTACCGGCAGGCGCAGCTCACCCGCCAGCAGCGCGAAACCTTCAACACGCTGCTCACCGACGCCCCAGCCATGATAACCATCGTGCGGGGTGCCGAGCACCGCTACGAGTTTGCCAACACCCTTTTCCGCGAGCTGGTGGGCGGCCAGGACGTAGTGGGCCGCACCGTGGCCGAAGTATTCCCCGAGGTGGTGAGCCAGAGCGTGATGGCGCTGCTCGATGACGTGTACCGCACCGGCGAACCCTTCGTAGGCACCGAGGTGTTGGTGCAGCTGGCCTCCCCCGATGGGTCTGGCACCCTGCGCGATGCCTATTTCAACTTTACCTACCAACGCTTCGAGGAGCACGGCGAGCCGGCGGGCATCACGGCGTATGCCTACGAAACCACCGAGCTGGTAAAAACCCGCCTTGCCCTGCAAGAGCTGGATGGCAGCGGCGCTACTGCGGCGCTGCCAGAATAGCATTTCTCTGCCCTTCCTGTATCTTACACCCTACCCTTCACTTCTCAGCGCATGGAACTATCAGCCCTCGACTTTCAGCAGGCCCGCATCAAGCAGGTGCTGTTTAAGTCGCGGCTCCGCTCCGTGCTCTACGGCGTGCGCGAGGCCGACGAGGCCATGTTCTCGCGGCAGGGAAACGCCCTGGGCCAGTGGCTCGACACCGTGGTGAAGCCCCACTACGGCCATCACCCCGAGGTCCGCGAAATAGACCGAACCCTGCAGCAAATGCTTAGCACCGGCCGCAGCCTGGCCACTCAGTACCAGCGCGGCCTCATCGAAGAGGCCCGCCAAGGCCTCGACCAGATAAACCAGCAAGCCGACCGCCTCACCACCCTGTTTGACCAGCTCAGCCACCGCGTTGCCATAGGTGCCTAGCGCCGGGCAACCATACTACAAGTTGAACAGGGCGACGGCGTTGCGCGTGGTCGCTTCGGCTATTTCTTCCGCGTCTTTACCCAGCAGTTCGGCTACGCGGCGCAGCACAAAGGGCAGGTAGGCCGGCTCGTTGCGCTTGCCCCGATGCGGCACGGGCGCCAAATACGGGCAGTCGGTTTCCAGCAGCAGGTGCTCCAGGCCAATGCCCGGCAGCACCTTGTCGGCCCCGCCGTTTTTGAACGTGGCCACCCCCCCAATTCCTAGCATAAAGCCCAGCTTGATGGCCTGCTCGGCCTCGGCGGGCGTGCCCGAGAAGCAGTGAAATACGCCGCGCAGGGTACCGTCCTGGGCCGCCTCCACCAAGGCCACGGTTTCGGCAAAGGCCTCGCGGGTGTGCAGCACAATAGGGAGCTGGTGCTTCTTGGCCAGCGCCAGCTGAATTTTCAGAGCTTCCTGCTGCTCGCCCAGCAGGGTTTTGTCCCAATGCAAATCGAGCCCGCACTCTCCCACCGCGGCGAAAGGCCGGCGGCCCAGCCAAGTTTCCACCTCATACAAATCCTGTTCGAAGCTGCGCGTGACCGAGCACGGGTGCAGGCCCATCATGGCAAAGCAGGTTTGCGGGGCCTGAGCTTCCAGTTCCAGCATGGCGTCGATGCTGGAGTGGTCCACGTTGGGCATCACAATGGTGCGCACACCGGCGTCCTGGGCGCGGCGCAGGGCATCGAGGCGGTCGGGCTTGAACTGTTCGGAATAGAGGTGGGCGTGGGAATCGGTGATGTGCATGGTGGAGCAAAGGTCGGAAGTGCGGGAGAGCGAACACGAATTTTTTCGCGTGCAGCCTCAATTTTCGGCCAAAATCAATGAATAACGTATAATTACGTTTCAGAACTGACAAATAAGTTTTAAAACTGAATTATCAGTTATACATTTGGCTCATGGAAGAGTTAACCAAAACCGAAGAGCGCATCATGCAGGCTTTATGGAAGCTAAAGAAAGCGTTTGTGAAGGACATTATCGAACAGTTGCCCGACGAACCCAAGCCGCCCTACAACACCGTCTCGTCGGTGGTACGCATCCTGGAGCGCAAGGCCTACGTGGGCTTCCGGGCCTACGGCAAAACCTACGAGTACTTCCCGCTCATCAGCAAAACCGAATACCGGGCCGCTAGCCTCAAGCGCATGCTCACGCAGTATTTCGATGATTCGCCCACGGCCCTGGTCTCCTTTATGGTGGAGGAAACCCTGAGCCAGCGCGAAAAGCAGCAGCTGCTCGACCTGCTTCAGGATGCCGACAACACTTCTCCTAAGCCCGACAGCGATGCTAAGTAGCTTTCTGCTCTATCTGGCAGAGGCCAGCTTTTGCCTGGCCGTATTTGCCTTGGCCTACCGCCTGCTGCTGGCCCGGCTCACCTACTTCACCGCCAACCGCGCCTACCTGCTGGGGGCGCTGGCTGCAAGTGTGGTTATTCCCCTGCTGGCGTTTCCGGGGTTGGCTGGTTTGCTGGCTGGCTCCGTTGCTGATTCCTCGGCCGTCAGTCCATTGCCCTTGCGACTGAGCTGGGCAGCGACAACGGCCGCGCCCACTTCTGCCACCGGAGTCGGCTTCGACCTGTCCGCGCTGCTTATTGGCGGCCTGCTAGGTCTTTATGGGCTTGGCGCATCTTACAAACTGCTAGTTGTTGCCCGCAACCTACGCGGCCTCACGCAGCTCGTGAAGCGTCATCCGAGCACCGATTTGGGCGCCTTCGCCATCGTGCACCTGCCTGCGCCGGGGCTGCCGGCGTTTTCCTTTGGCCGGCACGTGTTTCTCTCGCCCCTGCACGAGACCCTGAGCGCCGAAGAGCGCCAGCTGCTGCTGCTGCACGAGGGCGTGCACGTCCGGCAAAGGCATACGCTCGACCTGCTGCTGGCCGAAGCCCTGGGCGTGCTCTTCTGGTTCAACGGTCTGCTGCCCTATTTCCGCCAGCAGCTCAAAACCGTGCACGAGTACCTGGCCGACGAAGCCGTAGCACGCGCTCAGGGCGGCCCCCGGCCCTACGGTGAGCTGCTGATAAAGCTGGCGGCCCAGCAGCCCCCGTTTGCCCTGGCCCACGCTTTTTCCAACCAGCAAATTTTTCTACGCATCAAAATGCTCACTCAACCCACCTCCTCACCTATGCAAAAACTTCGTTTTCTACTCGTTTTGCCCGTAGTTGCTTTTGCCTGGGCCGCTACGGCCTGCACTGGCGCTCCTATCTCAGAAGGTGCCGCGCCAGCTGCTGCCGCTGGGGTCACGGCCGCCCCGGGCGCTGCCACCAGCCGCATCGGCCGGGTCACGTGGCAGGGCAATACCTACCTGTCAACAACGGAGCTGAACGCAGCGCTGGGCCTGAAAACCGGCGACGCGTACGACTCGGCGGCCGTAGCCCAGCGCCTGAGTTTCGACCCCAGAGGCGGCGACATCACTTCCCGCTACATGGACCACGGCTACTTGTTCTTCTCAGTAAGCCCCCAAGCCACGCCCCAGCCCGACGGAACCACGGACCTGGCCTTCACCCTCAACGAAGGCCGAAAAGCCAAGCTGCGAAACATCACGTTGAGCGGAACTCAGAAATCGGGCGCTGCCGCCTTGCTCAGTTTATTGCCATTGCGCACCGGTGATGATTTCAGCCGCGCAAATCTGATGAAATCCCAAACCATTCTGGCCCGGCAGAGCAACGTCAACCCAGCCAAAATTGCCATCAACCCCCAGCCAGTTATGAGCCCGAACACGCCAACCGATTTTGTCGACATTGAATTGGTAGTGGCAGCAAAATAGCGCCTGGCATCACAGGCTATGCTGACCAGGGCTGCCGCCACGCACCACACGCGTAGCGGCGGCCCTTTTGGTTTGCGCCTTATTTACTCGTAACGCCTCCCCTTCCAAACCACTGCGCCCCCCAGTAGTCGATAGCCAATAAGGCTGATGGTCAGCCCAAGGGTGTAAAATTCAAACAGCGGCAGCAAATGCCACGGCAGCCGCAACCCGGCCCGGCGGTGCGCCACCAGGGCCATGGCGCCTTGCACCACCAGCTTGGCTCCCCAGCAGCCCAACGCCGCCGCTGGCCCCGCTACCCACGCCACCCCCAGCAGCGCCGGCCAAAACCCGCTGAATACCAGCAGCTCCAGGCGCAGGCGCAGCGGCAGCGCCTCTACGCCGCGCAGCCAGCGGCGGCGCTGTTTTAGTAGCGCCATCCAGGTTAGCGTGGGCAGTGAGTCGGCCCGCACGGCGGCTTCAAACACTTGTTGAAAACCAAACCCTGCCGCAAGCACGGCTTTGAAGAGGGCGAAATCTTCGGTCACGGAGAAGGGCAGCGCCTCGTAGCCGCCGGTGGCCTGGTAGGCGGCGCGGGTCACGAGCATGTTGTTGCCCATGGCCGTCACGGGGCGGCCCAGGTCGCTCACCACCTGCACCAGGCTCAGCGACAGCAGCCAGTCGATGTCCTGCAACTGGTGAAAAAGCCACGGCCCGCGCACCGCCGTGATGCCCGTGACCGTGCCCACGCCGGGTCCTGCGTGCGCCAGCAGCGCCGTTATCCACGTCGGCGGCACGCTGATGTCGGCGTCGGTTATGAAGAAATAGTCTGTAGTAGCGGCCCGGGCCAGATGGGCCAGCACGTTGGCCTTGCCCCGTGCACTCCCCACATTATCAACAATGGAAACTACCCGGAACTGCCCCGCATAGCCGCGCATGGCGGCCGCCGCCACCGCCGCCGTTTGGTCAGTGCTCGCGTCGTCGCCCACCAGAATTTCCAGGAGCTCCGCCGGGTACTGCAACGCCCGCAGGCTGGCCAGGCAGCGCGGCAGGGCGGCTTCTTCGTCGCGGGCGGCAATCAGGATACTCACGCGGGGCAGCGGCGCTGGCAGCTGGCAGGCCGGCTTAGCGCCCTTGCGAGTGGCAAAGCACCAAGCTGCATACGCCATGCCCAGCAGCCACAGCGCCAAAAACCCCAGCAGAACCACCAACCAGCGCGTACTCACAGCGTGGCAAATTGATAGCCCTGCTCCGCCAAATCGGCCAGTACCCGGGGCAGCACATAGCGCAGGCGTGGGCTGGCCTTGTGGCTGTCGTGAAATACCACCACGTCGCCGGGCCGAATGGCAGCCAGCGCGTAGTGCAGGCAGTCGGCCGGGCTCAGGTCGGGGTCGTAGTCGCGGGTGAGCACCGACCACATGGCTATTCGAAACTGCGGCCGCAACGCCCGCAGCAAGGGCCAGGTGAGGCGGCCGTGGGGCGGGCGAAAAAGGGGATTCGGAACGGCGGCGGAGGCAGCATTTTGCGGCGGCAACCCTGCGCGCTTCAGCTCCACCTGGCAGCTGGCCACGTCCTGGACATATGCAGTGCGGGAGCTGGCCCAGGCGCTGCGGTGGTGCTGGGTATGGTTGCCCAGCCGGTGCCCGGCGGCCAACGTAGCCCGGGCTATTTCGGGGTAGCGCACGAGGTTGTCGCCCACGCAGAAAAACGTGGCTTTGGCGTCGAAAGCAGCCAATTGCTCCAGCACCCAGGGGGTTTCTTCCGGAATGGGGCCGTCGTCGAAGGTGAGGTACACCACGGGGGCACCGGTGGGGCTGGTGGGCGCGCCCGTCCATTCGCAGCCGGGCAGCAGGGTGTGCAGCAGCCGGGGCGGACGCGTGAGCAGCGCCGCATCGAACCGGGACCCCAGCCGCATCAGGAACGCACCAGGCGCATAAAGGGCGCTTCCTCTTCTTCGGGGGGGAGGGGGCCCAGCACCATTGCCAGCACCTCCAGAAAAGCGGCCGAGGTATCGGGGTGGCCGCCGGCGGGGCCACGGCCTAAGTGGCGGTGCACTTCGCCGGCCCACTCCCCTACCAGGGTAGGCGTGCCAACGGCCGAAGCAAGGCCCAGAGCTGCCTCGAGGGTGAAATAGCGGGGGCGCGTTTCCTCGGCTTCCGTTTCGGCGGGCTCGTCGTCGTCTTCATACACGAGGGCCGAATAATGCGCCTCCATGGTGGCCTGGGGCGCGGGCAGGTGAAACAGGGCTGTGACCCGGCCGGCTACTTCGTGCCAGCTCAGGCGCAGGCCTTTGGGCGCTACCTTCTCGGCGGCGGGCAGGTTCTCGGCGGCCTTGTCCCACACGTAGTGCAGCAGCTCGCGGGCCAGGTAAGGGTCGCTCAGCTCGCGGCGTACCGATACCGGGCGGCGCCAGGCCAGCTGCGGGAGCAGCACGTGGGTGAAATTATACGGGTGCAAACGGGCCATGAGCACAAAAGTAACGCTTGGCGCGGCGTGGAACGGCAGGCGAGGCGAATTAAGCCCTGACATTGAGCGTCGTTGGCTGGCGCACGTATGCGACGCGCTGCCGACTGGTTTCGAGCCTGCGGCTCGGGGTAGCGCCTCCTGCGGTTCGGCCGCATGTCGTTCGACGGCGAGCCGCAGGCTCGGAGCCAGTTGGCACGCGTCGCAGACGCGCGCCAGCCAGCGACTATTACGCCTTGAGTTGAGCCGCCAGCACGGCTTGCCATAGCACGGCCGCGCTGCGCTCCCAGGAAAACCGAGCAAGGTTTTCGTGGCCCCGCACCACCAGCTGCTGGCGCAGGTCTTCTTCGTGCCAGAGGCGGGCGAGGCCGGCGGCAATGCTATCGGGGGTGTGCGGGTCTACGAACAGGGCGGCGCCCTCACCGGCTACTTCGGGCATGGAACTAACGTTGGCCGTGAGCACCGGGCAGCCGCTGGCCTGAGCTTCTACGATGGGAATGCCAAAGCCTTCGAAGTAAGGAACGTACACGGTGGCGCGGGCGGCGGCGTAGAGGTCCGCCAGCTCGGCATCGGCTACGCGGCCGGTAAAGTGCACGGCCGTCTGGTGGCGCATGCGCTGGTAGGCGTCGAGGATGGGGCCCGCTTTCCAGGCTTTGCGGCCCACAATGAGCAGCTGGGCACTGGCCGCCGCAGGGCCGCCAGCCGTCTTAAACGCATCAAAAGCCCGCAGCAGGTTGCCCAGGTTTTTGCGCGGCTGCAAGGCTCCCACAAACAGGAAATACGACTGGCCATGGCTAAACCGCCGCCGGGTTTCCCGCTGGGCCGCTTCGGGCTGGGGCCGGAACAGGGCGGCCGGCGCGTTGTACGCCACGCTGATTTTGGCCGGCAAAATGCCGTAGGTCTGCACGATGTCGGCCTTGGTGGCTTCCGACACGGCCACCAGCTGCTCGGAAGCGCGGGCGAAACGGGGCATGAAGAAGTGGTAGTATTTCCGTTGCAGCAGGCCCACATCAAGGGGAAAATGTTCGAATGCCAGGTCGTGCAACACCGTTACGCGGGGCACAGTGGTGCGCAGCGTGGTAAAGCCGTCGGGGCTGAGGAACGCCGCGGGCCGGTGCCGGGCCAGCCAGCGCGCTACCGCGCCCTCAAACCACGCCACGAACAGCAGCGGATGCCGCGCCGGCGGATGCAGCACGTGCGGCACCACGTTGGGCCCAAACAAATAGCGCGCATCGTAGGCCCGGTCAAATAAAAAGTGAAACGTGACCTCCGGATGCCGGGCCACCAGGCGGCTCAGCGTCTCGTAAGTGAAGCGGCCAATGCCCTCGAGGTGGCCGCCAGGCAGCAAAAAACGGGTATTGACGGCGACGTGCATGGACGAAAGTGCAAAAATTGAAATAATCCGAACGGCATGCTGAGCCTGCCGTTCTTTTTAGGTGCCAGCGTTCCCTTTCCCAGGTAGCACCTGGGCAATTTCACTGCGTCGCACCAGCCCCGTACCCAGTACTATTACAACGAAGACCACGCCCATAATACCGGCTTCCAGCCACCAACCCAGGGATTTACTCAGGCCGTACTGCAGCACGTACCACGTACCGCACAGCAGCCCGAAGGCCAACAGCAGCCGGCCCAGCAGCCGGAACGGGACACTCACGCCAGTGCGGCGCGCTACCAGCACCAGGTAGCCCACGGACACGCCCACGGCGCATAGCAGCGTATTCAGCGACGCGGCCACAGCTCCGTATTTGGGCAGCAAAAACAGGTTCAGGCCAATGTTAAGGAGGGTGCTGCCGGCCACCAGCCAGCTCACGGGGCGCTCGTGGGTGGTGCTGGTGAGCAGCGTGCTGTAGATGGCAAAGAAGGCGTGCACCAGCACGTTGACAAACAGAATTTTCAGGCACCACGTCATGCGGGCCACTTCGGCGGGGGTGCTGTGGCTGAACTGCCAGAACAGCACCTCGCCCCGAAACAGCACGAACGCCACCACAAACAGCAGCGGCAGCGTGAGAATGCGCTGCCCAAAGCGCAGCAGCTCACGCTGGGCCACAGCATCGCCCGGCACACTGGCAAACTTGGCAAAAAACAGCGGCAGCACCGTCCAGGCGTACATCATCACGGCATCGACCCAGCGGTAGGCCCCGGCGTAGTAGCCGGCCTCGGTGGGCGAGGCCAGGCGCTCGAGCATCACCATGTCGATGCGCTCGTTTACGCCGTAGAGCAGCGTCATCAGGGCGAAGGGCAGGCTGGCGCGCAGCGCCGTGCGGGCCACGGGGGCTTTCCAGCGGTATTTTATCCGGCCAAAGAGGCGCGTCATCAGCCCGTAGAGCACCGCCGTGGAAAAGGCCGCCGCCGCCAGCCGGGCGCCCACGTAGCGGGGCAGCGTGAGCCCCACCGGCAGGAGCACCAGCACGGCCCCCAGCAACAGCAACTTCTCCACCACGGAGAGCACGGCGTCGGTGTTGAATTGCTGGTGGGCCTGTAGCGTGCCGCGCAAAAACTGCCCGTACTGCGCCAGCAGCAGCGCCGTGCCAATGGCCCCGAGCAGCAGCAGCTCGGAGCCGCGGTAGCCCAGCGCCCACCCCACGCCCAGCATGGCGGCCAGCGCCACGGCGTTGAGTACGCCGCGCAGGGGCAGCAGCGTGGGAAACGTCTCGGCCATGAACGTGGGCTCGGCGGCCACGCGCTTCACCGAGTAGGGCGTGAGGCCCAGGTCGGAGAGCGCGGCCACCACCAGCGTGAGCGCCGACAGGGCCGTGAGCAGGCCAAACGTGGCGTGCCCGAGCCGGTCCTGCACCAGGTTTTCGACCACCACCCAGCCGGGTTTCACCAGCAGGTTGAGCAGTACGACGAAGCTGATATTGCCAAAAAACCGTTTGATGCGAACCGGGGGAATTGATGCGAGAATAAAAAAAACAGCGCGGGGCGCTGGAATCGCAAAGCTACGCACCGCGTTGGGGCAGGCGCGCACGGGGCCGGGCCGGGCCATTTTCCGGCTATCTTTGCTCGCCGCCCTCTCGCTTTCCTGCCAATTCAATACGAGCGCGGCACCAGCAGTCCTTCTTACTTTATGTCTTCTGCACCTTCGTTCTCGCTGGTCGGCCTGGGGCCCATTATCAACCGCTGGAAATACTTTGTGGGCGGGGCCGTGGCCCTGGCAGCCCTGGTAAGCGTGGTGGTGGCCCTGCTGCTGCCCAACGTGTACCGCTCTACCGCCGTGTTTATCCCCACCAACCCCCAGACCGCCGACCCCGACCGCCTGCTGGAAGACAACGCCCTGGCCCGTGGCAAGCTCGAGCTGGGCAGCCGCGCCGAAGACCTGGACCGCGTCATCACCATTGCCGAGTCGCAGCCGGTAGCGGAGCTGATTATCAAAAAATTCGACCTCTACAAGCACTACGAAGCCGGCGCTCCCGGCGACGATGCCACCGACAACTTCGTGCTGAGCGAGTTCGGCAGCAATTTCAGCATCGTGCACAACGAGCGCGACGCCATTGAGCTCAGCTTTGCCGATGAGGACAAGAACCTGGCCGCGGCCGTGGCCAACGCCATGGTGCAGGTCATCGACTCGGTGAACCAGCAACTGACGCTGGAAAACCGCCGCACCGTGCTCGACCTCTACCGCCAGCGCTACGAGTACCTGGCCACCAGCTTTGAGCGCAGCCGCCGCGAGCTGGTGGGCGC
The DNA here is from genome assembly GCF_001816165.1 of Hymenobacter glacialis. Lineage (GTDB taxonomy): Bacteria > Bacteroidota > Bacteroidia > Cytophagales > Hymenobacteraceae > Hymenobacter > Hymenobacter glacialis. The sequence goes on from NZ_MDZC01000065.1 coordinate 27,598, forward strand.
CCGGCGCCGCTACGGCATCTACGGCTTCGAAATGCAGGGCCGCTACATGGCCAAGCAGGTCATTGAGACCGAAGCCGCCCTGCGCCGGGCCGAAACCAGCGGCGGCGACGTGGCCGGCTACCGCCGGGCCCTGCGCGGCCTGACCCAGGCCGATGGCGGCAATCTCATCAACGTGGAAAGCTACGTGCAGGGCTTCGACTCAGTATCCATGTTCAGCAACCGGGTTTCGGACCTGGGCACCCGCCTCATCGCGGCCCGCTCGGCGTTCGAGACGGCCGAGCTCAGCATCAAGGGCCGAATTTCCAGCCTGTATCTGGTGCAGAAAGCCTATCCGGCTACCCGCAAGTTTAAGCCGGTGCGCACGCTACTGGTGCTGGGCTCGATGTTGGTCACGTTTGCGCTGTCGGTGGTCGTCGTCGCGCTGCTGGAGCTGTACCGCCACAACCGGGCCCGCGTGGGCCAGCCGGTGTGAGCCCGCCCGTAGCCCAGCTCCTGCACCGGCTGCGGCAGTCATTCGACGGTCCCCAGCTCCTCTTTATGGGGTTTGTGGGGCTGCTGCTGGTGGGCGGCGCAGCGGCGCTGCTGCGGCAGCAGCCGGCGCTGCTCCTGCCAAGCATTCTGGCCGTGGGTGGGTTGGTGGCCCTCACCGAATGGCGCTGGCTGTACTACGGGTTGTTTTTTCTGCTGCCTTTCAGCGAGGAAATCAGTCTGTTTGGGGGGCTGAGCATGGACGTGCCCTCCGAGCCCATGATGCTGGCCCTCACGGCCTGCGTGGGCCTGGCGCTGCTGCTGGGTACGGTGCGCCTGGCCCGGCGCGACTGGCTGCACCCGCTGGTGGTGGTGCTGGGGCTGATGCTGCTGTGGACGGCCGTGGACACGGCTTTTTCCGTCGATAAAGTCAAATCGGTGAAGTACCTGCTGGCCAAGGCGTGGTTCATCGTTCCGTTTCTACTCGGCACGCTGGTTATTGTGCGGCGCCCGGAGCACACCTGGCGCTTCGCGGCTTTTTACGCGGCGGGCGCGTGCCTGAGCGTACTGTACGTGGCCAGCCGCCACGCCACCAAGGGCTTTAGCTTTGAGGAGATTAACTGGGCGCTCCACCCCTTTTTCCGCAACCACGTCATTTATGCCACCATGCTGGCGCTGCTCATTCCGTTTGCGTGGTTTGGCCTGCAAGCCACGCGCAAAACGAGCGGGCGACTGGCGTGGCAAGTGGCGCTGGGCCTGCTGGTGTTCGGGCTGCTCACGTCCTACACGCGGGCCTCTATCGTGTCGCTGCCAATCGCGGGCTTTTTTTACGTAACCATGCGGCTGCGGCTTACCAAAGCGCTATTGGTGGCCGTGGCCGTGAGCACCGGCGCGGGGGTGGCCTACATCACAAGCGGCGATAACTACATGGAATTCGCGCCCAACTACGAGCGCACCGTATTCAATGGCCACAACTTTGAGAAGCACCTGGAGGCTACCTATAAGATGCAGGACGTGTCGGGCATGGAGCGGGTGTACCGCTGGGTAGCCGCCACCCGCATGATAGCCGATAAGCCCCTGGTGGGCAGCGGCGCGGCCACTTTCTACCCCGAATACAAGCGCTACACCCTGAAAAGCTTCCGGACGTACGTGAGCGACAACCAGGAGAAATCAACCACCCATAATTACTTTCTGCTGCAACTCGCGGAGCAGGGCATTCCGGGGTTTCTGCTGTTCGCGACGCTGGTAGTCACGGCCTTACTGCAAGCCGAACGCCTCTACCACCGCTCCCGCCACCAGCCCGACGTGCGGCGCGTAGTGCTGGCCGCCGCGCTATCCTTCGTGGTTATCGTTTTCCACCTCACCCTCAACGAATTAGTGGAAGTGGATAAAATCGGCCCCGTATTTTTCGTGTGCCTGGCCCTGCTCATTCGCGCCGAATCGTGGCTGACGGAAGGCAGTGAGCAGTAAGCAGTAAGCAGTAAGCAGTAAGCAGTAAGCAAAAGAACGTCATGCTGAGCGGAGTCGAAGCATCTCTACCGCGCAGCTAATCAATTTTACTACTGCGGTAGAGATGCTTCGACTCCGCTCAGCATGACCGCCTTTTTTGCTACGGTTACTTTTGCGCCGCCTACTTAAACCGGCAGCTTAGAATGGTCACGTCGTCGGCAAACTGCGAGTTGTCGACGCTAAAGGCGTCGATGGTGCGCATCAGTTCCTGGTGCAGCCGGGGGAGCGGTAGGTAGCGGTTGCGCTGCAGCACCGCGAGCACACCTTCTTCGCCGAACTCGTTGCTTTCCTCATCAAAAACCTCGGTAAGGCCGTCGGTGTAGAGCAGCAGCAGCGAACGGGGAGAAATCTGCACCTCGCCCACGCGCAGCATGGGCAATTCTTCCATGATGCCGAGCATCACGGTGCCGTGCTTGAGGGCCTGCACCGCGCCATCGTCGGTGATGAGCAGCGGGTCGTTGTGGCCGGCGTTCACGTACTGCAGGGTGCGGGTGCGCCGGTCATAGATGCCCAGGAAGGCCGTGATGAATTTCTCGCCGCCGGAGTTGCGGAACAGCAAGTGGTTGAGCTCGGGCACGATGGTGGCCATCTCCACGCCCTGACGCAGCAGCGTACGCAGACCGGCCTGGAAGTTGGACATCAGCAACGAAGCCGGCACGCCTTTGCCGCTCACGTCGGCCACGCACAGCAGCAGGCGGTGGGCATCCACCTCCACCACGTCGTAATAGTCGCCGCCAATTTCGGTGTGGGGCACGTAGGTGCGCTCAATAGCCAGGTGGCTGTCGTTGGGCAAGTTGCGCGGGAACAGCATGGCCTGCACCTCCTGCGCAATTTCAATTTCCTTGCGCACGGCCGCATCGGCCACGCGCTGGGTTTGCAAGCGGCGGTTTTCCACGGCCCCAATCAGGGTGTTGGCCAGCGAGGCCAGGAAAGGAATGAGCTGCTGCCGGTCGAAATCGCTGCGCAGCCCGCCTACGAACACATATGCGGCTACCTGCTCCTGCCGCAAAATGGGAATCACCAGCTCGTACCGGTCCCAGTCGGGCCCGAGGCGCAGGTCCTCTACTGCCTGGGGTTCGGTGACGCCGCCCCCGAGGAGGTGGTCGGAAAGTACGAGCTTTTCGGCGTAGGCCAGGTCGCAGCCCAACGCCACCCGGGCGCGAAATTCGCCGTCTTCCAGGGCAAACATCACCAGCTGCACCACGTTGCGCTGGCCCTGCAGGGTGAGGCGCAGCATGTGGTAAAGCTCGTCGATGGTGTGGTCGCGGGCCGTCATGTCGTGCGCCACGCCCAGCACCGTATCCAGCTCAAACTGCTTGAGCAACAGCTGCCGTCGGAGCTGTTTTACTTGCTCATTATGGGCCGCAATCAGGCTCGCTGAAGACTCAGTCAGGGGTTCAGCAGATGAAATTTGAGCAGAAGCCATGAGGCAAGATAAGCAACGCGAAGAGAACGGGCACAGCCGAGCTGCGATTAAACCGCCACGGGCGTTTTGGGGTCGTAGGCATCCCGGAGGCCGTTGCCAAGGAGATTGAAGCTGAGCACGAGCAGGGAAATAGCCGCGCCCGGCAGCAGCGTGAGCCACAGCCCGGCCTCGGTGCCCAGCAGGTCGTAGCCTTCCTTCACCATGAGGCCCCAGCTGGGTGCGGGGGGCTGCACGCCCAGGCCCAAAAAGCTCAGGCCGGCTTCGAGCAGAATAGCCGCCGCGAAGTTACTGGTGGCCAACACAATGAGCGGGCCACGCATGTTGGGCAGCAGGTGCCGGGCAATGAGGCGCGCCGTGGGCAGGCCCAGCACCCGGCCCGCCTCCACAAAGGTGGCCGAGCGCAAACTCAGCATTTGGCCGCGCACCACGCGGGCCACGTCCACCCACATGGTGAGGCCCACGGCCACAAAGCTTACCCACACGCCTTTGCTGTCCAGGGCCAGCGAAATGGCGATGACCAGCATGATGCCCGGAATGCTCCACACCACGGTCATCACCCCTAATAAAAGCGAATCGACCCAGCCGCCGAAGTAGCCGGCCACGGCGCCCACGGCCATGCCCAGCACCACCGAGATGAGCACCGCCACCAGCCCAATGCCCAGCGAGATGCGCGTGCCCAGCAGCAGCCGGCTCAACTCGTCGCGCCCGGCTTTGTCGGTGCCCAGCCAGTAGGTGCGGGTGCTCAGGTGGTTTTGCCGCACGGCTTGCTGCAGCTCGGTGCGGGAGCCGGGGCGGCCCACCACGTCGGCCAGGGCCAGCCGGCGGCGGCGCCCGGCATCGGCCGAATGCGCACTGAGCGGCTCGAGGATGATGGAGTCGCCCGAAAACTGGTAGCCGCCGATGGGGGTTTCCAGCACGTCAGGCTCGCGGCCGTGCAGCCAAGTGGCGAAGATGTTATCGGCGGCCTGGGTATCGCGGGCCGAGTCGGGCAGGGGCTGCCGCAGCAGCTGCACGCGCAGGCCGGGCCGCTCCTTCTGAATCTGCACGAAGCCGTGGTTGGCGTTGGGCGAGTTGTCGGGCAGCACCCAGTACCCCAGCAGGGCCACCAGCGTGCACAGGGCAATAAAAGCCAGGCCGGCCACAGCGGGCCGGTTTTGCCACAGGCGCTGGCGCACGTAGTAGCCCGGCGGCCGGGCCACTGCCTGCGCGGTGGGCCGGGGAGCCGGGGCAGTAGTAGGAGCTGCTATGGCCACTACTAGCGGGTGTTGTGCTTCAACAGGCCGTCTTTGGAGGCCAGGTAGGAGGCGTCGCGGGCAATGGCCCCAAAGGAGGTGGTTTCGTAGGCCAGCTCGGTGTCGGGGTCGGGCCAGTAGCTGCGGATGAGGCCCTGTTCCAGGAGGCTGCGCAACTGGTTTTCCAGCTCAGCAGCCGGCACGCCCGTCTTCTGAAGCAGCGTGCGGAAGGGGGTGACGAAGTACAGTTCGTCGAGCAGGTCGAATTCGGGGTCAGTCACGGAGAAAGTACGCCAGGTGGTAGTTGGGCAAATGTAAGCCAGGATGGAATTACGTTGTTGATTGGACGGCGCAAGACGGGTAGCGCCCATCACCGCGGCCGTTAAAAGTGATAATGGAGAACTGCCCGGACAACCCGTGCACCCGGCGCCCGCCGGGCGGCCCAGCTACCGCACCGCCCTCCCCTTCCACTGATACCCGCCGCGCCAGCCCGCCGCGCCCACCGCCAGCGCATACGGCGCGTACAGCACCTGCAGCGGCAGCAGGCCCCACAGCCACTTGCGCCGCCCAAAGAACCGCAGCACCGGTTCCAGAAACCAGGCATCGGCCCCCAGCTTGATGGCCCAGGCCGCGGCCACCCAGGGCCAGAGCGACGACTTTGCGGTGCTACTCGTGGATGATTCCATCCTGGAAAAGGCCCACACGGACCCGAGTGCGTTGATTTGCACCCACTGGGACCATAGCAAGGGCCGCTTCGTCAAGGGCCTCAATTTCGTCAGCCTACTCTACCAGGCCGGCGAGCTGGCCCTGCCCATCGCCGTGGAACTCATCGAAAAAACCGAAGCGGTGGTGGACCCCAAAACGCAGAAAATCAAGGCGAAAAGCAAATACACGAAGAATGAGTACCTGCGGGCCATGCTGCGTGTGGCCC